>NZ_LMLK01000022.1:0-547179 GCF_001422605.1 Erwinia sp. Leaf53
GCGCTACAGTCTCACCACAGCGATCGCTGCTTTCAAAGGATGAGACTCATGACGGCATACGGAACGGAGTTTTTCTCGATGAACGATGTGAACCGACTCAGGATCCTTCAGGACGTGATTGACCGGCGTCTGACAACACGCCTTGCAGCCAGCCGGTTGGAGATCTCTGACAGGCACTGCCGCCGATTGCTTGAACGCTACTGTGAACACGAACCGCTTTATCTTGTTAACCGCCGTCGTGGCCAGCCCGGGAACCGACAACTGATGCCAGGCCTCGCCGAACGTGCATTGCGCATCATTCGTGAACGTTACGCTGATTTTGGTCCGACATTAGCCTGCGAAAAGCTCGCTGAAGTTCATGATTTGTACCTTGCTAAAGAGACCGTGCGTAAGCTGATGACCCGGGCCGGTTTATGGATCCCCCGTAAGCTACGACCGTCGCGTGTCCATCAGTCTCGCCCACGACGCGCCTGTACTGGTGAGCTGATACAGATTGATGGCAGTGACCATCGCTGGTTCGAGGATCGTGGCCCGGCCTGTACGCTCCTTGTTTATGTCGATGATGCAACCAGCCAGCTGATGCAGCTTCTGTTCGTCAGTTCTGAGTCTACTTTCACCTATTTTGAAGCCACTCGCGGTTATCTGGAGCGATACGGCAAGCCTCTGGCGTTCTACAGCGACAAGGCCAGTGTCTTCAGGATCAACAACAAACAGGCTACCGGCGGCGATGGCCAGACCCAGTTTGGCCGTGCAATGAACGAGCTGAACATTACCGGTATCTGCGCCAATACGAGTTCAGCCAAGGGCCGCGTTGAGCGGGCTCACCTGACATTACAGGACCGCCTGGTCAAGGAGCTGCGGTTGCGCGGTATCAGTACTCCTGAAGCTCCCAACGCCTTTGCTGATGAGTTTATGGCAGATTACAACCGCCGCTTCGCAAAGCTGCCCCGGCACGATTTTGACGTACATCGCCCGCTGGAGAATGGCGAAAACCTGCAGGCGACATTTACCTGGCGTGAACAGCGTAAGGTCTCAAAAAACCTGACTTTACAGTATGATAAAAAGCTTTATCTACTTGAGGATAATGAAGGAAACCGGCGTTTTCAGGGGAAATACATCGATGTCTGGCAGTATCCGGACGGCACTATTGAGCTCCGGGCCAATGGTACTTCCCTGCCCTTCATCACTTACGACCGGCTGGGAGAACTTGACCAGGGTGCCATCGTCGACAACAAGCGCCTGGGACGTACTCTGGAGATGATAAAGCTGGTTCAGGACAAGCGGGACAACACCCGCTCACAGGCCCTGCCATCACTGGACGGCCATACCTCACGCAGAAAGAAACAACCCGGCAAGAAATCACAGCGAAGTCTAAATCAGAACGACATGCTGGAAGCCCTGCAGCAACTTCAGACAAGGAGCAAGGAAATCTTCGGCCAGAGCTGAAACCTGACCCACATGCGGACGTCTTAATTTAGCTACAAAGCGGACCTCTGAAAACAGGCCAGACAGGGTGTGTAACTGCAATATTCTAATGTCACTTTTAACCCATTTAGAGATGTCACTTTTTATGGCATAAAGGATCCAATCCTCAGGCCATGGAGACATCAGGATGCTTGTGACCATGTCAGATAAAGAACTCAGTCGGATCAACCTCATTCAGTCAGTTGTTGAAAAGCGCATGCGCCGTCGTGATGCTGCTCATCAGCTTGCTTTGACCGAACGTCAGACACAGCGGTTAATGAACCGCTTTCGTGAGTCTGGCGCTGCGGGACTGTCATCCCTGAAACGCGGCAGACCCGCAAATAATCGTGCTCCGGATGAACTGCGGTTCAAAATTCTGACGCTGCTGCGTGAAAACTACAGCGATTTGGGACCGACTCTCTGGCAGCCGAGAAGCTCACTGAACGCCATGGCATTACCATTTCGACAGAAACGCTGAGAAAATGGATGACCGCTGACGGACTCTGGAGTTGTGGTCAAGACCCCGGAAATCACGCCCTTAACGTCGCACGCGCCGTTAAGCCCGCCCACCGGGGTTTCGGGTTTAATGGAGGCTGATTTATCGCTGCTCGTACGCTGCCCTGCCAGAGGTAAAACGAACCCTTTTCAAACAACGTTGTTTCGGTCAAAGCGTTTGGGGACATTATAAGCTGTGAACTGCTATGAACCATCCTTACGTTAAAAACGAGCATCGACCTTAACAACCCATCGTATCCCCTACAAAAAATACGCCATCAAGATCATTTAAAACAGGAAGATAGAAGCCAGTAAATAAGACTGGACTTAAATTTGTATGTATTTATAATTTGCTCAAATTTTAAGCAAATCGTAAGAGAGATTGCTGTGTGTATCAACAGGGAACGTTGTGCCGGAGCAGCCGTGCTCCTGATTTTATCCTGCCTTGCCCCCGCGACTGAGGCCGCCGTTCAGACGCTCAGCCCCGCCGATCAGAGCATTATTGAAAACCGTCAAAGAGCCCTGCTCGAACAGGCGAAGGCGCTGCGTGAGTCGCTGCAGAACCAGACGGACCTTCCTGTCGTAACGTCTTCATCACAGGCTAACGCCGGTGATGCCTGCCATCCGGTAAAGCAGATCCGTTTCCGTCAGTCAGCTCATCTGCCGGCCGGCGTGCAGGCTGCGCTTGCCCGCTCCTGGCAGAACCGCTGCCTGACTCTGGCGCAAATCAACACGCTGATACGGGAAACTACCGCTGCTTACCTGGAAAGAGGCTATATCACCTCGCAGGCCTGGCTCCCAGAACAGGATATTTCAGGCGGGGAGCTCATCATCGCCGTCAGCGAAGGACGTATCGAGTCGGTCACGCTTAACGGTGACACGCCGCTGGCGGTAAGAATGGCGATGCCGGCAGGAGCGGAACAGGTGCTGAACCTGCGGGACCTGGAACAGGGGCTTGAGCAGCTTAACCGGCTGCGTTCAGCGCAGGTGACCATTGATATTCAGCCGGGCACGCTTCCGGGCTATTCCCGCGTGGTACTGGTGCCGGCAGATAAAAAATCATCCGTCGGTGTCAGCGTGAGCGCCGACAACAGCGGGCAGAAGAGTACCGGTACGGCACAGCTGGCCGCCTCACTGACCGTTGAAAACCCGCTGCATCTGGCCGACCTGTGGCAGTTTTCCGCCTCGCGCGACGGCGAGTTCCGACACGACCGGCGCAGCCGCAGCCTGACCGGCAGCGTCAGCATCCCTTACGGATACTGGCTGCTGAGCGGGCAGACCGGCTGGAACGATTTCTATCAGCAGATCCCACTGCAGCAGGCCAGCTACCGCTATGCCGGCAGCGCTCTCAGCCAGCGTTTCTCCGTTGGCCGCACCCTGCTGCGTGACGGCAGACAGAAGCTGGCGTTTGAAACCGCGCTGAGCCGCAGGCGCAGCGAAAACAGGCTGGCCGGAGAAAAACTCAGCGTCAGCAGCCCGACCATAACCGGCCTGAGCGGCACCCTCAACTACAGCCGCAGCGCGGGCGGGGGGTGGCTCACATTAAGCCCGTCGCTCAGCCACGGCCTGCATGTGCTGGGTGCCACGCCGGACGCACCCGATCGGCCAGGGCTGCCCCGCAGCGGCTTTCGCAAATACAGCCTCAGCGCCAGCTACTTCCTGCCGCTTTCCTCCTCCGTTTGGTATCTGACCTCTTTCTACGGCCAGACCACGCCGGACAACCTTTGGGCCAGCGAGCGGATCTCCGTCGGCGGCCAGTACTCGGTGCGCGGCTTTAAGGAGCAGTACCTCACCGGCAACCGCGGAGCCTACTGGCGCAATGAGCTCACCTGGCAGATTGCCAGCTCTGCAAGCTTCGGCGGCCTGTCGCTGACCGGTGCGCTGGATATCGGCCGGGTGCAGAAGGAAGCCGAACGGGTGGAAGGCGGCAGCGTGGCCGGTGCGGCGCTGGGCCTCGGCCTCAGCGGCGGTCTGTTCAGCCAGTCGGTCACTGTGGGCAAGCCCCTTTTATCGCCGGACAGCCTGCAGCCGGACGCCTGGGTGGCGTGGTGGCAGGCCGGCATCACGTTTTAGCAACAGCACACAGCCGGGCACCGCAACGTGCTCTTTTTAACATCCTTCGAGGGAATGACGATGGACAAACTCAATAATCCGCTGGCCCGGGGGGCCAGCTATCTGCTGATTTACCTGACGGCGCTGCAGCCGCTGAACCCGGCGATTGCGGCAGGCATTACCGCCGCGGTCAGCGGTACGCAGGTGCAGTCCGGCACGGTGCCGGTGGTGAATATAGCCCCCCCCAACGGGGCCGGGATTTCGCACAACACCTACAAAGATTTTAATGTCGCTACGCCAGGCGCGGTGCTGAACAACGCCACGGCGGCGGGCAAGTCTCAGCTGGCCGGTCAGCTGAACGCTAACCTGAATCTTAAAGGTAAAGCGGCAGAGCTGATTATTAACGAAGTGACCGGTGCCAGCCGATCGGAGCTGAACGGTAAGCTGGAGGTGTTTGGCAGCAAGGCGAACGTAATGATCGCCAACCCGAACGGTATTACCTGTGACGGCTGCGGGTTTATTAATACCCCCGCCGTAACGCTGACCACCGGCAAGCCGGTCATGGGTAAAGATGGCACAATGGAAGCGCTGGAGGTTAAAAAGGGCAGCGTCGTTATCGGCAGCAAGGGGTTGGACGGCAATAACGCGGATTACGTCGACATCATCAGCCGTGCGACTGAGATGAACGGCAAAATAAACGCAAAGACCCTGTCCCTGACGCAGGGCGCTAACCGCATCAGCTACGTGGATGGCACCCTGAAGCCAGTCAGTGGTGAAGGAACCAAACCGCAGCTGGCCGTGGACACCAAAGCGCTGGGCGGCATGTACGCCGGTAAGATCCGTCTCGTGGCGACTGAAGAGGGCGTGGGCGTCAACCTTCGCGATCTGACCACTAACCAGAAAGACATCAGCCTGAGCGTCAAAGGTCTGGTGGCCTTCACTGGCTCAGCCCAGGTTAAAACCGATCTCAACATCACGGCTAAGGAACTGCAAATCTCTTCAGCCAGCAGCATCAAGGCTGGAAGAGATATCACAGTGGACAGCCCCCGGCTGGCAAATGAAGGACAGTTCAGCAGCGCCGAAGATATGCGCATCTTCAGCGACGAAGCGCGAACCACCGGCGAGAAAACACTGATTCAGGCAGGAAAAAATCTGTGGATACAGAAGGATGCGACGGGAAATAAATCCACCTATCTGACCAATCTTTCCGGAACGATCAAAACGACGACCGGTGATTTGATCATCCGAACCAACAGGCTGGATAACGACCGACATAAGTTAGTTGTTGCCATGGCTACAGCGCCTAAAGATAACAAGGACTTTGACCGCTACGCGGGAGCTGGTTTCTATAATCACCCTACGGATTTTGTGGGATTCGATTACACTGCTGACATTGATGACAAGAGTTTTAAATGGGTAGGTCACATTGATTTCAAAAAATCTCTGGCAGTTAACAGCGACAGGGAAACATGGTCTGTTATTTCTGACAACAAACCAGCAGAAATCAGCGCAGGCAGCAATGCATATATCAATGCATCAGAACTTCGCAATCGCGCCAGTGAGATAAAATCCGGGAAAGACCTTATTATTACTGGAGGCAATCTTGAAGTTATTACAGAATCAACCGGGACTTATAACGAATACGCTAATTTCGAACGTATAACAAATCCTGAACCCCCACTTTACCATTACAACCCAACAGCTCCCCGCAGTTCATACTTTAAAGATGATCCTGCTAATGCATACTTTCTCCTTATTTACAGCCAGAAAGGAAAAGAGGGTAGCTGGTCAGCAACAGCAAACAGGTCATCACTGCTGCAGGCTGGCGGCAATCTCACCGCAGATTTCAATAATTCAATCATCAGCAAAAGTAATACAAATTATAACCCAGCATCGGTTAGCGACATTACATCGATTGAAAACCCTGTAGTGTTTTCAGCCAACAATATCTTACTGAATAGCAAAAATATCACGCTGAGTGAAGGATTAAAAGCGACCGGCGATATCACCCTGATTGCAGGCGATAAAGCCAGTGTCAAGGAATCTACCTGGACCGCCGGAGGGGCCATTTCCCTCGCTGCCGGGAGCAATATTGACCTGCTGCAAAGCAACCTGAAAGCGCAGGATATCACGCTTATCAGCCGTGAGGGGGATATTAAATCAGCCACCAGCAGCAGTCCGTCTTATTTCCGCACTGACGGAACGCGCTGGCAGACCAACCTGGATGCATCCCGCGATCTGACCCTGAGTGCCGGTAAGTCAATTACTTTGAACAATGCGTTGTTGTCTACCCAGGGGCGAAATATTTCAATGACCTCTGCGGGAAATATTTCGTTAGTCCGTGATGATGCAATTTTGCAACGCGCGCGGCCAATGGAAACACTGCCAGCGACTAAGGCACAAGAGTACTTCAATAAATTACTCACCGCAGGGGCCATCAACGTCACTGATTCCGTGTTGATCAACAGCGGTGGCGACCTTGCACTTCGCGGCGTCAATATTAAAGCCGGCAAGGATATCACCTTGCTGGCCGGTAAAAGTGTCGACCTCAGCGTAAGGCCATTAGGAGAACAGTTTGACCCTCTGTTTGCTAACGTCCGTGTTGCGGAACTGCGAAGTACGGTAAACGCCAGTGGCAATCTGCTTTTAAGTGCCGCACAGAACATCACCGCCCAGGGGGCATCACTTGCTGCCACAGGCAATGCCACGTTGATGGCCGGTAAGGATCTGCTGCTTTCAGCAGTGGCCTGGTCAGCTATCGACAGCCAGAACGACAACAATAAGGATGACCGTAATCTGACCGCCAGCCTGAAAGCCGGTAAGGCACTGACGGCAGCAGCTAACGAAAACTTTATCGCAACGGGCACCGAGTTTACCTCCGGTAGTGATATGACGCTGAGCTCCGGCGGCAAGATGGAGTTTAACGCGGTGGCCAGTCATATCTACCGCGAGCGTAGCGATGGCTACAGCGAAGAGGTCACCCAGCAGAACAGTAAACTGAACAGTGGCGGCGTGCTTACCCTGCTGTCGAACGGCAGCATTCTTTTCCAGGCGACTTCGCTGATAGCGAAAGGCGCTATGGACGTGGCGGCGAAGGGGGGCTTCCTGTATGCCCAGGCGATGGAAGAGTCCAGCAGCTACGAAAAAACCACCACCAGTCGTAAATGGTACGGCAAAAAAACCACCATTAAGCAGACCAGCCATAAGGTAACCAATAAGGTCACCGAGTTTACCGCTGACGGCAATATAAACCTGCTCAGCCGTGATGACAGCACCTACCAGGCCAGCAAAATCAACGCCGGTAAAAATGCCACGCTGACCAGTACCAACGGTAAAGTGATTTTCGAAGCGGTGAAGAACACCACCTTTGAACAGCGCATTACCAATTCAAAAGGTTTCTGGATTAAGAATGCAGATAAGGGGTATACAGAAAGCAGATGGATTATGCCCTCGGTTTATACCGGCGGTATTCTGACGGTAAATGCGGCAACCGGTATCACTGCCGATATCAAAACAAAAAATGCACAGTCGCTGAACGAAGCCGTCACGCTGCTCGGCAATACCACCGGCACTGACTGGCTGAAGGGACTGAACACCCGTAAAGACGTGCAGTGGCAGCCAGTGCAGGACGCCTACAACAGCTGGGATTACAAGAGCCAGTCGCTGAATCCTGTCGCGTCAGCAATCATAGCCGTAGCTGTTGCGGCCGTTACCGCCGGCACAGGGCTGGCCGCCTGGGCTGGTGAAGCAGCGGTTACCGCCAGCGGCTCGGCTGCTGCAACCACTGCGGGTGCTGCCGCTTACGGTGTGGGAGCAGCCGGTATGACGGCGCTGACCTCGCAGGCGGCCGTCGCGCTGGTCGAAAACAAAGGTAACTTATCGAAGACACTGCAGGCGTTAGGCAGTTCATCTTCAGTAAAATCTCTGGCGACCTCAATGGTGGTTGGCGGAACCCTGGCGGGTTTTGACCAGGCAGTATTTGGTATTAATGCCACAGCATCGTCCACAAAGCTTCCACTTCTGAGTAAGGGTGACTGGGGTAAAATAGTCCAGCGTGTGGCAGGACAATCCATCCTCAGTTCAAGCCTGAATACCACAATCAATGGCGGCAGTTTTAAAGATCAGTTAACAAGCGCATTGCTGAGTAATGTTGCCGATCAGATTAATGCTGAAGGTGCGAAATTTGTTGGAGACCGCGGGGGAGTATTAGGGATTCCTGGAAAGACTTTGTCACATATGGTTGTCTCAGGCATTGCCGCTGAAATTGGCCAAGGAAATGTTAAAGGTGCGGTAGCAGGAGCACTGGCAGCAGAGTTAGCTGGGATTATAATTAATGACAATCTTTTTAAAACTGTAGGCTGGCGGGAACGAGATGCACAGATCAGCCGTGTAGCAGGGGCTTTGGCCGGAGCGCTGGCAACTAACCAGGCTAACGGAGTAAATAGTGGTGCCAACGCAGCGGAGATAATAGAGAGGTTTAACCGACAGTTACATCAAGATGAATTAATCGCCATAAAAGAACTATCTAAAGGAGATAAGATATCTGAAGAAAAACTATTGGCTGCATCATGTCGCCAGACAAATTGCACCTATCAGGAAGCATTAAGCTCAGTTGAGAGAGATTTTTATGACACCTTAATGAAAAAATATCCAATCACATTATATGAAGATAGTATTCTATCAGATTATTGGGTGAGCAAATCAAAAAACAGATATGGAAATTACCCTGCGCACACTGAAAATTACATAGAGCAGTTATTCACTTACACCGTAAATGATAGTATTACTGATAGTGAAACTTTTGCAAAAAACCAGTGGATAAGTGAGGCAAGAAATAAATTTGGATTATCTAATTCAACATTAACATCCGTGCATAATATGTTAGCAGTGGGTGCAATTGTCTTAGGTTCGAGAAAGGGGAATGTTAATGGCAGGCCTATTACTTTAGAAAATGGATTCTACGTAGCCGACGGGCTAAAAATAAGTACAAGTTACTACGACCGTTTGTGGCAACAAGGTAGAAAAGCGCCGTTCCTTCAGGCCAGGGAGATACTCAACAGTAACCCTAAAGTCATGCAAGACCCTAGAGGGGCCCCCGGATATATGAGATATGAAGTCGGAGGCATTGAAATGGTGTATAATCCCACTACAGGCCAAATTGGCCACATTCAACCACTGAAAAAATAAATTTGAGGATAAACATGGATATTTGGCCAGTAATGCAGGAAGAGCTCATTCGATATCGAGATCTACGCGGTTCGATTGAGTTACATCTCTTGCATTATGAAAAAAGATGCACCGAAATCATTCAAAAAATTAGCCAATTATCATTTGATGAAAGTCAACTGCTGATTGATGAACTTTTTAGTATACAGAACGCACTTGCAATCTGTCAGTACAAGTACAAATTTCCATTAAATGAAAAATTACGGGGCTATGTTTATGAACTTGATCAACAGGATGATTTCACCAGAAAATACTGGTATGAAAGATTTACCAACGGAATGACATGGCCAACTTCTTAGCAAAGTAAGACTGAAGAAAATATATAACAGACAAGTGAATAAGCAGGTATAGAAGATTATTTTTATGGATCAACACACCGAGCCAAAAAATAAAAACTATACCTGTTAGTCGATAATAAAAATAACATTATGCCTCCCCCTCCCTCCGTTAAACGGAACACAATGCATCAAGCTATCCACCTTTCTCGGAGCACCAGCGGGTGCTTCCACGGGGGCTAGCCTTGCGTCAGCGCCGTTCCCTCCGGTGAAGACCATCGCACAGTTATCCCAGACTACGCGGCACAATAGCGCATTACTGTGCGGACAGATTCAGTTCCGGTTGTTCTCTTAATTGGTAAGAAGTGGTTACTGCCTCCCGTTAATATTCCCCGCGCCCACCACCAGCCAGACCCTGACATGTCATGTAGCCCAGCAGGAATTCTGGCCCAGCTCCGGCATCAGCATCAGCATCAGCATCAGCATCATAGAGCCTTCCAGCCGGTTACTACAGCCGATAACCGGCCTCCAATACCTCAGTTCGCAACAAAAATGTGACGGGAATCACCACCTTCATGTTGCATCCTTGTTAGCATTCGAAGCAACAAAACTTACGAACGAAGGTTTTTTGATATTCGTTCGGAAAATGATGCAGCTTAATCCGGAGGAGTTACCATGAACGTTTTTACATCGACCACACTGCCAGAAGACCACAAGGCCAGTATCCGCCTGATGAAACAACAGCTTCGTCAGCAAATCGGAGACGTTGAAGGGGTGTTCCAGAAAGTAAAAACCAGGATTATTCAGGAGATTGCAGCGGCAAAAGCCGATGAAGCAAGATATGGCACGGCATGGCCGGAGGTCAGCTGGGCTGATATCGCTGAAAAGAGAGTGAGCCCGGAAGCCGTTGAGCATATCAGACGCCGTGGCTGCCTTGTGGTTCGCCAGAACTTTGAACGGAGTAAGGCCCTGGCCTGGGATCGCTCCATGCTTGAGTATCTTGAGCGCAATGATTTCGATGCGCAGTACAAAGGCCCTGGCGACGCATTCTTTGGCAGTCTCGAGGCTTCCCGCCCGGAGATATACCCCATTTACTGGTCACATGCGCAAATGGAGGCGCGTCAAAGCAGCGCGATGGCGCTGACGCAGTCTTTTCTGAATCGTCTCTGGAAATTTGAATCTGCGGGCATCAGCTGGTTCGATCCGGATGTGAACATCATTTATCCGGACCGTATCCGTCGCCGCCTGCCGGGGACCACATCGAAGGGGCTTGGCGCGCATACCGACTCAGGCGCGCTGGAACGCTGGTTACTCCCGGCTTATCAGAAGGTCTTCCGTAAAATCTTCACCGGTCAGTTCGACGATTACGATCCCTGGGATGCGGCATACCGTTCAGAAGTGAATGAGTATGACGTTGATAATACGACTAAATGCTCAGCTTTCAGGACGTTCCAGGGATGGACGGCGCTGTCAGATATGGCGATCGGCCAGGGCCTGTTGCACGTCGTCCCTGTGCCGGTGGCGATGGCGTATGTTCTTCTGCGCCCCTTACTGAAGGATGTTCCGGAAGATGAACTCTGCGGCGTTGGGCCGGGTAAAGTTCTGCCCATTTCAGCGCAGTGGCATCCTGACCTGGTCGAAGGGCTGTGTTCAATTCCTGCATTACAGGCCGGGGACTCGGTCTGGTGGCATTGCGATATCATTCATTCCGTTGCGCCGGTCGAGGATCAGCAGGGCTGGGGCAATGTGATGTATATTCCTGCAGCACCGCTGTGTGAGAAAAACCTGGCTTATGCACGAAGCGTTGCCGATGCTCTGGACAAAGGAGCGTCGCCGGCAGACTTCCCCCGCGAGAATTACGAACAGGACTGGCAGTCGCGTTTCACCACGGCTGATTTAAACGCCATCGGCAAAAGAAGCCTGGGGCTTAGCTGATCGCGATCGCAGAGTTGCCCTGTCCGATAACGAACAGGGCAACTGCTTGTTATCTATGAATCTGCTAGACTCGACGTACTTATCCCTGCAAGCCTGAACTGAAATGAACAACAGACACGAACAGATAATACGGTTAGTCAATGAAAGAGGCAGCGTCAGCGTCAGCGAACTGTCTCAGCTAACCGGCGTTTCTGAAGTCACCATTCGTCAGGACCTGAACACGCTTGAAAAAAGTAACTTCCTGAAACGTATTCATGGTTCGGCGGTTACGCCAGACAGTGATGACGTCAGTTCGCGCCTGCGGACAAGATACAGCGTGAAACAGTCAATCGCTGAGTTTGCCGCTTCTCAAATTGTTGATGGCGAATCCGTGTTCATTGAGGGAGGCAGCACCAATGCCCTGCTGGCCAGAACGCTGGCAACCCGATCGAACTTAACCATCATTACGGTAAGCCATTACATTGCTCACCTGTTAAGGGATTCCCAGTGTGAAGTGATCATTATCGGTGGCCAGTTACAGAAGAGCAGTGAATCCGTTGTCGGTCCGTTAGCACGCTATTGCATCCAGCAGTTACACTTCCACAAGGCCTTTATCGGCGTCGACGGCTGGCATCCGCAAACAGGGTTTACCGGACGAAATATGCTGCGATGTGATGTTGTTAATGCGGTGATGGGAAAAGTCACCCACAGGGTGGCATTAACCGACTCATCCAAGTTTGGCCTGGTCCACCCCTACCCTGTTTCAATTGAGCATACTTTCAACCAGGTGATCACTGATGATGCCATCCCTGATGATGCCAGGAAGCTGTTAATTAAACAAAATATCCGGTTAGATCTGGTTGCTGAGAGCCACCAGCCCGGGTGATTTCCATCGCCAGCCCGGCCGGACAGGTCCGGGCCGACGGCTCACACCATCGCTGTTTTACGGCGCCGTTCTATAAGTGCGGCCGCGATTGATTCGACCTCTTTAACGTCTTTTACGGGATTACGATACTTTTAGTGCTTTTAAAAGCACCTTTTAAAGCTCTAAAAAAAGCGCTATTATCAGTGCTGAGTTACGCCTGATACGCTGCCCGGAGGATGCATGATCACCGAAAACATTCTGAGTAGAAAAACCGCGTCCATCACCGAGTTCAAAAAGAACCCGACGGCCGCTATGAACGAGTCGCACGGCGAACCCGTTGCCGTGCTCAACCACAACAAACCCGCGTTTTACTGCGTGCCGCCGGCGATGTTTGAGCTGATGTTCGAGCACGTGAGCGATGCGCTGCTGCTGCAAAAAGCGCTGGACAGAGCCGGAGACGACGAGCTCGACGTAAGCTGGGACGATCTCTGATGTCCGATACCTTCAAGGCCACTCTGAAGTTTAAGGCGCTGGCCAAAAAAGAGTGGGACTCTCTGAACCCGTCTATCCGGGAGAAGTTTGCCAAAGTGCTGAAGAAGCGCGCGGCGTCATATGAAGCGCTGACGATGCCGGCCAACCGGCTTTCTCTCCAGCATAACTGCTACAAAATCAAACTGAGAAACGACGGCTTCCGGCTGGCGTATACCGTCACCTCTGATGACGCGGGAAACGTCAGGGTTACGGTTACCGTGGTTGCCGTCGACAGACGCGACGAGATCTACGAAGACCTGAACAGGCGGCTGGCCGGAAAATAACCGTGCGAGGATAATAGGCCAGCATACACGCCGCCGTTCTGCCAAAGGCCACCGCTTCCCCGGCCACTCGATATCTGAGCCAGATCCCCGGGTTCACCAGCGGCAAACCCGGCACGCCCCATGTGACTAACGCACTGCGCCTCCCTGATACTCACCCACCAACGTAAAAGCCCGCAGATCACGACTTCACGCTGGCAATAAAGGTTTTACGTGCGGTTTTTGATCCAAGCCGTTCCGCCTCATCCAGCAGCTTCAGCGCCTTATCGACATCGCCCACCTTCACTGCTTTCCTGATCGCATCGTTAAAGTAGCTTTCGGAATCGTCGAGCATCGGCGCATCCGGTTTGACCGGGGCTGGTGCTGGTGCCGCCGCAGGCACGCTGCTGCCCACCACCACCGGTGCGGCTGCCGGGGCCGGTGCCGGGAAGATCTGGCCAATCATCACGTTGCCGGTTTTCTGTTCGGCGGTTACCTTCAGGCTCAGCGTGCCGGTCGGCGTATGGCGCGCCACCGGATCGGGAATATCCGGCACGGCGTTACCCACGCCCGCCGCATAGGCTTTCGCCGGGTTAACCATCTGCGTGCTGCCGGCCAGATCCTGACGCGTGGTGTAGACCAGCAGGAAAATCTGCTTCTGTCCCAGCGCCGGCGTCAGCTTGAGGGTGCCTTCCAGCCGGTCGCTGGAGACAATCCCCGGCTGCTGATACGGGAAATAGCCTGAAGGGTAAAAGGCCGCCGGGCGCATCTGTTCATCCAGCACTAACACATTCGGCGCATACAGCGTTTTGCCGGCGGCAATGCTGGTCAGGGTGATCTCCAGCGATCCCCGATCGGCAGGCAGGGCAAAGGCCGCCACCGCGCCCTGGATATCCCCCTGATTAATTTCAGCGCTGGCGGTTCCCAGCGTGACGTCCTGCGTCACCGGCGGCACCAGCGGCGTCCATGACAGGTTGCGCAGGGTCTGGCTGGCGATCGCCGGTGCGGTATTCACATCATTCTGCGCGGCAGCCACCAGGGCAGGCGACGCCGCCATCAGGCTCAGCGACAGACACAGCGACAGCAGATTTTTTCTCATCGTGGTTTCCTTTTGCTCACAATAAAGGCTGGCGGATATCCACCGATAATCCACCAGCCAGCACGTCTCAGCTCATGTAAAACGCTACCACCACACTTCCATCTGCGCGCCGAAGGTGACTTCATCGTCATTGCCGCGGCTGAAGGTACGGGCGCTGGTGTCGTTCATCGCTAACCCGTTGCCGGCACCGCTATCGGTGTTGTAGCCCCACTTCTCGTCCCAGTTGGCATAGGTGGCAAACACGCGGATGGCCGGGCGTGACCAGATGCTGCTGCCCGCCTGCCACTGCTGGGCCAGAGTCACTTTATACTGACCGTTGCGGTCGCCGGTACGCTGCGACTTGACGTTGTCGTAGCCCACCTCCAGCAGGGTGCTCATGATCGGCGTCCATTTGTACATCGGGCGCATACCCACGGTGTACCAGGTGGTGCCGTTGTTGTTGTCACGGTCAACGTCCTGGTACATCCCGACGTACATCAGGCTCCAGGTGTCGTTGAAGTCCATCGCACCGTGGTCCAGCACGCGCACCATGCTGCCGTTGTTGTTGATCGCCGCGCCGTTGGCGTGGCCGTTCGCCGCGCCCTGCCCCGGATCGGTCATCGCGTCGGCGGCATACTGCACCACAAACTTGTTAAAGCCGTTCCAGATGCTCTGCGTGTGCTCCGCCGTCAGCAACCAGCCGTCTTTGGTGGCATCATCAGCCAGCGAGTAGCCGTCGCGCGCGTTGGCCCGGCCGTAATCGACGCCCAGCTCCAGCACGCCGCCCGGGTTGGTGTTCAGCCCGGCCAGGCGCACGTCGAACACGTCGTTAGAGGTGGCAACTTCATTACGCTGGTCGGCGATATAGCCGAACGAACCGCCGCTCTCGGTGTTGCGCGTTGCGGCCAGCGACAGCTTACCAAAGCCGAGGTCGATATCTTCCAGACCGGCGCCCGGGCCCGAGATATCCCAGTAGTAGAAGTCGATCATATGCACGTCATGGCGCTGATAGAAGCGCTTACCAGCCCAGATGGTGGAGCCCGGCAGCCAGTCGATCAGGTTTTTCCCCTTTACGTTGGCTTCGCGGAAGGCCGGGTCGGTTGACTCCCAGTCGTTCTGCTGTGAGACGGAGTAGGCCACGTTGGTATCGAAGTAGAAGCTCTTATCCCCCTCTTTCCACACTTCCTGGCCCAGCTTTAACTCGGCATAGGTCTCACACTCGTTGCCCAGACGGTATTTGCTGTCGGCGCCGGTGGCCTTGAAGCACTGCTGCTCGCCGCCGCTGCCGGACCAGCCAATCCCGGAACGGGCATAGCCGGTGAAATCAACCGCCAGGGCGGGCGTCGAGAGGATACCCGCAGCCACTGCCAGCGACAGGGAAGCTTTACGCATTGTTGTCATCTTTTTCTCCTGTAGGGGGATCGCGTGCTTTCAGACGCCGGGTTCGGGATGCAGCCGGCGACATGCCGTTCCGTCTTCGCGGAACAGATGGCAGCGGTGTGGCGGCAAACCGATGGCGAATGTTGCACCTTCTTCTACCAGCACCACGTCATTCTGGCGGTAGACCAGGTTCTGACGGATGGCCGGAATTTGGATATGAATCTGGGTTTCGTTGCCCAGCTGCTCAACCACCTGGACCTCACCGGACAGCGTCACCTCAGCGACGTCGCCCGGCAGCAGATGTTCAGGGCGCACGCCCAGCGACAGGTTGCTGCCGACGATGACGCCGCTGCCCTCGACCGGCAGCCAGACCCGCTGGCCGTTGGGCAGCTCAACCTGCACGCGCTGCGGCTCCGCACCGGTGACTTTGACCGACAGGAAATTCATCTTTGGCGAGCCGATAAACCCGGCGACAAAACGGTTTGCCGGGTAGTGATACAGCTCAAGCGGTTTGCCGACCTGGGCGATATGCCCGGCGTCGAGCACCACGATTTTGTCGGCCAGCGTCATCGCTTCGACCTGGTCGTGGGTCACGTAGATCATGGTGCGCTTCAGGCGCTTATGCAGACGCGAGATCTCAATGCGCATCTGCACGCGCAGCGCGGCATCCAGGTTGGAGAGCGGTTCATCCAGCAGGAAAACCGTCGGTTCCGCCACCAGCGTGCGGCCAATCGCCACGCGCTGGCGCTGCCCACCCGACAGGGCTTTCGGGCGGCGTTCGAGCAGGTGCGCCAGCTGTAGCACCTCGGAGACCTGATTCACCCGCTGGGCGATGTCGGCTTTCTTCGCCCCGGCCAGCTTCAGGCCGAACGACATGTTCTCGGCCACCGACAGGTGGGGATACAACGCATAGGACTGGAAGACCATGCCGATACCGCGCCCGGCGGGCGGTACCTCGTTCATACGCCGGTCGCCAATTTTCAACTCACCGGAGGTAATGTCCTCCAGGCCGGCAATCATGCGCAGCAGCGTGGACTTACCGCAGCCGGAGGGGCCGACAAACACCACGAACTCGCCTTCTTTAATCTCCAGGTTGATGTCGCTGGAGATCACCGTTTTATCAAAGGCCTTGTACACGCCGTTAAGGGAAACGCTCGCCATGCTGAACTCCTGTACCTGACGCCTGCGGGAAAACTCGATGCAACGAAGAGTGAGGGATTAGCGGATAAGGGTAATCATCCGTAACAAAGTTTTTCACGGCGGAGGCGCAGGGAGGAACGGCGAGACAGGCAGCCGCAAAAAAGTTCCGGCCGGGTGGCAAATTTGTGATCGGGGTTGCAAAAAATGAAGGGGATTGCTGCGCGGTAAGCCACATAACGCCAGAGAGTGTCGGTGGGATCACACTCTGTGCGGTGGGGGCGTAGAGGGGGGGATGATGAAGCCGCGCCGGGTTGAATCCACACTGGCGCGGTACCCTGTCATTGCGTCTGTGACATCAGCATTACCGACTCCTAACAGAGAATAAAAGGACTGGATTATGACTCTCAGCATTAAGGCCCCTTCCATTAAACAAATCGTTAAACATGCCCTGGCCGTGTCCGCGCTGGCATCGATGGTGTTGTCCTCTTCCGCCTTTGCCAGAATTGAAGAAGGCAAGCTGGTTGTCTGGATCAACGGTGACAAAGGCTATAACGGCCTGGCGGAAGTCGGTAAGCGGTTTGAAAAAGAGACCGGCATCAAAGTCACGGTTGAACACCCGGACAAGCTGGAAGAGAAGTATCCGCAGGTGGCGGCCACCGGCGGCGGCCCTGACATTATTTTCTGGGCGCACGACCGTTTCGGCGGTTACGCCGAGTCCGGCCTGCTGGCGGAAATCAGCCCGGATCAGGCGTTTAAAGACAAACTGTTCCCGTTCACCTGGGACGCCGTCACCTTTAACGGCAAGCTGATCGGCTACCCGGTGGCGGTGGAAGCGCTGTCGCTGATTTACAACAAAGACCTGATCAAAGAGGCGCCGAAAACCTGGGAAGAGATCCCGGCGCTGGACACCTCACTGCGCGCCCGAGGCAAAAGCGCCATCATGTGGAACCTGCAGGAACCCTACTTCACCTGGCCCCTCATCGCCGCCGACGGCGGATATGCCTGGAGGTATGAAAACGGCAAATACAACATCAAAGACACCGGGGTGAATAACGACGGCTCCCGCGCCGGCCTGCAGTTCATTATCGATCTGGTGAAGAACAAACACATTAACGCCGACACCGACTACTCGATCGCCGAAGCGGCCTTTAACAAGGGCCAGACCGCGATGACCATCGACGGGCCGTGGGCGTGGTCAAACCTCGATAAGAGCAAAATCAACTACGGCGTGGCGCTGCTGCCCTCCTTCCACGGCAAACCCTCTAAGCCGTTCGTTGGCGTGCTGACCGCCGGCATTAACGCCGCCAGCCCGAACAAGGAGCTGGCCAAAGAGTTCCTGGAAAACTACCTGATCACCGACGAGGGTCTGGGCTCGGTCAACAAAGACAAACCGCTCGGGGCGGTGGCGCTGAAATCGTACCAGCAAACGCTGGAGAAGGATCCGCGCATCGCCGCCACCATGGCCAACTCGAAAAACGGTGAAATCATGCCGAACATCCCGCAGATGAGCGCGTTCTGGTATGCCGAACGCAGCGCTATTATCAACGCGGTGAACGGCCGTCAGACCGTATCGCAGGCGCTGCAGGACGCTGAGTCACGCATTACCAGATAAATCACCTCACCAGCTGATGCCGTTGAAGTCATGAAACAGAGGGTGCGGAGCCTGCGGGCTCCGCACCCTGCCTACAAGGAAGCCCCTATGCCAGTAGCCCAAACCGGTCTGACCGCTGAAAAAAAACGGCCGTTGAGTCATGTGCTGAAATGGCCGGCCATCGGCCTGCTCGCCTGCTTAACCGGTTATCTGATCGTGCTGATGTATGCGCAGGGTGAATACCTGTTTGCCGTCCTGGCCCTGATCCTCTCCGGCAGCGGCCTCTGTATTTACGCCAACCGCCGCGCCTTTGCGTGGCGCTATGTCTATCCCGGCCTGGCCGGAATGGCGCTGTTTGTGCTGTTCCCGCTGGTCTGCACCATCGCCATCGCTTTTACCAACTACAGCAGCACCAATCAGCTGACGTTTGAGCGCGCGCAGTCGGTGCTGATGGGCCGTGAATTCCAGGGGGGCAAAGCGCTAAACTTTGCCCTCTATCCCGCCGGCGATCGCTGGCAGCTGGCGCTGACCTCGGCGGAGAGCGCTGAGGTGCTGGTCTCACCGCCGTTCGCCTTTGATGCCGCCGCCGTGCAGACGCTGACGCTGACGCCGCAGGCGCTGCCCGCCGGCGAGAAGGCCGGGCTGCGGGTGGTGACCCGGAACCGTCAGGCGCTCGGCAGGCTGATGGCCCGGCTGCCGGATGGCGCCACGCTGCGGATGAGTTCGCTGCGCCAGTTCTCCGGCACGCAGCCGCTCTACCGTCTGAATCAGCAGAACCAGCAGCTGACCGACGTGCAGTCCGGGGTGGTCTACCGGCCGAATATGCACAGCGGCTTTTATCAGGCGATCGACGCCGGCGGCGAGTGGCAGGCGGAGAAACTCAGCCCAGGCTTTACCGTCGGCATCGGCTGGGGCAACTTCCTGCGCGTGCTGCACGATGAGGGCATTCAGAAGCCCTTCCTGTCGATCTTTGTCTGGACGGTGGTGTTCGCGTTGCTGACCGTGGTGCTGACCGTCGCCGTTGGCATGGTGCTGGCGTGCGTGGTGCAGTGGGAAGCGCTGAGAGGCAGGGCGGTGTACCGCATCCTGCTGATCCTGCCCTACGCCGTACCGGCGTTTATCTCCATCCTGATTTTCAAGGGGCTGTTTAATCAAAGCTTCGGCGAGATCAACCTGATGCTCAACGCGCTGTTTGGCATCAAACCGGCGTGGTTCAGCGATCCCTGGACCGCTAAGAGCATGATTATCATCGTCAATACCTGGCTGGGCTATCCCTATATGATGATCCTGTGCATGGGCCTGCTGAAGGCGATCCCGGATGACCTCTACGAAGCCTCGGCGATGGACGGCGCGACCCCGATGCAGAACTTCTTCCGCATCACGCTGCCGCTGCTGATTAAACCGCTGACGCCGCTGATGATCGCCAGCTTTGCGTTTAACTTTAACAACTTCGTGCTGATCCAGCTGCTGACCAACGGCGGGCCGGACATGATCGGCACCACCACGCCGGCCGGGCATACCGACCTGCTGGTCAGCTACACCTACCGCATCGCCTTTGAGGGCGGCGGCGGGCAGGACTTCGGTCTGGCCGCGGCGATCGCCACGCTGATCTTCCTGCTGGTCGGCGCGCTGGCTGTCATCAATCTGAAAGCCTCACGTATGAAATTCGATTAAGGAGCAACACCCATGCCGATGGTCAAACCAAGGTCGCAAAAAGCCAGGCTGCTGGTAACGCATCTGTTACTGCTGTGCTTTCTGGCGCTGATCCTGTTCCCGCTGCTGATGGTGTTCACCATCTCACTGCGGCCGGGCAACTTTGCCACCGGGAGCCTGATCCCGGATCAGGTCTCTTGGGATCACTGGAAGCTGGCGCTGGGCATCAGCGTGACCAGCGCCGACGGCAGCCTGACCCCGCCACCGTTCCCGGTGCTGCTGTGGCTGTGGAACTCGATCAAAATCGCCGGCATCACGGCGGTGGGCATCGTGGCGCTCTCCACCACCTGCGCCTATGCCTTTGCCCGTATGAAATTCCGTGGCAAAAGTTCACTGCTGAAGGGCATGCTGATCTTCCAGATGTTTCCGGCGGTGCTGTCGCTGGTGGCGCTCTACGCCCTGTTTGACCGGCTTGGCATTTACGTGCCGTTCCTCGGGCTGAACACCCACGGCGGGGTGATTTTCGCCTATATGGGCGGCATTGCGCTGCACGTGTGGACCATCAAGGGCTATTTCGAAACCATCGACGGTTCGCTGGAGGAGGCCGCGGCGCTGGACGGCGCCTCGCCGTGGCAGGCGTTCCGCCTGGTGCTGCTACCGCTGTCGGTGCCGATCCTGGCGGTGGTGTTTATCCTGTCATTTATCGCCGCGATCACCGAGGTGCCGGTGGCCTCCCTGCTGCTGCGCGACGTCAACAGCTACACGCTGGCCGTGGGGATGCAGCAGTACTTAAACCCGCAGAACTACCTGTGGGGGGACTTCGCCGCCGCCGCGATCCTCTCCGCCATACCGATCACCGCGGTGTTCCTGATTGCCCAGCGCTGGCTGGTCGGTGGCCTGACGGCCGGCGGGATAAAAGGCTAGTTTACCGCTCCCTTTTTTGCGCGTTATCCCGGCAACGGGTGTACTACTTTTCCTGTGTCCTCTGGGTGGCTGAATAAGCCGCCCTTTTTTTTGCTGATACTCCCTGAATTCACCCAACAAAAAAGGGTTTCCCCCGGCGGGAGAAACCCTGTTCTTACTGCGTTAGCCTCAGCTGAGCGACCCGCTGCGCCGCCGCTTATCGAGGTCCTTAATCAGCTTATTGATCCGATGGTCGGCGAACATCTGCTCCAGCGTGTGGCTGAGCTTACGTCGCCAGTTGGGATACTCATCGCTGGTGCCCGGAACGTTCACCGGCGCGGCCATATCCAGCCAGTCTTCCGGCTGCAGGCCCAGCAGCGCGCAGGCGCTGTCGGCGACATAGCGCTGCAGCCCGCGGTTGATCACCGGGGTCATCGCCATCAGTTCAGCGTGGCTGCCGGTTCTTTTGGGGATACAGCCGTAGTGATGCAGCCCGTCAAGCAGCCCCTGACGCGCGCGCGCGCGGTCCTGGTACAGCCCCTGCAGCACGCTGTCATCACGGTACTGCCCGAGCTTTTTGCCCAGCGTCAGATCGTCCGCCTGCCAGTAGCCGCGCAGCGTCGGCAGATCGTGGGTGGTGACGGTCGCCATCGCCTGCACCGGATAGGACTGCGGCGCGCGGAAGTGATGCTCCTCGTCGCGCTCGAAATAGAGCACCTTGTAGGAGTAGACGCCGCCTTCGCGCAGCCTGCTGACGATCTCCACCGGCACCGTCCCAAGGTCTTCGCCAATCACCATGCAGCGATGGCGCTGGCTCTCCAGCGCGAGGATCGCCAGCAGGTCGTCCAGCGGATAGTGTACGTATGCGCCCTTATCCGCCGTCTCGCCCGCCGGGATCCACCACAGGCGCAGCAGCGCCATCACGTGATCGATGCGCAGCGCACCGCAGCGGGTCATACTGGCGCGCAGCAGGTCGATAAACGGCTGATAGCCGCGCTGTACCAGCACCTGCGGATCCAGCGGCGGCAGATCCCAGTTCTGCCCCTGCGGGCCGAGGATATCCGGCGGTGCGCCCACCGAGGCTTTCAGGCAGTAGAGTTCGCCGTCGCTCCAGGTCTCCGCGCCGTCGCGGACCACGCCCACCGCCAGATCGCGGTACAGCCCCAGCGACATCGCCAGCTGCTGGCTGGTGTGAAAACAGTTCGCCAGCTGCGTCTCCGCCAGCCACTGTAACCAGAGATAAAACTCCACCTCCTGCCTGTGCTGCTCGCAGAAGGCCCTCACCGCCGGGCCGCGCGCGTCCTGCCATTCTTCGGGCCAGTCGGCCCAGCCGCCGGTCGCGCCGCTGCGCAGCGCCAGGTGCGCGTGCAGCGCGTCAAAGGCGGCCTGCAACCGGAGGCTCTCGCCCCCCTGGCGGGTAAAGTTCGCCAGCGCCTTGACCTGCGCATCCTGCGGCTTACGCATGAGGAAATGCGCCCAGGCCAGCCGCAGCCCCTCCAGTTTCAGCGGCATTACGCTGGCGTAATCCACCTCATCGCTGGCCCGTACGGCCTGCAGACGCTGCCGGGTCTCGGGCAGCTGCCACCAGCGCTGTGCCGCCTCACTCTGGCGGAAATCCTCCAGCGCACCGACGTCGATATAAATCACGTTCAGCCAGCGGCGTGACGACGGGCTGTAGGGGCTGGCCGCCGCCGGGTTGGCCGGGTAGAGCGCATGGATCGGGTTCAGCCCGACAAAATCCCCGCCGCGTGCGGCAATCTGCCGCAGCAGCAGGGTCAGATCGCCAAAATCACCGATGCCCCAGTTGCTCTCCGAGCGCAGCGTATAGAGCTGCACGCAGGCGCCCCACAGCTTTTTGCCGGCCAGCAGCGCGTCCGGTTCATAGCAGCGTTTCGGGGCGATAATCACCCGGCACGTCCATGATTCCGCCGCCTGGGTCAGCGTCAGCTGGTGGTAACCGGGCGGGATTTTCCCCGCCAGCACCAGCGTCATCCTGCCGCTGATGCGGCCACGCTGCGTGGCGCCGCTCTCCGGCTGCAGCGTCCACAGGTACTCCCCGTCGCCCTCGACCGGCAGCGCCAGGCGTTGCCCGGCGACAAAGACTTTGACCGCCGGCACCGGCGTGGCCAGCGGGCGACGATCAGCCCGCCAGCCCATCGCCGTCAGCAGTTCGCGTTGGGTTTCCGGCGCGGTGGCCTGCTGCTGGCCGTGGGCGTTAATAAACCCGGGGGCAATCCCCGCGTCCCTCGCCGCCTGCTCCAGCGTAATATTCTCCATGCGGACTCCTTAGCGTTTCGCCTGCCAGATGCGCTGCTGATAATCGCGGATCGACCGATCCGAACTGAACATGCCGACGCGGGCGGTGTTAAGAATGGTTTTGCGCGTCCACGCATCGCGATCGCGGTACAGCGCATCGACCCGCTGCTGCGCGGCGCAGTAGCTGGCAAAGTCAGCCAGCACCAGATAGGGGTCGCCGCCGCCGAGCAGGCTGTCGAGCATCAGGCTGAACGCCTGTTTATCGCCGTTGCTGAAGAAGCCGTTTTCCAGCTCCTGCAGGATGCGGTCCAGATGCTTATCTTTTTCACGGACCTGTAACGGGTCGTACCCGCCCGCCTGCAGCGCTTTCACCTCATCGACGGTGTTGCCGAAAATAAAGATGTTCTCTTCACCCACCTGTTCGGCGATCTCCACATTGGCCCCGTCGAGGGTGCCAACGGTCAGCGCGCCGTTCAGCGCAAGTTTCATATTGCCGGTGCCGGAGGCCTCTTTACCGGCGGTGGAGATCTGCTCTGAGACGTCCGCCGCCGGGATCATCAGCTCGGCCACCGACACGCGGTAGTCCGGGATAAACACCACTTTCAGGCGGTCGCGCACCAGCGGGTCGTTATTCACCTTCTCCGCCACCTGGTTGATGGCATAAATGATGTTTTTCGCCAGGTAATAGCCCGGCGCCGCCTTAGCCGCAAACAGGAACACGCGCGGCACCCTGTCCATCTCCGGGTTATCGCGCAGCTGGCGGTAGAGCGACAGAATGTGCAGCAGGTTAAGGTGCTGACGTTTGTACTCGTGCAGGCGTTTGATCTGCACGTCGAAGATCGCCTCCGGGTTCAGCGTCAGTCCGGTGACCTGCTTAACGTAAGCGGCCAGCGCAATTTTGTTGTCACGCTTGATCTGCTGGTAACGCTGGCGGAACGTCGCATCGTCCAGCGATTTTTCCAGCCCCTGTAGCGCATCGAGATCGGTCACCCACCCGGTGTTCAGCTGCGTATCGATCAGCGCGGAGAGCGCCGGGTTGCACTGCTTTAACCAGCGGCGCGGGGTGATGCCGTTGGTGACGTTGTGGAATTTCGTCGGCCACAGCTGGTGATACTCCGGGAACAGGTCGTTGACCACCAGCTCGGAGTGCAGCGCCGCCACGCCGTTAACGGCAAAGCCGCTGACCACGCACAGGTTGGCCATGCGCACCTGGCGATGCTGATGCACCGACAGTTTCTCCCACACCGCTTTGTCGCCCGGCCAGCGCTGTTCCACCACTTTTTTAAAGCGGGCGTTGATGGCTTTAATCAGCGAGAAGTGGCGCGGCAGCAGGCTGCGCACCAGCTTCTCATCCCAGCACTCCAGCGCTTCCGGCATCAGCGTATGGTTGGTGTAGGCAAAGGTTCTCTGCACGATATCCCAGGCCGCGTCCCACGCCAGCCGGTGCTCGTCAAGCAGGATGCGCAGCAGCTCCGGGATGGCAATGGTCGGGTGGGTATCGTTCAGCTGGATCACCTCATACGCCGGCAGATCCTCAATCCTGCGCCCGAGGAAATGATGGCGGCGCAGAATATCGGCGACCGAACAGGCGCACTGGAAATACTGCTGCATCAGGCGCAGGCGTTTACCGGCGTCGTGGTGGTCGTTCGGATAGAGCACTTTCGTCAGCTTCGCGGCGTCGATGCCCTGCTGTTCCGCCCTGAGGAACGCGCCGTCGTTAAACAGCGTCAGGTCGAACGGATGCACGTCGCTGGCCTGCCACAGGCGCAGCGGCTGGGTGACGCCGTTCTGATAGCCGACCACCGGCAGGTCCCAGGCCTCGCCGCGCAGCGTATAAGCCGGCTGCCAGCGCTCGGTGCCCTGCGCATCTTTCACCAGCCTGCCGCCGAAGGCGACATCCACCGACAGCGCGCTGTTGTGGCTGAACCACGGATAGCTTTCGCGTTGCCAGTTGTCCGGCGCTTCCTGCTGCTGCCCCTGCTGAAACGACTGGCGGAACAGGCCGTACTGATAATTTAAGCCGTAGCCGGTGGCGGGCTGGCCGACGGTGGCCATCGAATCGAGGAAACAGGCCGCCAGACGCCCCAGCCCGCCGTTGCCCAGCGCCGGATCGGTCTCCTGCTCCAGCACATCGGCCAGCACCTCGCCCTGCTCCTGCAGCGCCTGGCTGACCTCATCATACCAGCCGAGGTTAATCAGGTTGTTGGCGGTCAGGCGGCCGATCAGAAACTCCATCGAAATATAGTTCACATGGCGCTGCGGCTGCTGCGTTGCCGCGGGTTCAGGCTGCGCGTTCAGCTGCTCTGACAGCGCCGCGCTGGTCGCCTGCCACCACTGGTGCGGCGTCATCTGCTCTGCCCGGCGTAAACCAAAGCCCTGCCACCGGCGTTTTAGCGCGGCGGTAAACTGCGTTTTATCAAAAGTCACCTGCATCACATGCCTCTTTATTCGCGGATCTGTAGGGAAATGGAGTGTTATTACGCGCTATGCTGCCGCCTTCAGCGCGGGGCGGCATCCTCCCGCCGGCAATCAGGCAGGGAGGAGAAACGGGGCGTAGCCGGAGGAGGCGGCCGGTGAGGAGGATGGGGGGTAAAATCAGCCTTAAAAAATGTGATGCAGAGCAAGTTAACGACATGTAACTCCTTAACATTGTTGCATTCAGGGTTTCAAAGGAGGACTTTAGAAAAAGTGATTAATTACGCGCTGCGAAATAAAGATTACGCCTCCTGATCACCTTCAACAGAATCGAAAAAAATGCTGATCCCATCAAAACTGAGCCGCCCGGTGCGGCAGCAAAATACCGTGGTTCGTGACCGACTGTTGGCCAGGCTCTCGGCGGCACCGAACTATCGTCTGACCCTGGTGGCCGGCCCGGCGGGCTATGGCAAGACCACCCTGGTGGCCCACTGGGCCGCGGGTAAGAGCGATCTTGGCTGGTATTCTCTTGATGAAAGCGACAACCTGCCCGAGCGTTTCGCCAGCTATCTGATCGCCGCCATTCAGCAGGCCTGCGGCGGCCACTGCGGCAAAAGTGAGGCGCTCAGCCAGAAACATCAGTATGCCAGCCTGCCGGCGCTGTTCGCCCAGCTGTTTGTCGAGCTGTCGGACTGGCACCGCCCGCTGCTGCTGGTGATTGATGATTATCATCTGATTACCAGTGAGGCGATCCACGCCGGGATGCGCTTCTTCCTGCGGCATCAGCCGGAGAACCTGTCGCTGGTAGTGCTGTCCCGCACCCTGCCGCCGCTGGGCATCGCCAACCTGCGCGTGCGCGAGCAGCTGCTGGAGCTGAACGCCGCGCAGCTGGCGTTCACCCACCCGGAAACGCAGCAGTTTTTCGACAACCGCCTGAACGACCCGATCGATCCGGCCGACAGCAGCCGCCTGTGCGATGAGGTTGCCGGCTGGGCTACCGCCCTGCAGCTGATTGCCCTGTCTGCCCGCCAGTCCAGTACGCCGTCACGCCAGTCCACCCGGCAGTCGGCGCGTAAGCTGGCGGGGCTGAACGCCAGCCACCTGTCCGACTATCTGGTGGAGGAAGTGCTGGACCGCGTTGATGCGCCGACGCGGGATTTTCTGCTGCGCTGCTCGCTGCTGCGCTCGATGAATGATGCCCTGATCGTGCGCCTGACCGGCGACAGCAACGGCCAGCAGCGGCTGGAGGAGCTGGAGCGCCAGGGCCTGTTTATTCACCGTATGGATGACACCGGCGAGTGGTTTAACTTCCATCCGCTGTTTGCCACCTTCCTGCGCCAGCGCTGCCAGTGGGAGCTGACGGCGGAGCTGCCCGCCATCCACCGCGCCGCCGCAGAAGGCTGGCTGGCGCAGGGATTCCCGGCGGAGGCGATCCACCACGCCCTCGCCGCGGATGATATCGCGATGCTGCGCGATATTATGCTGCAGCACGCCTGGTCGCTGTTCAATCATAGCGAGCTGGCGCTGCTGGAAGAGTGCCTGGCCGCGCTGCCGTACGACTGCCTGATCCGCAACCCGAAGCTGGTGCTGCTGCAGGCGTGGCTGGCCCAGAGCCAGCACCGCTACGCCGAGGTCAACACGCTGCTGGCCCAGGCGGAATGCGAGATGCAAAAACAGGACCAGGTAATGGATCAGGACCTGAACGCCGAGTTCAACGCGCTGCGCGCCCAGGTCGCCATCAACGACGGACGCCAGGACGAAGCGGAGCAGCTGGCCGCCGAGGCGCTGCGTTTTCTCTCCTTTGAGAGTTTTTACAGCCGCATTGTCGCCACCTCGGTGACCGGCGAAATCCAGCACTGCAAAGGGGACCTCGCCCGCGCGCTGCCGCTGATGCAGCAGACCGAGCAGATCGCCCGCCGCCACGAGGCCTACCACTACGCGCTGTGGGCGCTGATCCAGCAGAGCGAGATCCTGATCGCCCAGGGCTTTTTGCAGGCCGCCTTTGAGATGCAGGAGCGCGCCTTCGAACTGGTGCGCGAGCAGCACCTGGAGCAGCTGCCGATGCACGAATTTTTACTGCGCCTGCGCTCGCAGCTGCTGTGGTCATGGTCGCGGCTGGACGACGCCGAAGACGCCGCGCGCCAGGGGCTGGAGGTGCTGACCAACTTTCAGCCGCAGCAGCAGCTGCAGTGCCTGGCGATGCTGGCGAAATGTTCGCTGGCGCGCGGCCAGCTGGACAATGCCCACCATCATTTACAGCGCTGTGAAGCGCTGCTGAAAACCGGGCAGTATCATATCGACTGGCTGACCAACACCGACAAGCCGCGGGTGATCTACTGGCAGATGACCGGCGATAAGGCGGCCGCCGGACAGTGGCTGCAGCAGGCGCGTAAGCCCGATATGGCCGATAACCACTTCCAGCAGGGGCAGTGGCGCAATATCGCCCGCGTGCAGATTTTGCTGGAGAAGTTCGCCGAAGCCGAAGCGGTGCTGGATGAGCTTAACCACAACGCCCGCCAGCTGCGCCTGACCAGTGACCTGAACCGTAACCTGCTGCTGAGCAACCTGCTTTACTGGCACACCGGCCGTAAAGCGCAGGCGCAGCAGGCGCTGATCGAAGCGCTGGGGCTGGCGAACCGCACCGGGTTTATCAGCCACTTTGTGATTGAGGGGGAGATGATGGCCCAGCAGCTGCGTCAGCTGCTCCAGCTTAACCTGCTGCCCGACCTTGAGCAGCGGCGGGCGCAGCAGATCCTGCGCGAAATTAACCAGCATCATCGCCATAAGTTCGCGCACTTCGACGAAGGGTTCGTCAATAAGCTGTTAACCCACCCGCAGGTGCCGGAGCTGATCCGCACCAGCCCGCTCACCCAGCGCGAATGGCAGGTGCTGGGGCTGATCTACTCCGGCTACAGCAACGACCAGATCGCCGGGGAACTGGACGTGGCCTCGACCACCATCAAGACGCATATCCGCAACCTGTATCAGAAGCTGGGGGTGGCCCATCGCCAGGACGCGGTGCAGCAGGCGCAGCATCTGCTGCAGGTGATGGGCTACGGGGCTTAATGGCCGTGCACGGTCAGCCCCACCAGCCGGATCACCACCGGGCGCACCACCAGGATGCAAACAAAGGCCGCAGGCATGGCAATCTGATAGGCATTCATCACATTTGTCATGTAATCCGTGCCCAGGCCGAACTCAGCCCAGGTGATCACCAGGCTCATCAGAAACGCCATGATCGTTGCCATATACAGCGCAAAGATATAGGGTGAGGCGTGCTTTGGCAGGCGGATGCGGGCGGGATTTTTTGCGACGGCGTCGGTCATGGTGTCATCCTGTTAACGATTAATAATAAACGGCGGTGAATAAAACAGCCGCTAAATTATCAGGCCGTTCAGGGCGGCGGTAGCCGGGCGAAGCTTTAATCATTATTAAGCAAAACTATCGAATATGACGTTGAGGCGGCGATGGATCTGTTAGGGCTGATTGGCACCTTTATTCGCGTAGTGGAGAACGGCAGCATCGCCGCGGCGGCGCGTGCCAAGGGGATGAGCCCGGCGGCGGTCAGCCAGAGCCTCTCCCGTCTTGAGGCACATCTGGGCGTACGCCTGCTGTCACGCACCACCCGCAGCATGACCTTAACCGAAAGTGGTCAGCGTTATTTCGAGAAAGTCCGCCACATTCCCCATGATATCGATCTCGCCTCTGAGGCTGCTGCGCTGGAAAGCAAACCGCAGGGCCCGCTGTGCATCGCCACCACGGCCGCGTTCGGCCGTCACGTTCTCGCGCCGCTGATGCCGGCCTTTAAAACGGCTTACCCAGGTATTGTTACCGAACTGATTAGCACCGATCGCAACGTCGACCACCGGCTGGAGGGCGTCGACGTCAGCATTCGTATTGAGGCACAGCTCAGCGACCAGCTGATTGCGCGAAAAATTGTCTCATTACCCTTTATCTTCTGCGCGGCCCCGGCGTATCTGGCGCACGCGGGCATCCCACAGCATCCCGATGAGCTGAGCCGCCACGCCTGCCTGGTATTCCGCTATCCGACCGACGGCCGTTTTCTGCCCTGGACCTTTATGGTCAACGGCCAGCCGGTCAGCGCCAGGCTCAACCCGGCATTTATCAGCGATGATATTGATATCATCGCCAGAATAGCCGTGAACGGCGGCGGCGTTGCGCGACTGGCGAGCTTTGTTGCCCGGCCGCTGATTGAGCAGGGTCTGCTGGTCCCGTTGCTGCAATCGGACCCAACCGACGGGATTGATATGGCGTCGTTACCGATGGATATTTATGCCTGCGTTAACGAGCGGTCGGCGCTGAATTCAAAGGTCAGAGCCTTTATTCAGTTTCTGGAGGAGTCGATCTGACGGGCCGTATCACCGTACAGACCCGCTTCGTCGGCGCTGCTGAACCAGAAAACCTGGCCGGCTTTTGCTTATCCGCCAGTCAGCAGATAGATCAGTGAAAATTTATCGGTGAAGTCGATCTGTTCGATCTCTGCCAGCAGTTTATCATCAGCGTATTTGTCATGCTTAGTGATGCTGTGATAGCTGTAAACGATATTAATCACCTCCTCTTCGCTGAATTCGGGGTTAAGTTCAACGGAAGCGGCAATCAGCCATTTTAACAGGAGCCATTCCGACATCAGCAGCAGAAGATGGGTTAAGGGTTCCCTGCCCTTTTTCGACGGGAAGCGATCCTCATAGAGTCGATACTGAATATAATTACTGAGCAGATGGGGGCGAGCCTGTAGCCACGGCAGCGCCTTCTCCCGCCAGATAGTATTCAGCTGCCGTGCTGGCGTCGTCACCTCGGTGGATTGCGTAACACCCTGGGTTAAATCAGTCAGGTTCTGATAATAGCGCTGTAAACGTTGTCCGCCGCGCCCTTCATTTTTGGTGCTCAGATAGCTTTGCAAACGTAACAGCAGCGCGGACTGCAGCTGATGATCGGGGTGCAGCTCGGCCATTTCTTTTTTTACCGTGCCGTTTTGCAGCGCCGTCTGGATATCCTCGAAAAAACGCAGCATTTTTTCCTGCAGGTCAGCGTCCCCGGCTAGCTTATCGCGATAAAGCAGCAGCATGGTGATGCCGTAAAACCCCTCTTCGATGTCTGACCCGCAACCGACCATAATATGCGTACACATCAGACCGATCAGCCGGTCCTCCTGGCTGATATCCGGTGCATCCAGCGGCTCGGGGCTTTGCCTGACCCTTTCGCCGAAGAGCATCGCCCCCGGTGTGGTTAACAGCAGCCTGGCGGCTTCCGGACAGGACAGGGTCAGGTTACTGCGGATCTCATATTTAAAGCTGCCATACAGCCGCGGATAGATCGCGCAGGTGCCGCTCAGCGCTTTTTCGCCCAGAGACTTATGGACTTTACACAGGCGGTCTTCATCGAGGAAAGAGCAGTTTCCGTTGCTTTGTAATTTAATCTTCCCCCAGCTGCCCTCATTTATTTCCGTCGTGATGACATTTTCCTGCGCTATATGACGTATTTCAATCTCATCACTCTGCAGGTAGCGGTTCACCGTCGGCTTATCAAGCTCGATATCCCAGCCTTTACAGCAATGATCGGGACAGGCGCTGCCCACACAGTGAAACTGGGTGAAAAATGCCGGCTCAACAATGACGATATCATGCATAAATCAAGGACTCTTCAGGGAAAGAAAAATGGCTCATGCTAAGATAACAAGCCATTGAGTCATCAATTGTCTTAAAAGGCAGCCAAATCAGCGCCTGTTTTGCTGATGACGCTGAAGAAGATGTCCCCTGGCTGCTCATCTTCAGATGACGGCATTAACGCCCTTTTACTGCTGTCGCGGCGTAAACGTCAAGTTTACGGCCGAGCTCAGTTTTACAGAGGAGGCGAGCTCGTGATGATTGTAAAGTTCTTCGGTTAATATCCTGAATGCTTCTGCGCGATTTGCATATTTCCTGCGAAACTGAGTCGGCGTGATGGCAAAATAGGACTTGAAGGTGCGGGTGAAATTTTGCTGACATGAGAAGCCATTCTCAACGGCGATTTCAAGCATCCCTTTATTCGTAAAAGCAATCAGATGTGCAGCTCTTGCAATACGTCTGAGCCGGATATAAGCAGCAAGATTAATACCGGTTCCCTGACGAAACAACCGCTGAAAGTGCCAGTGGCCGTAACCGCTGCGTTCTGTTACCGTTCTGACTCTTATCGACTCATCAGAAAGATTTTTATCAATCCAGGGAAGAATACCCTCAATCACAGCATCAGTGATTTTATTTCGTGCTGATTTCATCTTCTCTTCCGGCTAAATGCGTTTTCATTTCAATCTCAACAGGACTACGCTGGTCAGCAGGCGTGCGCATCAACAGGTTCGGGTGAGGCTGACAGGTTTCTCTTATACGGCCATTATGGCTCAGTTTAATCGACGTGTATGTTATACAAAGGGATAGTATACAAAGAGATCATTGCATATTTTCCTGTGCCTGATGCAGCTCGCCGAGGCGTGATAACGAACAGACCGGTGAAGTTTATATTTTAAAGCTCATCGCATCGGGTTATATTGACGTTCATGAAGAAAGCGTTGAGAGTCAGAAAGCGTCTCTATGGATAAAAAAATTTATATCGTTGACGACGATCAGTCTGTCATCAACTCACTGCATAACCTCCTCAGTTCCGCAGGTTATGCAGTTTCAAGCTTCACATCGCCAGCCGAATTCCTTAGCCAGACGGATTACAGTACACCCTGCTGCCTGATCGTAGACCTCAACATGCCGGGGTCAGACGGTTTTGACGTCAGCCATCACCTGACCGAACGCGGTTACTCCATACCCACGATTTTCCTCACCGGCTTTGGCACCATCCCGATCACGGTCAGGGCGATGAAGGCGGGGGCATTTGAATTCTTAACCAAACCCGTGATGCCCGATGATTTACTGAATGTCGTCGCAGATGCGCTACAGTTTTCAGAAAAAAACGTCGCCCTCTCTGAGGAAAAACGTCGGGTATGGGAGCGCTACGGTTCACTTACGCCGCGCGAGAAGGAACTTATGCAGCTGGTTATCCGGGGATTGCTCAATAAGCAGATAGCCGCCGAAATGGGGATCAGTGAAATCACCGCGAAAGTGCATAAGCGCCGGGTAATGGAAAAAATGGGCGTCCGCTCGGCGCCCGAGCTGGTCAGAATCGCGGAAAAGTTAGGGCTGCTTGATGATGATGCGGCCGCCGGTAGTGGGGTTTACTGAGCACCCTTCCACCGTTAATAAATGCTCCCGCCACCCCGTGCGGGAGCCCCTCTCACTACATTCCCCCCTCAACCGGGAGGGTGAACCAGAATAAACTTCCTCCCTCAGAGCGGTTCTCGGCGTGCAGAACGCCACCATGACGTTTGATAATCTCCTTGCTGATGGTCAGCCCCATGCCCATACCTTCCGCTTTGGTGGTGTAAAATGACTCGAAAATCTTATCCGGCATCTCACCCGGCAGCCCGCTACCGTTATCAGCCACGTCGATACGAATCACATCGCGGGCCGGATGCGATGAAGCGATACGTAAATGTCGTACGCCGGCGTTTTCCGCCATCGCTTCAATGGCATTAATGACCAGATTTAATAAAACCTGCTGGATCTGGACGTTTTCACAAAAAATAGCGTCATTTTCCGCCGACAGGTCCAGCTCCAGCGAGATGAGTTTGCGTTCCAGTTCCAGACGGGACAGGCTTAAAATATCCCGCGTAATCAGGTGCATTCTTGCCGAAGCAAACTCAACGACCTGTTTACGGGTAAGCGCCTCAAGCCCGCGGATGATATTGCCGGCGCGTCGACCTTCACTGATGATCTCATCAAGGCTGTTGCAGGCATTCTCCAGATTAGCGGGATCACGTTTCAGCCAACGCTGGCTGGCACCGGCATTGGCCACAATAGACATCAGCGGCTGGTTAATTTCGTGGGCGATTGACGAGGTAAGCTGGCCAACGGTTGATGCACGCGCCACGCGAGCCAGCTCCATCTGAGCGATCCTGACAGCATTCTCTGATTCACGCTGTGCCGTGATATCGGTCAGCGTGCCAAAGTATTCCGCCACATCTGGCCAGTTATCATTTGGCTCACCAATGCCTTTAATATAACGACATTCGCCATTATCGCGGATAATACGGAATTCAGCCTGCATAACGGACCCCTTCATCACGCTGGTTTCAATTAACTCCCGCAGGCAAAGAATATCATCCGGGTGAACACGACGCTGGAATTCAGCCATTGAGGTGGTGGTCTGTTCATCCGGAAGGCCCATGATCCGTTTATATTCATCAGAGATATATTGTACGTCGGGTTCCACATGCCAGTGCCAGGAGCCGGTATGACTGATTTTTTCCCCCAGCATCAGCGACGTCTGGCTGGAAAGCAGTTTCTTTTCGATTTTACGGCGCTGATTGTTCTCCTCGACCAGTTCGGCATACAGTCGGGCCGTCTCCAGTGAGACCGCCGCCTGTGCGCCCAGCATGGAAACAATCCGCGAGTGTTCGGCGGTAAACATATCGGGCATCAGCCGATTTTCCAGGTAAAGTACCCCAACCATCTGAGCCTGCCGGTACATCGGCACGCACATCACCGCTGCCCCCGAGGCGACCAGATAATTATCCTGACTGAACGGGCTGAACACCTCAGGTTTGCCGGTGCGGATCTCCTGCCCGGTGCGGATCACCGCAGAGAGGACCGACAACGGCAGATCGGTCGCGACCGGTAATTCGCGGACAATTCTGACCTTTATGCCGTCAACGGTGGTGGTGGCTCTTGCCTGGATTTCAGGAATATTATCGTCGGTCAGCCTGATTAACATGCAGTGCTGGGCACCGGCGCGTTCCACCAGCATGATCATCAGGATGTGTATCAGCCGATCCAGGTTGATCTCTTCGGTCAGGGCGCGCATCACGGTTACCATGCTCTGCAGGTCGCCGATCGCGGCGCTGGGTTCAAAGGACAGGGTGCTGAGCGCAGTCTGAGAGGCGTGGCAGGCGAGTGCCGGATACCGTGTTTCCAGCTGCTTAACTTTGGCCCCTGCCCCCCAACGGTCCCATGCGGCTATTGCCCCCCTGATGTAAGCATCACCGGCGAACGACATGCCCCTGGCGTAGGCCAGACCTGCGGCCAGCTCGCAGGCCAGTCCGTTGATATGATGAAACTGCCCTTCACGTGACAACGCAATGGCTTTTTCAAACTGCTCTGATGCCCCGGTCGTTTCCCCTTCAAGACGCAGCAGCTCCGCGCGAAGCAGGGCTTCCTTATCTGAAAACGTTTTCGTGTTCTCATTTGACCAGGTCACAATCCTGTCGAAATGGTGCCCGAGCCGCTGCCGCAAATCCTCGGTCATGGCCCCGGTTTCTAAGGGAATGGTCAGGGACAACGCGCTGTAGAGGTGATAATCGAGCATATGTACATGCCCGGGGATGTGTTCGACAAAGGGTAACGCGTCTTTAAACAACTTCTCTGCCACTTCATATTCATGTGCAAAGAAGTGGGCCATCGCTTTGTACAGTCGCGACCAGAACCGCATCAGGAGTATCGGCTCAACGGCGTTTTCGGGTTTCACCACCTCCAGCACCGGCGTCAGGAAATTATCGCCGCTGAACGTATGGCCCCGTGGCTTACGCAGGAACAGGACGAAGTCCAGCTGCATGCCGAGAATAACTTCAACGTCGCGATACTGCGCCTTTTGCACAAACAGCAATGCCCGCGAGACTGACGTGTGTACCCCGTCGAGATGGTCTCCCCGGGCCAGCATATTCATAATGATATGCCGCAGCGCCAGGCAGGCAGAGGTCCGGTCGCCGGTTTCAACCCCAACGTCAAAGGCAGCCCTGGCCCGCTCAATCGCGTAGGTTAGCGGCATTGTCCACACGCTGACCTGGTCAAGCGGTAGCAGCGTACGCGCTTTAAAGCTCACAAAGTCATGCTTGTAAACCAGTTCACGCGCCAGCAGGGTGCTGGCAAAACCACGGCTGTACTCATCATACCGATCGCCACAGACCACCCCGTACCATGAGAGCGCGAGCGTGGATGCGCCACTCAGTCCACGGGCCATGGTCAGGTGCAGCAGCCTGCACAGCAGCATGAATTGCAGTCGTGGATTGGTAAAGGCGGCGAACGTGCTGGCGCTGGCCATCAGATTCATGATGGCTACGGTATTTTTACATTCCACCAGCGGAAGTGAACGGAACCGGGTATACGGATTTTTACCCACATCCTCCTTCAAAACCAGCCTTGCTGCATCGCACTCTTCCGGGCCAGGATGGCGGTTCAGTTGCACACCAAACACCGCAAGCCACTCCAGCGCGGTTTCCAGCGCACGCTCACTGTCCGACTGCCGCATGTGGATTTCAGCGATCAGACAGGCGGCCTCCGCTTTGGTTGTCATCTCGCCGGATGAGAAGTGAAGCCGGGTACTTAACGCCAGCGCGGCCGCGAGATTACCGTTAAGAAACTCGCACTCGGCCTCTTCAAGCAGAAACTCCCCGGTGTCGGCCTTTCCCGTGCCGTGGAGAAGGGAACGGGCCATTTTCAGGTAGCGCAGGGCTGAAACGTAGTCACCGGTGGTTTTTGCACGCCGGGTGGCTTTCAGTATCAGCTGGCTGCATCCCTCAACATCCTGAGCCAGCAATGAAAGATCTTTAATGGACACCAGATGATGCGCGGCGCTGAAAAGCAGAACACTGGTGACATCGAGGCTGGATTTACGCATGTAGATAAGCGCGGCGGCGTAATGGAAAGCATCTTTCTCTTTATCTGTTAACAGTTCGAGTGCCGCCTCATGCATGCTCTCATGCATAAAAGCGTAACCCTGATGACTTAACGCGATCAGTCGTGCCTTCACGGCGGGTAACAACATCCGCTCAATGTCGGCCACGGGCAGGGTGATTATCGTGCTAATCACCTCGAGCTGGCCCGCATTTCCCGATAATGCCAGCTTGCCCAATAGCTGACGCGTTGGCAGCGGTATTAATGAGAGATGCAGTAAAACACTGGCGGCAACGTTGGCCGTAAAATGGCTGTTTTTAAGCGCCTGCAGATCGCAGGCCCAGCGGCGCGGCGCGGTGTGGCTAATCAGTTCATCACGCAGGGCCTGACGGAAAAATTCATGGGTTGCAAGCGGATTGCCGGCGGTTTTCTCATGAATAACCTGCGCAAGTTCCAGGGTGGCCGACGCAGTGGTGTGAAATATTCCGGCCAGCCAGCCGGCAATATGCGTCTCAGAAAGCGGGGCCGGGGTGATATCGGTAATGCGCATGGCACAGGCGCGAATACGCTGCAGATTGCCGATGATGGTAGGGCAAGGTAATGAGACACTATCGCGATGTGCCATGACCAGCAGCAGCGGGATGTCTTCACTGGAGCTGAGCAGATTCTGCAGCAGGTGAAGCGTGGCCTGATCGGTCCAGTGCATATCATCGATAAAAATAACCAGAGGCCGCCCGGGCGCGGTGAACGCCCTGACCAGGTTACTGGCAACCAGCATCAGCCGTTTTTTTGCATCAAGCGTGTGCACATGGGTCAGCACAGCCACTTTTTTATTCAGCAGGATGCCCAACTCCGGGACCAGATTCACCGCCAGCCCGGCGTGTTCGCCCAGCAGGCGGGTTATGTGCGCCTTCCACTGCGTCATTTCTGCATGGGGAAGGCCGAGCACGTGGAGTGCCAGCACTTTGAAGGCGGCGGTAAACACCGTATACGGCATCACCGGCGAATGCTTATCCGCCTTCACTACGGTGAGCAGCGCTTTTTTATTACGCAGTCGTCTGAGTGACGATGCGATAAGTGATGACTTGCCCGATCCCTGAGCGCCACCGATCACCACCAGACTGTGCTTGCCGCTGCGGCTTACCTCATCAAAAGCCGCCAGTATCTCCGTTGCCTGTGGATGGTCCGTACAGAGCGTATCCAGTGAAAAATGGCTGTTGGGGTGATCCTGCAGCCCCGGCGTAAAAGGCTCAATCAGCCCGTCCGGCATCAACGTGGACGCGCATTGCCGCAGATCGGCCAACACCGCCTCGGCCGTCTGATAGCGGTTTTCCGGAGATTTGGCCAGCAGTTTCAGGATAATGGCCGAGAGAACCACTGGAATCTCTTTGCGCAACGTATGCGGCGGCAGCGCCTCAGAGGCAATATGGTGATGCACCCACTCTGCGTGTCCGCCGTCAATATTGCCGTAGGGCAACCTGCCGGTCAGTAACTCGTACAGCACAATACCCAGACTGTAGAGATCGCTAACGCGGCTGACCGGATGCGCTGAGCGAGAGGTATGCTCCGGAGACATATAGGCCAGCGTACCGCCGGCGACCTGCAACGGTGGCTTCTGCAGTAAATCGTCATTAACAGATGACAGCCCGAAGCCGCCCAGCAGCACCGTGCGATCGTCCGTATAAAAAAAGTTGGCAGGCTTGATATCACCGTGTACCAGCCCCTGCTGATGCATCATGCTCAGCGTGCCGCAAAGCGTTGCGGCACGTGTGAGAAAATCAGTGATATCTCCGGGGGGCATGCACAAAATATCTGCCAGCGTGCGATAGTTAAACGGCGGGTAGATCAGCGCATATCGCCCTTGATAATGGGTGTGTTGCCGCGGTTTTAGCGCCCAGCTCTCCGATAACCTGCCGCGAAGCGCATATTCGTTTTTCAGCCGCTGGGTGATCTGGGAGAGCAGTTCATCATTGCCTGCGGTGGCAAGAATAAAGGATTCACCGCTAATGGCATGGCGACACAGAAACCAGTCAATCGTGTCATCCTGCACCAGCCGGCTAAAGGTAGTGTCCTCTGATAACAGGATTTCATCGTGTTCTGTTTCGACAGACGGCCGCGTAGAGTGGCTCACTGACGCGCAGCCTGACAGGAAAACGCCTGGAGGATGTGTTCAAACAGGGTGTCAATCTCAATCGGCTTAGGTAAAAACGCTATCGCGCCAAGCGCGATAGCGTACCTGTGCATGCTTTCATCTCCATTGCCGGAAATGATAATACCCGGCGGATTTTTCAGCCGCCGGGTGAGATTGATGAAAAGCTCAAAACCATTCATGCCTTTCAACTGCACATCAATGATAAAAAGCGCGGCATTCGCCATCGCTGCTTCATCAGAAAGAAGAGATTCTGCCGAATCAAACGCCTCTGACAGAAAACCTTCTGACTGAAGCAGGTTGGTCAGACCACTGCGGACAGAACGTTCATCATCGACGACGATAATGCGCTGCGACAGCTGCATGCTGTTTTCCTTAGTTAAAACTCAGGCCCGGATCGGGCGCTTCCCTGGGAGGATTTGTCCTCTGAGGACGAAGAATTATCCCCGATTTTATGGTGATACTGATGGCGAAACCAGTGAAGACTGACCGGCTGGCGTTGAATCAGTCGTCTGGCTAACGGGATAATGTGCTCGCCAGTCTGCATGCCCAGCAGCCCCACCAGTGCAACGATCGGAGGGGCCGGGGAATTTACGTCAAGGATGGCATAGATCAGGCCCGCCAGTACGCCAACGATCAGTGAAACAGAATAGGTTTTCAACATGTTTATCCCGCCTGCTTAGCCAGTAAGGGTAACGATGCCGGCCGGTGATCGGCGGTGATCGGGTGTTGCTCGCTGGTGGTCACCCTGGCTGATGGGGAAGTGTGAAGCAGTTTCCCTCCCAGGGTGCTGCCGATAACCATTCCCAGCAGTCCGATCAGTGCCACCGCTGGCGGAGCCGGAGACTGAACCCTGAGCAGCGCATAGATTATGCCGATCAGCGTGCCGGCCGCCAGAGAGAGTAATAAAGGACTCACAGGCCCTCCTTTATCTGAAAAAGCGTGCCGGCTCCGCAAAGAGCCAGCCCGCTGAACGGTTTAACGCACCGGTGCCGGAACCGGAGCCAGGGTACGATGTTCGCTCTTCTGACGTGAAGGCGCCTTGTGTACCATGGTGTAGGCGTAATCAACGCCGATACCGTAAGCACCTGAGTGCTCTTTCGCAATGTCCATCACCGCGTTGTACGTCTCTTTGTGGGCCCAGTCACGCTGCCACTCCAGCATCACCTGCTGCCAGGTGACAGGAATAACGCCAGCCTGAATCATGCGCTGCATCGCATAGTCGTGCGCTTCTTTGGTAGTGCCGCCAGAGGCATCAGCCACCATGTAAATTTCGTAATCACCTTCCAGCATCGCGCACAGTGCAAAAGTGTTGTTGCACACTTCAGTCCACAGGCCAGAAACAACAATTTTCTTCTTGCCGTTCGCTGCCAGTGCGTCGCGGACTTTCTGGTCATCCCATGAGTTCATTGAGGTACGCTCAAGGATGTCCTGGCCCGGGAACACGTCCAGCAGCTCCGGGAAGGTATTACCGGAAAAACTTTCGGTCTCAACGGTAGTCAGTACGGTCGGAATATTGAAGACTTTGGCCGCTTTAGCCAGCGCCACGACGTTATTTTTCAGCACCTGGCGATCGATTGACTGCACACCAAACGCCATCTGTGGCTGCTGATCGATAAAGATAATCTGGCAGTTCTGCGGCGTGAGTACTTCAAGCTTGCGATTGGTCATGTCATTTCCCATTGAGGTTAGAGGGGCTAAGTTCAGTAAAAAAAATTAATGGCATCAATTTGCAGCAGCCGCCGTTAGCGGGTAGCGCATTCCTGCTCGCTGCTATCCGTAGGGGTGGGTCACTGTTGCTGCGCAGTGTAGGAGCCTTTTATTTTTCAAACTATTATCTATAGGTATAACTATACGAAGGTATACCTATCCTTTTGTATAACTAGACCTGCTACCGGCCTCCTGTTCATAATCCCGTCATCCCACTATCCTGCTTTTACAGCAGAGCATTTCACTGGCTGCGGTCGTAATGAGCGCATCAGACCATTCAATTCTGGAGATCATATGGTTACCCTTGGTAAAGCCGACGTCATACTCACTAATGGACGATTTCACACTGTCGATCGCGAAAATCCGGTGGCCGATGCCGTGGCCATTCGCGACGGTAAATTTCAGGCCGTGGGCAGCCTGGCGGAAGTTATGCAGTACCATTGTGAGGGAACCAAAGTCCTCGATCTTAAGGGCCATACCGCCGTACCGGGCCTGAATGACTCACACCTGCACTTAATCCGTGGCGGTCTGAACTACAACCTGGAGCTGCGCTGGGAAGGCGTTCCCTCCGTCGCGGATGCGCTACGCATGCTGAAAAATCAGGCGCTGCGCACCCCTTCGCCACAGTGGGTGCGCGTGGTGGGCGGCTGGAACGAATTCCAGTTTGCCGAGCGGCGTATGCCCACGCTGGATGAGATCAACGAAGCGGCGCCGGACACGCCGGTGTTCGTACTGCACCTGTATGACCGCGCGCTGCTTAACCGTGCCGCACTGAAAGTGGTGGGCTATACCAAAGATACGCCTAACCCGCCGGGCGGTGAGATCCAGCGCGACGGCAACGGCAACCCGACCGGCATGCTGATCGCCCGTCCCAACGCCATGATCCTGTACGCCACGCTGGCGAAAGGACCGAAACTGCCGCTGGAGCAGCAGGTGAACTCTACCCGCCAGTTCATGCGCGAGTTAAACCGTCTGGGCATCACCAGCGCCATTGATGCCGGCGGCGGCTTCCAGAACTACCCGGAAGATTATCAGGTGATTGCCGAGCTGCATGAGAAGAAGCAGTTGACGATCCGTATCGCCTACAACCTGTTCACCCAGCGTCCGGGGCACGAGCTGGAAGATTTTGAAAAATGGACCGATCTGCTCACTCCGGGCCAGGGCACCGACTACTTCCGCCACAACGGCGCGGGGGAAATGCTGGTCTTCTCGGCGGCCGATTTCGAAGACTTCCTGGAACCGCGTCCCGATCTGGCGCCAGGCATGGAAGATGAACTTGAGCGCGTAGTCCGCCACCTGGTTGAACACCGTTGGCCGTTCCGCCTGCACGCCACCTACGACGAATCAATCAGCCGTATGCTCGACGTGTTTGAAAAGGTTAACCGCGACATTCCGTTTAACGGCCTGCACTGGTTCTTCGATCACGCTGAAACCGTTACCCAGCGCAATATCGATCGCATCAAGGAGTTAGGCGGCGGTATCGCGGTCCAGCACCGTATGGCCTTCCAGGGCGAATACTTCGCCGAGCGCTACGGCATCGAAGCAACCCGCCACACGCCGCCGGTGGCCCGCATGCTGGAGACCGGCGTGCCGGTCGGGCTGGGTACTGACGCCACCCGCGTGGCCAGCTACAACCCGTGGACCGCGCTCTACTGGCTGGTGTCCGGCCGCACGGTGGGCGGGATGCAGATGTATGACGTCAACGCCCGTCTGGATCGCGATACGGCGCTGATGCTGTGGACACAAGGCAGCGCCTGGTTCTCCAGCGAACAGGGTAAGAAAGGACAGATTAAAGCCGGTCAGCTGGCGGACGTCGTGGTCCTGAGCAAGGATTACTTCAGCGTGCCGGAAGAAGAAATTAAGGGTATTGAATCGGTGCTGACCCTGGTGGACGGGAACATCGTCTACGCTGCAGGTTCTTTCACCTCTGAAGCGCCGCCGTCAATTCCTGTGCTGCCAGAATGGTCGCCGGTGGTGAAGGTGCCGGGCCACTACCGCAGCGCCCCCCCTTCTGCGAACACCCGCGTTGGTCTGCAGCAGATGCCTCACCAGTGCAGCGGTCCGTGCGGCGTGCACAGCCACTCACATGACGTGGCTCGCGGCGCCAACCTGCCGGTATCCGAAGATAACGCCTTCTGGGGCGCGCTCGGCTGCAGCTGTTTTGCATTCTGACGTTAAAACGCGTCTGTTCTCTCAGCAGCCCCGCAGTAATGCCGGGCTGTTCTGTCTGCGCCTGCCCGGCGAACAGACCCAGTCGGCCTGCCTGCCGGTCCTCGACGGGCCGGTGGCGCATCCGCTTTGGTAAACCCAGGAAAGTAGTTATGGCGCAAGCTAACGATATCAACAACATTACGCAGAATGAGACCCTGCCGTCCCCGGCGGCGGCATCATCTCTGGATCCTTTGCGTCAGCCGGTGTTTCGCATGCTGTGGATTGCCACGGTGGTGTCCAATATTGGCTCGTGGATGAACGACGTGGGGATCAACTGGACCATGCTGACGCTCAGCGCCGATCCCCTCAGCGTGGCGCTGGTGCAGGCAGCCAGCAGCCTGCCGATGTTCCTGTTTGCCCTGCCCTCCGGCGTGCTGGCCGATATTATCGACCGGCGTAAGTATCTGCTGTTTTCACAGCTGTGGGTGTTCATCGCCGCCGCCGGGCTGACCCTGTTGTCCTTTACCGGGCACGTCACGCCGCTGGTACTGCTGATTGCGGCCTTCCTGATGAGCGCCGGTGCGGCAATGAGTTCACCGCCGTTTCAGGCCATTGTGTCGGACCTGGTGAAAAAGGAGGAGTTAGGACCCGCGATTGCGCTTAACTCGCTGGGTATCAATATCAGCCGCGCCATCGGTCCGGCACTCGGCGGGCTGATCCTGTCGTTCGCCGGGCCGTGGATGGTGTTTCTGCTTAACGCCCTCTCTGTCGTTGGCGTCGCCTGGGTGCTGTACCGCTGGAAAGAGTCGCCCGGTATTCAGCGCCTGCCGCCGGAGCACTTTTTTCCCGCCGTGCGCGCCGGTCTGCGCTACGTACACGCCGCACCGGTGCTGCGCAACGTACTGGTTCGTACCGTGGCATTCTTCGTGTTCGGCAGCGCCGGCTGGGCGCTTCTACCGCTGGTTGCACGCCGCGAACTGGGGATGGGGCCAGGCGGCTACGGCATTCTGCTGGCCTTTATCGGCGTGGGGGCGATTTGTGGCGCGGTGCTCCTGCCCCGGCTGCGTAAACGCTTTAACGCCGACCAGCTGATGGTGCTGGCCAGCCTGATGTTTGCCGCGACCCTGCTGGCGCTGGCGTTTATACGCAACGTCTGGCTGCTCAACGTGTTTGAGTTCTTCACCGGCTTCGCGTGGATTGCCGTGCTCTCAACCCTGAATCTGGGCGCGCAGCGTAGCGCCGCAAAGTGGGTCAAGGCGCGGGCGCTGGCGGTTTACCTCACCGTGTTCTTTGGCTCAATGACCGTGGGTAGCGCCATCTGGGGGCAGCTCGCGTCCAGTTACGGCATTCCGCTATCGCTGTGTGTGGCAACGCTGGGGATGGTGCTGGGCTGCTTTACCGTATTGCGCTGGCGTCTGGATAAAGATCCTGACCTCAATCTGGACCTCAGTGATAGCAACGAGCCGGTTCCGGTACTGGATGTGCATCACGATCGCGGGCCGGTGCGGGTAAGCTACGAGTACCTGCTGCAACAGCAGGATGCGCCGGCATTTATGGTCTGTATGCAGGACTTAAGGCGTGTACGACGTCGCGGCGGCGCCATCAACTGGGCGGTGTACGAGGATATTCTGCAACCCGGCATTTTCGTTGAAACATTTGAGGTGGGCTCGTGGATGGAGCATCTGCGCCAGCTTGAACGTTACACGATGAACGATCAACGGATACAGAACCGGGTAACCGCATTTCATCAGGCAGAACAGATGCCCGTGGCACGCTATCTGATTGCACCTGAGTAAGGCATGATTTTTGGGTAAATTACCCAGGCCTGATACTCTGCAGGACCGGCTCACCGGCCGGTCCTTTTTCTTGCTGACCCCGTCAGAGCGTGGTGCAGCTGGCGAATCTTTCCAGCGCGGGGCCGTCAAGCCGGTAGCGAACCCACTCGTTAAGGGGCAGCGCATCAATACTCTGATAAAACTCGTTGGCCGGTTTATCCCACTCCAGTACGTTCCATTCAATGCGGCTGCACTGCCGGCTTACCGCCAGTTGGGCAATAAACTGCAGCATCGTTTTGCCAGCGCCCCGCCCCCGGTAGTCGGGCGTAAAGTAGAGCTCTTCCACGCTCAGGCGATGGCGGCCTGACCAACTGGCCTGGCTCATTAAGAGAATCGCGTAGCCATTGATCGTTCCGTCAATTTCACAGATATAGGCTTCAGCGAGCGATCCCGGGGAGAATAAAAACGTCCTGATTTCTCCAATGGCGGGTATCGCTTCCAGCGGCGCCTCTCTGTAGACGGATAACCCATTGATCATGTTATAGATGGCATCCGTATCTGCCTCGCTGGCCTGCCTGATCATCACGTCCATACACTGTCTCTTATCATCACCATTTGAAGGCTGAAAGGATAATGGGTATCTTTCAATGAATTAAGTGCATTAATATCAATAAAGGATGAATTCTATGCATCATGTGCTGAGGCGTATCGATCTTAACCTGTTGCCTGTTTTTGATGCGGTGTTCCGGCACCGATCGGTCCGGCTTGCGGCGGTTGAACTCTCAATGAGCACTTCAGCACTCAGCCATGCCTTAGCGCGCCTGCGTGACTTTCTGAAGGACCCCCTGTTCTATCGTGAGGGGCACCGAATGTGCCCCAGCGTTTACGCTCAACAGCTTGCTCCACACATCGCCGGGTCATTATCTGCCCTTAATCAGCATCTCAGCCCGGTGCAGCCGTTCGATCCCCTGAACAGCAGTGAAACGTTTCGTGTTGCGGTGACGGACTACACCGCCTTCTGTATTTTTCCGCGGCTGATGCGTGCGATTGAAAACACTGCGCCCGGCATTAATTTTGAACTGTTTCATTTACCTCACAACCCGGCCCTGAATCAGTTACTGGCAGGAGAAGTGGACCTGGCGCTGAGTTTTAGCGAGCCGGACGACGTTAAACATCAGGATTTGGACGAGGTTGAACTCTTTAGCGATGAATTTGTGGTGATCGGTAACGTTAATCGTCAAAGCATGACGCTCGACGATTATCTCTCTGCCGGACATCTGGTGGTGACGCCATGGAATGAAAGACAGGGATTGCTGGATACGCACCTCGCAAAACTGGGGCTGCAACGAAAAATCACGCTTAAAACGCCCTCGATGCTGAGTTCACCCTATATTATCGCCGAAAGTGAACTGCTTATGGCAATCCCGTCGTTCGTTGCGGGAAAGCTGGAAAAACTGGCCAACTTTAAGACCTTCAAACTGCCGTTCTGTGCGCCTCCTTTTACCGTCAAAATATTCTCCCATGAACGCAGTGGCAAAAAGAAATCTACCGACTGGTTAAAAAAAGTCATTTTAAACAATACTGTTATCGGCACCGACCCTGGTGTGACGCCATACAAGCTGTAAAAATTTCCACCCTGTCTGAGAGTCGTGCTGCCCGGCGGACGCCCTCGCGTTGGCTGGAGCCTGTCAGAGCATAGTACATCGCTCCTCCGCAGGCAGCTCAGGGCCTGGCGGCGCGCTCAGGCAAACCGCTGACGACTGCAGCTACGTCAACGGTAGTGAACTGTTCGTCGACGGCGGTACCGCAAAAATTTAAGCGTCCTTCATCCTGTTTAGCGATGCCCGGCTAAAGTGACTTTAATTATTATCACTCATATTCCTTCATGACCTTGTTGAGCCGGACGTTTCATTCGCCGTGCAACGCGAGGTCATCCTTAACAATGTAACAAGGCAGACACATGCATAGTGCTGATTCTTCGATCGGTCAACTGCACACTGTTTATTTATTTCCCCTCCTCAGACATCTGATAAGGCGTGAATGCGTGCATTATAATTAGCATTGATTTATATGAAATTTATATACTCCCCACTTCTCAAAAACAATTACACCCGCATCTCCTTCAACCGCTATTTTTTTTGCAGCCCATAAATAACGGCATGAAAAACAGAATGGTGCAGAATATTCTTATTTATGAACTACGCTTAAATTGAATTAACACGTAACCATGTAAATTAAGGATAGTTTATGGACATTCAAAGAGATTCAGTTGTGGTCAGGCGTATTTCCTGGGGAAGCGTGATCGCCGGTGTGGTCACCGCTATTGCGCTGTCCCTGCTGTTCACCACCCTCGGCACCAGCCTCGGCCTGTCAATGCTGCAACCTAAAGCCGATGATGTGGTGAACGGTGCCGATAAAGCCGTGCTGGCGTGGTCGGTGATTTCGGTGGTGATCAGCCTTGCCTGCGGCGGGTTTATCGCCGGCCGTCTTGCCGGCACTGACGGCACCGTTCACGGATTCCTCAGCTGGGCAACCTCGCTGATCGTCGCCTCGGTACTGGGCTTTATGGCGGTCGGCGGGGCGCTGAATATGGCAGGCTCCGCGGTAGGCTCTGTCGCTTCAGCCACCGGCAGCGCGGTCAGCGGCATTGGCAGCGTGGCGGCCAAAGCCGCAGGCGGCACCGCAGATATGGCGAAAAACCTGTCGGATCGCCTTGGCTTCGACACTAAGCTGACCGCGGCAAACGCGGATGACAATATCACCGAGGCGTTACGCAAGTCCGGCGTCCCCGAGCTGCAGCCGGACTATCTCCAGTCCCAGCTGCAGGCGGCGGGCAATGACGTGGCTTCAGCCGTTAAGGATCTGGCGGTCAGCCCGGACAGCAGCGATGCCATTTTTGATAAACTGGGTCAGAAGCTGAAAGCACGGGTCGATACGGTCAGCCAGTCCGTCAGCCGTGATGATGTTAAAAATGCGCTGGCGCAGAACACCAGCATGACCCCTGAAGAGGCGGATAAAGCGGTTGATAACTTTATCAAAACCCGCGATACCACCGTCACTCAGGCGAAACAGCGTCTGGACGAACTGCAGGGCCGCCTGAACGAGGCGAAAGTGCAGTACGCCGAACTCAAAAAAGAAGCAATTGAGAAAGCGGATCAGGCGGCCAGCGCGGGTGCCAGACTGGCGCTGTGGTCGTTCATTGCGCTGCTGATCGGCGCGGTCGTCAGCGCCTTTGCCGGCCTGTGGGGGGTGAACACCCATCCTGAGTATCGTCGCATCAGGGCATAAACGTCACCCACCTGAAACGACCAACGCTGTTTACCCCGCCCTGAGATCCCTCTCAGGGCGGTTTTTTTTCTCACCGCACTTACCGTCACTCTTCGTTCATCAGCTTACGGCCTTGCGCCTGACGCCGTTGCGCCCGTAACAGTATGGAAAGCCTGCCGTTAAAGATGACACCGTCCCTGGCCTCAGCCATTATGGCTGAGGCCGGCCGCCTGGAGCAGCCGTCGCCGTTTCGGGCAAATAACTCACAGTAAGGGAGGTTTATGAGCAATCTTGATTACCACGTCAGCTACGCTTCGCACCGCGTGCCGGTGATGGGACGTAACGCCGTTGCCACTTCGCAGCCGCTGGCGGCGCAGGCGGGCATCCGAATGCTGCAACAGGGCGGCAACGCGGTGGATGCGGCGATCGCCAGCGCCATGGCGCTGACGGTGCTGGAGCCGACCGGTAACGGCATCGGCAGCGACGCCTTCGCCATCGTCTGGGACGGTAAGCAGCTGCATGGCCTGAATGCCTCCGGGCGTGCCCCCGCTGAGTGGAACCTTGCACGTTTTGCCGGGCTGAAAACGATGCCGCAAACCGGCTGGGAAGCGGTGACCGTACCAGGTGCGGTGTCGGCGTGGGTGGCGCTGGCGGAGCGTTTCGCCAGCCTGCCGCTGACCACGCTGGCGCAACCGGCCATCGACTACGCGCGTAACGGCTTTCCGGTGTCGCCGCTGATCGCCCGGCTGTGGCAGGCCGGCTACAACAAACTGCAACAGCAGCCGGGCTTTACCGAGTGCTTCGCGCCCGGGGGCCGCCCGCCGCGTGCCGGTGAGCTGTACCGCAACCCGGCCCAGGCCGCCACGCTGCAGAAAATTGCGGAAACGCGCGGTGAGGCGTTTTACCGCGGTGAACTGGCGCAGAAGATCGTGGCCAGCGCGCAACAGCACGGTGCGGCGCTGAGCATTGCCGATCTTAGCAACCACCGTGCTGACTGGGTGCGGCTGCTGTCGCGGCCGTTTGCCGGTGGTTCGGTGCACGAGCTGCCGCCAAACGGTCAGGGTATCGCCACGCTGATCGCCATCGGCATTCTTGAGCACTGGGATATTGGCCGCTATCCGCCTGATTCCGCGCCGTGCCTGCACCTCTGCTTTGAGGCGATGAAGCTGGCGCTGCTCGATCTGGAGCGCTACGTCGGCGACGACGATCGTCTGGCGTTCCCGGCGGAGCACCTGTTAAGCGACGAGTATCTGCAGCAGCGGGCGGCGCTGATCGATCCCGATCGTGCCGGGGATTTTACCTTTGGCTCGCCGCAGCAGAGCGGCACCGTCTATCTCACTACCGCCGACGCCAGCGGCATGATGGTCTCGTTTATCCAGTCCAACTATATGGGCTTCGGTTCCGGGGTGGTGGTGCCCGGCACCGGCATCAGCCTGCAGAATCGCGGCAACGGCTTTTCGCTCGACCCGCAGCACCCGAACGTGGTGGCGGGCGGCAAGCGGCCGTTCACCACCATTATTCCGGGGTTTGCGTTGGACGCGGCCGGGCAGCCGCTGATGTCGTTTGGCGTGATGGGCGGCACCATGCAGGCGCAGGGCCATCTGCAGCTGGCGCTGCGCGTGATGCTGCACAAGCAAAACCCACAGGCGGCGATCGATGCCCCGCGCTGGCGCGTGGTGCAGGGGCGCGAGGTGATGGTCGAATCCGGCATTGACCGCAACGTGCTGGCAACGCTGCGTGAGATGGGGCACCTGATTAGCGTAGAAGATCCGCTCTCCGGCCATAACTTTGGCGGCGCGCAGGCGATCGTCCGCGATCCACAGGGCTTCTATGTTGCAGGCTCCGAAAGCCGGAAAGATGGTCAGGCGCTGGTCTGCTGATAGCCTGAGCACCGACCGCACGCCGCAGGCGACTATGCTAACGGTTTTACCGTGACGCTCTGGCCGCCGCGGGATATTCTGGTGGCGCAAAGGGTCTCAGTGACCCTTTAACCAACCTGACGCGTATCCACGTTCGTGGTCAGTGCCGAACCTGATTATTCCTTATTTGCGGGCGCTGAAGTTGAGCGATCGGCTTCCGTACCGGTGCGCTCAACTCCATCACTGGCATTACCAGCACATTCAGCAGATATTTTGCCGACAGGTATTAAATTCCAACAATTCTCATGCAGATGCATAGCCCCCCACCGTACAAATATCACCCACCTGGTTTTATCTACAGTCAGAATAACGCCGCAGCCTCTTAAATTCCCCCCCACCAATTTTGTCATTTTAATTTTTTTTCAAATTTTTTTGCATGAATAATTACCTGCCAGCAGGGGGCACATTAATGCATTTATATGCAATTTTTATTCATTTTAATGAATAGTTTTGTTAAAACCATGAATTTTTCAGAGGGTTATAGGTTAGCTTACTGTGCATAAGACGTTTTGTTTTATCGCTAACTTTGTTAATGTGCGGCACCATTATGGAGCATGGCAGTAAGAAAAACGCTATTCTGGCGAATTTTCCACCCGCTCCCGGTTCGTAACAGAGAAACACGCTTCGCAGAGAAAATACAGTACGGCTATTTAATGTCACTCACTGGCAATGCCAACAAACGTTGCTTTTTAATCCATGCTTCCGGGCAGGCCTTATCACACCTGTCACTTAAAAGACGGGGAAAAAGGTAACAAGTCGGATGGCATTGAAAGAGTCATTGTCATTAAAAAAACAATCGCTTCATGGCGGGAGAATTAATTCCCTGCCGGGGATCGCTTTGCCTGCTCGTTAATAACGCGAGCCTTTGCTGTGGCATCAACAGACCATCCCCACGTCGTTATTACGGGATTGATTGCCATTAAGCATACGGATAACTGAAATAGCATTTCCGAACCGAAAAAACCATTAGCTGCACAGGGATAACGCCTGTTTCTATCCAGGTATATTGATTTGACAGAGGCCGGCACAGGATGTCACCCGGCCGCCTGTCGTCTACCAGAGAGACGTTCTGCAATGAAACTGACAAGAAGAAAATTTTTACTCGGTGGCGCGGCGCTGGCCGTGGCCGGCGGCGCTATTCTGACGCCTATGCTCACCCGCGAAGGTCGCCTGCTCCCGGGCATGCCGCGTTCCGGCTTTGTGCCCGGCCTGAGCGAACCGCTGCCGAAACAGTCTGACGTGGTGGTGATCGGCGGCGGCATCCTCGGCATTATGACCGCCATCAACCTGGTTGAGCGTGGCCTGTCGGTGGTAGTGCTGGAGAAAGGCAACATCGCCGGCGAACAGTCGAGCCGCTTCTACGGCCAGGTAATGACCTACAAAATGCCGGATGAAACCTTCCAGCTGCACCACCTTGCCAAACAGCGCTGGCGTGAGATGAACGCCCGTATCGGCACGGATACCACCTACCGCACCCAGGGCCGCGTTGAGGTACCGCTGGACGACGAAGATCTCGAGCATGTAAAAACCTGGATCGAGCGTAAACGTCAGGAAGCCGGCAGCGCTATTCCGTTCAGAACCCGCATGATCGAAGGCGATGAGCTGAGCCAGCGCCTGCGCGGCGCGAAGTCCGAATGGAAGATTGCCGGTTTTGAAGAGGACTCCGGCAGCCTGGACGCCGAAGTAGCGGCATTTGTGATGGCCGAGCACGCTAAAAAGATCGGCGTCAAAATTTACACCAACTGTGCGGCGCGCGGCATTGAAACCCAGGGCGGCGCGATCTCCGACGTGGTCACCGAGAAAGGCGCGATCCGTACCTCGCAGGTGGTGGTGGCAGGCGGCGCATGGTCACGCCTGTTTATGCAGAACCTGAATGTAAGCGTCCCTACCCTGCCGGCCTACCAGTCACAGCAGCTGATCAGCGGCGCGCCGGGTGCGCCGGGCGGCAACGTGGCGCTGCCGGGTAACATCTACTTCCGCGAACAGGCCGACGGCACCTATGCCACCTCACCGCGCGTGATCGTGGCACCGGTGGTGCAGGAATCCCTGATGTACGGCTATAAGTATCTGCCGCTGCTGGCGCTGCCGGACTTCCCGGTGCATATCGCGCTGAACAAACAGCTGGTCGACACGCTGATGCAGCCAAAGCACTGGAAGAACAGTGAAGAATCGCCGTTCGAGAAAAACCGCGATATGGTCGCCGCACCGGACCTGCCTGAGCTGAACAGCTCGCTGGAAAAACTGCGCGCCGAGTTCCCGGCGTTTAAAGCGTCGAAACTGATCGACCAGTGGAGCGGCGCGATGTCCATCGCACCGGATGAAAACCCGATTATCTCCGAGGTGAAGGAGTATCCGGGAATGGTGATCAACACCGCTACCGGCTGGGGCATGACCGAAAGCCCGGTCTCAGCAGAAATCGCCGCCGACCTGCTGCTGGGCAAAAAGCCGGTTCTCGATCCAAAGGCGTTCAGCCTGTATCGTTTCTGACGCCGTCCGGACCTGCCAGCGCGCCAGTACCCAGGGGTACTGGCGCTACGCTTACTTTGCCCAGTCTTCCAGTGCCAGACCCGTTACCCGTTCAAACTCTCGCACGTTGTTGGTCACCAGAACGGCCCCTGCGGAGATGGCATGGCCTGCAATGCCGGTGTCATTTGGCCCGATCGGCGTGCCCGCGGCAAAGAGCGCAGTCTTAACCTCTGTGGTGGCGTCTACCGCAGCCCGGTCCCACGGCAGAATGGCATCAAGACGGCTGCAGAATGCCTCAACCAGCTTTGCATGGCGCGGTGAAGCCTTTTTACCGATTGCACCGAAACGCATCTCCGCATACGTAATCGCAGAGACAACGATGCGATGGTTGCGCAGTACAGCCTGTTCAAGACGGCGAATCACCGTTTCCGGCTGCTCACGCATGATAAAGGAGCAGATATTGGTATCCAGCATGAAGGTTTTAGTCATAGTTCAAAACGCCCCTCATCACTGACAACATCATCGCGATCGGCCATAAAGTCCTTATCAGCTTTCTCCTCTTGCAGATACGATCCCCACGTTGGTCGTACGGGACGCAGGATAAGGGTATCGCCATCCCGTAGGATCTCAAGTTCGCTGACGCCGTCAAAGTCCAGGTCACGTGGCAGGCGGATAGCACGGTTGTTACCGTTTTTAAACACGGATACGGTTCGCATAGTTGTCCCTCACAGGTTGAACAGATCCGGGGAAAGTTCCCGGTCAGATCATTATAGGCGTACGGGCAGAACATGTATATGCCTGGCATATGCATACTATGCTCTTGCATTCACCCCAGGACCTTCCCGTTATTCTCCCTGACGACCACCTGCCCCTACTGTCATTAGACTCCATGGCCGATGGTCAGGACCGGGTTTAAGGTCTTTTACGCGCTGAGCCAGGTGAAGTACACCACGGCGCTGCCGAACCGGCACCTGCGCGGATAGCCTGAGCAACGCCGCGCCGGTTGTTAAAGAATCTCATATTTATGGATGTACAAGGTTAAATATTCTGGGTTGACAAGATCATTTAAAAAAAACCCAGTAATATAACTCTAATTTTTGAATAGAAAAGAGTTTAATAATCGAACCGGCCGTTAAAAACCGGTCGCACCGGTAAAGTTAATCCTGTCGATGCCGATAATAGTGATGTCCGTCTTTTTTTAAAAAAATCACGCTAACACGGCAGCTGAAAGGATGAATTTTTATTATGAAAAACACAATGAGCGTGAAAAGAATGCTGACGCTGGCCTTCGCCACCGTCATCCTGTGCGGCGTCTGCGTTTCACTTTTCGCCGGCTTTAAACTTTACAACGCTTCAGAGCAGCAGAAGCTGACCACGGCGCGATTCAATGACTTAGAGGTATTAAGAGGCCTGCGGGACACGTTCTCGCAACAGCTTAACGAAGTACAGGGGCTGCTGGCGCGTAATGATGATAGCGCGGCCCGTACATCAGAGACTTTTATTACTTTGCAGCAGAAGAATGACGCGGTAACGGATATGTTTCGCGGTCTGGTGAACGGCGCGAAGTCGATTCCTGGCATTAACCTGCAGGAGGTTGAAGAGGCGTCTTCACGGCTGGCCGTTATCGAACAGACGCGCGCCGACTGGCGCGAAAAGGCCGCAGCGCTGTTTGCGTATCCGCTGGCCGATGAAGCGGCACGACGTGCGTGGTTTATTAACCAACTGCAGCCTGCCGCGAATAACTATGGTAAGGCGATCGGCGAAATGGTTGATTACCAGCAAAGGGTTACCAACGCGACGCTGGGCTCCTCCTCGCGCCTGCTGGCGGGCGTGTTCACCACGCTCTATATCCTGACCGGGTTTTCAATCCTGCTGGGTATCGTCATGACCTGGCTGATCACCCGCCGCCTGCAGAGACAGCTGGGCGGTGAACCGGCCGAGGCGGTGCGCCTGGCCACCGCTATCGCCGACGGAGACCTGACCACCGAAACGCTAATCAAACCGGGGGACAGCACCAGCCTGCTGGCGTCGCTGGCCGGTATGCAGGAACGTCTGCGCGCTCTGGTGACAGGCGTAAAGGATACCGCCTTCAACGTAGCCGAAGTGGCAAACGGCATCAGCCATGGCAACCACGAACTCGCTTCCCGCACGGAACAGCAGGCGTCGGCGCTGCAGCAGACTGCGGCCAGCATGGAGCAGCTCAGCGCCACGGTACGCAATAACGCCAGCGGTGCCGAGCGCGCGGCGCAGGACGCGCGTGAAGCGGCGAAAAGCGCGCGTAGCGGCGGTGACAGCGCCGGCCAGATGTCTGACGCCATGAGCGGCATCGCGAAGAGCGTTGAAAAGGTCAGCGAAATTACCGGCGTGATTGAGGGCATCGCCTTCCAGACCAATATCCTGGCGCTGAACGCGGCGGTGGAAGCAGCGCGAGCGGGAGAAAGCGGGCGCGGTTTTGCCGTGGTGGCCGGTGAGGTGAGAACGCTGGCACAGCGCAGCGCGGTGGCCGCACGGGAGATCAAGGACGTGATGCGTGAAGCGACCTCGCTGGTGGCGGAAGGGTCGAAAGTCACCGACAGTACCGCCAGCAATATTCGCGGCATCGCCACCACGGTGGTTGACCTCGCCGGGTCTATCGGTGAAATCTCACTGGCCTCCGGTGAGCAGATGCTGGGCATCAGCCAGATCCACCAGGCCGTTAACGAAATGGACAGCGTAACGCAGAAAAATGCCACGCTGGTTCACACGTCTGCGGCGGCGACCGGGAAACTGGACGAACACGTCGCGGTACTGACGGCGTCGGTCAGCCGCTTCAGAACCTGATAACGGCAACAGACATCCTTATTTTATTTAACAACCGCGCCGACGTTTGTAAATAATCGTACAGGTCACTTGCGCTTTCAGCATACGGCTACTATTACTTACCGCGCTGATTGTTAAATATTTAAGATGTGCCTGAATGCATATTGACCGCCCCCTTGTGGGGCGGTTTTTTTTTGCACGCGGCTAACGCCAACCGGTACTCCAGTTAATTTAAAGCATAGGTGATTAAAGTTAAAAAATAATAAACTTTATCTTTCTTAAAATCTTATCAGTTTCATGTCCGCCATTTTATCATTCTCACCGCTGGCTGATGATTGTCGCCCGATCCTGTTATCACGCCGATGGGTTTTCAGGACTGAAAGGCAAAGCTATATTTATTTTATATATTTAAAACAATATGTTAAGAAAAATAAAAGGTTCAGACTCTGGTCTGCATCCGCGGCTTCCGGCTGAGCGGCAGTACAGCAAGACTGAACAGAAATCCGCTCACAAAAAAACTTCTGATGACTCCCCGTACGATATGCGCGCTAAACGTACCACAGTCGTTAATATCAGGAATCAGACCGGAAAGTGTTTAAGCCCGGGAAGCACGATCCTTAAGGTGGATCTCCCCGAGCGGTACTCAAAAATTGACCTAACAGAAACCGGCCGTCTGACGTTTACTCGCCAGGCAGGCGGAGCGAGTCATCGGGTGTTCTCCCTTAAGCAGATACACTGTAAACGCCCGATGCGCCGATTTTATTCATCCCTGCACAAACATTTTTTTCCTGCGCTTATTGCCCGCCGTTCAGCCGCCACACCAACGCCTGGCGGGCGTGGGCAATACGCGGCTGGCGCAGCGCCCCAGGCAGCCAGATCAGGTGGTAGCGGATTTCACCGTCACCAACCGGCGCGTTGAGTCTGACCAGTTCGCCGCTGGCCATCTGCGCCTGGCACAGAAATTCCGGCATCACCGACCAGCCAAAGCCCCGGCACAGCAGGCTGCGTTGCCCGCGCAGATCCTGGCCGACCATCGCCGGCAGCAGCGACTGATAATTGATGCGGTTCTTATCCAGCCAGCCGGCGATCAGCGACAGCTGCAGATCGTAGGCCAGCAGCGGCTCGCGCAGCAGATCGGCGGCAAAATCTCGGCTCTGGTGCAGACGTTCTGCCACGCCGGGCGAGGCCACCGCCACTACCCGATCGCGGTAAACCACCTCGCCTTTCAGACGTGGGTCGGTCACCGGGTGCGCGGTAATACCGAGATCGCAGTGCCCTTCCGTGACCATCTGCGCCACCAGCGAGCCGTCGCCGGTATGCATATGCACGCGGATGCCGCTCTCCAGCAGCGGCAGCAGCTCCGCCGCCAGCTTCTCGGCCATAAAGTCGGCGTGGCCGATGATCTGCAGCGTGCCGCTAACGTCCATCGATCGCGCCCGCGCCGTCGATAGCGCCCGCTCGGCGCTGTCCAGCGAACCACCGATATCAGCGGCCAGATCGTCGGCGGCGGCGGTCGGTTGCACGCCCTGCGGCTGGCGTTCAAACAGCGGCCGGCCGATTGCCACCTCCAGCCCGCTGATATGCTGCGACACCGCCGGCTGCGTCAGGTTCAGCGCCCGCGCCGCGCCTGAGATCGAGCCCTGGCGATAAACTTCGATAAAGGTGCGTAAGCGAACCAGTGACACGGTGACCCCATAAATTTATTTATACCCCTGTGAAAATAGCCTTGTTAGCGGCAAAACGCCAGCGCGGGTAACCTGTCTGCAATTCGAAACGCACAGGATAAACATCATGACCCATCAGCAGGAATTACAGCACGTACTGCAGGTGATGAAGCACGCCCATCTGCAGGCCGGCCCGGCTTCCGCCGCCCTACGCCGCGACCGTTTACAGCGCAGCATCGCGCTGCTCCGCGATAACCAGGCGGCGCTGATTGCCGCCATCAGCGACGATTTTGGCCACCGCAGCGCCTATCAGACGCAGGCGGCCGACCTGTTAACCACCATCAATATGCTGCAGCACTCGGCCGAACACCTGGCACAGTGGATGCAGCCGGAAGCCGCCGAGGTGCCGGTCGCCGGCATGCAGGCACGTATCGAGCCGCAGCCGCTCGGCGTGGTCGGCGTGATCAGCCCGTGGAACTTCCCGATCAACCTGGCCTTCGGTCCGCTGGCCGGCGTATTTGCGGCGGGCAATACCGCGATGCTGAAACCGTCCGAGCTGACGCCGCGCACCTCCGAGCTGCTGGCCGAGCTGGTACCGCGTTACTTTGCCGCTGATGAACTCACCGTGGTGCTGGGTGATGCCAGCGTGGGCCAGGCGTTCAGCGCCCTGCCGTTCGATCACCTGGTGTTTACCGGCAGCAGCGCGGTGGGCAAACACGTAATGCGCGCCGCGGCAGAAAATCTGGTGCCGGTCACGCTGGAGCTGGGCGGCAAGTCACCGGTGGTGGTGGACGAGGACGCGGATATCGCCCAGGCGGCAGAGCGCACCCTGACCATTAAAACCTTTAACGCCGGGCAGATTTGTATTTCACCGGACTATCTGTTGCTGCCGCAGAGCGCGGAGCCGGCCTTTATCCGTGCCGCGCAGACCTTTATGCAGCAGGCGTTCCCGACGCTGCAGGCCAATGACGACTACACCGCCATCATCAGCGATCGCCACTATCAGCGGCTGGTGGATCTGATTGACGATGCCCGCGCTAAGGGCGCACGCATTATCAGCCTGGCCCCCGCCGGTGAGGCGGATTTCGATCCGCTTACGCGCAAAATCGCGCCGCAGCTGATCCTCGATGCCAGCGAAGAGATGACGGTGATGCAGGAAGAGGTGTTTGGCCCGCTGCTGCCGGTCAAAACCTTTACCGCCGGGGTCAGCGAGGCGATTAGCTACATCAACGCCCATCCGCGCCCGCTGGCGGCCTACTATTTTGGCAAGGATCCGCAGCGCCAGCGGCAGATGGCGCAGCACACCACCTCCGGTGCGCTGGTGATAAACGACGTTATGACCCATGCTTCTCTCGACAGCCTGCCGTTTGGCGGCGTTGGTGCCTCGGGTATCGGCGCCTATCACGGCATTCACGGCTTCCGTCGTTTCAGCCACGCTAAACCGGTGGTGATTCAGGATGCAGCCGGCACCAGTAACCTGCGCCTGCGCGCCCCCTATCAGCAAAACAGCGCGGCGCTTTCCGCCCTGCTGAACAACGCACGCTAACCGAGGATCACCGATGAAAATTTTAATGGTACTGACGTCACACGCCGAGCTGGGCAACACCGGCAAGAAAACCGGCTTCTGGCTGGAAGAGTTTGCGGCCCCTTACTTCGTGTTTAAAGATGCCGGTGCCGAGGTGGTGCTGGCCTCGCCGGCCGGCGGCCAGCCGCCGCTGGATCCAAAAAGCGACCTGCCGGAGTTTCAGACGCCAATGACCGAGCGCTTTAAGGCCGACAGCGCGGCGCAGCAGGCGCTGGCAAATACCGTCAAGCTGGAAACGATTAATCAGCAGGATTTTGACAGCGTATTCTATCCCGGTGGCCACGGTCCGCTGTGGGACCTGGCAGAATCGGCCACCTCGATCGCGCTGATTGAATCCTTTAACCGCGCCGGCAAGCCGATTGGCTTTGTCTGCCACGCACCGGGCGCGCTGCGCCACGTGAAGGCCGCCAACGGTGCGCCGCTGATTCAGGGCAAACGGGTCACCGGCTTTACCAACGGTGAAGAAGCCGCGGTGGAGCTGACAGACGTGGTGCCGTTCCTGATCGAAGACGAGTTTATCCGGCTGGGCGCGCACTACCAGAAAGGCCCGGACTGGGCACCTTTCGTGCTGGAAGACGGCAACCTGATCACCGGGCAAAACCCGGGAAGCTCGGAAGACGTGGCTAAGGCGTTGCTGAAGCAGGCTTTTGCCTAAGCAGGCATCATAAACAAGCGGGTAAAATAATTAATGGGTTAGACCACACTTTAACAATAACCCATTGAATAATATAATTAAAACAATGTTGTTAACTGACTCTGTGTAAGTTAAACTTGTTCAACTCTTTAGCGTGGACGTATTACGTCTAGTCGGGTGATTAGCCAGACTCTAACTTATTGAACGCATTTGGGGTTGCGAAAGTGTCGCACCCCTCACTCGTTCCTCCCTCGGGTTGCGACACTTTCGCTTCCTCCAGTAAAGAGTTGAAGCCGGCAGAGTGTATTCTGCCGGTTTTTTTTACAGGTAACGTTATGTCGGTAATCAATGGGCTGGCTGGGCTATTAAATCAGAGCGAACTGGACGTTGTCTTGTACCTGCAGAGCGCATCCAGAAAGTACAAGGTGTACAAAATCCCCAAGCGGACCACAGGATTCCGGATTATTGCCCAGCCTGCAAAAGCACTAAAAGACTATCAGCGTGCCTTTCTCCAGCTTTACCGTCTGCCTGTTCACAAATGTGCGATGGCCTATCAGAAAGGGAAAAGCGTGCGGGATAACGCACTGGTGCATGCGCAAAATTCGTTCCTGCTTAAAACAGATCTGGAAGACTTTTTTAACTCGATTACGCCTGACATTTTTTGGGAGAGCATCGAGCGTTCCCCATCAGATACCCCGCAAATCAGTGCAGAGGACAAGGGCTATGTTGAGCACCTCCTGTTCTGGCAGCCAGCGAAACGTAGCAAACGCTTGATATTGAGTGTAGGCGCCCCATCCTCCCCCGTTGTATCAAACTTTTGTCTTTATGAATTTGACAACCTGATCAGCGAATTTTGTCTGCCTCTCAATATTGCCTACACACGATATGCTGATGACCTGACGTTTTCCTGTAATACACGTGATGTGCTGGGTGTACTCCCGTTAATAATCGAGAAACTTCTCAACAAACTCTATCGGAGAAAGCTGAGGCTCAATCGTGCCAAAACCGTTTTTTCCTCCATGGCGCACAACCGTCATGTTACGGGTGTTACGATCAACAATGAAGGCGAGCTATCATTAGGCAGGGAGCGTAAACGCTTCATAAAACATCTGATTAATCAGTATCGATATGACATGATAGATGAGGCTGACAAAGCCTATCTGGTAGGCCTGCTGGCTTTTGCAAAACATATCGAGCCTGAATTCATTCTCAGAATGAACAGAAAGTACACGACTGAACTGATGGAACGTATCAGGAGGCAACAATGACAAAACAGATCGAGCGTAATGCTAGGGGGGGGAACCTGCTCTCAGCATTCGAACTGTTTCGGCAAGCAAGCAACGACAGTATGCCAGAGCATCACGATAACGCCGAAGAGTGGTTCGAACTTTGCTGGAAATATCTACAAAATGGGGGGGATACTCGGGATGGGGTATATCGTCCTGAAAATAATTTTTGCCTGCGCTCAATGATATTAACGGATTTTAGGCGTTTCTCACACCTGCCTGTAAGATTTGAAGAAGATTTGACAATCATTATCGGCAGCAACGGACAGGGCAAGTCCAGTATTCTCTCTGCGATTGCTAAAACACTGAGCTGGTTTACAGCAAGTATTCTTAAAGAAGATGGCAGTGGGCAGAGACTGAATGAATTCTCGGACATCAGGAACGGTTCTGAAAATCAATTTACCGACATCAGTAGTCATTTTTCTTTTGGTAAGGGTCTGAAAAACATTCAGCTCAGGCTATCAAGATCTGTGCCAGGTGCGGCCCAGAAACGAGACAGTGAAATCAAATCAGCAAAAGAAATCGCAGATATCTGGCGGGTGGTCAATAACAAATTCACCATTAATTTACCTGTATTTGCATTTTATGGTGTAGAGAGATCATATTCCTTTACTAAAAGCAGAACGAAATTTGAGAAACGGGAAGACAGGTTTGACGCATATACTCACGCACTGACCGGTGCTGGCAGGTTCGATCATTTTTCTGAATGGTTTATCTCTCTGCATAAGATAAGTGGAGCACAGAAAATTGCAGATCTCCACCAGTTACAGGAGCAGGTTAGTTATCTAGAGAAAGCGGTAATTACGGGGATCAGCGCAGTAAAACCGTTGCTACAGGAGGCGCAAGAAAAGCTTAAAGCTGCGCTTACTGAATATGAAGCAAAGGGTTCAAATGACACGCTGTCAGCGGAAATAAAGATGGGCATCGTATCCGATGCCATCACTTCTATAGTACCCAGTATTAGCAGGATTTGGGTAGATACTTCGACAGGTTCGGATATCATCAGGGTCATCAATGATCAGCTTAATGTTACTGTAGACCAGCTATCCGATGGTCAGAGGGTATTCCTCGGCCTGATAGCGGACCTGACACGACGCATTATCATGCTAAATCCATTACTGAGCAATCCGTTGGCAGGCCAGGGGATTGTTCTGATAGATGAAATTGAGCTGCATCTTCATCCTAAATGGCAGCAGGAAGTCATTCCCAACTTAAGATCTGTGTTCCCCAACATCCAGTTTATTATATCCACACACAGCCCTATTGTTTTATCAACAGCGGACAGACGTTGCGTACGAGAATTTACAACAAATCTGGCTGGTGAAGACCAAATTCTTGACATGCCTTCTATTCAGACAAAAGGTAGTGAAAATTCAGAAATTCTTGAACAGGTTATGAATGTATTTTCATCTCCACAAAACATCGCTGAAACACATTTACTGAGTGAATTTGAAGCATCGTTAACTGCTGATGAAGATAACCTAAGCCAGGATTCTCAGGATCTTTATAATAAAATCCAGTCTCATTTTGGTCTGCAAAGCTCCCAGAAACATAAGGCAGATAGTTTGATGCGCCTGAATAAATTAAAAAATAAAATCAGGAGATCAAAATCTGAGGGGAAAAATCAAGGATGAAAGCGCTAGTTCGCCCCTTGCCCGGACCACAGCATCTCAATGACTTCACTGGAGGGTTACATCATTGGAACTGTGCTACCAAATCTGAAATATGGCCATTTTTAGAAGAAATGCAGGGGAGTTTCTGTGCCTATTGCGAATGCTTTCTTGACAAAAGGCATATTGAGCACTTCAGAACTCGAAATTCGCATCCTGATCTTACTTTTGACTGGAGTAATTTATTTGGTTCATGTTGCGGTAAGTTACGTTGTGGGACGTTCAAAGAAAACGGAGCAGGAACCTATAATCCAGATCACATCATTAAGCCAGACATCGATAACCCTGATGACTATCTTTTATTCCTTACAACAGGGAAAGTGATACCCGCTAAAGGTCTTCATGGTCAGAAACTGATAAAAGCACAAGAGACAATCCGTGTTTTCAACCTCAATGGTGACTCTGCTTTGTTTGGCCGTAGAAGTACTGCGCTGAAATTAGAGTTAAAAAATATTCTGGCGTTGAATGACGAGGAGAATCATATTCCCGAGACGGAATTTCTGGAACTACTGCAGTCAGAAATTGAAGATGTTGAGCAGAGAGAATTTAGCACCGCATTGCGACACGGCTGGCGTTTTAATGATGCTTATGAATAATATTAGGGTCCGTAAATTCAAACACGATTATAAAAACTGAAGCCACTGCAGAAGTGACTTTTTCAGACTTTCTGGTTAACCGCTTCCAGAGAGTCTGTAACGTTCTTTTCCCGATAAATCAGTCTGCAAATACCACCAGCTCTGTGTTGAGGGTCTTTTTCACGCCCACCAGCCTTCAGGACTTCACCGGTGAGGCGTACTGTTCATCGCTGACCTGCTCCAGCCAGTCGACGACTTTACCCTCCTGCGCTTCGGCGATGGCAATATGCGTCATGCTGGTTTCCGGCGCGGCCCCGTGCCAGTGCTTCACGCCCGCCGGGATCCACACCTGGTCGCCGGGGCGGATCGCCCGCAGCGGGCCGCCCCACTCCTGTACCAGGCCTGAGCCGGCGGTGACGATCAGCGTCTGGCCCAGCGGATGGGTGTGCCAGGCGGTGCGCGCTGCCGGTTCAAAGGTAACGGTCGCCCCGCCGATGCGGGCAGGTTCGGTGCCCTGGAACGGCGCGTCAATGCGCACCGTACCGGTAAAATAGTCGGATGGGCCTTTAACAGAGGGTTTAGCACCCGCGGCGTTAATAGTAATCATTGAATTATTCTCCTGAGCTGAAACGGCTGAGACCGAAAGCGCGAGTGACAAAGCAGCGGCGGCAAGTGTCTTCATGCGGGCTCCGTGATTCAGAGTTAAGGGCAACTTGCCGGGTCAGCGGCTGCGGACGTGAAACTGAGTCAAGCGTATAGAGAAATAGAGGGGCTGATAAGAGGGTCAAATAAGAATGGGTATATGAACAGTATTCAACAATGACCGGCGAGAACCTGAATGACCTGCGCACCTTTACGTTACCTTCCCTGAGCGAGAAATCGGCCGGTACGATGCGCAATAGCCCCCAGGACCATGCGATTAACGCCGTGCTGTAGCCGCATCTTCGCGGCTACCGTCTCAATGACGCCAGCCGTCGTCAGGTCGCCCCGGCGCTGTCGCTGGTGATTGAGGCGCTGCGGTATCAGGGGTGACGGTTACTTCTCCCACGACGGCGGGTTGAAACTCTCTTTGAGGAAGTCGAGAAACTTCTGCACCCGCAGCGGACGGGCGTTTTCACGCAGGCTGGTCAGCGCCACAATATCCGCTTCCGGCAGGCGATAATCCGGTAACAGATGCACCAGGGTGCCCTGCTCAATTTCTTGTCTGATATCCCAGCCGGAGCGGATCATAATCCCCCCTCCGGCGAGCGACCATTTTTTTATGATGCGCCCGTCATTGCTGGAGAGCCTGGGGGAGATGCGGATGGCGTATTCGCGATCGCCTTTTCTGAACTTCCAGCGGGTCACATCTTCCGCATTTTCCCGGATCACCAGGCAGCTGTGGTGACGGAGATCGTCCGGGTGTTGTGGCGCCCCCGCGCGGGCAATATAGGCCGGTGAAGCGCAGAGATAGCGTCGGTTTGAGGCCAGCCGGGTGCAGTGCAGTGAGCTGTCGCGTAAATGGCCGATATAAATCACCACGTCCCACTTATCGGCGAGCATCCAGTTAGGCGCATCCGACAGGGTTAAATCCACCATCAGGCCAGGATGCTCATCGGCATACCCGGCTAACAGCGGGGCCACGTATTCGTAACCGAAACCGAGCGGAGCCAGCACCCGTAGCGTGCCGCTCACCTGAGAACGGGTGTTATCCACCACGTCCTGCAGCGCATCGATGTCGCTGAGTATCCTGGCGGCCCTGTCGAGCAGTATCTCCCCTTCATCGGTCAGAATGATTTTTCTGGCCGGACGAATGATCAGCTTCACGCCTAACTTGCTCTCTATATTTTGCAGACGCTGGGTCACCGAAGGCGGGGTGATATCCAGAAATCTGGCCACGGCGCTGAGCGTGCTGCTGCTGGCAACGGTATGAAAGAAACGCAGGTCATCGCTGTTTATCATTAGGTTTTAGCCTAATCAGTAATTGGGTTTGCTCGCATTGTAATCACTTTTTTGCGGTGAGAACATAGCGCTATTAGCCCGGAGGATCTCTGAAAATGAACAACAGCCCGCTAGCCGACCCGATGATGACGCCGTACCTGTTGCTGGATAAAGACCGCTTTCAACGCAATATCGATCGCCTGACTACCCGCATCCAGGCGCTGGGATGCCAGCTGCGCCCGCACCTGAAAACCCTGCGTTCTCTCGAGGCCGGGGCGTACCTGCTTGAACACCGGCGTTCGCCAGCCACGGTCTCCACGCTGGCAGAAGCCGAGGCGTTCGCTTCGGCGGGGTATGAAAACCTGCTGTATGCCGTCGGCATCTCGCCCAACAAGCTCGGCCGGATTGCCGCGCTGCGCCGGCGCGGTATCCAGCTCCACCTGCTGCTCGACAGCGCCGAACAGGCGCGAGCGATTGTCGGCTACGCACAGCAGCACAGCGTGGCCTTCTCGGTTTTCATTGAGATTGACTGCGACGGCCATCGCGGCGGGATCCGCGCTGACGCCCCGCAGCTGACCGGGATAGCAGAGTATCTGCACCATAACGGCGTCGAGGTCTCCGGCGTGATGACCCATGCCGGCGAGTCTTACCACGCCCGCTCGTGGGATGAAATCGCCGCCGCCGCTGAACAGGAGTGCGCGGCGGCCACCGCCGCCGCTGCGCGCCTGCGGCAACGGGGAATTCCCTGCCCGGTGGTCAGCGTCGGTTCCACGCCGACGGCACACGCGGTCAGCAGCCTGGCCGGCGTAACCGAAGTGAGGGCCGGCGTGTTCTCCACCTTTGATCTGTTTATGTCCAACGTGGGCGTCTGCAGCACCGAGGATATCGCCCTGTCGGTGGTCACTTCGGTGATTGGGCATAACCACGAAAAAGGCTGGGTGTTTGTCGATGCGGGATGGATGGCCCTGTCACGCGATCGCGGCACCGCCACACAGCGCAACGATTACGGTTACGGCCTGGTCTGCGGCAGCCAGGGAACCCCCCTCGATCTGACCATCGCCAGCGCGAGCCAGGAGCACGGCATTATCGTTATTCCGCCAGACAGCGCCTGGCAAACCACGGACTTTCCGACCGGCACCACGCTGCGCATTCTGCCCAATCACGCCTGCGCCACCGCCGCAATGCATCACCATTACCAGGTGATCAGCGCGCAGGAGAACAGCGCAGAAGTCTGGGAGCGTATTACCGGCTGGTAACCGCGCCCTGCCCCATCACGCTTATCATCGTTAACAGGAAGGTATTCTCATGTCTGATTTTGATCCGGAAAAATTAACGTTCTCATCGGGTAACTACATTAACGGCGAATATATCTCAGCGCCGGGCGACAGCCTCGGCGTGAAACGCCCCTCAGACGGCCAGCTCTATGCGGAGATCCATCAGGCCGACGCGCAGACCGTCGATGCTGCGGTCAGCCTCGCCGAAGCCGCCCGCATCAACAGCGGCTGGTCGGCCTGCTCACCGCGTGAACGAGCGGCGGCGTTGTTCCGCTGGGCCGATTTAATCGACGGCGACAGTGAGTATCTGGCAAAACTGGAAGCCGTTGGCTCCACCCGCCCGATTACCGACGTGATTAATCATGAGGTGCCGTTCACCGCCGCGGCCATCCGTTTCTACGCGGAGTGCGCGGACAAATACAGCGGTGACGTCTTACCAACCCGCAAGAACAGCCTGGGAATGCTGATCAATGAGCCCTATGGCGTGATAGGCGCCATCACGCCGTGGAATTTCCCGCTGTCAATGGCCTCATGGAAATGCGGCCCGGCCCTCGCGGCCGGCAATGCGGTGGTGCTTAAACCCTCTGAGCTGACGCCTTTTTCCACCGCCCGGCTGGCAGAGCTGGCGGTAAGGGCCGGTATTCCGGCCGGCGTACTCAACGTAGTGCAGGGCAGTGGACAGACCACCGGAAATGCGCTGGTCACCCATCCGCTGATCCGTAAGGTCTCTTTTACCGGTTCCACGGTCACCGGTGCCGCGATTATGAGCCAGGCGGCGCTGCACGGCACCAAACCGGTCACGCTGGAGCTGGGCGGCAAAAGCCCGCAGCTGGTGTTTGATGATGCGGGCGATATTGACGAGGTGGCCGACCGTATTTTCCAGGGCTTTACCGCTAACGCGGGTCAGGCCTGCGTGTCGGGCACCCGACTAATCGTGCAACGTGGCATTGCGGCAGCGCTGACCGAAAAACTGATAGCCTTATGCCAGCAGCCGCAGCCCGGCATGACCTGGCAAGCCAGCAGCCGTTACTCACCGCTGATCGACCAGCGGCAGGGGGAAAAAGTCGCGTCGATCGTTGCCGCCTCTGTCGCACAGGGGGCTGAAATTCTTGCCGGCGGTCAACGCTTTGAGCATCCCGGCGACGGGTGGTTCTGGCAACCGACGCTGCTGGCGAAGGTTGCCTGCGATAACGTTGCCGTCCAGCAGGAGATCTTTGGCCCGGTCCTGACCATTCAGGTCTTCGATGATGAACACGAGGCTATCGCGCTGGCGCGCCACGACGTGTTCGGGCTCTGTGCCGGGGTGCATACCCTGAACCTGCCACGGGCCATGCGGCTGATCAACGCCCTGGACGCCGGTACCGTATGGGTGAACCGCTACCGCAGAACCCACGACTTTATTATCCCCACCGGCGGTTTTCAGGGATCGGGCATGGGTAAAGACCTCGGCCGTCAGGCGTTTGAAGCCAGCATGCGCCAGAAAAGCGTGCTGATCGATTTCTGAACGGAACCAACAACGACCGATCCCGACGGCTACAACGTCGGCTGGCGACTGACTGAACAGAAAAGCGGAGAGAACGGCTATGCCGGCACATTTACGGTTCGTACAGGACAGCGTTCACCTTCCCGACAGCGCCGACGTGGTGATTATCGGCGGCGGGATAGTGGGAGCAGCCTGCTGCTGGGAGCTCACCCGCAAAGGATATCGGGTGGTGGTGGTTGAAAAGGGCTGGGTGGCGGCGGAACAGTCCGGCCGCAACTGGGGCTGGTGCAGACAGCAAAACAGGGACGAGCGGGAACTGCCGCTGATTATCCACGCGCTGCAGCGCTGGCGAGAGCTGAACGAAGAGACCGGTGAAGAGCTGGGATTCCGCGCCAGCGGCCTGGTTTACGCCACCCGCAACGAGCAGGATATCCGCCGCTGGGAGAGCTGGAACGAGATGGCCAGCCAGTACGGCATCCGCAGCCAGATATTAAATGGTACGCAGGCGAAGCTGCTGACGCCGGGCAGCACCAGCGACTGGCGCGGTGGCGTTCACTCACCGGATGACGGCCACGCCGACCCGTCGCTCGCCGCACCGGGGCTGATGAGAGCCGCGATCCGGCGCGGTGCCCTGCTGTTTCAGCGCTGCGCGGTTCGCGGCCTGGATATCTCATCGGGTAAGGTCAGCGGGGTGATTACCGAACGGGGGCTGATCAAAACTCAGCAGGTGGTGTGCGCTGCCGGGGCGTGGTCCTCCTTATTCTGTCGCCGGCACGGCATCGACCTGCCGGCCGGTAATGTGATTGGCAGCGCGCTGCGCACCCATCCGGCCGATGCGATCATTCGTGGCCCCTTTTATACCGATGCCTTTTCATGCAAACCGCGGCTCGACGGTGGCTATACGCTGGCACTTTCAGGCGCAGGCCGGCTGGAGCCAGGGCTGCAGAGCCTGCTCTATGCCCGGCAGTTCTACCCGCTCTACAAGGCGCGCAGGATGAACCTCAGCCTTAAACTGCGGGCCGCCTCGTTTTATCAGGGGCCGGAATCCCTGGCCCGCTGGTCGATGGATGCCGTTTCGCCGTTTGAAAAAATGCGCGTTCTCGATCCCGCAGTATCAGCCGGCGTGGTTGACGCCGCGCTGGCGGCGATCGGCAACGAGTTTCCCGCGCTGAAGGGGCTGCGCGTCAGCCAGTCCTGGGCCGGCGTCATTGACTGTATGCCCGATGACGTACCGGTCATTTCACCGGTGCCGCAGCTGCCGGGGTTAATTTTGTCCACCGGCTACAGCGGCCACGGATTTGGCATTGGCCCCGGCGCCGGGCGCTTAACGGCCGACCTGGTGACCGGCGATCCACCGATCGTCGATCTGGCCCCTTTCAGCTATTCGCGCTTTGCCCGCGGAACGCGGCCTGACGCGCCCGGCATGATGTGATCGTGTGTCATCCTTAAGCAAAATCTGAGGTCACCATGAACGACGATATTCAGACGATAAACCGCCACGACGTAGCGAACGTCGGCCATTACTCCCACTGCTGTGCCGCGCAGGGCCTGATCTTTGTTTCCGGGCAGCTGCCGGCCACCGATGCCGGCGACATGCTGAGCGGTGAATCCTTTGCCCGGCAAACCCGGCAGGTGTTCCACAATCTCGATCGCTGTCTGCAGCAGGCCGGCGTCTCGGCTGAACGGCTGGTGATGGTGCGGGTTTACCTGAGCGATATCCATCACTGGGATGAATTTAACCGGCTGTATGCCGCCTGGCTGCCGCACAATAAGCCGGCCAGAGCCGTGATCGCCGTGTCCCGGTTGCATCATGGCGTGGCCATTGAAATTGAAGCCATCGCCGCGGCCGGCAGCCGTTAAAGAAGGAAAGCGATAGCCTTTCGAGGCATGTTTAAACATTACCTCTACGTCAAAAATGGCGTTGCTGCTTTTTTAATATCCATTTTAACTCTGTAATATTGGGTGTTAACCGCCACTTACCGGATTAAGACCCAATATGCTGGATTTATCTCTCACCCGATCGCAGGAGGTCGTCAGGCTGCTGTGTGGTGGGCTACGCAAAGAGCGCCTCAGCCAGCAGATGACTCAGTCAGAGGTTGCGCGCCGCGCCGGGGTGGGCGTAAACACCGTTTCTAACCTTGAACTGGGCCGCAGCGTCGGCGTCGAGAATCTTGTGCGGGTAGCGATGGTGCCAGGGCGCGGCAAGGAGCTGGAGGGGCTGTTTATGCCAAAAATCGACAGTCTTGCAGACCTGCAACGCTATGAGCAAAGCACCACCCGGCAGCGGATCAGGAAAACGTCACGTGCCGATAGCTGTTAATGAACTCCGTTCATAAGCCCATTTCTGTTTTTGTCGGTTATCATTCTTCTTTGTTACCGCTACCCTGAACAGCAAACGGGCGTTCTGCCCTGTCTGTCTGATTAAGAGAAACAACATTGACCACCCCAATTCCTGCAGCGACCACCGGGGCCTTATCCCCACGGCTGGTTTTATTACTGGCGCTCTCCGGTGGCATTGCCGTCGGCAACCTGTACTGGGCGCAGCCGCTGCTCAATACCATCGCGGCCTCTTTCGGCACCTCGGCCAGCGCCGCCGGCACGCTGATCACCGCAACCCAGCTCGGCTACGCCCTAGGGGTGCTGTTACTGGTACCGTTGGGTGACACCTGTAACCGGCGTAAACTGATCCCGCTGCTGATGCTCTGCTCCTCCGCCGCGCTCGCCGCCAGCGCGCTGGCACCCGGGTTTGGCTTCCTGCTGGCGGCGTTAAGCCTCGTCGGCATCAGCACGGTGGCCGGGCAGCTGATTACGCCGCTGGCCAGCGAGCTGGCGGCACCGGCCGAGCGCGGGAAAATTGTCGGCACCATTGTGTCGGGCATGCTGACCGGCATTCTGTTATCACGCACCATCAGCGGTTTTCTGGCGGAGTGGCTGGGCTGGCGTTCGATCTACTTCTGCGCCGCCGCCTTAACCGCCGCGCTGGCGCTGGTCCTCTATCGCCGCCTGCCCGATGACGCCGCGCGTCCGCGGATTAGCCTGCCGCGGCTGCTGGCCTCGATCGTCACCCTGGTCCGCCAGAGTCGGGCGGTGCAGGTTACGCTGCTGCTCGGTTTCGCCGCCTTCGCCACTTTTACCCTGTTCTGGACCGGGCTGACCTTTTTGCTCAGTGCGCCGCCGTGGTCATATAGCCTCAGCCAGATTGGCTTAGTCGGGCTGGTGGGGCTGGCCGGTGCGCTGATCGCCCGCCGGGCAGGCTGGCTGCACGATCGCGGCTATTCGGTACCGGCGTCCGGCGCGGCGCTGCTGCTGGCTATCGTCTCCCTCGCGGTAAGCGCCGCAGGGGCTGGCAATATCCTGCTGATCCTGGCAGCGGTGCTGTTTTTTGATATCGCCATTCAGGCGCTTAACGTCCTGAATCAGACCCGCCTGATGGCACTCAATCCGGATAACCGTAGCCGCATCAATACCGCATTCGTCACCTGCAATTTTGTCGGCGGTGCCGTGGGTTCGGCGCTGGCGGGTACGCTATGGCAAACCGGGGGCTGGATGCTGTTAATGGCTGCGGCGATGGTTCTGTTGAGCGCGGCGTTTTGCGTGTGGTTTTTCCAGCGGAACCGGCTGTAACAGCCCCCCGACTACGCCGGGTAAGCGGTAATACGCTGCGCTGCGCGCCGGAACCGCCAGCACTGCACTGCACGTTACCGCTTACCGCTTACCGCTTACCGCTTACCGGTCGGTATACTGGCGACAGGATTAACAATCAACGACCGAGTGTAAAATCGCATTCTATTTAAGAGATTAACTCTCTAACGGCATTCAGGCATTCAGGCATTCAGGCATTCATAAATGAAGTTTAAATAATAAACTAAACACCAAATCTAAGACCTGTAACCTTTTACAACAAACTATTACTCCCATATTGAAAGTGTTAACGCATCGAACACCCGCCACACTATTACAAAATTCATGGCTACTATTGATCCTGTACCCGCGACAGATCCTGTTTCACGTCTGAGCAGAACTTCTGGAAACCTAACCAGGCCAGACGACGATCGGCGCAGCGGTTTTTTAACTTACTGTGAGCAATCAACAGCCATGAGCAAACATAAAAGACAGGTTCCCGGGGTTCATCCCTACGACGGCCCGGCGGGCGGATGGGGTGCCCTGAAGGCGACGGCCATCGCCGTGCGTAATGAGATGGAGACGGTCAAAGCACCCGCCACGCTGTTACGTACCAATCAGCCCGACGGCTTTGACTGCCCCGGCTGCGCCTGGCCGGACAAGGCGCACGGTTCAACCTTTCAGTTTTGTGAAAACGGCGCGAAAGCGGTCACCTGGGAAGCCACCAGCAAACGCGTGACGCCGGCTTTTTTCAGCGAAAATACGGTCGCCGGTTTATTAAAGAAAACCGATCACCAGCTGGAGGGATTCGGTCGGCTTACCGCCCCGCTGCGCTACGATGCCGACAGCGATAAATACTGTGAAGTGAGCTGGGATGACGCGTTTGCAGAGATAGCGTCCACGCTGAACAGGCTGCAGCCGCAGGAAGTGGAATTTTATACCTCCGGCCGGGCCTCTAACGAGGCCGCGTGGCTGTTTCAGCTGTTCGCACGGCAGTACGGTTCAAATAATTTCCCCGACTGCTCGAATATGTGCCACGAACCGACCAGCGTCGGCCTGCCGCAGTCGATCGGTATTGGTAAAGGGACGGTGCAGCTTGACGACTTCGATCGCACCGAACTGCTGATCTCAATTGGCCATAATCCGGGCACCAACCATCCGCGCATGATGGGCACCCTGCACGAGCTTTCACGCCGCAACGTGCCGATTATCGTCTTTAACCCGATGCGCGAGCGGGCGCTGGAGCGCTTTGCCGATCCGCAAAACGTCGTTGAAATGGCCACCTACGGTGCGACCGAGATCGCTTCCACCTACTATCTGGTTAAGGCCGGCGGCGATGCGGCGGCCCTGAAGGGCATCGCTAAAGCGGTGATCGCGCTGGATGCCGCCACGGGTGCCGCCGTCGACCGCGCCTTTATCGCGCAGCATACCGAAGGGTATGAAAATTTTGTCGCCGACGTGCAGCTCACCCGCTGGGAGACGATCGAAACCGAATCCGGCCTCACCCGCGAACAGCTGGAAGAGGTCGGCCGGGCCTATGTAAAATCTCAGGCGACCATCATTACCTACGGCATGGGCATTACCCAGCACCCTCGCGGCACCGAGAACGTACGGCTGATTGCCAACCTGCTGCTGATGCGCGGCAATATCGGCAAACCCGGTGCCGGTATCTGCCCGCTGCGCGGCCACTCCAACGTGCAGGGCAACCGTACGGTAGGCATCACCGAGAAGCCGTCGGCGGCGTTTCTGGACAAGCTGCAGGCGGTATGCGGGTTTTCTCCGCCGCGGGAACCTGGCCACGACGTGGTTAAGGCGATGGAGTCCGCCATCGGGGGGCGTTCTAAGGCGCTGATCTGCCTCGGCGGCAACCTGGCCGTGGCGATGCCGGATCCGACCCGCTGCTTCCCGGCGTTTAAGGCGCTGGAGCTGAGCGTGCATATTGGCACCAAGCTCAACCGTTCCCACCTGCTGACAGGCAGGCAGTCGTTTATTCTGCCCTGCCTCGGACGCACCGAGCGTGACGTGCAGGCGGAAGGGGAGCAGTCGGTAACGGTGGAGGATTCGATGTCGATGGTGCATGCCTCCAGCGGCAAGCTTAAACCGGCATCTCCACTGCTGCGCTCGGAACCCGCGATTATTGCCGGCATGGCGGAAGCCACGTTACCGGACTCGCCCACTGAGTGGAAAAGGCTGATTGCCAACTATGACCGCATCCGCGACCTGATCGAACAGACGGTCAGCGGCTTCGATCGGTACAACCAGCGCATCCGTCAGCCGGGCGGTTTTCAGATGCCGCTGCCGCCGCGCGATCGCCAGTGGCCGACGCCATCCGGTAAAGCCGTGTTCTCGGTCTATCCGGGCGTTGAGGAGGACCCGCCGGCGGACGGTGAAAACGTACTGCGCTTAATAACCCTGCGCAGCCACGACCAGTACAACACCACCATTTACGGGCTGGACGATCGCTACCGCGGCATCTTCGGCCGGCGTGACGTGCTGTTTATGAATGAACAGGACATGCTGGAGATGAATATTGAGCATGGCGATGTCGTCAATCTGGACACGGCGCTGCCCGGCCACAGCCTGCGCCTTGAGGGGATTACCGTGGTCGCCTACGCCATCGCCAGGGGCACGGTGGGCGCCTATTATCCCGAATCCAACGTGCTGATCCCGCTGGACTATATCGACCCGCAAAGCGGTACCCCGGCCTATAAATCCGTGCCGGTGCGGGTTTGTCCAATCTGAATTGAGTGAACGCTGCCCCCTGGATCTGACAGGGGGCGAACGATTAGTGATTCACTGCGAGTAACATCAGCATCGTATTTGAGGAACCTGCCTTAGAAACTCTTTTCACAGTTTATGCACGTTAGTCGCATCAGGTCTTTTCGGGCCGGCTACAGGCGTAAACACAACCCGGTCATGCAGGTTATAGAGCACCAGGCCACCTGACATGTTGATCCCTTTAGTTGCCGCGGTAGGTAGACCAGCCGCCGGGGGCGATCACAAACGGCAGATGATAGTGACCCTGCCCGGCCTCCAGCATCACTTCGATCTGCGCCTGCACAAACGGCGTGCTGATGTCACGTTGCCTGAACCAGTCGCCGGTTTCCGCCGTTAGCCGGTAGCGGCCCGGCGGCAGCTCCTGCGTACAGAAACGGGCAATGCGCCCGTTGTCGTCGGTCTGCTCGCTGCCGATCGGACTGTAGCCGTTCGGCTGATAATGCTCCAGCCGTACCATGACGCCAGCGGCGGGCCGCCCGGTGGAAATATCCAGAATATGACTGCTCAGGCTGCTCATGCGTTAATCACTCCTTCCAGACGGATCAGGGTTATCTCAGTTAACTGGGCCAGCGCTTCGGCGGTCTCCTGCGCCGGGCTGTTGTGCAGGCGACGCCGTAGTTCCTGCAGCATCTGCTCGCCGCTGCGCCCGCGGGCGCGGATCAGAAAGACATGGCCAAAATGCGCCTCATAGCGGGCATTCTCCTGGCGCAGCGCCTCGGCCAGCGGCGCGTTCGCCGCATCCACCCCCGCCTGCTCCTGCCTGGATAGCGCATGGTGTTCATCCGCGCCTGCCGGTTTGTCACCGATGCGCGGGTGCGCGCTCAGCGCCTGTTGCAGCTCCGCCTGCTGCCAGCGGCTGGCCGCCTGATGCGCCCGTTCCAGCAGCTGTTGCCGCCCCGCGTAAGGCCGGGCGCTGACCAGTTCACTGACCCACGCGGGGATCGCCACGCACGGGCTCAATAGTGCGGCCGCCTCAGCATGCGACAGCTGATTAAACTGACCGAGTGTGACCATCCTGATCTCCCTGGATTATCGTCGATCCCGGCGGGTACAGCCGGGAACGTCATGTGAAGTATATGGCCAGCGGGAACGGTGAAGAAAAAGTAGAACAGGTGCCCTCCAGAATCCCGCTGGTAGTACGTAGCTGAGCAGTTGCAGTTGCGGGCTGTAGTTATCTGCGGTCTGTAGACGACAGGTTCTGCACAGCGCCTCGACCTGACGATTCACAGGAGATTGCACAAAGCAGGCCAAATCGGATTTACCGGGAATAAATGCCTTTGCATTCCAAATATTTACGTATTATATCAATTGGTTAAATCATCCGTCACCTGCGCCAGAAAGCAATAACCCTCACCCACAGATGAAACTATAAATTCACCCTGGTCTTTAATGGCTGCTTTTGATTCAAAAAAAAGCATCCCGATGGGGTTTTGCACCCTTCTGGTGCCAGGCAATCGTTCCGACTTGCACGGCGCCGCTGATATCGCCCCCCCGGCAACGTGGTACGCAAATTGCTGGGTAGCCTTATCGGGTTGAAGAGAAGGATCGAAAGATGAAAGCACTGGTGATTGGCGCCAGCATTGGCGGCATTAGCGCGGCGGCCGCGCTGGCACAGGCGGGTATCGACTGTGAGATCTTCGAAGCGGTAGCGGAGATTAAACCGGTCGGGGCGGCCATCTCGGTATGGCCGAACGGCGTAAAGTGCCTGCAGCATCTCGGGATGGGCGCGCTGATAGAGACCTTTGGCGGCCCGCTGCGGCATATTGCCTACCGCGACGGCTTCCGCGGCAGCGTGCTGACCGAATTCAGCCTGGGCCCGCTGACCGAACGGGTGGGTGCCCGCCCCTGCCCGATTGCCCGCGCCGACCTGCAGCGTGAAATGCTGGATTTCTGGGGCCGCGAACGGGTGCAGTTTGGCAAACGGGTGGTGCGCGTTGAGGAGCAGGACGACGGCGTCACCGCCTGGTTCAGCGACGGCAGCCACGCCAGCGGCGACCTGCTGATCGCCGCCGACGGCAGCCGTTCGGCGATCCGCCCGGCGGTGCTCGGCCGCACCCCGCCGCGCCGCTACGCCGGTTACGTTAACTGGAACGGGCTGGTGACCGTCGATACCGCGATCGCGGCGGCCGACGGCTGGACCACCTTCGTCGGTGACGGTAAGCGCGTGTCGGTGATGCCGGTCTCCGACAACCGCTTCTACTTCTTTTTTGACGTGCCGCTGCCCGCCGGGCTGGCGGAAGACCGCAGCAGCCTGCGTGACGATCTGCGCCGCTACTTCGCCGGCTGGGCCGCGCCGGTGCAGCGGCTGATCGCCGCGCTGGATCCGGAGACCACCAACCGCATTGAGATCCACGATATCGACCCGTTTGAGCGGCTGGTGCGGGGGCGCATCGCGCTGCTGGGTGACGCCGGCCACAGCACCACGCCGGATATCGGCCAGGGCGGCTGTGCGGCGATGGAGGATGCGGTGGTGCTGGGTCAGGCGTTTCAGCAGCATACGACAGTCGCCGACGCGCTGGCCTGGTACGAAGCGCAACGCGTCGAACGGGTGCAGGACCTGGTGCTGAAAGCGCGCAAACGCTGCGACGTCACCCACGGCAAAGATCGCCAGCTGACCGACGCCTGGTATCGCGAACTGGCGCAGGAGAGCGGCGAACGGATTATTAACGGACTCTGCGACACCATCCAGGGCGGGCCGCTGGGCTAAAACCCGCTGCGGTGACAGGTAACAGGTAACAGGTAACAAGTGAGTGTGCCCGCACCGGTAACGCGCCAGGCTAAACCGGTGTCGACCCTCGTTCGGGAGCGGCGGCGGCATCGCTCAGCCCAGATCGACCTGACGCCCCTCAGCTCACGTGCGGCTGATGTAGTCCTTCAATCACCTTCGTCAGCTGCTGGATCGCCTGCTGCGCCGCGCGTGACAGCTGCCGCGCGGGGGCCACGCACAGCGCCAGCGTCAGCGGCCGCAGCCGGGCGTGGCTGAGCGGCACAAACGCCAGCTCACCGCGCGCCAGCTCCGGCAGGACGTCCAGCTTACTCAGCACCGCCACCCCGCTGCCCCGCGCCACCAGCGATTTAATCAGCCGCACGTCGTTGCAGCTGATCGGGTTGCCCGGAGCCAGATCGTGATGGCGGTAAAGCATCGCCACCCGTTCATGCACCATCAGCGGCGGGCCGGGCAGGATATGACGCCAATCGCTCAGCGCCCCCGGCGACAGGCTCTCCGCCCCGGCCAGCGGATGGTTCGCAGGCATCACCACCCCCATCGCCAGTTCGGCAAACGCCATCACGCTCAGGCCCGCCTGCCCTTCCGGCTCCAGCACCAGGCCAAAATCCAGCTGCGCGTCGCGGATCCGCTGGCTGATGCTCTGGCTGTCGGCCACCTGCAGATCCAGCGCCAGCCACGGCCAGCCGGCGATGATCTCCGCCAGCGCATCGGCGATCGCCCCGCCGGATAACGCCTGTACCAGCCCGACGCTGACCGAGCCGCGCTTCAGCCCCTGCAGCTCGTCGAACTTTTGCCGGGTGACGCGGAACTCGCGCTGCCAGCGCAGCAGATCGCCGTACAGCAGCTCGCCGGCGGTGGTCATGCGCAGCCCCTCCGGCAGCCGTTCAAACAGCGGCGTGCCCAGCTCCTCTTCCGCCTGCAGGATCTGCCGGTTGATCGCCGAAGCAGAGATATGCAGCCGCTCCGCCGCGCGGCGCAGGCTGCCGCTGCGCGCCACTTCGGCAAAGTAAAGGGCAAAACGGGAAAACGGGCTCATCGGTGACCTGTACGCATTTTTGCAACACCTGATTGAATTAATGCTGATGGATGCGTACACCCTATTATGACCACAATAAGCCTGCAACTACTATCGTTAACCCCGGCAGGTATCACTATGACGAAAATCACGCCCCCCGCGCACTGCACCTTTGAACCCGACGACTGGCTGCGCCTGGCGCGCTACTGGCACCCGGTGGCCCGTTCCGCCGACGTCGCCGCGGCCCCGGTCAAAGTGACGCTGCTGGACGAACAGCTGGTGATTTACCGCATCGGCGGTGAAGCGGTGGTGGCACGCGACGTCTGCCCGCACCGCGGCGTGCCGCTGACCCTCGGCTATAACGATGAGGAGGGCATTATCTGCCCGTATCACGGGCTGCGTTTTGGTGCCGGTGGCCGCTGTAACCGCATTCCCTCGTCACCTGACCAGCCGATCCCGGCCAAACTCAACCTGATCAACTACGCGGTGCAGGAGCGCTGGGGGCTGATCTGGACCTGCCTCGCCCCGGACGAGGAACATCCGGCGGCGCTGCCGACGATGCCGCACTGGGACGACGCCGGTTTTCAGCAGATCAACTGTCCGCCGTTCGAGGTTAACGGCTTTGCCGGTCGCCAGGTGGAGGGCTTCCTCGATGTGGCACACTTCGCCTGGGTGCATACCGACACCTTTGCCGACCCGGCCAACCAGCTGGTGCCCGACTACCATCCGCAGGAGACCGACTACGGCTTCTTCGCCGACTACTGGAGCAGCGTCAGCAACTACGCGGCCAACTCCGGCCGGTCGGCTCCCGCCGGTTTTCAGTGGCTGCGCCACTTCGAGATGCATCTGCCGTTTACCGCCACGCTGACCATTCACTTTCCCGGCAGCGAGCGGCTGGTGATTATGAACGCCGCCTCGCCGGTCTCCGCGCGGGTGACGCGGATGTTTGCCCCGATCGCCCGCAACCTGGATCTGCATATTCCGGTCGCCGACGTACACGCCTTTAACCAGCGGGTGTTTGAGGAGGATCGCCTGATGGTGGAGACACAGCGCCCGGAACGCCTGCCGCTCGATCTGAGCATGGAGGCGCATATCCCGGCGGATCGCAGTTCGATCGCCTACCGCCGCGGGCTGAAGAAGCTCGGCTTCGGCGAGTTTTTCCTGGTCTAAGGGGGCAGCATGGAGACAACGCTGAAGGTGGTGGTGGACGGCATCTGGCGCCAGGGCAGCCACAGCCTGGCGGTCAGCCTGGCCGCGGCGGACGGCGGCGAGCTGCCGGGCTGGCAGCCGGGCGCGCATATCGATATGCAGCTGGCCAGCGGGCTGACCCGCCAGTATTCGCTGACCGGCAGCCCGCAGCAGAGCGGGCGCTATCTGGTGTGCGTGGCGCGCGACGCGCGCTCGCGCGGCGGCTCGCGCTACGTGCATGAGCAGCTGCGGCCGGGACAGACGCTGACCATCTCCGCGCCGCGCAACCTGTTTGCCCTGCAGGAGAGCGGCCGGGTGCTGCTGCTGGCGGCGGGGATCGGCATTACGCCGCTGTACGCGATGGCTGAACGGCTGGAGGCGCAGGGCCGCCCGTTTGAGCTGCACTACTATGTGCGCAACCGGCATGAGGTGGTATTCGCTGAGGCGCTGACGCGGGCGTGGCGGTACGGCAGCTGCACGCTGCACGTCAGCGCCGAGGGTGACAGCGCCCGCAAACGGCTGCCGGCGGCGCTGCGGCAGCCGGACGGCCACCTTTACCTGTGCGGGCCGGCGGAATTTATGGCGGCGGTGACCGCAGCGGCGCAGGCGCACGGCTGGCCCGCGGACTGCGTGCACAGCGAGGCGTTCCGCCCGGCCGAAGCGGCGGCCGGCACCGCATCGCAGCAGGCGTTCAGCGTGACCCTCGCCTCATCCGGCCAATGCTGGCCGGTGCCCGCCGGGCAGACCATCGCCCGCGTGCTGCTGGCTAACGGCGTCGACGTGCCGCTCTCCTGCGAAATGGGCATGTGCGGTGCCTGCCTGACCCGGGTGGTCAGCGGCGATCCCGATCACCAGGACAGCGTACAGTCGGCGGCGGAGAAGAGTGCTGCCGAGCAGTATATCGCGCTGTGCTGCTCGCGCAGCCGCTCGCCGGAGCTGGTGATAGATCTGTAGTCACCCGGCTACCGCTGTTCCTGGCGGAGCGGGAAGCTGCGAGCATCTACGGACAGACTATGGTGACATGAGGCGGCAGAAATAACGTTGCCGTCTGGTAAACAAGCCAGTCAAGCCGCCTTCAGTGACAGGGTCACAGGTTTGTGTCGCTGCGGACTGCTGCGGCTGGCTTTTGCACTCATTCAGCCATTTTTGGCAATATGCTGCCCTTCACGATTCAGGGTGATCTGCCCGCCCATCTCCTTCGGCAGCCGTCGCGCCTGATAGTAGACTTTTTGCCAGTAAGGGTTATCCAGCGACGAGCGCATTACCCCTTTACTGACCGACGCGTGCAGGAAGTTGCGCGAGGTATCATAGAAGCCAACGTGCATGCCGCCGTCGATGCGGAAGAACACCAGATCGCCGGTGCGCAGCTGGCTCTCTTTCACCGGCTGGCCCATCTTCAGCAGATCGCCGGTGTTCATCCGCTCAACCGGCAGATTGAAACGATCCTTCAGCGTGCGCCAGACAAAGCCGGAACAGTCAACGCCGTTAAGGTTGGTGCCGCCCCACTGATAGGGGGTGTCCTGCCAGGTGTGCATCTGATCGTGCAGCGCGGCCAGCACCGGGATCAGGTCCTGCTGGGAAGCATCTTCAGCCTGGGGTGCGGGTGTGGACGATGCGGCCTGTTGATGATGTGCACAACCGGCCAGCGTCAGCAGGCCACAGCAGAATAAAAATCGGATTGCTCTTAAATTCATAATTAAATCAACAGGTAAGAAAGAGGTTTAATTTCGTGGACTTATAACACCGAATCCGCCCCGGCAACATCATGCACCTGCCCCTTTACACATATTTACCTTACCGGCGGTCCGTCAGCCCGGGATGGTGCAGATTCAGTATCTGAAATTCTGCGCGCTCCCTTCTCCCACCGACGTAAAAGGGAAAAGCGGGCTAATCATCTGAGACTGTGACGGCAATAAGGGTAATGGGAGTAAAGGTTTACGCAATACCAGCATCAAGCGTAGTCAAGGATCGCCGCGTGGTGAAGCAGGGTCCACTAAAAACCGCCGGGAAAGAGTGCAAATATCCGGGATAGTGTGACGGGTCAAGAGTGCTGCGAGGATTGCGATTGCCGGGATACCCGGATTATCTGGCTGACTGGCAAATCGGGAGGCAGTGCAGGTATCAGACTATCAGGCCGTGAGGCCGTGAGGCCGTGAGGCTGTGAGGGTTGTGAGGGTTGTGAGGGTTGTGAGGGTTGTGAGGGTTGTGAGGCTGTGAGTTCTGAGCGTTTTTTAGGTTCTGTGCGTTCTGTGCGTTCTGTGGGGATTATCCCCCACGCAGGCACACGGCCAGTGTGGGGGATTGCGGTTACCTGCGGTTAAGAATGCGCAGGAAGTCCTCTTTTCCGGAGATCAGCGACAGCGCGTTAGCGATAATCTCATCGCTGAACACCGACGCCACGTCCTTCAGCACGTCGATATGCTCTTTCTCTTTCGCCGCCACGCCAATCGCAATAAACATCACGTTGCTGCGGTCCCAGATAACGCCATCGGGGAACTGGAAAATCTCTACGCCGGTTTTCAGGATAATGCCGGTTTGCGATTTCGGCAGGTGCGGCAGCGTAATGCCGTTGCCTAAGAAGGTCGACACCTGGCGTTCCCGCTCGTCGAGAAACGCCACGCACTCCTGGCTGACGTAGCCTTTAGCCTTAAACTCCCGGCCGACCATGGCGAGGACTTCGGCCTTGTTTTTCGCCTGGCATCCAAGATGCAGGTTATCGGTGGTGATGGTCTCGATCATACTCTTTCTCCGCCTGATGAGGTGTTGATAGCGGTTTCACTGCCCGAAGAGAGCTCTTCTTCCAGCTGCTCCAGTGACTTATTGGCCGTTTCCGGCAGGGCTTTCACCACAAAGATGATGGCCAGGTAGTTAATTACCGCAAAGATCAGGAACACCGGCCCCAGCCCCAGCTTGGCCTGCAGCAGCGGGAACAGGTAGCTGACGATGGCGTTCATCACCCACATAAAGAACACCGAGATACCCATCGACAGGCCACGTACCTTGAGCGGGAACAGCTCTGCCAGCACCACCCAGGTGAGGAAGCCCAGCGTCGCCTGCATCACGCCGACGAAGAGCGCCCCGAGCAGCCAGATCACCGTTGCCTTCAGATCGCCGACCAGCAGATAGTCCGCGCCGGCAATAATCAGGTGCAGGGTGGCCATCAGCGCGAAGCCGTAAACAATCAGGGTTTTTCGTTTGAAACGGTCCACCAGATACAGCACGCCGAAGATCATCCCGCCGACCGAGAACACGCCGTTAAGCACGTTAGCAACCAATGACATTTTCTCCGAGAAGCCGGCGCTTTTCAGGATTTCGGTGCCGTAGTACATAATCACGTTCACGCCGGTGGTTTGCTGTAAGGCCGCAAAGGCCATGCCCACCAGAATCAGTTTAAACAGCCATGGCGTATTCAAAATAATCGATACGGCGCTTTTCTCGTGCAGCTTCTGCTCTTTTTCCGCCTTCATCAGCGTCAGAATATCTTCATACTCTTTAATCGCGCGTTGTTCAGGGCGGATCTGTTTCAGAATCGTCAGCGCTTCCTCATTTCGCCCTTTACTCATTAACCAGCGCGGACTTTCCGGAGAGCGCAGCATGCCAATCAGCAGGAAGATAGCCGGCAAAGCCTGCACAATCAGCATATAGCGCCAGACATCAGGCAGATGCCCAAAACCAAAGCCGATAGCTGCGTTGATGGCGAAGGCGGCCAGCTGGCCGACCACAATAGCCACTTCGTTTAAACCGGTGAGCCGACCGCGCATCTCGGTGGGGGCAACTTCAGAGATAAACGTAGGTGCGGTAACGGAAGCACCGCCAACGGCATAACCGAGCAGGAAGCGCGCCAGCAGCAGGCTGGTAACGTTTGGTGCAACGGCTGAAAGTACCGCGCCACCAAAGAACATGACGGAGAGCCAGATCAGGTAGGTACGGCGGCCGAAGAAATCCGCCAGTTTTCCCCCGCAGACGCTGCCGATGGCGGCACCGATCAGCAGGATCCCCATCACCAGCCCTTCTGTTTCCGGCGTTAGCGCCATATTGCTTTTCAGGGAAGAGAACGCCCCGTTAATCACCCCGGTATCATAGCCAAACAGTAAACCACCGAAGGTGGCCACTAAGGTTATCTGATGTAATCGCTTTCTTTGCTGCGGATTGAGACTCATCGCTAACGACATGTTTTTACCCTTCGTGTAAATGATCCGTCAAAAAAATTTACGTTCTGGTAACTAACATATCAGCAAATTTGAAATTAAAATTCTACTGTCGTCACACAATGGCGATTTGATTTCAAACTGGGCGCATTTACAAACTTACATCACCGCACTCAACTCAGGCATTAGATGCTGATAATGATGGTTTTTACTCCATAATAACCTGAGTATTACTGTGTCCTTTCTGAAACAAGTGAAAAGTTGATTTCAGAGCCCGCCTTTTTTACAAAACTTTTATTTCATATTGTGGCGCGTAGTGGAAAACTTGCTTTGCCGCTGTCGGGCAATATCGTTACCGGGCAAGGGCTGCCCGGTAACGGAGGGAACATTACCTGAAGGAACGGGAGGAGCGTGTCGCTAACCGACTATGCCTTATCATCCTCGTCGTCCTCGTCATCACACACACGCCCGCCAAAGCGGTTACGCACTACCACAACGAACAGCGGCACAAAGTAGATCGCCAGCAGGGTGGCGGCGACCATGCCGCCGATCACCCCGGTGCCTACCGCATTCTGCGCGCCGGAGCCGGCCCCGGAGCTGATGGCTAACGGCAGCACGCCGAGGATAAACGCCAGCGAGGTCATCAGGATCGGCCGCAGACGCATGCGTGCCGCTTCCAGCGTGGCTTCCACCACCCCTTTGCCCTCTTTCTCAATCAGATCTTTGGCAAACTCAACGATCAGAATGGCGTTCTTCGCCGACAGTCCGATGGTGGTCAGCAGCCCCACCACAAAGTAGATGTCATTATTCAGACCGCGCAGCAGGGTCGCCACCAGTGCGCCCAGCACCCCGAGCGGCACCACCAGCATCACCGAGAACGGGATCGACCAGCTCTCATACAGCGCGGCCAGACACAGGAACACCACGATCAGCGACAGCGCGTACAGCTCCGGCGCCTGCTGGCCCGACATCCGCTCCTGCCAGGACATGCCCGTCCACTCATAGCCGATACCGGGGGGCAGCTGCTGCGCCAGGTGTTCCATCAGCGCCATTGCCTCGCCCGAACTTTTTCCCGCCGCCGGTTGCCCGAGAATTTCCACCGCCGACAGGCCGTTGTAGCGCTCAAGACGCGGTGAACCGAACACCCACTGCGCCGTGGAGAAGCTGGCGAAGGGCACCATCTTGTCGTTGCTGGCGCGCACGTACCACTGGTTGAGATCCTGCGGCATCATGCGGTACGGGGCGTCACTCATCACGTAGACCTTTTTCACCCGACCCGCATCGATAAAGTCATTGACGTAGTTACCGCCCCACGCGATGCTCAGCGTAGCATTGATATCGGCGAGATCCACCCCGAGCGCCAGCGCTTTTTCCTCGTCAATATTCAGCCTGAACTGCGGGCTGTCTTCCATACCGTTAGGACGTACCGCGGCCAGCGTCTCGGGATGCTGCCGCGCCAGATCCAGCAGGGTATTGCGCGCGGCAGTCAGCTGCTGATGGCCGAGTCCCGCCTGGTCGATCAGCTCAAAGTCAAAGCCGGTGGCGTTACCCAGCGCGATAATCGGCGGCAGGTTAAAGGCCACCACGTTACCGTCAATAATCGCGCTGAACGCCTTCATTGCGCGGCTGACGATGCCGTCGACCTTGTTCTCATCGCCCGCACGCGCGGACCAGTCTTTCAAGCCCACAAAGGCGATCCCGACGTTCTGCCCGCGGCCGGCAAAACCAAAACCGTTGACCGTCAGCACGTTCTCCACGTTATTTTTTTCCGCCGTCAGATACCAGTCACTGACCCGATCCAGCACCGCCTGGGTACGCTCCTGGGTGGCACCGGCAGGCAGGATCGCCTGGGTGGCCAGTACCCCCTGGTCTTCCGAAGGCAGGAACGAGGTCGGCAGGCGCATAAACAGCACCGCCATGCCGACCGCCAGCACGCCATAGATCGTCAGGAAACGACCGCTGCGGTGCAGCATCCGCCCGACGGCATGGCTGTAATGGTCGGCGCTCTGGTCGAACCGGCGGTTAAACCAGCCAAAAAAGCCACGATGCTGGCCGTGGCCGCCCGTCTTAACCGGCTTGAGCAGGGTGACGCACAGCGCAGGGGTGAGGATCAGCGCGACCAGCACCGACAGCACCATCGCCGACACGATGGTAATTGAGAACTGACGATAGATAACGCCGGTACTGCCGCCAAAGAACGCCATCGGCACAAATACAGCCGACAGCACCAGCGCAATCCCCACCAGCGCGCCCTGAATTTGTCCCATCGATTTGCGGGTCGCGGCCTTCGGTTTCAGCCCCTCTTCCGCCATGACCCGCTCAACGTTTTCCACCACCACGATCGCATCATCCACCAGCAGACCTATCGCCAGCACCATACCGAACATCGTCAGGGTGTTGACTGAGTAGCCAAAGGCATCGAGGATCGCAAAGGTGCCCAGCAGCACCACCGGGACGGCAATCGTTGGGATCAGCGTGGCGCGCAGGTTCTGCAGGAACAGATACATCACCAGGAACACCAGCACGATCGCCTCTGCCAGCGTCTTAACCACCTCATGGATAGAGATCGTGATAAACGGCGTGGTGTCATACGGGTAGACCACCTTCAACCCCTGCGGGAAGTAAGGTTTAAGCTGTTCAATTTTGGCACGGATGGCGTTAGCGGTGTCGAGGGCGTTAGCCCCGCTGGCCAGCTGAATACCCAGCGCCGAGGCCGGTTTACCGTTAATTTTCACCACGAAGTTGTAGTTTTCACCGCCACGTTCAACGCGCGCCACGTCATGCAGCCGCACCTGCGAACCGTCCGCGTTGACCTTCAGCAGAATATTGCCAAACGTCTCCGGCGAGGTCAGCCGCGTCTGGGCGATAATCGAGGCGTTAAGCTGCTGCCCTTTTACCGGCGGCGCACCGCCCAGCTGGCCGGCCGCCACCTGCGCATTCTGCGTTTCAATCCGTGCGATCACGTCAACCGGCGTCAGCTGATAGGTGTTGAGTTTGCCGGGATCCAGCCAGATACGCATCGCATACTGCGAACCAAACAGGGTGGTATCCCCTACGCCGCTGATGCGGCTGAGCGGATCCTTCAGGTTGGTCGCCACATAGTCAGCAATATCTTCCATGCTCATGCGGCCGGTTTCATCATAGAAACCGGGCACCAGGAAGAACACGCTGGAGGATTTACGCACGGTAATGCCCTGCTGCTGCACTTCCTGTGGCAGCAGCGGCGTGGCCAGCTGCAGCTTATTCTGCACCTGGACCTGGGCAATATCCGCGTCGGTGCCGTTTGCAAATGACAGCGTCAGTTGCAGCGTGCCGGAGGCGTCACTGGTGGAAGACATGTACATCAGCCCGTCCAGCCCGCTCATGTTTTGCTCAATCACCTGGGTGACGCTGTTCTGCAGCGTGGCCGCATCGGCACCCGGATAGGTCGCACGTACCTGCACCGCCGTCGGGGCGACGTCAGGGTACTGTTCTACCGGCAGTTTCGTAATCGAAATCGCCCCGGCCAGCATCACGATTATCGCCAGTACCCAGGCAAATACCGGCCGATCGATAAAGAATCTGGACATCAGTTGTTGGTTCCTGTGAGCGCTAAAATAGCCAGCGCACAGAATAAATCCGCAGGCATCAGTGCCGCATGATAGAGCATTATTATTTTCTCCCGGAGACCGGTAACAGATATATTTAAAGTAGAAGGGTGATGCAGGGAGTATTCAACCGCCGATAAGTGGCGGGTGGAACCTGATATTTTTTTGCGAACGAGCGGGTAAATGACTGCTGGGAGTCGTAGCCATATTTAACGGATATGGTTATGACCTTCTCATTACTGCTTATCAGGTCATCCGCCGCCAGCGTCAGCTTACGGTCGCGGATATAATTTCCCAGACTGACGTGGGTGATGCGATAGAACATCCGCTGCAGGTGCCACTTCGAGTAACCAGAACGCAGTGCGACATCATCGATTTTCATCGGGCTGCGGATATTGTTGTCTATCCATTGCAGCAGTTCACAGATAATCGTTGTTTGTCTGTCCATTCTCACCCCGCCTGATTACAGATGCTGCAGATAAATAAAGATGATACACATGCGCAGAATCTTTGATTATGCGCAGAAAAATCAGACGTCCGAAGGTTATTGAACGGACAGTGTTATACCCGCAGGAATATTTCGTCTTTGTCCCGGCCTATTTGTAGATTTCAGCCACACCCTGCATTTTATTTTCGCCACCGGCGGCGATAATTTTCATCGAACCGGCCCCTTCCCGCTCTGCTTTAACAGCCAGCTTGCGGGTCAGGTTGTCCAGCGAGTATGCACCGCTGGCGGAGACCACGCCGATTTTGGTTTTACCGGCGGCGTCATTCACCAGTTCGACGGCAAACGCCGTGTTAAGGCTAAACAGCGCGGTCAGCGCCATAATGGCAACGGAGTATTTTTTCATAACAACCTCTCAGATAAGTCGTACCGTCAGAGGCGTCTGACAGCCGGGCAAAGAGTATCATTGCGAGTTGCACTTTATTAGCGGGGGAAAGCTGATAGGCTTTATGATTAATAATCATTAATAACCTCAAAAAACACGCTAAGGTAGCCGGGGTGAGGTTCAGGAGCTGATGCGCATCACACAAAACAGGCTGCCGTTGCAGGATTCGTGAAAATTTCACATATATTTCAGTTTATGTATATCGGTCAGGTTGAAGTCTGGCTCTCATTGACAAAGGCGTACACATGCTCAGAGAAAATTTTAACGACCTGATCTATCTGGTGATGGTCGCCCAGGAGCGCAGCTTTACCCGGGCTGCGGCGAAGTTAGGCGTTTCTCAGTCGGCCTTAAGCCACGCGATCCGCGGCCTCGAAGAGCGTTTAAACACCCGTCTGTTAACCCGTACCACCCGCAGCGTGGCCCCGACCGAGGCCGGGGAAAACCTGATCCAGAGCGTCGGGCCGATGCTGCTGGATATCGAGAAAACGCTGCTGCAGCTGACCGACAGCCAGGGCATTACCGCCGGCACTATCCGTATTACCGCCGGCGAACATGCGCTCTCTTCCACGCTGTGGCCGCTGCTGAAACCCTTCCTGCAGCACTATCCGCAGGTGAAGGTGGAACTGTCGGCGGATAACTCGCTAACCGATATTGTTAACGGCCGCTTCGACGCCGGCGTCAGGCTCGGTGAGCAGGTCGAAAAGGATATGGTGGCGGTGCGGATTGGCCCGGACTGGAAAATGGCGGTGGTCGCCTCCCCCGACTATCTGCGGCAGCACGGCACGCCCGCCACGCCGTATGAGCTGCAGCAGCATAACTGTATCAATATGCGGCTGCCGACGATGGGCGGCTTGTACAGCTGGGAATTCAGCAAGGACGGCAAAGAGATCAACGTTAAGGTTGAAGGCCAGCTGGTGTTTAATAACCTTGCGTCGCGGGTCGATGCGGCGCTGTCCGGCATCGGCATCGCCTGCGTGCCGGAAGACTGCGTGGCTGAACACGTGGCTACCGGCCGGCTGGTGTCCATGCTCGGCGACTGGTGCCGACCGTTCAGCGGCTATTACCTCTATTATCCCAGCCGCCGGCAGCATACTCCGGCCTTTGCAAAACTGATTGAGGCGGTGAGATATCGCGGTTGAGGACCACCCCGCCGCGCCATGACCGCAAACACTCAGCCGATACTGCGCGGTTTTGCTGCATGCTGGCCGGTGGCCGGGCTGCAGAAGTGAGCAGGCAGCAGGTCTGCATGGCTCGGGATCCAACGGGTAAATGTCACCCCGCGCAGCGCCAGCGGGACGTGATCGACAGGGCTGAAGAAGAGCGCCTGAGGGTTGCAAGGGCAGCCGACCGCTGAGGGGTCACCGGCCAACAATCCGGTGCACGTTGCTCTCCAGCCAGTCGGCCAGCCCGGTGACCTGGCCTTCCACCTCGTGGCCAAGCGGCGTCAGCCGGTACTCGACGTGCGGCGGCACCACCTCCCAGGCAATACGCTCAACAAAACCGTCCTCTTCCATATAGCGCAGGGTCTGCGCCAGCATCCGTTCGCTGACGCCGCCAATTTTGCGGCGCAGTTCGCTAAAGCGCAGCGTGTCGTCGCGCAGCGCCAGCAGAACCAGCACGCTCCAGCGGCTGGTAATGCGTTTGAGCACGTCGCGGGACGGGCAGTTGACGTTCAGCAACTCGCCGCGTTGAAATTTTTCACTGAGGTTTTCAGACATTTATCCTGTTCTCTGCAAACTAACATTTCTGTAAGTACTTACTAAAAGTTAGTTTATCGTCCACACTCTTTCCACACCAGATAAAACTGAAGGAGTTAACGATGATTGCGATTACCGGTGCCACCGGCCAGCTGGGCCGTTTGGTGATTGATGCCTTACTGAAAAAAATCCCTGCCGCTGAAATCATTGCCTTAGTCCGCTCGCCGGAAAAAGCCGCTGACCTGCAGGCACAGGGCGTGACGCTGCGCGTGGCCGACTATAACCAGCCTGAAACGCTGGCCGGCGCCCTGACCGGCGTCAGCAAGCTGCTGCTGATCTCCTCCAGCGAAGTCGGCCAGCGCGTCGCGCAGCACCAGGCGGTGATCGACGCGGCCAAAGCGGCGGGCGTCGACTTTATCGCCTACACCAGCCTGCTGCGGGCAGACACCACCCCGTTGGGCCTGGGCGTAGAGCACCGCGCCACCGAGGCGCAGCTTAAGGCGTCGGGCATCCCGTTTGCGCTGCTGCGCAACGGCTGGTACACGGAAAACTACGCCGCCAGCATTGCGCCGGCGCTGGCGCATCACGCCTTTATCGGCGCGGTCGGTGAAGGACGCATTGCTTCTGCGGCACGCGTGGATTACGCCGAGGCGGCGGCGGAAGTGCTGGTGCGCGACGGCCAGGGCGGTAAGGTGTACGAGCTGGCCGGTGACGACAGCTACCAGCTGGCCGATTTTAGCGCGGAGATCGCCCGCCAGTCCGGCGAGCAGGTCGACTATGTCAATCTGCCGCAGGCCGAGTTTGCCGCCGCGTTGAAAGGTGCCGGGCTGCCGGATGGCCTGGCGGAGATGCTGGCCGACTCTGACGCCGGCGCAGCACAGGGCGGGCTGTTTGACGACAGCCGCACGTTAAGCGGGCTGATCGGCCGGCCAACCACGCCGTATGCTGAGGTGATTAAGGCCGCGCTGAAAGGCTGATGTTTTTCGCTGGCCGGTCAGTACAGGAAACGCCGCCCGGCCAGTGCGCAGTTTCTGCACCAGCCAGCGGGTTGACTAAGCAAGTCATCAGCCACTCGCTGGTTTTTACTGCGCTGGTCTGACCGGCGGCGCGGGGCCGTGGCTATCACGGGTTACGCCGGGCTTTCTGGCTGTGCGGTTCAGGGTGGGCTGTCACCGGCTGGCTCATCACCGCCTTACTCAGCGATTCAATAATATAGATCACCGGCATCTGGCTGGTGATGTTGATCACCTCTTCAATGCGCGTCTGCTTCATAAAGTAACAGAGCTGCGAGTCGGCCATCTGCGCCAGCGGCGAGCGGATATCGCTGGTGATGGCGATCACTTCACAGCCGGAGCTTTTCAGCTTAGCGGCGATCTCCAGCGTCGGCGGTGACTCTCCGGAGACCGACAGCACCAGCGCAATATCCCCCTGCCACGCCGAGGCCGACACCGGAAAGGTGGCATCGTCGATGTAAAAACACATTTTTCCGGTGCTGGAGAGATAGCGCGCGCCGTACTTGGCCATAATTCCGGAGATACCGGTGCCGACGAAGACGATGTTCTTTTTGCTTTTGATTTTCTCCGCGCAGCTGGCGATGGCGCGATCCATCTCGTCGTTGTTGATCAGGGTGAAAAAGCCCCGCGCTTCTTGCGCCAGGTCCACCGCGCTGCCCTGCGGATGCGTGTCCAGATAAGCCTTTAACCCCCGCTTAAAATCACTGTAGTTTTTGTAGCCCACCTTGTGGCAGAAACGCAGGATGGTGGTGGTGGAGACGTCGCAGGCGGCGGCGAACTCGCGGATGGTCATATAGCCGAGCGTGGCGTAATTTTTAATCAGATAGTCATAGACTTTGAGGTCGGTGTTGTTGAACTCCCTGACCCGCTGCAGATCGATCATGCTGCTCCCTGGTGCTTATCAGCTGCGCCGTAAAACCCATTCTTCAGGACGGGGAGGTGGTCAACACCCGCTGAAGTGAGCGCTTATCATAAGTCGCGCTTGTTTTTGTGACAAACGTATTTAATTTTTCCAAATGAAAATAAATTTTTTACATTCAAAAAAAAGCGATCTAAATAAAACCCTCAGCAACACAAACAAAATGTTTTTTTGAAAGCGCTATTTTTCACCATAAAAAACAGGGTGTTTTTATTACGATCTGTGACGTTTTTTATCTGTGACAACAATCACACAAGGGTCGCTAACCAGCTGTTTTTACTTGATGTAAAAACCTGGTCATGCCACCGTATCACTATCGACCGCATAGCAGAATGTATTTATCAGCAACGATTAAATTCTTTAACCGGCGATCGTGGCGAATGGAATATCACTAACAACGTGTGTTCATTGCTATTTCACCATCGGTCTGATACACGCCGCTTATATTCGCACAACGTCGGTTTAACCCGTTCATCCTTCAGGAGACAGCGTGATGACTTATCAATTTCCGGAAAACTTTTTATGGGGAGCCGCCACCGCCGCCAACCAGCACGAAGGCGGCTGGCAGGAGGGCGGTAAAGGGGTCAGCATCTGCGATATCTACCGCGGCGGCGATCTGCACACCGCCCGGGTAGTAACGCCGGAAATCCAGCCGGACGTCTTCTACCCGAACCACCACGGCACCGACTTTTACCATCGCTACGAAGAAGATATCCGCCTGCTGGGCGAGATGGGGCTGAAGTGCTTCCGCTTCTCCATCGCCTGGTCACGTATTTTCCCCGAGGGAACCGAACAACAGCCGAATGCCGAGGGGGTGGCGTTCTATGACCGGGTGCTGACCGAACTGGAAAAATACGGCATTGAGCCACTGGTGACGCTGTCACATTACGAGATGCCCTACGGGCTAACCAAAGCCTTTGGCGGCTGGGACAACCGCGAACTGATCGGCCATTTTACCCGCTACGCCGAAGCGGTGATGAGCCACTTCCGCGGCCGGGTGACCCGCTGGCTGACCTTTAACGAGATCAACATACTTACCCTGCCGTTCGGCGCGTTCCTCGGCGGCGGTATGATCTTCCCTCAGGGTGAGGACTCGCCGCAGCGCCGTTACCAGGCGATGCACCACCAGCTGGTCGCCAGCGCGCTGACGGTGAAAAAAGGCCATGAGATCGACCCCAACAACCAGCTGGGCTGCATGATTGCTTACCTGACCGCCTACCCGCGCACCTGTTCACCGCAGGACATGCTGTTACAGCAGCAGTGGAACGAAGAACACAATGCACTGGCGGGTGACGTTCACGTGCGCGGTCACTATCCGGCATGGGCACAGCGCTATTTCCGTGAAAACAACGTTACCCTGCAGCAGCGGCCTGAGGATGCGGAGATCCTGCGCGACGGCGTGGTGGATTTCTACAGCTTCAGCTACTACAACTCGGTGTGCGTCGGCGAGAGAGGCGAGAACGACCAGATCAGCGGCAACGGCCATATTGACGCGCTGGATAACCCGTACCTTAAGGCCAGCGACTGGGGCTGGCAGATCGACCCGCGCGCGCTGCGCTGGGTGCTGAACGGCCTGTCACAGCGTTACCCGAACACGCCGCTGATGGTGGTGGAAAACGGCCTCGGCGCGCTGGACGAGGTGGCGGCAGACGGTGCGATCCACGACGATTACCGCATCAGCTACCTGCGCGATCATATTGCTCAGCTGGGCGAAGCGGTGGCCGACGGCGTAAACGTGATTGGCTACACGCCGTGGTCGGCGGTTGATATCGTCAGCGCCGGCACCGGCGAGTACCGCAAGCGCTACGGTTTTATCTATGTTAACCGCCACGATGACGGCACCGGTGACTTTGCGCGCAGTCTGAAGGATTCGTGGTACTGGTATCGCGGAGTGATTGCGTCTAACGGGGCCGATCTGGCGTAAGTCGCTGTGGGGTTGGCACCCGGCTTACTGGGGATTGGCTTCAGGGCCGGGACGCTTTCGGTTCAGGTGTCTGGCCTGGCGGGGGGTAGCTTCCAGGCCGGGTCGCTTTAAAAACGGTGACGGGCTTATCGGGGGGGATATCCGGAACGCGGACACGCTGTGAATGCGTCCCTGCACGCTCGGCGTCGCGCATCCCTGCGCGCCGACGGTCCGCTTATCCGGATATCCCCCCCGATTGCCTTTCATCTGTTGTGTCGCTGCTCTAAAACCTTTGTACTGGACTCAGCACTAAGCACTAAGCACTAAGCACTAAGCACTAAGCACTAAGCACTAAGCATATAAAATCCATCCTTAGCCGCAACACTTTCCTCTAACGATTAATCTGAGCCTAAAGCCCTGCCTGTAACCGCAACGTAAGTGCCAGCAAGGGAGGCCGTTGGCGAGCAGGTTAGCCGGGCGTATGCCGCACGGATGCGGCATCCGAGCCTCCAGGGATGGATTATTTTTTAAAGCCCGTACTTTTGGGCTTTAAAAAATTAACGGCGCCCCGGCGTTCTGTCGCCAGCGGCCGAACCCGAAACCAGTATATGAAGCGATGCCTTTAAGACAGCAAAACAGTAGCTTACAAGGGAGGCCGCTGGCGAGCAGGTTAGCCGGGCGTATGCCGCAGGACGCGGCATCCGAGCCTCCAGGGATGGATTATTTTTTAAAGCCCGGACTTTTGGGCTTTAAAAAATTAACGGCGTCCCGGCGTTCTGTCGCCAGCGGCCGAACCCGGAACCAGTATATGAAGCGATGCCTTTAAGACAGCAAAACAGTAGCTTACAAGGGAGGCCGTTGGCGAGCAGGTTAGCCGGGCGTATGCCGCACGGATGCGGCATCCGAGCCTCCAGGGAAGGATTGTTTTTTAAAGCCCGTACTTTTGGGCTTTAAAAAATTAACGGCGTCCCGGCGTTCTGTCGCCAGCGGCCGAACCCGGCACCAATTCATGAAGCTATGCCCTTAAAGCAGCAACGCAAATGCCAGAGAGTGAAGCCGTTTGCGGGCAGCTGGCGGGTAGCAGCTGGCATCTGACGCGGGGGTTACTGCACCCCGTACTCCCGCAGGCTGTCGCGGCACGATTTCGCGATATCGGCGAGGTCCCACTCCCAGTGCTGCGGGCTGAGCAGCTCCGGGCACCAGCCGCCCCGATAGCCGGTTTCCCGCACCGCCGCCAGCCAGGCCGGAATATCCACATCGCCCTGCCCCGGCGCGTAGTCGCGCTGCACCCACTCATCCCAGGCTTCGCCCGGACGCGCCGCGCGGCCATCGCAAAAGTGCACGCCGTAGATCAGATTAACATCCATCGCCGCCACCTCTTCCGGCCGGGTGTTACCGCCCGCGTGCAGGTGCCAGAAGTCAACCACCAGGCCGACGTTGTCGCGGCCGCAGGCGGCGATCATATCCAGCCCCTGCTGCAGCGAGTTGAAGGCGGTAAACGCCACCACTTCGATCTGGAACTTCAGCCCTAAGGGTTTACCGATATCGGCGATCGCGCAGATATTTTCACGCAGGATGGCGTTGCGTTCTGCTTCCGGCAGGTGGTCCAGCTCGGTCAGCGCCATGATCTGCACCACCGGGCAGCGCAGCTCTACCGCAGCTTCGCAGATGCGCGCGGCTTCACGCAGCAGCGCCTCACGCTCCTCCGGCCGGTGGCGGCCAATGCGTTTCAGCGCGTTGATGCAGGTGATCTCAACCTGATTTTCCGCCATCAGCTCGCGGAAGCGGGCATAGCTGCCGCCGTTCTCCAGATAGCGGTACAGGTGTTCGGGCAGCAGTTCCAGCCCGTCAAATCCGGCTTCACGCGCCAGCCGCAGCTGGGTAACGGCGTTGCTGTACCAGACAGAGACGCCGTGCAGAGACAACTTCATGTTCGCTCCTTGATGCCGGCCAGCCGCTGAGCGCATCCACGACGCGCCCCGGCGGCTGGCCGCGGTTGAGTAAGCCTGTGCCGGCACGTATTACGCACCTGCGCGGCGATTATGTGATCAGATGCACCCGGGTGCAAACTGCATTTTGCAACCGGGTGCGATTTAAATCAATTCTGTGAGCATGATTTTATTTCTGAAATGAGGCCAATTGACTAATTTTCCATCATGGCAGAGATTCAGGTTAACAGCATGTTGCCATATGCGACGTAATGTTAATTATCCGGGCTGCTCTCATTCTTTCTTGCACCCGGGTGCATAAAAACAAAACCAACTGACCTGACAGGAAATAACAATGAAAAAATTCAAGTGGTTACTGATACTCATAAGCGCCCTCAGCGTATTCACAGCCCAGGCAAAAACCTATATGGTCGGCGTGGCGCTGGCCAATCTGGATCTCAACTTTGTCTCAATCCTGCGCAGCCAGATGGAGAAGCAACTGAACGAGAAAGGGGTTAAGAGCCAGTACGCCGATGCCAAAGGGGACGTGTCGCTACAGATCCAGCAGGTCGACGACTTTATCAATCAGGGAGCCGACGCCATTATCCTCAACCCGGTGGATACCCAGGGCGTGCTGCCGATTATCAGGGCGGCGCAGAAGGCCAATATCCCGCTGGTATTTGTTAACCGCAGGCCGGAAACCGCGCTGACCGGTAAGGTCGCCTACGTCGGTTCTGACTCCGCCGTCAGCGGCAAAATGGAGATCGAGGCGCTGGCGCAGCGGATGAATCATAAGGGTAATGTGGCGATCCTGATGGGCTCGCTGTCGACTGAAGAGGCGCGTCAGCGCACCAAAGCGGTGGAAGACTTTGTCAGCGCCCATCCGGGCATGAAGGTGGTGCAGAAGCAAACCGCCAACTGGCAGCGCAATGAAGCGGTGGATAAAACCCTCTCCTGGCTGCAGGACGGTAACCAGATTGACGCGATAGTTGCCAACAACGATGAAATGGCGATCGGTGCCATCATGGCGCTGGACCAGCTGAAGAAGAAAGATGTGCTGGTGGCGGGGATTGACGGTACGCCGGACGCGCTGCAGTTTGTTAAAAACGGCAAACTGGCGGTCACCATCTTCCAGGACGCCAAAGGTCAGGCGATCGGCGCGGTCGACGTTGCCCTGGCGATGCTGGCCGGTAAGAAAACCGAAGTCTATAACTGGGTTCCTTATCAGACCATTACCCAGGCCAATCTGCAGGAGTTTAGCGATAAAAACCTGAAGTAGACCCTCATCCGCAGGCGGCCATTCCGGTATGGCCGCCGTGCAGGTTTACGCCTTTATCCGCCGTAGCGCAGCAGGCAGCAAATTCAGCGCCGGCGGGTCAGCTTCGCCGCCATCTTCGTCACCGCGATAAACAGCACCGGTACCACGAAGATCGCCAGCAGCGTGCCGCTGATCATCCCGCCAAACACCCCGGTACCGATGGCGTGCTGGGTGCTTTCGCTGGCACCGGTTGCCAGCATCAGCGGCACCACGCCCAGCGTAAAGGCCAGCGAGGTCATCAGGATTGGCCGCAGGCGCAGGCGGGCGGCCTTTACCGTGGCCTCCAGCAGCGGCGTACCCTGTGCGTGCAGCTGCCGGGCGAACTCGACGATCAGAATGGCGTTTTTGGCGGACAGCCCGATCAGCGTAATCACCCCCACCTTAAAGAATACGTCGTTAGGCATCCCGGCGATCCAGACGGCAGCCAGCGCGCCTGCCAGTCCGGCCGGTACCACCAGCATCACCGCCACCGGCACCGACCAGCTCTCATACAGCGCCGCCAGCACCATAAACACCACCAGGACAGACAGCGCGGCCAGCAGCGGCATCTGCGCGGCGGTGTCGCGCTCCTGCAGCGAGCTGCCCGTCCACTCCAGCAGGTAACCTTTCGGCAGTTCTGCCATCAGCTGCTCCATTTTGGCCATCGCCGCGCCGCTGGAAGCCCCCTCCGCCGCGCCGCCGGAAATTCTGACCGCCGGATAGCCCTGAAAGCGGTTCAACTGCTGCGGGGCCTGGGTCCAGCCGGCGCTGGCGAAGGCGGAGAACGGCACCATCTCGCCGCTTTCGTTTTTCACATACAGCTTTAATACGTCCTGCAGGTGCATACGCCAGCCCACGTCGGCCTGCACGATCACCTGCTGGACGCGGCCGTCATCGGTGTAGTCGTTGACGTAGTAAGAACCGGTCGCCGCGGAGAGCGTCTGATTGATCTCCTCAAAGGTGACGCCCAGCGCCTGGGCTTTTTCACGATCCACGTCCAGCGCGGCGCTGACGCCTTCCGGCAGACCGTCGATATAGGCATACGCCGCCACGCCGCTCTGATTGGCCAGTTCGGTTAACTGCTGCGCCGCCGCCATCAGCGCGGCGTAGCCGTGGCCAGCACGATCCTCAAGCGCCAGCGTAAAGCCGGATGAGGTGCCCATCTCCGCAATCGCCGGCGGCATCAGGCTCATCACCGTGGCGTCAGGCTGTTTGCTCATCTCTTCCTGCACGTAAGCGGCTTCTCCGGCGGCGGTCGCGCCCTGACGCTGGTCCCACTCCCTGAGGGTGGTAAACGCCATCGCGGTATTCGGGCCGGAGCCGGAAAAACTGAAGCCAAATATCGACAGGTTGCTCTCCGTGCCCGGCCGCCCGGCGACCAGCGATTCCAGATGGCCGACCACCTCACGGGTGCGCTGCTGGGTCGCGTCCGACGGCAGCTGGATGGAGGTCATAAAGTAGCCCTGATCCTCGTCCGGCAGGAACGCCGAGGGCAGCGCCCGCCAGGCAAACAGCAGCACCACGCACAGCACGCCGTATAAGGCCAGCACCCGGCCACCGCGCTTTAGCGTGGCGCGCAGGCCGGACTCATAGCCGGCCGTCAGACGGTTAAAACCACGGTTGAAGCCGCCAAAAAAGCCTTTCTTCTCATCAGGATGTCCGTTTACCGGTTTGAGAAGCGAGGCGCACAGTGCCGGCGTCAGCGTCAGGGCCAGAAACGCTGAGATCAGGATCGACACCGCCATCGACAGCGTAAACTGGCGGTAGATAATCCCCACCGAGCCGCTGGCAAACGCCATCGGGATAAACACCGCGGTCAGTACCAGGGTAATACCGATAATCGCCGGAGTGATCTCCTGCATCGCCTGCTGCGTGGCCTGCTTTGGTGACAGACCCTGCTGCGCCATCAGCCGTTCAACGTTTTCCACCACCACGATGGCGTCATCGACGATGATGCCAATCGCCAGCACCATGCCAAACATGGTCAGCACGTTGATCGAAAACCCGCTGAGCAGCATCACGGTGAAGGTGCCCATCAGCGCCACCGGCGCGACGATGGCCGGAATAAAGGTGTAGCGCAGGTTCTGCAGGAACAGCAGCATCACCAGGAACACCAGCACCATTGCTTCCAGGAAGGTGTGGATCACTTTTTCAATCGACAGTTTGACGAACGGCGCGGTATCGAAGGGCACCGAAAACGCCATATCGTCCGGCAGCACGCCGTTCAGCTCCGCCAGGCGCGCACGCACGCCGGCGGCGGTGCTCACCGCGTTGGCACCGGGCGACAGCTGTATGGCCGCTGCCGTTGACGGCTGGCCGTTCTCGCGAATGGCAAAGGCATAGCTCTGCAGGCCCTGCTCCACCCGGGCCACGTCGCCGAGGCGCACCCGCGCGCCGTTGGCCTGCGCTTTCAGTGTAATATTGCGGAACTCCGCCAGTGAATGCAGCTGCCCGCGCACGGTCAGTGGATAGGTGACGCGTTGCCCTGCCGCCGCCGGCTCATCCCCCACCCGGCCGGGTGAGATCAGCGCATTCTGCGCGCTCAGCGCGGCAATCACCTCAGAAACCGACAGGCGATAACGGAACAGCTTGTCCGGATCCAACCAGACCCGCATCGCCTTTTCGGCACCGAACAGCTGCACTTTTCCGACGCCGGGCACGCGCTTCAGCTCGTCAGAGGCATTACGGGCAAACCAGTCGCTGAGATCCGCCTCGCTATGGCTGCCGTTGGGGGACTTCAGGCCGACCAGCATTAAAAAACCGGAGCTGGCCGCTTCGACGCTGAGGCCATTCTGCCGCACCGCGGCGGGCAGCCGCGACTCCACTTCTTTAAGTTTGTTCTGTACGTCCACCTGCGCCAGCTTGATATCGGTACCGGGACGGAAGGTGATGGAGATACTGGCGCTGCCGGACGTATCGCTGGAGGACTCAAAGTAGAGCAGGTTTTCCACGCCGGAGAGATCGCGTTCCAGCAGCGAGATGACCGAGGTATTCATCGTTTCCGGCGTAGCGCCCGGATAGCTGACGCTCACCGAAAGCTGCGGCGGGGCCACCGAAGGATACTGCGCCACGGGAAGCTGCGGAATGGCGATAACGCCGGAAAGGACGATAAAAAGAGCCACCACCCAGGCAAAAACAGGGCGATGAATAAAGAACTGCGGCATCGGTAATTTCCTTTCGCGTTACCACGTGTTAACAAAAAATAAAACAGATATGAATCCCTGTTTTGCACCTGTCTGACAGGACACAGCACGAAAGGTTCATGTTACGCTATTTTTTAATTAACGAAAATGACTTCACGTTGATCCTGTTTTACCCTGTTCACATCCCCTTTGCGGTTTTATCCTTATTTAAAATTCATTCAGACGTCTGCGGCGTTTTTTTATTTTTGCCGGATTTCCCAATGAATCATAAACAAAGTGGAAACGCCTTAGTACTTCCCTGAAAACCCCGGACCCAACGTCGCAATTCGATTACTTCCAGAAAAAACGAAATTTAATATCGCATTACCGGTCATTGATGAATCATTGATAATCGCTACGCATAATCGGTTTACACCGTCGGGTCGCTTACACCGATGACGCCCACCCGATTAAAATGCGTCACGCAGTCTGACAGACTTTCCTGAAAAGGAGGTCATGCGCTGCGTTGAAATTAAGGTTAACTCTATGTCGCAACTCACAGATATCAATACCCTGCCCGCGCTGCCCACTACGCCGCTGGCCCTTTTTATCGCCTTGTGCAGCGGGAAACTGATCCCCCATTCCCTGTGGCAATCCCCGAAGTTTCGCCGTAAGTATCTGTTGCGCGGACTATTGTTGCCGGTACCGACCTACACCCTCCTGACCATGCTTACCCGTCACCCGCACTATGAGCAGTTGCTCTCTTCACAACCCCGTCTGCCGTGCCGCAACCACCGCCCCTATCTGACCAACCGCCTGGGCAGGCAGGCGGGCGCACGGGCGGTAATCCTGCATTATCAGCACATTACCGAACGCCTGGGCGTAACTCTCTTTGCTCAGCACCTTGGCGGAGCGGGGCTCTGCCTTGCGCAGATCGCCGCGAAAGACGAGCAGCGTTATGTAATGAGCCTGATCTCAACGCATACCCTCGATCGCGAAGGCGAAGCGAGCATTATATTACGGGACGCCGCCGGGCAGCTGCTCTGTGAGCTGACCTTTACCCTTTGTCAGCACCACGGGCAATTAACCCTGATGATTGGCGGCCTGCAGGGGCCAAATAACCCGGACGCCCAGCAGATCGTGCAGCAGGCGACCAAAACGCTGTACGGACTGTTCCCGAAAAGAGTGGTATTCGAAGCGCTGCTCCAGGTCAGTAAATGGCTTGACGTGAAAGCGATCTGTGCGGTTTCAAACGCCACCCATGTCTACCGATCCCTGCGCTACGGCAGCCGAAAAAAACTGATGCACGCGGATTATAACGACTTCTGGGAAATGCTCGGCGGCACGGCGACCGCCGAAGGCTATTATTCACTGCCTGCGGCGATCCCCCGCAAAGAGATGGAAGAGATCGCCAGTAAAAAACGTTCTGAGTACCGCAAACGCTATGCGCTGCTTGACCAGCTCGAACAGGATATCAGGCAGGTGCTGCCGCGGCCGCTATCCACTCACGTGAACGCTTAGCCGACGTAACGTTTCAGCCGCCCACCCACCCGTTAATTCCCTTTGAAAAGACGCCTGCCATCACGTTTCTCAGAAATGGCGGCGTCCGTCATGGAAAATTAAACTATCTCGTATAGAAGATTAAGTAGCGCTGGTTCAGCAAAAAATACCGAAAAAGAGGCTCGTATGATCGTAACGCATCAATCACTTCGTTTCAGCAGCCTGGCCATCTTCCTCGCCCTTACCGCCCCTGCCTGGGCATTTGATTCGCTAACGGTGTTTGGCGACAGCCTGAGCGATACCGGCAACAACGGGCGCTGGACATGGAACAGCAGCCAGAACCCGCTCTACGATGAACAGCTGGCCAGCCATTACGGGCTGACGTTAACCCCTTCAGATGCCGGCGGCAGCAACTATGCTGCCGGTGGTGCCACGGCGGTGGCCGCGCTGAACGCCACCGATAACAGTGCGGCTCAGGTCGCCGCGTATCTGAGCCAGAACGGCGGCCGCGCCGACGCTAACGGCCTCTATATTCACTGGATCGGTGGCAACGATCTGGCCGCCGCCGCGACGCAACCGGCGCTGGCGCAGGGGCTGGCGGTGAACAGCGCCACCAGCGCCGCGGGCCAGGCCGCCAGCCTGCTGGATGCCGGCGCGGGGCTGGTGGTGGTACCTAACGTGCCGGATATCTCTGCCACCCCAACGCTGCTGGAACTGGTGTTGACGACAGGGCTGGGGGCAGCGGCAGCGCCGGCTATCCAGGCCGCGTATGCGTCACTGAACGCCGCGGCGACGCCAGACCTCGCCAGCCGTCAGCAGGCGATCGATCGCTCACTGCTGGCCGCTGCATCGGTCGTCAGCGGCAATTCCGCCGTTCAGCAGGCTATCGCCGCCCAGCTGAGCGCCGCTTACGCCACCGCCGCCCAGCAGGCTTCTGCGCTGACCGGCCTGTATAACCGTACCGAAGAGGCGGCGTTGCAGCAGCACGGCGGTAACATCGCGCTGGCCGACATCAACGCCGTGTTCCGGGAGCTGCTGGACGACCCGCTGGCGTTTGGCCTGACCAACACCGCCGGTATGGCCTGCCCGGCCGGCGTGGCCGCCACCGACTGCACCACCAGCACCAGCGGCTTCAACACCGCGCAGGATTATCTGTTTGCCGACCATTTCCACCCCGGCCCGCAGGTACACGACATTATCGCCCGGTACATTACCTCAATTGTTTCCGCCCCGCTGCAGGTCACGGCGCTGAACCAGGGCACGCTGGCGATGGTTAACGGCAGCCGCAGTACCCTCGATAGCCGCTATCAGCAGCTGCGTCAGAACCCGGCGGCCACCGGCGCGCTCGGCGCGTTTGGCGGCTACAGCGGCGGTTATCAGCGCTATCGCGATAACGGAGAAAACGGTTCCGGCAGGGGCAATGCCAACAGCCTGACGGTCGGCGTCGACTACCAGCTGAGCGACAATCTGCTGGTCGGAGGCCTGATCGCCGGTTCGCTGGACAACCAGCGCCCGGACGACCGCTACCGTTATGATGCCCGTGGTTTCCAGACCGCGTTGTTCAGCCAGCTGCGGCTGGGCCAGGCGTGGATCGCTGGCGACGTGCACTATCTGTCGGCGGACTTTGCCAATATTCAGCGTGATATCACCCTAGGACAACTGACGCGCACCGAAAAAGGCGAGACCAGCGGCAGGCTGTATGGTACGCGGCTGACGGCAGGCTACGACTTCGCGGCGACCGACTGGCTGACCACCGGGCCAACGCTGCAGTATGCCTGGGACTATGGCCACGTGCGCGGCTACAGCGAACAGGGCAACAGCAGTACGTCAATGCGCTTTGGCGACCAGAACGGCCACTCGCAGATCGGCAGCGCGGGGTGGCGTATTGATGCCCGCGCGGGTACGATCAATCCCTGGGCACAGGCCAGCTGGCGTCATCAGTTCGGCGATGACGTGTACCGCGCCAACGGCGGCCTGAAATCCACCGCGCTGACCTTCACCCGCGTCAGCGAGAAACAGGATAAGGACTGGGCCGAACTCTCCGCCGGGGCCACTATGCCGATCTCGGACAGGGTGTCGGCGTTTGCAGCGATTGCACAGACCGCCGGGCTGAGCGACGGCAACCAGACCCGTTATAACGCCGGTATCAGCGTAAAATTCTAATCAGCAAAATGTGATGAGCCTCATAGCCCGGTCCCCGGAGCATATTTCTCTATGTTCATGGCAGCTTATTTTATCTTTGCGCTTTTCATCCCGGCTAACGTACCGCAACTGTGTACGAGAACTAACGGGGATGAGAGATGGAAAAGCTGTTATACGGTGTGGCCTATTATCGTGAGTATCTGCCGGTAGAGCGGCTGGATGAGGACATCCGGCTGATGAAAGCCGCCGGGATCAACGTGGTACGCATTGCCGAGAGCACCTGGAGCACCTATGAACCGCGCGACGGCGAGTTTGATTTCAGCAGCGTGCTCACCGTGCTGGAACGGATGCATGCTAATCAGATCGCGGTGATTATCGGTACGCCAACCTACGCACTGCCCGCCTGGCTGGCAAAAAAACATCCGTCGGTGATGGCCACCACCCCACAGGGAGTCAATAAATACGGCCCGCGGCAGAAGATGGACATCACCAGCCCGGTCTATCTGCGCTACGCCGAGCGGATCATTCGCCAGCTGTTGCAGGCTACCGCGCAGCACCCGGCGGTGATCGGTTTTCAGGTGGATAACGAAACCAAGTATTACGACAGCTGTGGCGAACACGTGCAGCGCGGCTTTATTCAACAGCTTAAACAGCGTTTTAACGGCGATCTGCAGCAGCTCAACGCGGCGTTCGGTCTTGACTACTGGAGCAACCGCATCGATGCGTGGGAAGATTTCCCGCCGCTGGAAAGCACCATCAACGCCAGCCTTGGCGCCGCGTTTCAGCACTATCAGCGCCAGCTGGTCACCGATTTCCTCGCCTGGCAGGCGGCGCTGGTGCGCGAGTACCGGCAACCCGCGCAGTTTATCACCCATAACTTCGATTTTGAGTGGCGCACCTGGTCTTACGGCGTGCGCGGCGAGGTCGATCACTTTGCGGCGTCAGAAGCGCTGGATATTACCGGCGTGGATATCTACCACCCCAGCCAGCATCAGCTGACCGGTGCCGAAATCGCCTTCTGCGGTGATATCGCCCGCACCACCAAAGATGCCAGCTACCTGGTGCTGGAGACCGAAGCCCAGGCGTTTAAAAACTGGACCCCGTATCCGGGCCAGCTGCGGCTGCAGGCCTTCAGCCATATCGCCTCCGGCGCCGGGATGATCGGCTACTGGCACTGGCATTCGCTGCACAATTCGTTCGAAACCTACTGGAAGGGGCTGCTCAGCCACGACCTGCAGCCCAACCCGGTGTATCGCGAGGCGCAGCAGATCGGCGCGGAGCTGGCACGGCTGTCACCCCAGCTGGCCGGCCTGCAAAAACCCAACCGGGTAGCGCTGCTGGTCAGCAACGACTGCCTGACCGCCATCGACTGGCACCCGTATCAGGGGCATCAGTTTGGCCGTCACAGGGAGCATCAGTACAACGACCTGTTCCGCCGCTATTACGACACGCTGTACCGGATGAACGTTGAGGTGGATATCCTGACGCCGGACGACCCGCGCATTGAGCGCTATCAGCTGCTGGTGGTGCCGCTGCTGTATGCGGTAACGGACGAGGTACTGCAGCGTCTGAACCGCTTTGTCGCCGAGGGCGGCCATATCCTCTATTCGTTTAAATCGGGATTTGCCGACGCCGACCTGAAGGTGCGTCATGAACGGCAGCCGGCCATTATCCGTGAGACGATTGGGGCCAGCTATCAGCTGTTCGTTGAGCCGCATGAGGTCACGCTGCAGTCGGAGGTGCTGGATCTGCCGCCGCAGCACGGCGAGGTCAGCCACTGGATGGAGCTGCTGGAGGTGGATAACGCCGGAGCAGAGGTGTGGGCGCGCTATCAGCACCCTTACTGGGGAAAATACGCCGCCATCGTGCACAACCGCAGCGGCAAGGGCAGCGCCACCTATATCGGCTGCGACATCAGCGAAGCGGCGCTGCAGGCGGTAATGACCCGTCTGCTGCCGCAGGCCGGCGTGCACGACGTGAGCGGTCATCGCTTCCCGCTGGTGGTGAAGCACGGCGTGAGTCGTACCGGTCATTCACTGATGTTCTATCTCAATTTCTCGGCAGAGCCGCTGAGCGTGGCGTGGCCGGCCGCCGGCCGTGAGCTGCTGAGCGGCCACAGCGGACGGCACGGTGAGACCCTGACGCTGGCCGACTGGGGCGTGGCAATCGTTGAACTGGAGAAGCAGGCATGACGCAATCAACTCTGCCGGATGAGCTGCAGCGCATTGGCCTGAAGGAGCGGCTGGCCTTTGGCATCGGTGACTATGGCACCAATCTGACCTACACCATGATGGTGACCTTTCTCGCCTATTTCTACACCGACGTGGTCGGCATCTCCGCGCTGCTGATCGGTTCGCTGATGTTCTTCGCCCGCGTGCTCGACGGGATTATCTGTATCTGGGTCGGCATCCGCATCGATAAAACCCGTTCACGCCTCGGCAAGGCGCGGCCGTGGGTGCTGTGGACCGCGGTACCCTTTGGCCTGTCGGCGTTTTTAATGGCCACGGTGCCGGACGTCAGCTACGGCCTCAAGGTGGCCTACGTTTGCGTTACCTACCTGCTGGCCAACGTCTTTTTTACCGCCAACAATATCGCCTACGGATCGCTGCTGGCGCTGATCACCCGCGATCCCTATCAGCGCGGCATTCTCAGCGTATTTCGTAAAGGGCTGTCCACCTGCGGATCGCTGACGGTGGGGGTGCTGACCCTGCCGCTGGTGGCGCTGTTTGGCGACAGCCACGCCTCATGGGTGATCGTTTTCGCCATCTTCGGCTTCTTTACCGCGCTGCTCCTGCTGCTGACCGCCCTCGGCACCCGCGAACGCATTGAGCCGGTGAGCAAGGATAACAGCCAGCGTATTACCCCCCGCCAGGTGGTCAGCTCGATGCTGGCGAACCGCTACTGGCTGATTATGTTCTTCTATCTGCTGATCACCTTTACCGGCTTAACCGCGCTCTCCGCCGTCGGCGTTTACTACTCGAAGTATATTCTCGACGACGTGTCGCTGATCGCCTACATCAGCATGGCGCAGTATATTCCCGGCCTGCTGACGCTGCTGATTATACCTTTCCTGCTGAAAAGGCTGGGTAAACGCCGGCTGGCGATGCTGGGCCTGCTGGTCAGCTCGCTGGCCTACCTGCTGCCGCTGCTGGGTAAACAGGACGCGCTGTTTGTGATTATCGCGACCGCCATCCGCAGCGTCGGCTTCTGCGGCATCGGGGCGACCATGTTTGCGCTGCTGGCAGATACCATCGACTACGGCGAGTGGCGCACCGGGCTGCGCATCGAAGGTATCCTGTTCAGCGCCGGCACGCTGGGGCAGACGCTGGGTATGGGGCTGGGCACCGCCAGCGTCGGCTGGATCCTCGGTGCCGCCGGCTTTGTCAGCGGCGGCAGCACACCGCAGCCGGCCACGGTGGTCGAAACCATCGAGTTTCTGTTTATCTTCTTCCCGCTGATCCTCGCCGCGCTGAACCTGCTGCTGCTGTGGTTCTACCGGCTGGATGAGATCTACCCGCAGGTGGCGGCGGACCTCTCCGCCGGGCGCTACCAGCAGGGCGTCAGCGGCACAGCGGTATCGACCGGAGAGCAGTTGCCCGGTCAACCGTGAGCGATAGCACAAAAGTAACCTGCGGCCTCCGGTGAGACGGGGGCCGCGGCTATACTAGCCGCACTTACTTCCGCCGGATGCCGCCGATGACCGCGTCAGACAACGCCGAGCTGTTAAACTTCTCCCCGCTGATGAAGCGCTTTACCTTTAACGCCTTTATGGTTTCCGGCTTTACGCCTATCACGCCCGGCAGCAAGCTTGACTGGTTTATTCACCGCCCCAGCGGCATGAAGGGTTATATGCTTAATCTGACCCTGAAAGGCCGTGGCGTGATCCATCACGCCGACGGGCAGTTTTGCTGCAGTGAGGATGAGATGCTGCTCTTTCCACCCGGGGTGATCCACCATTACGGTCGCGCCAAAGAGAGCCCGGCGTGGGATCATCTGTGGATCTATTTTATCCCGCGCCCCGGCTGGAGCGACTGGCTGCGCTGGGATCGCTACCAGGGCCAGATTGGACGCACGGCGCTTGATGCGACCGCCAGCCGGCAGATGGCGCTGCTGTTTAAAGAGGTGATCCGTTGGAACGCGGCGGCGGAGCCGCTGGCCGAGGCGCTGGCGATGAACACGCTGGAGCGGCTGATACTGCAGACTTTTCAGCTGCAGCCCGCCAGCAACCGGCAAAACCGCGACCCGCGCATCCAGACGGTGTGCCACTACATCAATGAACACCTGGCCGAGGAGACCCGGGTAGAGCAACTGGCGCGCATGGCTTTTATCTCCACCTCGCGGCTGGCGCACCTGTTCCGCAAAGAGATGGGCACCACCCTTTCCGCCTGGCGCGAGCAGCAGCGCGTCTCCCGCGCCTGCGATCTGCTGCAGCAGACGCAGCTGTCAATTGCCCAGGTGGCGCGCGCGGTCGGCTATGAAGACCCGCTCTACTTCTCGCGCATCTTCAGCCAGCACCGCACGTTAAGTCCACGCGAATACCGTAAAAAGTTCGATCAGGCACCGCTGTTTTGACCGGTGAGGATGATCCGGAAGCGTGGCATTACAGAAAAGGAGGCGCCAGGCTTAAAGATCACTGGACAGCGAAGTATAAAGACGCTGAGACAGAAAAGCGGAGAGAATGGCTAATGGCTAATGGCTAATGGCTAATGGCTAATGGCTAATGGCTAATGGCTAATGGCTGCCGGGTGCCGGGTGCCGGGTGGCAGGATAAACCTGACGGAAAAAGGGCCCTGAGTTCCCTCAGAGCCCTTTGTAAAAGCGCTTGCGCTGCCCGCCACATCAGTGACCGAAAGGCGGGGTTACCCCCGCCAGTGGTTCGCTACTTACCCGGTTCGCAGGTCATCATCGCCGCCACCTCCCTGAACGGATCCCGGTAGCGGATCTCACACAGCGATTTCCGCATCAGAAACGTGAATATTAACAGCGTTAAACACAGCGTTAATACGCACCAGAACAGGGTGCTTTGCGGCAGTTTCATGACCTTCTTCTCCTTGCCTTGCGGCAGGTAAGAGGATACCCTGATGTTGCGTGTCATACAGGGGCCTCGGGGTTAATGAGAATTAACTTCGGGGCTTTTCTGCATCTGCCTCACGCACATCAGCACTGCTGCCGACGACCTGAAGCAGAAGCCTCAAGCGCCGGGGTCATTATACTGCCATCTGCCTGTTCATACCTGACGATTAAGCCAGGAATCTGTCCAAAAACATAGTGTTACGGCAACGCGTTAATCGCCTCGCCCACGGATTATCGGCCCTCTCCGCCCTGGCGGAACTGCCGTTTCGTCAGAGATATCAGTGGTGCAGCATCTCGTCAACCACCTGCGCATCGTTCAGCTGATAAGGATAGTAAGTCGGCCAGTTGTCCATCTCTTTCAGCAGCGCTTCCTGAGAGGTATTTCCGGTGAAGATATGGAAATGCGCGGACTTGCGTGGGCCGATGGTGTGGTCGCTGAACTGCACAAACTTCGGTGCGCTGCTGCGGGCATCTTTGCACTCGAACAGGTAGCGCACGCCTTTTTTACCGGAGGCGTAGGTCAGAATTTTGTAGCCGGCGTAGTCGTAGCGGCAGGCGCTGCTTTTGTCGCCGCGATGGAACTCCATCACGCCGTTTTCGATACCCAGCATATCCACATCGGTGGCGTAGCCTTTGCGATAGTACTCTTTGAATTCTGCCGCCGTTTTACTGCCGTCCTGCTTAGCCTTTTTCTCAAACACCGGATCCAACGCCCCCTTCTGCAGCAGCGGATAAACCGACTGCCAGACGCCTTCCCAGTCGGTCAGCGCGCGGTCTTTCACGTCTTTATCCGCAAATACGCCTGCCGCCGCCTGGGTTTCAGCCGCGGTCAGCGGCTTGCCGTGATCGTGATGGCCATGGGCCAGCGCCTGATAGCTGAAGCATAATGTTCCCAGAACCACTGCCAGTTTTGTTACCTGTACCAAGGGGGGATCCTCTCTCTCTGTTATTTTATGTTACGTTATAACATATTGTGATGCATTTCAATCAAAGTTCCTCGATCGTCTCTAAAGTTCAGTACCGCAACGTCCTGCTGTGAAGCCGTGCGGAATGCCAGCATTGCCTGCGTGCATTAAGCCCAACCGATACACCTGTGGTTATGCCTGACTTCCTGTTTGCACTTAAAATAAAAAATGCACATATGTGCAAATGCATCGCAAAACTGTCATACGGCGTCGCTATAGTCCGCTTACTCTTTCACTGACCGAGGTCAGAGCGTGTCTTATCAAGCTGAACGCCCGACAACGATTTCCCCGTGGCAGCGGTTACGTCACGGTTTCGCCATCGCCAGCCATGAGCCGGCCAACCTGCTGGGCATGCTGCTGGTGCTGCTCTTCAGCGGATTAATTCTGGCACCGGTACTCTCGGTACTGGTGAACGCCGTGCTGGTGCAGAGCGGCGACGAGAACCGCACCGCCGCCGCAGAAGGCAGCCTCACCGCTTACTACCTGCTGCGCACCCTCACCTCACGGATGTCCGAACTGCTGCTGTGGACGCCGCTGCTCAACACGCTGACGGTGGCACTGTTTACCGTGGCCGGTGCGCTGCTGATCGGCGTGGTGCTGGCCTGGCTGGTTAACCGCACCGATCTCGCCGGGCGCAAAAGCTTCGCCACGCTGCTAATCGTGCCCTTTATGCTGCCCTCCTGGACCTTCGCGCTGGCGTGGAGCACCCTGTTTAAAAACCAGGCGATCGGCGGCCAGCCCGGCTGGCTGGAAGCAATGGGCATTCAGACGCCAGACTGGCTGGCCTACGGCGCGTTTCCGATGGTGGTAATTATGGTGCTGCACTATGCGCCGCTGGTGATACTGATGGTCGGTAACGCGCTGCGCAGGATGGACAGCCAGATGGAGGAGTCCGCACGCGTGCTGGGCGCATCGCGCCGCACTATTGCCCTGCGCGTTGTCCTGCCGCTGCTGCGCCCGGCGCTGCTCTCAGGCGCGCTGCTGATCTTCGCCGACTGCATCGGCGAGTTCGCCCTGCCCTATATTCTCGGCCTGCCGGTACACTTTGATACGCTGTCTACCGGCCTGTATCGCGCCATCGGCACCCGTCAGTCTGGCGTGGCAGCGGTGCTGGCCTCGGTGATTATGCTGATGGGGATGGTCACCCTGCTGCTGGATATGAAGATGCTGCGTGAGGCGAAACGCTTTGTCACCGTCGGCGGCAAAGGGGTAATGGAGCGCCGCCGCGGGCTGGGCAGCTGGCGCATCCTCGCCGCCGCCGCGCCGCTGGCGTTTGTGCTGCTGGGGGTGGCGATCCCGCTGCTGACCCTGTTCCTCTCTACCATCATGATCCTGCCCGGGCGCTTTAACAGCGACAACTTCACCTTTGCTTACTGGATCGGCCACAACCTCGATACCGTGGCGCTGCACAGCGGTATTCTGTTGACCGGCGAGTTCTGGCGCGCTGCGGGCAATACGCTGGTGATTGTCGGTTCGGCCTCGCTGGCCTGCGGCGTACTGGGGCTGCTGGTGGGCTATGCGGTGATGCGCTGCCACCTGCGCTGGGTCGGCACCTTCCTGCGTCAGGTGACCTTTGTGCCATACCTGGTGCCCGGCATCGCCTTCGCCGCCGCGTTTTTATCGTTGTTTGCGGTCAGCCACGGTCCACTGCCCGCGCTGTACGGCACGCCGCTGATTCTGGTGCTGGCGCTGATCGCCGAAAAGATGCCCTACGCCAGCCGCTCCGGCATCGCGGCGATGACCCAGCTGGGCAAGGAGGCGGAAGAGGCCGCTCGCGTGGCCGGTGCAGGCTGGTTGTCGCGTATCTGCCGCATCGTTATCCCGATTCAGGCCGGGCCGCTGGCCACAGCGATCCTGCTGCCGTTTATCTCCGGCATTAAGGGCGTCAGCCTGTTTATTATCCTGGCCATCCCCGCGACCGACGTGTTGACCACCTACTCACTGCGCCTGATTGATTACAACTACCAGCAGGCGGCCAATGCCGTGGTGCTGATGATCGCCCTGATTTCATGGGCCGGTACCCTGCTGATCCAGAAGATCACCGGCAGCGGGCTGGCCAGCGGACTGGAGAACTGACATGCCCTCAATTCAGCTAAGCAACCTGAGCAAACGCTATCCCGGCAGCGAGACGCCGGCGGTGAACAACGTCAGCCTGACGGTAAAAGACGGCGAGTTTTTGTGCCTGCTGGGCCCGTCCGGCTGCGGCAAAACCACCATCCTGCGGATGATTGCCGGTATAGAGCACGCCAGCGGCGGTGAAATCACCATTGGCGACCGGCTGGTCGATTCCGTGGCGCGCGGCACATATCTGCCGCCGGAAAAACGCGGTATCGGGCTGGTATTTCAGAGCTACGCGCTGTGGCCGCATATGACCGTCGAACAGAACGTCGATTTCGGCCTGCGCCTGCAGAAGCTGCCTGCACGCGAGCGCAGCGCCCGCTGCCAGGACGTAATGGAGAAGCTGCGCATCGCCGACTATGCACGCCGCTATCCGGCGCAGCTCTCCGGTGGCCAGCAGCAGCGGGTGGCGCTGGCGCGGATGCTGGCGGTTAACCCCGGCGTGCTGCTGCTCGATGAGCCACTTTCCAACCTCGACGCCACGCTGCGGCTGGAGATGCGCGCCGAGCTGAAGCGCCTGCATGCCACCTTTGGCACCACCATCATGTTTGTCAGCCACGACCAGTGGGAAGCGATGACGCTGGCCACCACCATTGCGGTGATGAGCGCCGGTGAGATGCAGCAGGTCGGCACGCCGGATGCGATTTACGCGCGTCCTGCCAACCGCTTTGTGGCGGAGTTTATCGGCACGCCGAAGCTGAATATGATCCCGCTGCATCAGCCTGTGAGCCTGCTCTCGGAACATCTGCAGCAGCGCTACCCGAGCGTTAACGGGGAGGCCTGCGCGTGCGGCATCCGTCCGGAAGAGATCGTGCTGCATGAACGACCTTATCCGCACAGCGTCGCGATGACCCTCGACAATATTATGCCCACCGGCGGCAGCTGGGTGATTGAGCTGGTCAACGGCCACGACCGGCTGTTCCACTCCACCCAGCTGCGCCCGCGCTGGCAGGCCGGCCAGCAGGTTTACTGCCAGCTGCCGGCCGATGCGCTGCACTTCTTTACCCCCGCAGGCCAGCGCCACGAGCCGGCCGCCGCCGATTTTTCACTTTTCACTCAGGAAGCAGGATGAAACAGACTCTGACCGCCCTCGCCGTTTTTGCCGCACTGACCGCCAGCCCGCTGACCCACGCACAGGACAGCCAGCTACAGGCGCTGATCGACGCCGCCCGTCAGGAGCAGCCGATTACCGTCTACGCCTCCACCGGCAAAATTGTTCAGCAGGCCAAATCCTTCAGCGCGCAGTACGGCCTGCAGGGGGTGGGCGTAAAGGCCGATGCGCCGCAGATCATTGAAATTATGAGCCGCGAAGCACAGGCCAAAAACGTGCGCACCGACGTGGCGATCGTGGAAGACGCGCCGGCGGGGATCACCCAGCTGCTGGATAAAGGCTACGTACAGAGCTGGGTGCCCGACGACCTGAAGGGCAGCATCGCCGACCGCTATCAGCAGCCGCTTACCCTGGTACTGGCCCCTAACGTGTTTGCCTATAACACCGCTCATCACGCCACCTGCCCGGTGAACAACATCTGGCAGCTGACCCAGCCGGCGTGGCGCGGCCGGGTGGCGATGCAGGACCCGGGCAGCAAGCCGGCCTACACCGACTGGTTCAGCCAGCTGGAGACCCATTATGACGCACAGATCCGCGCGGCCTATCAGCAGGCGTTTGGCAAACCGCTGCAGACGACTGAAGCTTCGGCCACCGCCGCCTGGGTCAAGGCGCTGGCGGCCAACGGCGTGCTGCTGACCCATTCCGATAACGATGCTGCCGCCGCCATCGGCGCGCCGGACGCCAAATCCGATTTTGTCGGGCTGGTCTCTACCGCCAAGTTTCGCGATAACAAACAGGGCATGACGCTGGGGCTGTGCAGTGGCATGCAGCCGTTTATCGGCTGGAACTACCCGAGCCTCGGGGTGATCGCCACCGGCAGCCGCAGCCCGAACAGCGCGAAGCTGTTTATCCGCTATCTGCTGAGCGCCGAAGGCATCGCGCCGCAGGGGGTGGACGGCAAGATGTCGACCAACCCGGCGGTCAGCCTGCCAGCGGATGAGGCCTCCGGCATTGGCGCGCACCGCGGCGAGCTGATGGAGTACCTGACCGCCACGGCGAAAGAGGACTGGCGCAGCCGCCAGGACTGGCAGGACCTCTGGAGCCTGAGCGTTAAAAAATAACCGACCGCCGCGCCGGGCGCGGCGGTTTGCTTCTTTGCAACAGGGAGTACATTTTGACTCATTTTGAGACAGAGCCGCGTGAAGCGGCGTTAAAACAGCTGATTCTGCAGGCCGGCACGACCGCACTTGCCGGTTTTAACGCGCGCCAGCCGGGCGAATACCAGCTGAAGGGCCATCAGGATATCCTTACCGAAACCGATACGCTGGTAGAGGCGCAGCTGATGCAGGCCCTGCGCGAGCGGTTCCCACAGGATCTGATCCTCGGGGAAGAGTCCGCGCAGCCGCCCGCCGACGCGCACAGCCTGTGGGTGATTGACCCGATCGACGGCACCGCCAACTTTGCCCGCGGCATCGCCCATTTCTGTATCTGTATCGCCTGGGTGCGCCACGGCGTCACCGAGCTGGGGGCGATTTATAACCCGGTCAGCGAGGAATTGTATCTGGCGCGGCGCGGCCACTACGCGCTGAAAAACGATCGCCCGCTGCGCTGCGCCGGCACCGACGACAGCCGCCGTGCCGCCTTTGAGCTGGGCTGGTCGTCACGCCACAGCCAGCGCCGCTACCTCGACGTGATGGCAGCACTGCTGAACGGCGGCGCCACCGTGCGGCGTGGCGGTTCCGGCGCGCTGGCGCTGGCCTGGGTGGCCGAAGGGCGCAGCGATGGTTACGTTGAGGCCCATATGAACGCCTGGGACTGCCTTGCCGGGCTGCTGCTGGTGGCGGAAGCCGGCGGCCGCATCGGAGTCGTGCCCGAGGATGCCGCCGGGATTTACGCCGGGCTACCGGTGCTGGCTGCGGCACCCGGCGTGGCTGCGGCGCTGGCGCAGGCCAGTGCGATCCCGCTGGCAGAGCATTCAACAAAGGATCTGAAGGCTGAACGGCATAACGTCAACGCGGCGGGCAGCGAAACAGCCCTCTTCACCGATACGCTGCCGACTGACTCTGCCAACACCGGCGGATCACCCGCCAGCCAGCGGACGGCTGCTGGCCACGCTTCCGCAGAGGGGGAGGATGCGCTGAATAACGCCGCCCGGCATTATCCTCGACCGCCGGTCAGCCTGATTGCCGCCGACCTTCCCGGCTGGGGAGTGGATATTTATATCGGCGGCTCCGACGGCGTCACCGATCTGGCCCTGCTGGACCAGCACCATATCCGCACGGTGATCAACTGCGCGGTCAATCTCGATATTGACTGGGTCAACCTTGCGGAGCCGGGCAGCGCGCCGCACCTGTTGCGCCACGGCAGCGGCAGCGTGCGCTACTACAAGCTGGGGCTGATCGACGGCGAGGGTAACGCGCCGGAGATGCTGCACGCCGGCTATCTGCTGATGCGCGCCGCGCTGCTGCAGCAGATCCCGGACAAAGCCTCCTACCGCAACCGCGAACGCGGCAATATTCTGGTCAACTGCCGCGGCGGGCGCAGCCGCTCGGTGGCGCTGGTGGCGCTGTTTCTGCATCTTGAATGCCCGCAGCAGTTTCCGACGCTGGACGCGGCGATTGCGCTGATCCGCGATAAACGTGAGCTGCACCCCGACGAGTGGTCTGAAACGCCGAAGCCATCGCTGACCCGGCTGGCAGAGTGGGCGATCGTCCGTGAACGGGCGCTGCGGGCCACGGAGCACCGCGATGACCGGGCGTGACGACGGTGGAAAGGGCCAGCCCCATGCTGGTGGATTAGCCAGTCTGGCCGATGTTGACCACGGCGACACCGGCCTGGCTCGCGCCGGTGAAACGACAGAGCAGGCCGCCCATAACGCTGGCAATAAAGGCCTGCACCACGCCGGCGCAGCGGCAGCGTGGGCCGAGGGTGTCAACGCCACAAAAGGCTTTGCCAGCGCCAGCGAGGTCGCGCGGCTGGCGGGCGTGTCGCGTTCGGCGGTGTCGCGCACCTTTACCACCGGCGGCAGCGTCTCGGCGGAAACCCGCCGCAGGGTGCTGGCCGCCGCCGAAACGCTGAACTACCACGTTAATCACCTGGCGCGCGGCCTGTCGAAGGAGGCAAGTCGCCCGGTGTGTATCCTCGGCGGCAACCTCAGTTCGCCGTACCAGGCCAGCCTGCTGGAGCACCTGACCCGCCGTCTGCACCAGGCGCAGCGGGCGGTGATGGTGATCAACACCGATGAGGGCGCGGAGAGCGCACGCGACGCGCTGGCGCAGACGCTGAACTACCGCTCTACCGCCACCATCGTACTTTCCGGCAAGCCGGACCGCTCGCTGATTGAGACCTGCCTGCAGAGCGGGCAGCAGGTGATCCTGATTAACCGCATGGGGGAGTTCAGCGGCGCTGACCATATTGAAATTGACTACCGGTCCACCATGAGCGAGGCCTTTGCCCTGCTGCGCGAGGCCGGACGTCGCCGGCTGGCGCTGGTCTCCTCTACCGCGCGCTCACCCAGTATGGTGACGCGGGAAGCGGGTTTTCTCACCGCCGCACGGCAGGCAGCCATTGACTGCCGGGTCGTACGGGCCGGGCCGGCCAGCTATCAGAGCGGGGTGGCCGCCGCGCGTGAACTGTTCGGCGGCGGCCAGCCGCCGGACGGCATCTTCTGCGTGACCGACCTGCTGGCCTGCGGCGTGCTGGACGTGGCACGGCACGAATATGGCCTGCGCGTGCCGGAGGATCTCAGCGTGCTGGGGTTTGATGATATTGAACAGGCGGGCTGGATTGGCTATCAGCTGACTACCTTCGCCCAGCCGCTGGCGGAGATGGCCCAGGCCGCCTGCGAGATGCTGCTGTCACCGGCAGCGTGGCCGCCGGGCAAACGGCTGTTTCAGGCGGCAGCCGTGCGTCGCAGGACGCTGTAAGCGCGCTGGATGAGAAACGCCATCCCTGGGGATGGCGTGGACGGCAGAGCAAAGGCAACCCCGGCCGGGTGTAAACCCGCCCGGCAACTACACCGCTTCGCGCGGACGTGATTTCATCCATGACAGCGGCCCCGGGCCGCTGAGGGTGAAGACGGATATCAGCGTAAAGGCCAGCGCCACCAGACCCATCACCAGGTACGCGCCCTGGAAACCGATGCTGTCATACATGTTACCGGCAAACACCGACATAAAGATCATCGCCAGCTGCTTGAAGAAGCAGAAGCACACCAGGTAGATGGTGGCCGAGAAACGCACCTCAAACTGGCTGGTGATGTATTTGAAGCAGCCGACGATCAGGAACGGAATTTCAAACATGTGCAGCGTCTTCAGCACCACCACCTCCACCGCGGTGGTGGCAAACGAGGAGCCGATAATGCGCACCGACATGATCATCCCGGCCAGCAGCAGCGCGTTCTTACCGCCGATGCGGTTAACGATCAGCGGGGCGAAGAACATCACGCTGGCGTTAAGCAGCTCGCCCAGGGTGGTGACGTAACCGAACACCCGCGTGCCCTGATCGGTGGTGGCGAAGAAGCCGGTAAAGAAGTTGGCGAACTGCTGGTCAAACACGTCATAGGTGCAGGAGACGCCGACCACGTACAGCGACAGGAACCACAGCTTTGGCTGTTTAAACAGCTCCAGCGCCAGCCTGACGTTAAACGTCGGCTGATTGGCCCCGACCGCATCCGCCACGCCGGCGGTGGAGTTTTTATCCGTACGCGAGAAGTACAGCAGGATAGCGAGGATCACCGCACAGCCGGATCCGAGCCAGAAGACAAACTGATTGTTGATGGTGAACATAATGCCGACGATCGAGGCGCACAGCGCCCAGCCCACGCAGCCGAACATGCGCGCGCGGCCAAATTCAAACTGGCTGCGGCGGCTGGCTTTCTCGATATAGGCTTCGATCGCCGGCGCGCCGGCGTTGTAGATAAAGCCCAGGTAGATGCCGCCGACGATCGAGCCCAGCAGAATGTTGGTCTGCAGCAGCGGGCCAAACACGTAGATAAAGAACGGCGCAAACATCACCAGCATGCCGGTGATCACCCACAGCAGGTGCTTGCGCAGCCCCAACTTGTCGGAGAGCAGGCCAAAAATCGGCTGAAACAGCAGAGCAAACAGCGAAATACAGGAGAAGATAATGCCGGTGTCGCTTTTGCTGATGTGGTTAATGTCGTGCAGCCAGATCGGGAAGAACGGGAAATAGGCTCCCATAATGAAGAAGTAGAAAAAGAAGAAGAAACCAAACATCCAGAAATTGGTGTTCTTTAAATAGTTCATGCTGAAGATCCTTACGCCAGTGACGGGCAGGGTTAACTTCCCTGCCCGCTGAGGATGCCGTTAATTATTCTGTGACCAGCACAGCTGATAGTGATAACGCTGCGCGCTGAGCAGATACTCCGGCGACACCGACGGGCTCCAGGAGTCATCGCCGCCGACCCCCATATGGAAGCCGTCAATATTCAGCCAGGTGCCCTTTTCCGGCAGCAGCAGGTGGCGATGGCTGGTGGCCATCAGCTGCTGCTGGCCGTAGCGGCCGATGCTGAACTGGAAGTCGCCGCGCCACTGGTGTGCGCCGTACCGCAGTTCGCGGGTGCCGCAGCGCAGGCCGTTCTCACACGGATGCACGTAAGGGGTGTGCATCTCCTCCAGCGCCAGATCCCAGCGGTCGAAGCAGGCGGAGGCCAGACGATCCGGGTAGTTTTCATGCGGGCCAAGGCCCAGCCAGCTGACCCGCGGCTGCACGGTCGCCAGCTGGCAGCTGAGGCCGATACGCGCCGGGTGCGGCGTATTGCGCGACACCTCCACGTCCACGTCAATCTGCACGCTGCTGCCGCTGAAGCGGTAAGTTTTGCGGCTGATAAACTGCGTCTGGCCCTGGTGCTGCCAGGCGTGCACGGTGGTCACCAGCACGGCGGCGGCAAGCGCTTCTGCCTCGCACTGCAGCAGCTGCGCTTCGCCCTGATAGTGGCCGGCGGCCTTCCAGCGCTCAACCCAGGCATTGGGATCGATGCGGCTGGCTTCGCTGACGCCGATATCGTTATCCAGCGGCGCGCGGGTAAACTGGTCGGCCAGCGGGCTGAGCAGCTGCGCCTGTCCGTTGACCCACTGCTGCACCAGCAACCCCTGCTGGCGGCAGATCTCCCAGCGGGTGCTGCCGCTGTCAATCGTAAAGCTCTGCTCGCTGACGCTCAGCTCTGGCGCCTGACCGGCAGGCTGCTCCGGCGTGGCGCTCAGCACCTCCGCCAGCGGCCACTGCTGCCAGGCGCTGATGTGCCCGGCGTCGGACCAGGCGGTGGCCTGCGGCTGTTGCACACGTACGGTGAGCCACAGATCGCCTGCGCTGGCGGGCAGGGTAAAGGCCGGCAGCGTAACAACCTGCGTCCCTTCCGGGCCGATATCCAGCGGCCACTCGCCGCTGGCGAGCTGATGGCCGTTCTGCGCCAGCGTCCAGTGCAGGACCTCGTTATCGCTGTGGCGGAACAGGTATTCGCTGGTGACTTCAATTTTCGGCGTTTCACCGTTCAGCAGGCGGAACTGGAAGAACTGCTGAGCGTGTTTCGCCTCGTACAGCGACGGGTGCGGCGTGCGGTCGGCAAACACCAGCCCGTTCATGCAGAACTGACGGTCGTTCGGCGTGTCGCCAAAGTCGCCGCCGTAGGCCGACCACGGCTGACCCTGGTCGTCGTACTTGATCAGCGACTGGTCGACCCAGTCCCAGACAAAGCCGCCCTGCAGGCGCGGGTAAGCGCGGAACGCCTGCCAGTATTTGTCATAGCCGCCGAGGCTGTTGCCCATCGCGTGGGCGTATTCGCAGAGGATCAGCGGACGCTGCTCGCCCGGCATCGACAGCCATTTTTTGATCGACCATTTCGGCACCGCGGGGAACGGCTGGTCCTGGTCGACGCGCGCGTACATCGGGCAGATAATATCGGTGGCCGCGCTGTTGGCCCCACCGCCTTCATACTGCACCGGGCGCGACGGATCTTCCGACTTCAGCCAGCGGTAGAGCGCGTCGTGGTTTGCGCCGTGGCCGGATTCATTGCCCAGCGACCAGATGATGATGCTCGGGTGGTTACGGTCGCGCTGCACCATGCGGGTAACGCGCTCGCTCATTGCCGGCAGCCACGTTGGATCGTCGCTCAGGCGGTTCATCGGCACCATGCCGTGGGTTTCGATATTGGCTTCATCCACCACGTACAGGCCATACTGGTCGCACAGGCTGTACCACAGCGGATGATTCGGGTAGTGCGAGCAGCGCACGGCGTTAAAGTTGTTCTGCTTCATCAGCAGGATATCTTTAATCATCGTCTCGCGATCCATCACCTGACCGTATTCCGGGTGGTGTTCGTGGCGGTTGGTGCCGCGGATCAGCAGCGGTTTGCCGTTCACCCGCAGCAGCCCGTCCTCAATGCTTACCTGACGGAAACCGACGTCGCAGGCTTCCGCTTCAATCAGCTCGCCGTCAGCACGCTGCAGCAGCACCACCGCGCGGTACAGGTTCGGCGTTTCAGCGTTCCACAGCGCCGGATTTTCAACCTTAAGCGACAGCGTAGTGCGGTCCGCGTACGCGCCGCGTTCGTCAATAATGTCGCTGCCCAGCGCGGAGGTAGCGCTGCCGACCTGGGTTTCCCCCTGCCACAGCTGCAGGCAGATGCGCAGATCGTCCGTTACGGTCCCCTGCACTCTCACCTGCGCGTCCAGCACCGAACGGCTGAAATCGTCGTTAAAGCGGGTGGTGATACGCAGGTCGCGCAGCCGCGTGGCCGGCTTGTGCAGCAGCGACACGTCGCGGAAGATGCCGCTCATGCGCCACATATCCTGGTCTTCCAGGTAGCTGCCGTCGCTCCAGCGCAGCACCAGCACCGCCAGCCGGTTTTCGCCCGGCTGTAAAAACGCGCTGAGGTCAAACTCAGACGGCAGGCGGCTGTCCTGGCCGTAGCCGACCCAGCGACCGTTGCACCACAGGTGGAACGCCGAGTTGACGCCGTCAAACACGATGCGGGTCTGTCCGTCGCGCAGCGCGTCGTCATCCAGAGTAAAGGTGTGCGAGTAACAGCCGGTCGGGTTATCGGCGGGAACAAACGGCGGATTGACCGGGATCGGATAGGTGACGTTGGTGTAGATCGGCGCGTCGTAGCCGTCCATCTGCCAGTTTGAGGGCACCCGCACCGAATCAGCATCGGCCAGATCGCCGCTTACCCAGCTTTCCGGCACCGCTTCCGGCTGTGAAAAATACGAGAACTTCCAGCTGCCGTTCAGGCTGCGGCGCTGGTCCGAATGGCGGTTGTCACGCGCATCCGCGGCGTTACGCCAGCTAAAGAACGGCGGGTGCGCCTCCAGACGGTTAATCTGCGTTACGCCGGGGTTTTCCCAGTCGCGGCGGGCCAGTACGGCGTTCAGTGAATCAGTGTTCAGGGTCATCGCGCGATCCTCAGTAAAATTGTTACTCGCTCACAATTTTTTCAACATAGGTTGCGGAAATGATGCTGTAAAGCAAACGATGCCCAATGAGTGAGGTGCCTCACAGATATCGTTATCTGAACGGATGATATGCGTGGAAAACTGCGCCCTGCGGCGGAAAATTAACCTTCCGGTTTCATCTGCGCCAGCTGGCGGGAGATCTGCAGCAGCGTATCCGCCAGCGCCTGCGGTGAGGCGGCATGGGCACCGGGAGCGCTCACGGTCTGTCGCTCCACCAGCGTCACTGATAACAGCTGGTTGCCGGTGATCGTTTCACCCTGGGTCATGCGCAGCAACCGGTCAACGCTGCTCTGCCCCAGCAGCGGGAAATCCTGCTTGACGGTGGTCAGCGGCGGAATATAGCAGGAGCTGTCTTCGGTATCGTCATAGCCAATCACCGAAATATCCGCCGGCACCCGCAGGCCATACTCGCTGATTGCCCGCATCGCCCCCAGCGCCATCTGGTCATTGGCCACCAGCAGCGCCTGCGGCACCGTGCCGCCGTTGAGCAGGCGGCTGGTTTGCTCAAAACCGGAGATGGCGCTCCAGTCTCCTTCCAGCTGCGCCAGCGGCTGCAGCTGATGCTGCGCCAGCCAGCGATGCCAGCCGGCCAGGCGCTGGCGTGCGGCCACCGAACTCTGCGGGCCAGCCAGCAGCGCGATACGCCGGTGGCCGCACGCGACCAGGCGCTCCACCCCCAGCCGCGCCCCGGCCTCATGGGAGAAACTGACGCTGTTGATCGGCGAACTGTCGGAGACGTCCAGAAACAGTACCGGCACGCCGCCGCAGGCGGCGGCTACCGTGGCGGCATCGTCATCTTCCAGCGGGAAATTGACGATCAGGCCGCTGACCCGCTGCCCGAGCAGGTTGTTGACCGCCGCCACGCAGGCCTGCACGCCGCTGCGCTCGACCATCGCGATCACCACGCTGGCACCGGCGCGGTCGGCGCGGGATTTGATCGCCGCCACGATCTGTGACGGGGCGTGCAGCGCCAGGTTGACGGTGGCCACGCCGATCAGCGCCGTCTGCTTGCCCGCCAGCTGCTGCGCCACCCGGTTGGGAATGTAGTTCAGCTCCGCCATCGCCGCTTCCACCCGTTCACGGGTGCGATCCGAGACGTGCTTTGCCTGGTTCACCACCCGTGAAACGGTCTGATAAGAGACCCCGGCGTGGTCGGCGACGTCGTACAGCGTAACGGGTTTCATAAGAGGTTCCTGATGGCGGTGGGGGTTGGCGGGTATCATGCCACAGCGAGGCGGGGGTGGCACAGGAATCCCGGCGTGTTGAAAGCTAAAAAACCGATCGGCGCACCGTACGGGCCGATCGATTCGAGTGAACTCATTACGAGGTGGGTTTCTTATTACTTGCTTAGCAATTGTGCTTTTAACCAAACTGACGGCGGGTATTAGTGCGTGTTAGCCGCATGGCCGCAACGTTCAGCAGCCAAAAATTCTGATATCCCCTTTTTACTCGCTAACGCCTCAAAACGACGATGATGGCCTTGTTGACGAAATGCGTGGTAGCGCACAGGGCTGACCCAGAGCAAACCTTCAAACATATCATTCCAGGCTCTATGCAATAAATTGAGCGACGCATTAAGCCCATACACCGGCCGGGTATAGTCCCGCTTACCCGTTTCATCCATCTCATAAAACTTCCAGACAGCCTCATGGTGAGCTAACCGATTACGGAGATCCCGAATGAGATTAAACTTTTTGTCGACAATATGCCGTGGCATGCCTGCAGGCGCACCGGGAAAAACGTGTCCGGTCAGATTCGGCCACAGCAGGCTGCGATTGCGCGGTTCATCATAGGCAGAACTCAAAAAGTGTGTCCAGAATCCGAAATCCAATCCGGAGATCACACGCTCAGCGGTAACAATCTTACCCGCCATTTTTATACGTTTTGCTACCTTACGGATGCACTCTTCTTCCCAGACCGTTTTCTGATAAAGAGGGGATCCCTGGCTGTACCGCCTGTTACCCTGCGCATCAAGCTGAAATCGTTTACCCTGACGGATCCAGACTTTATCACCCATGTAGCGGGGAAGATCAAAAATCCAGTTACTGTCGGTTCGCCAGAGGCCCTCAGCACCTGGTGGGGGATGATTGCGGATGGTATGGTCAATGGCATTGCGCAGCGAAACCTCCAGACAATGAAACAGCGGCTGCATTGAGCTGCCGAGCGCCTTATTCCAGTTATAGCTTGCCATCACCTGATCGGGCTTAAGCTTAAGTATCTCAGTATAAATTCTCAATCCTGGCTCAGAAATATAATCCTGCAGTTTCATCTTGCCCCTCCCGGGCCACAGAAACAGAATACCGATTGACGACCTTCATCGATCCCGGTAGATTCATGCTCGTGAAGGCACGGATTTCTTCGGACCCGTGCGCCTGAGTTAGTACCGGAAAAGCCACCTGTAAAGGTGGCTTTTCTCGTTTACGTTCCAGCACGACTATCTTCCCTTTTTCAGCCAGACTCTTGAAGTAAGAACCACAGCGCGGGGAGAGTTAACGCTTCGATTTGCGAACCCTGCCGCAATTTCAGATTTAATGCCGCTTCGCCGCCACTCGGTTATCCTCCGACGTATTGTCCGGCCGCACCGAAACCATAATCGCCACCGAGACAAACAGCGACACCGCCATCAGCACGAAGGAGAGGCTCGGGCTGCCGGTCAGGCCATTGAGTAACCCTACCACCCATGCGCCGGTAAAGGCCCCCAGCGCGCCGAAGCTGTTGATTAACCCCATCGAAATACCGGCCACGCTTTTTGGCAACAGCTCCGGGATCAGCGCGAAGAACGGGCCGTAAGGTGCGTACATGCAGGCGGCGGCAACGATCAGCAGCGTATAGGAGAGCCAGAATGCATCACTACCCACCAGCCACGAGCCGGTGAAAGCGAGACCGGCCACCAGCAGCAGCGGCCAGACGAACAGCTTACGATTCTGGAACTTGTCAGACAGCACAGAGACCGTCAGCATCAGCACGATCGCCGCCAGGTAAGGCACGGCGGCCAGCCAGCCGACGGAGACGATATCGCGGTTGGCACCGGCTTTAATGATCGACGGCATCCACATCATGAAACCGTAAACTCCGATACTCCAGAACACGTGGACCAGGCACAGGCAGACCACGTTGCGCGAGGTAAAGGCGGCACGGTAGTTTTTAACCGGCTTAATCTCCTGCTGTTCTGCTGCCATCGCCTGTTCGAGATCGCGCTTCTCGTTGGCCGTGAGCCACGTGACGTCAGACGGTTTATCGCGTACCACCCGCCACCAGATAAAGGCCCAGGCCACCGCCGGAATACCTTCGATGATAAACATCTCGCGCCAGCCCCAGGCCTGAATCAGGTAGCCGGAGAGAATCGACATCCACAGCACGGTCACCGGGTTGCCGAGCACCAGGAAGGTATTCGCCCGCGAGCGTTCGCCTTTGGTAAACCAGTTGCTGATAAAGATCAGCATTGCCGGCATCACCGCCGCTTCCACCACGCCCAGCGTAAAGCGGATGATCATCAGCATCGGAATATTGGCCACCAGCCCGGTGGCCGCCGCCAGCAGCCCCCACAGGATCAGGCTGACAAACACCAGCTTTCTGGCGCTGCGTTTGACCGCATACACCGCGCCGGGCACCTGGAAGAAGAAGTAGCCGAGGAAGAACAGTGCGCCGATTAACGATGAAATATTTTTGGTAATACCCAGATCGCGGTCGATGCCCGATGCAGCGGCAAAGCCGTAGTTGGCGCGGTCCAGATAGGCGAGGCTGTAGGTAATAAAGATCACCGGCATTAAGTACAGCCAGCGTTTATTCGAAAGTTTAGCGTTCATAACGGCACCCTGATATCACGTCATTGTGAGACAGCAAAGAGTTAACCCTTCCGGCAATCTCGTTTTCGGTGAAACGATTGACAGACCGGGAAAGCCGGGGGTGATGCTTTGTTACTGGTAACGTTAATCAAGCTAACACCGCACCCCGCCTCAGTGACAGGAAATGACGCGGTTTTTCAATGAACTGTGAAGGCGCTTAAAAATATTGGAACATCGCCAGTAACATTGCCGGGCATTGCGATTTGGCAGGCGGGTTTACGTCGCCGGGCGGTCAGCGGCCAGCTGATATCACGCTGGATTATCACTGGCATTTAAAATCGCGATTGGCTTGATATCTGGTCAGCGGCGATGATGGCTGTGCGCCTGCCGGTAGCCGATCTGTCAGGCCCCCACGTCGCGACACCCGAAGACTCGCAGAAAATATTAAGAGAGTGAATGATGAAAATGAACGCCATTATCTGGCCGGAGCACTATATTCCAGGCTTTACCGAAAACTTTGCCTCCAATGAAGTGATTGTCGCCGGCCTCAGCGCCGCAGAAGTCTGGCCTCTGCTGAGCCACCCGGGCGCCTGGCCGGGCTACTATGCTAACTCCGCCAATATCCGCTTTTACGATAATCAGGGACCGGAACTGAACTCCGCTAGCCGTTTCTATTTCGAGACCTTCGGGTTCCCGGTTGAAGCGCAATGTAATGAATTTGTCGCACCTGCCAACGGCCAGCCCGGGCGCGTGGCCTGGCACGGCTGGGCGGGAGAAGAAGGCACTGACCAGCGGCTTGACGTGCATCACGCCTGGCTGGTGGAAGATCTTGAGGGCGGCCGTGTGCGTATTCTGACGCAGGAAACCCAGAAGGGGAAACCGGCGGAAGCGCTGCACGCCGCTAAACCCAATCCGATGATCAACGGCCACCAGGAATGGCTGGACGGGCTGGTGGCGGCGGCACGGGCACGCGTGCCCCGCGAATAAACACCGTCTGTCACATTTACCCCACCTGCCGCCAGACACGGCGGCGACCCGTGGCCCCGGCTGACTGTTGCCCCCCGTCAGGCATGTATACCGTTCGCTGACCTGTTGCGACAGCAGGGATTCACCGTCGCCTGGCAGGGTTTAACGCCTTTGCGTCCAACGGCCAGGCACGGCGGTCAACCCTCGCCGACGCCACCTGTTACACAACTGCTGAACAGCAGCTGCCGTAGCCAGCGCTGCGCCACGTCGTGATGGCTGCGCGGGTGCCAGGCGGCGACTTTGACAAAGCCGGGGATCGCCAGCGGCGGTTCACACACGGCCAGCCCCACCATCCCGGCCACCAGTCGGGCGGGCAGCACGGCCACCATATCACTGGCACGCAGCACCTCCGGCAGGATCAGGAAGCTGTTCACCGACAGCGTCACCCGGCGCTGCCTGCCCTGCTGCGCCAGCGCGGCGTCGGTCACGCCGTGGAATCCGCCGCCGGTATAAGAGACCAGCGCCTGATCGAGCTGGCAGAAGCGGTCGAGGCTCAGCGCACCGCCCCCCGCCACCAGCGCCGGATGCCCCTCCCGCAGCACACAGACATAGTGCTCGGTAAACAGATCGCGCGCGTGCAGATCCGCTGGCGTACTGTCACGCGTGACCAGCGCTACGTCAATCTCCCCGCTCTCCAGCTGCCCCTGAATCTGCCGGTCGTCCAGCGCCACCAGCGCCACCTGAATCTGCGGTGCCAGCGTCTTCAGCGCGGCAAGAAACGGCAGCGCCACCGCCCGCAGCGCATAGTCGGTGGCCGCCAGAGTAAAGGTCAGCCGGGCGGAAGACGGGTCAAATCCGGAAGGCTGCAGCAGGCCATCGATCTCCCCCAGCAGCTGTTTCAGCGGCAGCTTAAGCGCCTGCGCGCGCGGCGTCGGCACCATGCCGTGCCGGGCACGCACAAACAGCGGATCGCCAAAATTATCCCGTAGCCGGGTCAGCATGCCGCTCATCGCTGGCTGGGTGACACCGATACGTGCGGCAGCGCGGGTGACGTTGCACTCCTCCAGCAGCACGTCCAGCGCCTTTAGCAGGTTGAGATCGAGGGTTCTGATATTGGTCATGGTGATGAGCACGGTTTATGGTAATCCTACAGCTTATATCATGTAGTGATAAAGGGTTAGCCTTTATTTACCCTGAATCTTTCTCTGCCCGTCGGTAAATACGCACTGCACATAAACGACCTTAATTTTTTTATAAAAAATTAATTACCTCAAGGATTTTCGGCAATTCCATGATTGCCCTTACCCGGCACATTGATAAAGTAGCTTTTAAAATCAAGGAGGAATGTATGGATTACTACAAAAACCCCGGTGAGGACGACGTAACAAAACCAGGCGGCCTGCGGTTGTTAAAACCCGGTGAAATTGTGCTGGCTGTTACGCTTTTCGGTTACAGCATTCACTATAATAAAGTGTGGGTACACAGAGGAAGCTATTTACCGTTCAATATTCAGGGTAATTTCACGGCGATGACGCCTAATGGCGAAATGTGGTTTCAGGAAGGCGTATATGAGGAGGATTTTTCTAGAACTTCAATAAAGATGCAACATATGTTTCTCCATGAAATGATGCATGTATGGCAGCATCAGCGAGGTATGTGGGTCAGAACACGAGGTGCTTTTTCATGGGCTGCTGATTACAGCTACAGCCTGGACAAAGAAAATCTACTTGATTACAGTCTGGAACAACAGGCCAGCTTAGTAAGTGATTATTGGGTATTACTGCATGGTGGTTTTTATCATACTAAAGCAAACATTAACTATAGGCACTACCCCTCATCTGAATCAGTAGAAAATCTGATAGAAAAATACAGGGATATTTTAGGGAGCTTTCCACAATGAAACTATCGCTGTTCACTGTCACCCCGCTGATCTTTTTATTGACAGGTTGCCCAGGCGAGGGCGACAGACTAATCTACAACCACTGGAGATCGATTTATCTTTCGCCAGAGAAAGTTTGTTTTAGTGTTGACAAAAAAGACGTTCTTAAAAAATATTCACTTGAGTACATCAAAAAAATATCGAGTGAATCAGTTCTTGAATCCGGTTATGGAAACCCAAGATTATCATACCCTGAAACCTGCTTTGATATAAAATTAAAGACGGGATACAAATACTACGCCTACTACATTTTGAATGACACTAAGTATCGTTATGTTTTTTTCATAGATAACAACTGGAATGTATTCAGCATGCAAAGGAGTCTCTAATGTCTTTACCCGCTTATCTTTTCTTATACAATGAAAATGGTGTACTTATCAAAGGAGACTGTCTGTTAGCAGGCAGGGAAGGCGCAATCGAGATCATGAGCAGCAGTTATGCTGTATCTCTTGGCGTGGACGCTCACAGCGGAAGTATCACCGGAACACGTATGCATAAGCCTTTTATCATTCACAAATATATCGATAAGATTTCGCCTTATCTGGCAATAGCCGTGTGTGAAAGCCGCAGGTTGCAGAAAGCAGAGATGCGATATTACGCCACTAACGACTCCGGGCTGGAATATGAAATCTATCGCGTAGTGCTGGATGATGTCGTGGTGATGTCGGTTGAAGCTTCACACAGCTATATTGCAGGATCGCGGCACCCCAATATGTTAGAAACCGTAGCCCTGAGGTTCAGGGGCATCACCTGGCACTATAAAGAAGGAAACATTCAGTACAGTGACTCATGGATGAAAAAAACAGAGTGATGCCCGCTTAAGAGCTCCGCTGACACGTTTATTCCACAGGTAAGCCCCGATACGCTGTTCAGTCACGCCGTTGTTGGTCAACGCACCGTAGCTCCGCAGACGAGCGACGGAAATTGACGTCTCAATGGCGGCATAGTCTTGTGGTTGCAAAGTCCAGCTCCCTGATGGTAAAGTTTTATGTAATGAACACGTATGTTATTCCCTGTTCCGACATAATACATGCGCAGAAAGTGGTCAGGCACCTGAATTAAGTAGGGTGTTTGTCCAAACAACAAAAGCGCCTCTGGCGCTTTTGTTGTTTACAGGGATGGTTTACGCCGCTCAGGCCACAGTTCCATGTGGCCCCCTACTTCGTCATATTCAAAATCGTGCGGATATTCTGCGCAGTCGTCGCGATAATATCGATAGCACCGGTGCGCAGCGCGCCGAGGATTGCCATCGCCTTGGTGTTTTCGGAAGCGATAGCAATAACGCAGGGGATTTTGCGGAGCTCGTCGATGCTGACGCCGATCACCCGGTCGTTCATTACCGTATCCACGTGCTGGCCCTGCGAGTTAAAGAAGTCATAGCCCGCCACGTCGCCGGTAACGCCCTGGTTGAGGCTGGCGTCGATAATCTCGTGCGGCGTAAACCAGCCCAGCTTCACCATATAGCTGTTCTCGTTCATATCGCCGATGCCGACCAGCGCGATATCGGCCTTACGGGCGCGATCCAGCGTCTCTTTAATGGTGCCGTTCTGCATAAACGCCTCTTTTAACGCGCGGTTTTCCACGTAGGCCGGGGCGTAGAGGGTTTCACTGATGCCGCCGAACTTCTTCGCCAGACGGCGGCTGATGTGGTCGGCGTTAATCGCATCGCCGGGGCGGTGGGTGCCGCCGATGCCGCTGATAAAGTGGCAGTTGCGCGTCGGTACCTGGCCGGGGTGATCGGCCACCGCCGCCACGTTACGTCCCTGCCCCACCGCCACCACCGAGTTCTCTTTTAACGTCTGCTCCAGATACCCCGACACCAGCGCGGCAACCTGGCGCCGCTGCTCATCGGCGTCCTGCAGGTCAAGGGCGATCAGCGCCCGCTGCATCTGCGGAAAGCGGTCGATCAGCTGCTGTTCCAGACCAGTGCTGAACACCGGATGGTAACGCACGGTGATCTCAACGATGCCTTCTTCCTTTGCACGTTTCAGCAGCCGCCCGACCTTGATCCGCGAAATACCAAACTTGCGCGCGATCTCTTCCTGAGTGATTTCATCCTGGTAATAGGCAACGGCGATTTCGGTCAGCAGTTCCAGGTCCTGAGAGGGCGTCTTTTTTTCCATGCGCGAGGTCCCGCAACGTATGGCCTGACTGAGCTCAGGCGGTTCTGGAAGGATTTATATCATTGATACGGTTCATATCGCCAGGCATTGGCGATATGAACCGCAGGGCGGTCACAGATTAACGACGGATGGCGTCAATCTTCAGCATGCGGGCGATAACGATGTCGAGCTCTTTCTGATCGAAGATCTGCTTCCAGTCCGGCTTAACGATCTTCTCACGGCCGTACTCCATGGCGATCATGCAGGCGTCAGAGAACGGGTTGGTGGCGCGGAAGGCCACCGCCAGCGCGATCTGGATATGGCCGTAGAGCATCGCTTTGGCCGCTTCTTCCGGCACGCCGCTGTGCTTAACGGTCTCATCCAGCGCCTCTTTCATAAAGGCGCCGACCATACAGGCCACGGTTTCCACCAGCGTCGGCTCCAGGTAGGCCAGCTGGGTGACGGTCACCCAGTGCACTGCTTCCACCGGGCCGTACATCACGCTGATTACCTTACTCAGCTCCGCGCGCTGTGCGTCGCTGCCGGCTTCATAGGAGGCCGCCACGTGCTGGATGGCGGCGATACCGCCAAAGGCGTCGGCGTGCTCTTCTTTAGTGTAGCGCTCCAGAAACACCGACGGGTGGCACGGGTGCGCCACCGCGTATTCGATCCCGTCGCGCTGGGCAATCAGGTTGGCGTAGGCGGCGGCCGGATCCAGCGTCAGCAGGATCGCGCCCGCTTTCATCTGCGGCACCACGCCTTCAGAAACCTTACCCAGTACGATATCCGGCACCGCCAGGATCACCACGTCACTGACCGGCACCACCGAAGCAGCGTCAGACAGCTCACGCCCCTGGGCGATCACCTGCTCCTGCGCCTTCGGCGAGTTCTCGCAGTAGAACACCTGATAGTCGCTTTTCTGGAAATTGGCAGAGATACGCATGCCCATTTTGCCGCCGGCACCGATCACGGTGATGGTTTTCAGTACGCTCATTTCATTACTCCTGATCTTGTTTACTACGTAAGAATTCAACGGTGCGCAGCGTCCACTCGGCTTCCCGCTGGCAGGTCAGTTCAGCATCGTCCTGCCACGGCAGCCAGTGCTCTACGATTTGGTTAATGCCTTTTTCCGCCGGGCGCACCGCGGCGATCATCCGGTCATAGTCCAGCAGCCCCTCTCCCATCGGGCAGCCGGCGTAGGTGAAACCGACCCAGCCGTCGCGGCGGGAAAAGGCGAAATCTTTAATGTGCAGGTTGCCGACCCGCGCGGCGGTGCTGGCGATGGTCTGCTCCGGCAGCTCAAGCCCGGCCACGCAGTTGGCGGGGTCAAGGCAGACGCCCAGCCACGGCGACGGGAAGCGGTCGATCACCGACATCATGTCGGCGGTTTTAACCTGCTCGTAGGTCTCCAGGCACAGGCGCACCTGCTGGCGTTCAAAGGCCGGCAGGATCTCCGCTATCAGCTGCGCGGCCTCCTCCAGCGACGGGCGGTGGCTGGCGGTGTGGAACATCGAGCGCACCACGCGGGCACCGAGGATCTGCGCCATATGCAGGTAGCGCTGCAGGTGGGCGGTGCCCAGCCCGCGGGTGCCCAGTTCGAGGGTGATGTTCAGCGCGTCGGCCTGCTGACGCAGCTCCTCCAGCTGCGCGTCTGACCAGCTTTCGATCGCCGGGTAGTCGCAGATCTGAAACACCGGTACGTCAAGCGCGGCGGTCTGCTGCAGCATCTGCAGCAGGCTCAGCGGCTGCGGCACCTGCGGCGACATGCGCCAGAAAAAGGCGTAGGTACTGAGTCCGATCCGGCTCATATACGGCTCTCCGCTAACAGGGCGCTGGCTTCATCAACAATCTGCGCCAGCGCCTGAGGATCGTGGGCAAAACGCCCGAGGAACAGGCCGTCAACGTCGCGCCCCAGCCGCTGGATCAGGCCGGGACCGGCGCTGCCGCCATAGATAATCTGCAGGTCAATGCCCTCCGGCGTCGGCAGGTCGCGCAGGCCGGCGCACACCGCGCGGATAAAGTCGTCCGGGGCCGGCTGCGGCGCACCGATCGCCCACTGCGGTTCATAGGCGAAGAACAGCGTGCCCTTCGCGCCTTCCCGCGCGGCATCGGCCAGCGCTTCACCCAGCTGCTGCTGGCATAACGCAACGGCCTCTGCCACTTCGCCCTGCTGCTCTTCACCGATGCACAGCACCGGGCTTAACCCGTGACGCAGCGACACCGCCACCTTGGCGGCGATCTGTGCGGCATCCTCGTGGAAATGGCGGCGGCGTTCGGCGTGGCCGATCTCCGCCAGGCTGCAGCCCAGCTCGGCCAGCATGCTGGCGCTGACTTCACCGGTCCAGGCACCGTTCTCCGCCTGGCAGACGTCCTGCCCGCCAACGCGCACCGGCGTACCGGCAAAGATCGCCGCAACCGCCGGGATGGCCGGATAGGCGGGCAGCACAAACAGGCCGACCTCGCCGGACCGGATAGCCGGATGGCGCTGGGCCAGCGCGGCCACTTCACGGCTCCAGTCGAGGGTCTGCTGATAACCGAAATACATCTTCAGGCTGACGCCCAGCCAGATTTTTGCCTGTGACATGCTCAGACTCCGTGCGTCGTGGTGGCCTGCGCCAGCAGCAGCCGGCCAACGGTGTTGACGATCATCGCCAGCGACACCGCACCGGCGTCCGGCGTGCCCAGGCTGCGTTCCGCCAGCGGACGGGCGCGGCCCATCTTCGGCAGCAGCTGCGCGGTGGCCTGTGCGGCCTGCTCCGCCACCTGTGCCGCCTGCAGCCAGGCGTCGGTCAGCGAATCCCCGGCCTCCACGCGCTGGTTCAGCGTATCGCTGAACGGCACCAGCACGTCGACCATGGTTTTATCCCCGACGCGGGCTTTACCAAAGTGCTGAATGCCCTGCTGGGCGGCGCGCACGCCGCTCGCCACGCGTTCGGCGCTGGGGGCCTGCCGGTCGCCGATGGCCGTACCCAGCGCGGTCAGCGCCACGCCCCACAGCGCGCCGGAGGTGCCGCCAGCCTTATCGGCCCAGGCATCCGCCGCGCGGCACAGCAGGGTGCCGGCACCGGCCCCTTTCGCCGCCACCTCACGGGCTTTCTCCACCGCGCCCAGCACGCCGCGCTCCATGCCGATGCCGTGATCGCCGTCGCCGGCCACCGCGTCGATATCACCGAGTTTTTCCGCGTTCTCCTGCAGCAGCGTCGCCACCGCCTCCAGCAGACCGAGCACGCGCTGCGCGCTCTGCTGCGATTCGGCGCTGGCGGCCGGCAGCGCCTCTTCCGCCTGGACTTCACATTCGGTGGCGCTCAGCGGTTCAGCAACGATCGCGCTGCCTTTACGGTAGGCCGGGGCGTTGGCGGGGGCGCACCAGAAGGTCTCCAGCTCGTCGTCCAGCCACATCAGCGTCAGCGAGGCACCGGCCATATTAAAGCTGGTGACAAACTCGCCGACGTCCGGCTCCACCACCTGCAGTTCCGCCGCCGCCAGCAGCTGCGCCACCCGGCGATAAACGACGAACAGCTCCTCATACTTCACCGAGCCGAGGCCGTTTAAGATCGGCGCCACGCGCTGACCGGCCACCGATGCGACGCCCGGCGGCAGTTCGCCGAGCAGGCGTTCAACGAAAATTTCCGCCAGTTCATCTGCGGTCGGCACGTCGGTCTCTTTAATGCCCGGCTCGCCGTGTATCCCGAGGCCCAGCGCCATGCGGCCGCTGGCCACTTCAAACAGCGGGTGGCTGGCCCCCGGCAGCGTGCAGCCGGAGAAGGCCACGCCGAAAGAACGGGTGCGGGCGTTAGCCCGCTGCGCCACCTGCAGCACGCGGGCCAGATCGTAACCGGCTTCGGCCGCGGCGCTGGCCACCTTAAACACCGTCAGATCCCCCGCCACGCCGCGGCGCTTTTCACGTTCGTCGACGCTGGCGCTGGAGATATCGTCGGTCACGGCCAGCAGTTCGCAGGGGATGCCTTCGCTGCGCAGACGTTCACAGGCCTGGCCAAAGTGCAGCACGTCACCGGCGTAGTTGCCAAAGGTGAGCAGCACGCCGCCGCCGTTGTCCGCGGCGCGCGCCACGTTGTAAATCTGCTGGGCAGACGGTGAGGCGAACAGGTTACCCATCGCCGCACCGTGTGCCAGACCTTGTCCAACCAACCCGGCGAACGCCGGGTAGTGACCGGAACCGCCTCCGACAATCACCGCCACGCTGCCGGGCTGGCTGCGCGTGCTGCGCACCACGCCGCCGGGCACCTGGCGTACTTTGTCGGCATTCGCCGCGACAAACCCTTCGATCAGTTCGGAGGCGAAAGCTGAGGGCTGGTTAAACAGGTACGTCATTATTATTGCTCCTGTGCGATAGAGGCCGGCTGAGGCTGGCGGCTGCGGTTCAGTAACACCATCAGCACCGCTGACAGCAACATGAATCCGCCGACCACAAACATCGGCACGGTATAACTGTGGGTGGCGTCGTGCAGCGCGCCGGTGATATAGCCCGCCGAGAAGCCGGCCACGTTGCCCAGGGTGTTGATCAGGGCAATGGCGGCGGCGGCGGAAGCACCGGTCAGGAACTGCGTCGGCAGCGTCCAGAAGTTCGGCAGCGCGGCAAAGATTGAGCTGGCGGTGATCGCAATCACCAGAATGGTGGTAAACGGTGAGTCCATGTACAGCGCCAACGGCACGCTGACTGCGCCGGTCAGCGCCGGCAGCGCGATATGCCAGGTTTTGCAGCCGCGACGCGAGGCGTCGCGTGACCAGAAGAACATCACAACCGCGGCAATCAGGTACGGCACGCCGGTCACCAGCCCTTTTTCCATCACGTTAAAGGTGGTGCCGAACTGCTGCTGGAAGCCGCCGATGATGGTCGGCAGGAAGAAGGCCAGCGCGTACAGGCCGTAGATAAAGCCGAAGTAGATCAGGCACAGCACCCAGACGCGGCCCTGGCCGATCACCGAACGCACGCCCTGATGGCCTTTGTGCTGTTTGGCGTTGTGCTCCGCCTCCAGTTCGCGGCTCAGCCACTCTTTCTCATCACTGGTCAGCCACTTCGCCTGGCGCGGTGAGTCCACCAGCCAGAACAGCGCCACGATACCGATGATAATCGCCGGCAGGGAAACGCCCATAAACATCACGCGCCAGCCTTCGAGTCCGAACAGGCCGTGCTGCTCAATAAAGGCGGCGGCCAGCGGCGCACCAAACACCACGGTCAGCGGCTGAGCAAGGTAGAACAGCGACAGGATCTTGCTGCGGTGGCGTGCCGGAACCCACATGCTCAGGTAGAGGATCGCGCCCGGGAAGAAGCCGGCTTCGGCGATACCCAGCAACACGCGCAGCGTGTAGAGCCCCTCCACGCTGCTCACCCAGGTGAACAGCAGCGACACGATGCCCCAGCTGATCATGATGCGCGCCAGCCAGCGGCGTGCGCCGAAGCGGTGCAGCGCCATGTTGCTCGGCACTTCCAGCAGGATATAGCCGATGAAGAAGATGCCGGAGGCCAGCCCGAACTGTACGGCGCTCAGGCCGAGATCCTGGGTCATGCCGTTCGGTCCGGCGAAGGAGATCGCCGTACGGTCGAGGAAGTTGATAAAGAACATCAGGGCGACAAACGGTACCAGACGCCAGGAGATCTTACGGATGGCGGATTTTTCCACCGCGGTCATAGCTTGCTGAGTCATAACGCACCTCCATTCAGGGCGCGACGAGAGGGTATTGATGGTGTTGGCAACGCTTGCGCATTGTCGGTGCAGGTAGTCAGAGCCGGAATCAGGTAACGCATGTTCGAGTCCTCAACGGGTCTTTTGATCATTGATATTGTTATGCGAACAAATGAACACTACACGGATAAATGCTCGTTACTCAAGCGCAGCATTCAAAACTGTGAGCAGGCTCAAATGAATGAAATTTTGCGTTCATACGCCGATAAATGGCGCGCACCGCGGCACGGCGGGGCCAGAACGGCGAATGGCGACGGGCTACCGCCCGGCAACACAAAAAAACAAATGATTATCCATTGAACATATGAACGATTTTATGGCAGGCTTACCGATAACAGCTTTAGCCTGCATGCGATGCAGGTACAACGCCTAACCTGCAGGAGAGTTCACCCGATGAAAACCATTGCGATTGGTGCCGACGATGCGGCAATTGAGTTCAAAAACCTGATCAAACGTCATCTGGAAGAGAAACAGTACGAGGTGCTGGATTACAGCAACGATGCGCAGAACGACCGCCCGATGTACCCGGACGTGGCCTGGGCGCTGGCCAGTGCGATTAAGGACGGCACCCACGATCGCGGTATCCTGCTGTGCGGCACCGGCATCGGCGTGGCTATCGTGGCGAACAAAGTGCCGGGCGTGCGCGCGGCGCAGTGCCACGACACCTTTTCCGCCGAGCGGGCGCGTAAAAGTAACAATGCGCAGGTGATGACCATGGGTGCGCGGGTGATTGGCCCGGAGCTGGCGAAAAATATCGTCAACGCCTGGCTGGCGTCTGAATTTGAGGGCGGCGGCTCTACCGCCAAGGTCGAGAAGATCGCCTTCTACGAGCAGCACGCGCCGGACGCATAAACGAGGCTGCCGGCCGGGCACGGCGCTCTGTTTCCCACGGCACGCCCGGCAGTCACACCGCGAATTTACCGTTCGTTACGGCATACGCCCTGACGGCTCTCCCGTCGGAGAGTTGAATTAACGTGGCCTGTCGCAATGACCTGTCACCCCCCATCCCGTCATTGCTCGTCGTGGTAATCTCTTCTTCACGCGCGATCAGGTCAGATCAGTTCATCTGGCGTAAAATGTATAATCACCTTAAGAACTCCCCCCGGTATCAACCGCCAGCATGGCTGATGACAGGTCGCTGGTGCGCGGTTGGTGAGACATTCTCCTCAGGATACCCAGCCCCCTATGAAACCCAGGAAAGTGTTCTTCGAGCAACGAGGATTAACCCTGTACGATAAGCTCTGTTATTTTTTCAGCGGGGGGAGTTATGAGAAAAAACTTCGCCTGACGCTGTTACTGGCCGGAATATTTACCTTCTTAATTGGTATGTATCTGCTCCATCTGAGCGCCATTTCAGGCAGCCGCCGTCTGATCGCCCTCTACCTTTTTTCTTCCGGTTTCGGGTTTTATGTCCTGTGTACGGCATTTTTGAATCCCCTGCGTATTAACCTGCTGATCGTCACCCACGGTTTACTGCTGATCCTGTTCTTAATGTATTTTGTCGATAACGAGCATGAAACTGACGCAAACTATAACTACCTGATTGCCCTGACCGTCGGCGCGTCGCTGGCGCTGCGCCACGAAGACCGCTACCTGAGCCTGGCGTTCCCGCTGCTGTGCTTCAGCTGTTATCTGTTTTTTGTCACCACCGGGGCAGAACTCGGCCAGCAGGGCCTGCAGATTGCCTTTCTCACCTCGCCGGCCTTTTACTACGTTAACAGTATTCTGCCGATGCTGGCGCTGCTGCTGACCATCTTCGTCTACCGCGGCGACTATTCGGAGGCCAAGCTGATCAAACGGGACCTGGCCGGCGCCATCGAACGAAATCAGTTTGAGCTGTTCTATCAACCGCAGGTGGACACCGCCAGACGGGTGACCGGCGTTGAAGTGTTGCTGCGCTGGCATCACCCGCGTAAAGGCTTTATCCCGCCGGATATCTTTATTCCCATCGCGGAAAAAAGCGGTTTAATCATCGTCATTGGCCGCTGGGTAATAGAGCACACGCTGGCGCAGATGGTGCTGTGGCAGCAACATCCGCCGATGCGCGATCTCTGCGTGTCGATCAATATCAGCCCGATGCAGATGATTGAAGAGAGTTTTATCAGTGAAACCGAAGCGCTGCTGAAACGTTATCCGGTTAATCCTGAAAGGGTGAAATTCGAAATCACCGAAAGCACCTTTATTTATAATGAAAAGCGCATCAACCAGATCATCAACCATTTCACGGCGCTGGGCGTGAAGTGGGCGATCGATGATTTCGGCTCCGGCTTCTCCTCGTTAAAGTCGCTGACCACCTTTCCGGTGCATGACGTTAAGATGGATAAGTCACTGGTGATGGATCTCTCTTCTAACCCGTCAGCGGCGGTGGTCGTGGACAAAATTATCGAGCTGTCCAGTACCATCAACATCAATACCCTGGCCGAGGGGATTGAGACCGAGGAGCAGTTTGAGCGGTTGAAAAAAATGGGCTGCCGCTACTTCCAGGGCTATCTGTTTTCAAAACCGGTTAATGCCGCAGACGTTGTGCACTACATCACCCTGCAGGCACCACCGGTGCCTTGTGTCGGGGCAGCCGGCCCGGTTTAGCCCGCCAGCACATCATCTGTCTGCCGGCGGTAGAGAGCCCTCCGGCTATTGCCGCCCTCTGCAAACCGGCTGCTGCCTTGTTGCCAGCCGGTAATACACCAGTGAGGTCAGCCCCAGGCTGACGATCCACGAGATATCTGCCCCGCCCAGCCAGGTTGCCAGCGGTCCGGTATAAAGCGCCTGGCTGAGAAACGGCACCTGCACCACGATGCCAGACAGGTAGCAGCCGATCGCCACGCCGTTCCAGCTGCCGTAGCGCCCGTTAACGTCGTACAGCGCCGGAATATCGACCCGTTCGTGCGAAATCAGGTAGTAGTCGACCAGGTTGATCGCGCTCCACGGCACAAACACCGCCAGCAGCAGCAGCACGAAGTTCTTAAAAAACTTCAGAAAGTCGGCGCTGGCGTACAGTGCGATCAGCAGCGACAGCAGGATGAAACCAAGAATATACGCGGCGCGCGCCAGCCCGGAGATCGCCTGCCCGCGGCGAAACGCGCTGACCACCGTCAGCGCCGACATAAAGCCGCCGTAGGCGTTCAGGCAGTTCACCGTCAGCTTGCCGGTGACGATCGCCACGTAGATCACCGCGGCCAGCCCCGGTGCGGCCAGCCCGCCGAGGAAGCCAACCTGATCGCTGAGGAAGTGCCCGCCGCAGGCGGCCACCAGCACGCCAAAGGTCATCGCCAGCTGCGCGCCGGTGACGCTGCCGAGCAGGGTCGGCCAGAATACCGCCGCGCGCGGCGTGTCGGCGGGCAGATAGCGGGAATAGTCGGCCACATACGGGGCAAAGGTCATCTGCCAGCCTGCCGCCAGCGCCACGGCCAGCAGCAGCGTCGGTAGCGTAAAGGGTTTTTGCCCGAACGCCGCCGCCACGTCGTACTGCGCAAACAGCTGCCAGGCCAGGTAGCCAAAGCCAATAATGGCGACGACGCTGGCGATGCGCCCCACCACGTGAATCAGCCGGTAGCCGACGATGGCAATCACCGCGGTCAGCGCGCCGAAAACGATCATGCCGGTCTGCGGCGCACTAAAGCCAAACAGCCTGTTGATCGCCTGGCCGGAGAGCACCGTGCCGGTAGCGGCAAAGCCGAGGTACATAATAATTACCAGCAGCAGAGGCAGCGCCGCACCGCGCACCCCAAACTGGGCGCGGCTGGTGATCATCTGCGGCAGGCCGGTACCGGGCCCCTGTGCCGCGTGCAGCGCCATCACGATGCCGCCGAGCAGGTTGCCGATTAACAGGCCGATGATTGCGGTCAGCGCCTCTGCGCCAAACACGATCGCCAGCGCGCCGTCAACCACCGCGGTGATCTGCAGGTTGGCGCCGAACCACAGGGTAAACTGGCTGGCGGGCGCGCCGTGCCGCTGGGTCAGCGGGATTGGATCGATGGTATGGGTTTCAATCAGTGGAGACGATGCACGGGATTCGGTTGAAGAGATCATTTACAGCCTCTCTCAGCGTTAATAACAGTGGCAACACGGGCGATCTGCGATAGCAGCGAACGGTGAGGAAAGAGGGCCTGATTCATTAAACACTCCTGGTAAGACTGGGAACGGCAAACCGTCAGTAACGACGCGCGACATATGTGTCATGTCATGTATATACAACTACATCGCAGGCAATACACCAGCAAGGGCGTAAAGTTGTGACCCGGTTAATGTTGTAGCTTTGTTAAGTAACTTGTCATGACATGTACAGTCAGGATTAGCAAGGTTTGTGCCAGACCGGCTAAAGGCACGCGTGCCGTGATGCCCGACGGCGGATCTCAAGCCAGCGGCCAGGTGAGAAGCAGAACAGTTGCACCGTTTTAGCGCGACCCGCACTGACGGCTTGCGTACTCAGGCAATGGCCTGGGGTGAACAGGCAACGGCCTGGGGTGAACAGGCCGGCCAGATCGGTGCTGAAGTTAAGACGAGGGACGCAGAAAGGGCCAGCCGCGTTATGACGCGCCGGCAAACTTACCCGGCAATCAGTAAGCGCGCGGTCGGATAGTCGGTGATCAGCACGTTAAGGTAGCCGCCCTGCAGCGCACCCTGGATAGCGGCGGCCTTCTGGCGGCCACCGGCCAGCGCCACCACGTGCGGGCAGTGCTTCAGCTGTTCCAGCTTGATGCCCACCGCCGGATCCTCCGAGGTTTGCAGCACCGGCTGGCCTGCGGCATCGTAGTAGTGCAGGCAGATATCCCCTACCGCGCCCCGCGCCGCCAGCCGATCGAGCATACCCTTATCGTAGTAGTTGCCGGAGTAACGCAGCAGCTGTGACGGCTCCATATCGCCGATACCCACCAGCGCCAGGGTGACGTCGTTAAACTTCTCCAGCACCTGGCGCACGTCGCTGTCGGCCTCCAGCAGATCGCGGCTGTCCACCGATCCTTCCAGCGACTGCGCGGGCAGCAGCCACGCTTTACAGCTGAGCATATCGGCCAGCCCCTGAGTGAGCATTGTCGCCTGCGCATTACCGTTAACGCCCACGCCGCCCAGCAGCTGGATCACCCCGGCCGCCTGCACGGTGAGCGGATGCAGTTCACTGACCATCGCTTTGATGGTGCTGCTCCAGGAGGAGACGCCGACCAGCTCATGCGGGCGCAGGCGCGTCTCCAGATAGTGGGCGGCGGCGGCACCGATCGCCTGACGCACCGCGCCGCCCTCTTCATCTTCCGGCACGTCGACAATAATCGCCTGCTGCAGGCCATAACGCTGCTCGATGCCGCGCTCCAGCTCGGAGAAGACGTTGGGCGGCTGCACCACGCTGATTTTAACGATGCCTTCCTTGACGCTGCGGTTAAGCGCGCGCGAAACAAACGACTGCGACAGGTTCAGCGTGCTGGCTATCTCAGTCTGCTTCATGCCTTCGTTATGGTACAGCGTGGCGATTTTCACCATCAGCCGGAGTTCATTTTGCCTGGTCATACGTCCCTTCACGTGGTTAAGCGGGCCGGGGCCCGTTTAGCGGATTATTAACATACTAACCTGAATATATATGCAACTAACGATATAAATGTGATTGAGATCGGACTTTTCGATCGCTGCTCTGGCTCAGTGTGCCAAAAATGAACACAATAGTGAATATTAAGTCTTGATGGAATATATATTCAATCAGGAATGAATCGAAGGGCACGGCGGCAGGTAACAGAGTGGTGTTGCTGACCGACGTACCAGTTAACTCAGTAGTGCCAGAGCAGGATGCAGCAGCTTAAGTACGCTCCGTTGCCATGGCTATACTGTACAACCATTGAATAAATATTCAATAACGAATTTGTATTCAGGAGGGCACCATGAATTCCTACGCACTCGACGTGCAGGACCTTGAGAAAAGAGCCCGGTCGATCCGTCGCCGGATTATTGAACTGAACGCCAACAGCCCGGCGGGCGGGCATACCGGTGCGGACCTCTCTCAGGTGGAGATCCTGACCGCACTCTACTTCCGCCTGCTGAACTGCGCGCCGGATCGTATTAACGATCCCGAGCGTGATATCTACATTCAGTCGAAGGGCCATGCGGCCGGCGGTTATTACTGCGTACTGGCGGAAGCCGGTTATATCCCGGTTGAGTGGCTGCCGACCTATCAGCACGCCGACTCACACCTGCCCGGCCATCCGGTGCGCCATAAGACGCCGGGCGTCGAGCTGAACACCGGCGCGCTGGGCCACGGCCTGCCCGTTGCGGTCGGCCTGGCGCTGGCGGCGAAGAAAGATAACAGCCCGCGCAAAATTTTCGTGGTCACCGGCGACGGTGAGCTGGCAGAAGGCAGTAACTGGGAAGCCGCGCTGGTCGCCGCCCACTACGGCCTGGATAACCTGATTATCATCAACGACAAGAACAAGCTGCAGCTGGCCGGTCACACCCGCGACATTATGAATACCGACCCGCTGGCGGAAAAATGGCAGGCGTTTGGCTTCAACGTCACCGAGTGCCAGGGCAACGTCATGCAGAGCGTGGTGGACACGCTGGAGAACCTGCCGGCCAACGGCAAACCGAACGTGGTGATCGCCAATACCGAAAAAGGTTTTGGCATCTCCTTTATTCAGGGCAAGCCGGAGTGGCATCACCGGGTGCCGAAAGGCGAAGAAGTGCAGCTGGCGCTGGAGGAGCTGAAAGATGAGTGAGAAAAAACACCTGGCCACCGTGATGGTCGAAGCGTTAATCGACGCGGTTAACGACGGCGTGGACGTGGTGCCGGTGGTGGCTGACTCCACCTCTACTGCCAAAATCGGCCCGTTCCTGAAGGCGTTTCCCGGCCGTACCGTTAACGTCGGTATTGCCGAGCAGGTGCTGGTGGGCACCGCCGCCGGCCTGGCGCTGGGCGGTAAAGTCGCCGTTACCTGTAACGCCGCCCCGTTCCTGATTTCCCGCGCTAACGAGCAGATCAAAGTTGACGTCTGCTACAACAACACTAACGTCAAGCTGTTCGGCCTGAACGCCGGGGCCAGCTACGGCCCGCTGGCCAGCACCCACCACAGCACCGACGATATCGCGGTGATGCGCGGCTTCGGCAACATTGAAATTTATGCGCCATCCTGCCCGGCCGAGTGCCGCCAGATTATTGACTATGCGCTGCGCCACACCGGGCCGGTCTACATCCGCCTTGACGGTAAAGACCTGCCGGTGCTGCACGATGAGCAGTATCAGTTCACGCCGGGTAAAATTGACGTGCTGCGCACGGGTAGTGACGTGGCGCTGGTGGCGCTGGGTTCGGCGGTACATGAAGCGGTGGATGCCGCCGCTCAGCTCAGCGAGCTGGGTATTCAGGCCACGGTGGTCTCCGTGTCGTCGGTTCGCCCGTGCGATACCGCCGAACTGGCCCGCGTCATCGGCGACATTCCGCAGGTGATCAGCGTGGAGGAGCACAATATTAACGGCGGCGTCGGCAGCCTGGTGGCCGAAGTTATCGCCGAAAACGGCCTGCGCGCTCGTCTGAAACGACTGGGCGTCACCGACGGCGGTTACGCCATTGCCGGCGACCGTCAGTCCACCCGCGTCGGGCTGGGGATTGATGCCGCCAGCGTGCGTGATACCGCCACCGCGCTGGTGAAGGGTGAGAACCGCGCCTGAAAATGACCGTTGAGTAGCTTAATATTTCAGCACTGCGACGTCTGAGCATGAAACCCCGCCATCAAGGTTGCGGGGTTTTTTATTGTCCGGATCGGAAGAACGGGAGCCGGAGCATGTTGCAGCGGACTGCGTGAGCTGAATCTTTGCAGGCCGCATAGCGGATACTGATGATGTAATTTTACAGCAGGCCTGCCGCCAGCGTCCGGTTACGGCTTCCTGAAGCTCTGCGTATTGAGGAAATTCCCTGTGCTGATTTTTCTGTATACGATAGCGATCACAGCCGCTTAAAATGATTACTGTAAAGTAACTTTACGCGCAATTTTCCCTGCAAAAAGGCGTGACGTCGCGCGGTTGATCCTGCCTGTGGCCGTGTTCAGGCCGCGACGAAAGATAGTCTGCGCACTGATAACTGGCTGAATGTAGAAATAATGATGAAAAAAAACCGCCGCGAAACCAAAGGCGAACGCACCCGTGAACGGCTGCTTACCGTAGCGGCAAAGCTGTTTGCCGAACACAGCTTCCACGGCACCCGCATCAGCGACATCGTGAAGGCCGCTGGCGTAACACAGCCCAGTTTTTACAGTTATTTCAGCACCAAAGAGGTGATTTATCAGGAACTGGTTTCGCGCTTTGACGCTGAACTGGAGGAGCTGGTGGTCTCCATGCTGATTGACGCGTCGCTGCCAAAGGAGGACGTGCAAAAAAACATCATTAACAGCTTTCATCGCTATCTGGAGTTCTTCACCACCCACCGCCACCTGACCCGCATCAGCCTGTTCCAGCAGCCGCAGGGGGAGGCTACCCGCAATAACCTGCTGAAGTGGATTTCACGCAATATGCGGCTGGAGCAGGAGCGTGGATTTTTCAGCACGGACATCTCTACCGCGGTGCTGGCCGCCTGCTATCTTGGCGTGCTGATCCAGACGCTGCTGGAAGATCCGGCTGAAGCGGCGCTGGCGGCGATTGCACAGGAACGCGGAAAATTTCTCTATGGCGGGCTGACCTTCTGAGGCGACTCCCGTCCGGGGTGGGAAAAGTTGCCGGATTCCCGACCACCTTCCCATTTGATATCACCGGGTATTTCTGTGATCCTGCCTGAGCGAAGTTTTTTTTTATTATTCCTTCCCGGTTAACCGCAGTCATTTTTATTAACGCTTTCACGCAAAGCGTTAAACTTCCATTTAGTAATGACATCTGCTTTCAGTACATTAACGTCTAATGTATCAAATTTCTTAAGATCGTCATCCCGGAGAAGTACTCCTTTATGGCGCAAGCCACAGAATGCGTACATTTTACTCTCCGGGGTAGATGCACGATCGGAAAGGATAATTTCAAAGATCCTGACTGCGTTTTCGCTGGAAAGTGCTTCTTCGTATAGTTTTTGCTGTGCCATAATTTTCGGATAAAATCCGTTATAGCCCATTGAGAAAACACTGACTTTGCTCAGGTCACTTTCCATGTTCGCCGCAAAGCATTTCACGCACAGAAAGATCGCTATCAGGAAAAAAAGCGCTGGATTGCTCATACCCTCTCCGTAGAATCATAAATAATTCAGGACTGCAAAAAACGTATCAACAGCAGCACGCTTTTTCAAAAAAATATGTGTCTTTAAGCATCACCGGAGAAAAAAATTATTTCACATGAATTCCCATATCGCTGCCGTGCTGATAGCGCGATATGGAAATTCCCTCAGAAAAACCTGTACTGCAGGTTCAGAATGTTTTGGATGAAGAGAGTCAGATGTCGAATCAACCCTCTGCCACCTTGATTAATTAAAAGTACTTTTCCACTAAAGCCCAGAGAATTGCGGTGGTTTCCCCATCCATACAGCCGCAGTAGTTCGATGGCCGGAAATGCAGCTGAAACGCCCTGATCAGGTTCTGATAACCTGCCGGAGTGGTTGCCCCCGAGGTGTCATAACCATATTTCTGCAGCTTTGCGATAATATCTGCCTGCTGCGGCAGCGTATTGCAGAACTGCGTCTGATACTTCTGTTTCGTGGCATCGTCGTACCAGGCACCGACTCCCGCATCATAAAGCGCTTTCCACGGAAAGAGCGCCCCCGGATCGCTCTTTCTGCCGGGCGCGATATCGCTGTGGCCGACCACGTTAACCGGCGACAGATCCGGATAACGCTGGATAATATTGAGCGCCAGCTGTTTCACCGCCTCAATCTGTTGCGGATTGTAGGGTGGGAAAGTGAACACGCCGTTATTTTCCGTTGCCAGATTGACAATCTCAATACCAATTGAGGTGTCGTTAAGGTTTCTGCGCCCTGCCCAGCTGCTGACCCCGGCGTGCCATGCCCGTTCGTTCTCATCGACCAGATTGAAAATCTTCAGCGTTTTATAACCGGCAGCGATCCAGGTCGCTTCCGAGGGATCGGGGATCAGATAGTGCACGCTGGTTGCCTTACCCGTCAGGCTGGTGACGGAATCGCGAAAGTTTTCCGCCGTATAGTGCAGAACCAGAAAACGCACCCGACGGTTAAAGCCGGCTATTGAGCGATAAGTATTGTAGTCAATGGTATACATAACTTACTCCTTGTTGAGTTAATGCTTTTTTATCCTGCTCGTTAAGTTTATGCGTTACAACACACAATGTTTTAATTTATGTATCATGACGTAACGTAAAATACTGGCGATCGGACCGCTGCCATACTTTATAGCCCTTTTGATTTCAGACGCGCCATATGGTCAACAAACAGTTTAACCGGGTCAGTGCTGCAGGTAACAACGCCGGCAATTTGATTAACGGCATCCATATGATCCATGGAATAGTCTGAGCGGATAACTTTACCGAGGTGCGTGCTGTAGCGCCCAACCAGGCCATCGTTCTGAGCGTGTTCTTTGGTGAAGAAAAATGAGAGCGCAACCAGTGCAATATGTATCGGATCAATATTATTAAGACCCTGTTCAAATGGGTTGTAATCTATCACCCCACCCCAGGAATAATAATAGACGCCATTCTCAAATTCCTGACCCTCACCACCGAATTTCGCGGGTAAGCCCTGCGGGTATCTGGCATTAAATCTGGCCACCCCTTCAGTGGTGAGTGCATCAAGCGCCGCCACACTGTCCTGGGGTAAACAAGGGTGACCGGTGATGACAGACAATACCGAACCCAGCGCATTCATCACCGCACTGACAATGACTTCAGGAAGGTGGCCGGGTTTGACCGCCAGACGAACCAGACCGGCGATCTCTGAACCAAAGTTGACGCCACATACTGACGTAACCGATGCCGTCAGTTGCGGATGGGTTGCAGCAACATAGCGGCTGGTCAGAGCGCCTTGGCTGTGACCTATCAGATTGACTTTTTTGCACCGGTTTTCTGGAGCACCTGTTTTACAAATTGTAGCAGTTGCTCACCGCGTACTTCATTACTGTTCTCAGCGGATAAAGAGGCAGTAAATACCGTAGCACCTGCCTTTTCTAACGCGCTCTGAATACCAAAAAAATAGGGGTAGACTCCGGCGATTTTATTAAAACCATTGAATCCATGAACGAGGATAATCGGGTACTGTAATTTAGTGAATGCTGACATAACTAACCACCTTAGATCGCTAATCTGACTATAAAATCAAATTAGATTTTAAGCACTATGACAATCCAGACATGTAATTGCCGCTGTATAACTTTTGAGCAACAACGACAATATAACAATCACCGGATTTGTTTTTTCATAAAATGCCAAATTTTATGTGTGGTTAGATGAAAAACATTAAAATTAAAGACGAGCGTTTTAAAACAACACAAAAAACTCATTGATTAAATATCAGGCCATCAACAGGTTAAACGCTCTCTTTTTTAAATTTTTACTTTATTCCAGACGCAGGATTCAGAATTTTCAGACCTGCGCCTAATTTCTTTCAGGAACCTCACTGCTGTTCTCTTTCCGCCCGCCGCCCCCGCTGATACGCCGGGTCAGGCCGTGGAATGCTGGCGATCAGGCTGCGGGTGTAGTCGTGCTGCGGCTGGCTGAAGATCGTCCGGGTACTGCCCTGCTCCACTATCCGCCCCTGCTTCAGCACCATCACGGAATGACACAGGCTGTTAATCACGCCGAGATCGTGGCTGATAAACAGGCAGGCAAAGTGGTACTCGTCGTGCAGATCGCGCAACAGCTGCAGGATGCTTTGCTGGATGGAGACGTCCAGCGCCGAGGTCGGTTCATCGGCAATCAGCAGTTGTGGCTTCAGCGCCAGCGCACGGGCGATGGCCACCCGCTGGCACTGACCGCCGGAGATCTCGTGCGGATAGCGCTGCTGCCATCCGGCAGGAAGCCCGACCTGATCCAGCAGCGTAGCCACCCGCTGCGCGACCTCCCGCGCGCTCAGCGAACGGTGGGTGGTAAGCGGCTCGGCAATTGACTGGGCGAGCGTCAGGCGCGGGTTAAGCGAACTCAGCGGGTTCTGGAATACCGCGCCAATCCTGTCGCGGGGGTCGCTGCGTCTCCCGGTAAGCGGCTCACCGTTAAAGCGGATACTGCCACTCTCTGCCGTGGCGGTGCCCAGCAGCGTGCGGCCAATCGTTGTTTTTCCGGAACCGGACTCGCCCAGCAGCCCGAGGAATTCACCTTTATGCAGTGAAAAGGAGACACCGTGCACCACCTCCCGGCGGCGGCCGAAACATTCACGCCAGGCGATCGTCAGATCCCTCACCTCAAGCAGCGGGACCGCATCAGTCAGCGCCGCGCGTGCGTCCGGCCCGTCACTGCCCGGCTGCGCCGCCAGCAGCTGACGCGTATAAGGCTGTTCGGGGGCGGCAAACAGCGCGTCCACCGGCTGCGTTTCCACCACCCTTCCCGCACGCATTACCACCACCCGCTGCGCAATATCGGCGACCACGCCAAGGTCGTGCGTGATCAGCAGAATCGCCATGCGGTACCGCCGGTTCAGACGGTGCAGCAGATCGAGGATTTCGCGCTGGGTGGTGACGTCCAGCGCGGTGGTCGGTTCATCGGCGATCAGCACTGCTGGCCTGCCGGCAAGCGCGATGGCGATCATAATGCGCTGCAGCTGGCCGCCGGAAAACTGGTGGGGGTAGTGCTGCAGCCGCTGCTGCGCATCAGGAATACTCACCTGTTCCAGCAGCATAAGCGCCTGCTGACGGCGCTGAGCGCGTCTGAGCGCGGGCTGCGCCGCCGCCAGCGCCTCATCCAGCTGGCTGCCGATGGTGAAAACCGGATCGAGCCCCGCCGCCGGGTCCTGAAACACCATCGCCACCTCACGGCCGCGCAGCGCGGTGCGCCCGGCGCGGCCAAGGCTTAACAGCTGGCGGCCGTTCAGCCGCAGGCTGCCGCTGACGCGTGCGCTGGCCGGCAGCAGGCCGGGGATCGCCTGGGCCACCGCCGATTTACCGGCACCGGATTCGCCGATCAGCGCCAGAATTTCCCCGGCCGCAAGATCAAAGCTGACGTTATCCACCGCACTGACCCGCCCCCGATCGCCCTGATAGATAATGCTCAGACGTTCAACGCTGAGCAGGGGCTGCGGATCAGACATCACCGGCCAGCCCGTCCTGCAGCCAGCGATCCAGCCGCGGCAGCGTGATGCCGTAGACGCCGAAGCCGCGTTTCAGGTTATCGAGCACCACAAATTCGTCCGGGCCGTGCGGGGAGCCATGCCCGGCGCGGATAAAGTCCGGGCGCAGGTCGGTAGCCTGTCCTTTAAACGTGCCGCCAGCGTGGCGGCTGAAGCCCGGCCCAAAGGTGATCGAGTTGGGCAGCACGCGGGCGTGGGTGGCGCCGCCCATTGAGAAGGGTTCAGAGCGGGTTTGCGCTACCGCGTCGTAGGTGTGCAGCAGCTGCTGTACCAGCGGGCTGTTTTTGTCGATATGCATCGGCGCATCGTCACGCAGCACGCGCAGCGAACCGCCAGTGGCTTCCACTGCCGTGCGCAGGCTGGCCTGCAGCGCGGCGGAGTCGGCCGCCAGCGGGTAGCGGATATCCAGCCAGAGCTCAAAGCCGCCCTCCGCCGGGATCGCCAGCCCGCCATTAAGGGTCAGTTTACCGGTGGCGGCGTCTTCGGCGGCGATCCCCGCGCCCTCTCCCCACGGGTCGGCCAGCAGCTTGCTGACCAGCTGCGCCGCGCGCAGGTCGGCAGGGTCATCCAGCAGCCCCGCGGCAAGCAGCGCGTCCAGCAGCAGCGGAATCGCATTCTGCGTGCCCTCCGGGAAGGCGGCATGGCCGGATTTGCCCTGCGCCACCAGCCGCAGCCCGCCTTCAGCCTCCTCCAGCGTCAGCACCGCACGCTGCGCCTCGCCCAGCGTCGCCAGCGCGGCGCTCACCTGCGCCCGCTGTGCAACCGGGAAGCGCAGCGCAGCGCTGGAAGGGACGGCATTTTCTGCCACCCCTGCGCGCAACCCCGTCAGCAGCGGCCCGGCCGGAATATGCAGCGCCAGGTTCAGCCCGCCTTTCTGCGCATAGTTAACCGGGAAGCCGCCATCGGTGATCAGCGAGAAGCGCGGCAACGTGCCGTGCTGCGCCAGGTAACGGATATCATTCATGCCGATCTCTTCCGCTCCGCCGTAGATAATCCGCAGTTTGTGACTGAGGGTAATCCCGAGGTCGCGGAACGCGCGCAACAGGTAGAGATCAACCAGCGCCGGGCCTTTGTTATCTGACGCGCCACGGCCAATCACAAAACCCTCCTTCTCAAAGGGTTCGAATGGCGCGTACTGCCAGTTATCCCCCGGCGGCACCACGTCGAGATGGGAGACCAGACCGATCTCCGGGACACCTTCGCGATCGTCGGCGTAGATCGATATCGCATAGCCGTCATGGTTTTCAGTGCTGAAACCCAGCGCCTGCGCCCGTGCCAGCACATGGTGAAACACCTCATCCACTGCGGCACCAAAGGGTTTGCCTGGCTGCGCCAGTTTCTCATCAGCAATGCTCGGGTGGGCGACCCACTGCAGCAGGTCCTGCACAAACTCTTCGCGGTGGGCGTCAAACCAGTTGTCCAGTTGTGCCGCCAGGCGGATCTCGTCTTCGCTCAGGTCAGGATCGGTAATATGGCTCATAGCAGACTCCGGTTTTTGAGGTTTATCGCAATGCGATATCGCGGACGGGGGCGGCCGGACGCGGGTTAAGCACCCGGCCAACACCCTCGCCAATCAGATTAATACTGAGGACCATCAGCACGATGGCCAGCCCCGGCGGCACCCACAGCCACCATTCGCCGTCGATCACCCGCAGGCTCTGCGCGGCAGAGAGCATATTGCCCCAAGACGGCTGCGGCTGTCTGACGCCAAGGCCAATAAAGCTCAGCGCCGCTTCGGCGAGAATGGCGTTGGCCACCGCCAGCGTCAGGTTGATCAGTACCGGCGCACAGGCATTTCTCAGCAGATGGCGGAGGATAATGGTCAGCCCCCCCACGCCGATCGCTTTCGCTGCCAGCACATAACCGCTTTCGCGCAGCGCCAGCAGTTCGGCACGCACCAGCCGCGCCAGCCCGGTCCAGTGCAGGATGCCGATAATAAAAATCACGTTCCACAGGCTGGCGCCCAGAATCGCCGCCAGGGTGATGGCCATGGCGTAAAACGGGAAACACATCACGATATCGATCAGCCGCATAATCACGCCGTCCACCCGACCGCCGCAGTACCCGGCCAGGCTGCCCAGCGTGATGCCAATCGCCCCCTGAAACAGCACCGCCGCCAGCGCCACAAAGATCGACACCTGGCCGCCGTACAGCAACCGGGCCAGCACATCGCGGCCAATCTCGTCAGTGCCCAGCCAGTAGACCGCATCAGGCGGTGATTCAATGGCAAACAGGTCGGCTTCATCCGGGTTGTGCCCCGTCAGCCATGGCGCCAGCAACGACAGAGCAACCAGCAGCAGCAGGATCGCCGCCCCGCTGAGAAAAAAGCCGTCGCGCAGCAACGCGGGGCGTGATGCCCGCCCCACCGGCGCAGCGTAGTCAGTTTCAGCGCTCATCGGATCCTTATGCGCGGGTCAACCGCGGCGTAGAGAATATCGGCCAGCAGATTAATCAGCAGCGTGACCACGGCCAGAAACAGCACGATGCCCATCAGCAGCGGATAGTCCCGCGCCTGGATGGCATCAAAACTGAGCCGCCCGACGCCCGGCCAGTTAAAGATGATTTCGGTCAGCAGCGTTGAGGAGAGCAGCGCGGGCAGCTCCAGGCAGAACAGGGTGATCAGCGGTCGGGCGGTGTTTTTAATCAGATGCGGAAAAATCACCCGCCGCAGCGGCAGCCCGCGGGCAAACAGCGCGCGGACAAAAGGCTGGCGGATCATGTCGTCAATCGCCGCACGCAGATAGCGGCTGAAGATGGCGATGTTCGCCACCGCCAGCGCGGCGGCCGGCAGCAACAGGTGACGCAGCACGTCCAGCAGATAGTCAGTGCCGGTCAGGGTGACGCCCAGCGTGGTGGCACCGGAAACCGGCAGCCAGCGCAGGTTCATGGCGAACAGCTTGACCAGCAGAATGGCGGTGAAGAACACCGGGATAGAGACGGTAATAAAGTAGTACAGCGCCACCAGCCGGTCGGTTTTACCGCCGCGCGCAAGGCCGATCCACACCCCGAGCGGCCAGGCAATCAGCAGGGCGATCATCAGCGAGCCGCCGGCCAGCAGAAAGGTGTTGCTCAGCCGTTCCGCGATCAGCGTCAGTACCGCCACGCCGTTCTGCGTCGAGTGGCCGAGGTCGCCCTGCAGCACCTGCAGCGCCCAGCGGCCGTACTGCTGCCACAGCGGATCGCGGTAGCCCGCCGCGCGCATCATCTCCTCTTTCTGCTGCGGCGTGGTTTCCGGCGAAATCATGCCGGCCAGTGGGTCACCGGGCTGCAGTTTGATCAGGAAAAAGACGATCAGGGAAATACCGACCAGCACCGGCACCGAGATCAGCAACCGGTGGAAGAGATAACGCAGCATCGCAGGTTCCGTATTCCGTAAATAAATAACCGCTTCCCGCCCGTCAGCGCGGGAAGTGCACAGGCTTAAGGTTGAACCGTCCAGCTGCTGACGTCAGCAAAAGGTTCATAAGCCCAGGAGTGATAATGCGTCACCCGTTTACTCAGCACGTAGCCCTCGTTGGGAATATAAAGCCAGACGTGCGGCACTTCGGTATTAATGTCCCGCAGCCAGCCGCCGACGCTGGTTTTTAACGCCGCCGGGTCGATGGTCGAATTAAATTCATCCGCGAACTTATCCAGCTGCGGTGATTTAAACCGTTCCCACCAGAAATTATTATCGTAAACGCCAGGACGGAACGTCCCCCCCATCAGCAGGCCGTCGTATTTCCGCTGGCCGTCCTGCAGGATCGACAGGGTGGCGTTAAAGTCTGCGGCGTTCAGCACCACGTTAATGCCTGCCGCCTTCAGGTTCTGCTGAATAATCGGTGCCGTGAGTTCGCGGGTGCGGTTGCCGGTCGGGTAATCGATAGTCAGGGTAAACGGCTTACCGTCTTTTTCGACGATGCCGTCCCCGTTGCTGTCCACCCAGCCCGCTTCTTTCAGCAGCGCTTTTGCTTTTTGCGGGTCGTAGGCATACGGGTTTAAGCCTGACGGATAGAACGGGCTCTGCGGACTCTCTTTGGTGTTAAACACCTGACCGTGACCGGCCAGCAGCTTGTCGACGATCGCCTGGCGGTTAATGCCATACGCCAGCGCCTGGCGCACACGGCGGTCCTGCAGCTTGCCGTTAGTGGTGTCCAGCGACAGATACTGGGCGGTGGTGCCGCGCTGCTCCTCGACGCGGATGCCGGCCTTCTGGTAAGCGGCCAGATCGCGCGGATTCCAGCTGGAGAGCTCGGCGATATCAATATCGCCGTTGATGATTTCATTCTGCACCGTCTGCGCGCTGGATACTTTGAAAATCAGCGTCTTCACTCTGGCTTTGTCGCCAAAGTAGTCGTCATTACGCTCCAGCTTAACGTACCGATCGGAGATAAATTCAACGAATTTATAAGGTCCGCTGCCGACCGGATGGCGCAGCAGCTGGCTGGCTTTGTTCCACTCTTTAACCGGCACCTTCTGCCAGATATGTTTTGCCAGCACCGGCTTATCGGCAAAGTGTGCCAGCGCACCGGAGTAAGGGGCGGTAAAGGTGAAGCTGACGGTTAGCGGATCGATCACCTTAATCCCGGACGGCGCCTGCGCTTTACCGCTATCAACGTCGTCAAACCCTGCCAGGCGCTTAACAAAATCCGGGCGATCGCGCGGAAAGTCCGGCGAGGCTTCGCTGGCGTAGGTAAAGGCGACGTCTTCGGCGGTCAGCGGCTGGCCGTCGTGCCATTTGACGCCAGGGCGCAGATGCAGGGTCAGCGTTTTACCGTCGGCAGAATAATCATATTTTTCCACCAGCGACGGCACCGGCTTCTGCTGCGGATCCAGGATAAACAGGCGGCTGTATACGGTGAAAATGACGGCGCGGTCATAATTAGAAAAATAGAGCGTGGGATGAAACGTACCGTTGGGATTACTCCAGATGGCGTAACGTAATACGCTGTTATCCTCCGCCGCCGCAACGGTGATGGCACTTATGCCAAATACCGCCAGCGCGGCAGCCTTAATTAACGCTTTCATCCCTACTCCCGATTATCTTTAGTATACAGTTGCGCATGAGCCAGCAGGCGCAAATTTCTCTGGCTGCCCGAGGAATTAACTCAGAAAAAAGAGGTAAGGCCGCACAATAATTGAAGCGGGAGGGAGTGACAAATGCTTAAAGCGCAAAACAATTGCCGGTAATTTCACGTGAATGATTTAACCGGCAGTGGCCGACCAAACCTGAATAACCCGCACCGCAGCTCTGGCGGGTAACTGCCGCGTATCGGTTCAGGGGGCGTCACCGGTCAGGAGGCGGTTGTCATTTTTTGCATATCGACTGCCGGATTGCTTATTTCCCCTGCGCCGACGGTCAGGACACACTCCATCGCAGGTCGCTCCCGGCCCGGTGGAGCACAGGCGAATACAAGGACTGCGTGGTTACTTTTATGGCAAAACTGGCAATTTCACATATCGCATTTCTCACCCCCGGCAATTACCCGGATGAAACGCCGCTGCAGGGGCTGGAGGAGACGCTGCAGCTGTTCGAACTGGGCGAGGCGCTCGGGTTTAACGGGGCCTGGGTGCGCCAGCGCCACCTCGAGCACGGCGTGTCGTCGGCCAGCACCTTCCTCGCCGCCGCCAGCCAGCGCACCCGGCGCATAGAACTGGGTACCGCGGTGATCCAGATGGGCTATGAGAATCCGTTCCGGCTGGCGGAAGATCTGCTGACCGTTGACGTCCTCTCCGGCGGGCGGCTGAACGCCGGCCTGAGCGCCGGTAAGCCTAACCATCTGGAGCTTATCGGGCCGTCGGTGTTCTTTGATGACTGGCAGCAGCAGGACTATTCGTATGGTCGCGTTAAGCAGCTGCAGGACAATCTGCGCGGCCACTATCTCGGCCCGGAGGGGGAAACTATCGTTTCGCCGGGCAACCAGCAGCGTCCGCGCCTGCACCCGCAGTCGCCGGGGCTGGCGGACAGGCTGTGGTACGGCGGCGGCTCGCTGCGTTCGGTCAGCTGGGCGGCGGCCAACGGCTTTAACCTGCTGATCGGCAACCTCACCTCCGGTGAAAATACCGATGACTACCACACCGCGCAGCTGGCGCAGCTCAAGGCCTACCGCGAGAACCTGCCCGCCGGCGCACGCCCGCCGCGCATCGCGGCAGGACGGGTGATCGTCCCCACCGACGGTGCCAGCGAGGCCAGCCGCCGCCGTTACGCCGGGTTTGCCGCCAGCCGCCACGCGCGGACGCTCGCCCCGCAGGGCGAACGCCGCACGCTGTTCTCAAAGGATATCGTCGGTAGCGCAGAGGAGATTATCGAACGGCTGGTGAACGATCCGGTGCTGCATCAGGTGGACGAGCTGCGGCTGGAGCTGCCGTATGAGTTCAGCGCGGCGGAGTACCGGCAGATCCTCACCGACTTTGCGACGCTGATCGCGCCAGAACTGGGCTGGCAGGCGCAACGGACGCCACTGACACGTATTGCCTGATATCCTTCACGCCCTGAAGGACGGGGATTCCTGCCGCGTTCAGACCGGAGCCTGCTGCTGACGGCGCAGCTGATAAGTCACAGGTCAGTCAGAAAAACACCCCAGGCTTCGCCGGCAACCGGCTCAGGTCAGGCGTTAAGGGGAAGTGATAACTCTCAGAAGGCCCGTAAATCCGCGACGTTGCCGCTGGTTCAGATGGCGGGATGTGGTTATCGTCGGAGATAAATCGGCCCCGTCGGGTGACGGGGCCGGGGTTTTAAGGTTGTTCAATCCACACCGTCTGCGGATTGGTAAACTCACGCAGGCCAAAATGCGACAGCTCGCGGCCAAAGCCGCTGTTTTTTACTCCGCCGATCGGCACGCGTGGGTCGGAGAAGCTCGGGCTGTTGATAAACATGCCGCCGGTCTCCACGCGCGACGCCAGCTGCTGCGCTTTCTCCAGATCGCGGCTCCACAGGCTGCCGCCCAGGCCAAATTCGGAGTCGTTAGCCAGCTCAATGGCGTGATCGGCATCTTTTGCCACCACCAGCGAGGCGACCGGGCCAAACAGCTCCTGCTTAAAGCTGGTCATCGCCGGCGTGACGTTAGCCAGCACCGTTGGCGCATACCAGTTACCCACGCCCGGCAGCGGCTTGCCGCCCAGCAGCAGTTCAGCGCCTTCGCGCAGGGTCGCCTGTACCTGACCGTCCAGCTCATCGCGCAGATCGTAACGCGCCATCGGGCCGATCCAGACGCCGCTTTCACGCGGGTCGCCAATTTTCATTGCCTCAACCGCGCTGACAAACTTGTCGCGGAAGGTGTCATACACCGATTCCTCCACGATAATGCGCTTGGCGGCGATACAGATCTGGCCGCTGTTCTGGAAGCGCCCGGTGATGGCGCCTTTTACCGCAGCATCAATGTCCGCATCCGCCAGCACGATAAAGGCGTCCGAACCGCCCAGCTCCAGCACGCATTTTTTGATGGCGGCACCGGCCAGCGCGGCAATCGCCGAACCGGCGCGCACGCTGCCGGTGACGGTGACCGCTTTGATGCGCGGGTCGCGGATCGCCTGCGCCACCCCGTCGTTACCGGCGTTGATCACCGCAAACAGCCCGACCGGCACGCCGGCATCCTGCAGCACCTGCTGCAGCAGCAGCGCACAGCCGATAACGTTAGGGGCCGGCTTCAGCAGGTAGCTGTTGCCTCCGAGTAGGATCGGCACCGCGCCGCGCAGTACCTGCCAGATCGGGAAGTTCCACGGCATCACCGACAGCACCGGGCCCAGCGGCAGGTAGTCAACAAAGGCTTTGTTACCTTCCACCAGCGTCGGTTCGCGCGCGATATACGCCGGGCCGTGCTCGGCGTACCAGTCGCACAGCTTCGCGCTCTTCTCCACTTCGGCCAGCCCCTGGTCGATCGGCTTGCCCATCTCGGCGGTCATCATCTCCGCCAGCGGCCGGGCGTGCTGACGGATCGCCCCGGCCATGGTGCGCAGCAGCTGCGCGCGATCGGCTACCGGACGGCTGCGCCAGGCCTTAAAGGCAGCATCCGTCTGCGCCAGCGCGGCGTCCACGTCGGCCTGGCTGGCAAACGGATAGCGCGCCAGCTCTTCACCGGTTGCGGGGTTACGGGATACGGCGACGGTTGTCTGGGTCATGATTGGCACCTTTTATCAGAGTTGACTGTGAAGTATGGCAGCCAGCGCCAGCTTCGAATGGACTTATCATAGGCTTGCGATACCTTCATGAAAAATGAATAATTAAGAAAATAACCGTACTAAAAAGAGAAAGATGATGGATCTGACCCAGCTGGAGGTATTTCGCACCGTGGCCGAAGAGGGCAGCATTACCGCCGCCGCCGGGAAGCTGCACCGCGTGCCGTCGAACGTCTCCACCCGCCTGCGCCAGCTGGAAGAGGAGCTGGGCTGCGAACTGTTTCGCCGCGAGAAGCTGCGGCTGCATATAACCGACAGCGGCCGCACGCTGCTCGACTACGCAAGGCGGCTGCAGGCGCTCGCGGACGAGGCGCGCGCCTGCGTCTCCGGCCAGCAGCCGGGCGGCATTTTTACGCTGGGGTCGATTGAGAGCACCGCCGCCGTGCGCCTGCCGCCGCTGATTTCGCGCTATCATCAGCGCTGGCCGCAGGTAGAGCTGGACCTGACCACCGGCCCGTCCGGGGCGATGATTGACGGCGTGCTGAGCGGCCGCTACAGCGCCGCCTTTGTTGACGGCCCGCCCAGGCATCCGCAGCTTGAGGGGGTGGCGGTGTTTGCCGAAGAGCTGGTGCTGATCTCGGCGCTCCATCACCCGCCGGTGCCGGACGCCGCCAGCATCTCCGGCGCGACTGTCTACGCCTTTCGCGCCAACTGCTCCTATCGACGGCGCTTTGAGAACTGGTTTGCCCGCGACGGCGCGGTGCCGGGTAAAATTTTTGAGATGGAGTCCTATCACGGCATCGTCGCCTGCGTCAGCGCCGGTGCCGGGCTGGCGCTGGTGCCGGCCAGCATGCTGGCGAGCATGCCGGGGCGCGACAGCGTGCGCGCCTGGCCACTGGCTGACGGTCAGGGTGCCGCCGAAATCTGGCTGGTGTGGCTGAAGGGCAGCAGATCGGCTAACCGTCAGGCGATGATCGGGACGTTCGCGCCGCTGCCTCAGTCAGACTGATATGCGGCATCCTGCAGGGAGGGAGATAACGCAGTCAGTCACCTTGTGACTGAAGCAGCCTGCACAACGCCAGCCGGGCAGGCTTAGTTTCGCTACAGGTTCAGTAACGCATCATCACCGATTTCAGCCGGGTGTAGTCGTTGATAAAGGCGCTGCCAAACTCGCGGCCGTTGCCGGAGCCTTTGATGCCGCCAAACGGCAGCGCCGGGTCGAGGAAGGTGTGCATGTTGATCCACACGGTGCCGGCCTGAATGCGTTCGCTGTAGCGCAGCGCTTTGCTGAGATCGTGGGTCCAGACGCTGGCCGAGAGTCCGTAAGGGGAGTCGTTGATCCACTGCAGGGCCTGCTCCTCCTGCTGCCAGGCGAGGAAGGCTCCGACCGGTCCAAAGGTTTCCTGCTGCATAATGGCGGAATCCGCGCTGCGGGCGGCGATCGCCGCCGGCAGCAGATAATAACCCTCCCCTGCCGGGCGGGTACCGCCGCAGATCAGCCGGTCGCCGTCCCGCTGCGCGGCGGCAATTAACCCCTGCACCTTTTCCAGATGCGGCGCGTTGGCCAGCGGGCCGAGCGGGCAGTCATCATCCAGCGGCGAAGCCGGCGTGAACGTCGCGAGGCGCTGGCTGAGCAGCTGCAGCACCGCGTCGATCTTGCCGGCAGGCAGGTAGAAACGCTCGGCGCTGGCGCAAATTTGCCCCTGATTGACGTAACCGGCCTCAAGAATACCGGCCACCATCTCTTCGACGCTCAGATCGTCAAGGAACAGCGCGGCATTTTTCCCGCCCAGCTCCAGCGTCACCGGAATGCCGCGCGCGCTGCAGGCGTTGCCCACCGAGCGACCGGTGGTCATCGAGCCGGTAAAACTGACCTTCGCACAGGCGGGATGGTTGACCAGCAGCGGGCCGAGGGTTTTACCGTCGCCGTTGATGACGTTAAGAATACCCGGGGGAAAGCCGACCTCCTGTGCCAGTTCCGCCACCCGCAGCAGGGTCAGCGGGGTAAACTCGCTGGGCTTCAGCACCACGGTGTTACCGCAGATCAGCGCGGCTGCACACTTCCATAGCGCAATCATGATCGAAAAATTCCACGGCAGAATACCCACCACCACGCCCAGCGGTTCGCGCACGGTGAAGGCGCGGTACTTTTCTCCGGCGAAGGAGGGGATCGACACGTCCAGCGTTTCGCCACTGATTTTTCCCGCCCAGCCGGCAAAATAACGCAGGAACGCCACCGACTGATCCAACTCCAGCCCGCGCGACAGGGCAATGGTTTTGCCGGTGCAGACGGTTTCCAACTGCGCCAGCTCTTCACGATGGGCCCCCAGCGCCGCGGCCAGCTTCAGCAGCAGGTTGCCACGCACCAGCGTCGGCGTGGCGGCCCATTCGCCGTTAAAGGCCGCCTGCGCGGCGGCCATCGCCGCGGCAACCTCTGCCGCCCCGCCGTCGTGCACCTCTGCAATGCGCCGGGCGCTGGCCGGATCGATCACCGGCCGCCGTGTACCGCTGCCGCTGCTGCATTGCCCGTTAATAAAATGGCCGTGTTCGCGCCGCAGGAAATCGCTAACCGCCGTGAGAAGTGTTGTGCTGCCCATGCCGCCTCCGTTGAATTCAGACTGGTCAGGTCATCTCAGCACCGGACGGTGGTGAAAAAAATCCCCCATACGGATGAACGGCACAAAAGATCAGTCGATCAGCAGGTTCTGTAACGGCAGCATCGCCAGCGTTATCGCCGCGTTTAGCCGCTCCCGGCTGGCTCCGTCGCGCGCCTGTACCGACAGTCCATGCAGCACGGTAGCGTAATACTCCCCCAGCGGCGGCACGGCCGCTTCCGCCCGCAACTGCCCGTCCGCCTGCGCCTGCTGCAGCCGGGCGACGATTTCAGCAGTGCGCTCTTTACGCTGCTGCGCCAGCCACGTCGCCAGCGGCTGGTTCTCCTCGCTCAGCCCGCCCGCCGCCGAGACCACCATGCAGCCGGCCGGGGGATCGCTGACGGTGTAAAGTAACACCGCCTGCTCCAGCATCTGGCGCACGGCACTGAGGATCTGCGGATGCTGCAACGCGCGCGTGGCAAATCCCCCTTCGTGCTGCTCGTAGTGGCCGATCGCCTCACGGTAGAGCTGCTCTTTTGAACCAAAGGCCTTATAGATGCGCGCCGAGGCAATGCCCAGCGCGGCCACCAGATCGGCCAGCGACGTTCCCTCATAGCCGTGACGCCAGAACAGATCTCTGGCGGTGATTAACGCCTGCTCACGGTCAAATTCTCTTGGTCTGCCCGCCATCATGGCTCCATCGTTGGGTGCTGGTTGCCGGTTATTATGCTAATTATTCAGCCTGTTAGCACCTTAATCCGCTAATAAATACGCCGCGGGATGAGCGAATTGTGCGGCACACGGCCAACAGCCGTTGCCCAGGACGCTGATTTTACCCTATTGTTTGTCAATCAACAAACAATAGGAGTTCAGTATGCAAACCATTAAGGGTCCAAGCCTGCACCTTGCTCAGTACAGCGACGACGCGTTTCCGTTTAACAGTCTGGCGGCGGTGGCCGCATGGGCGCAGGAGAACGGCTTCCGGGCGCTGCAGATCCCGGCCTGGGACCGGCGTTTTATCGATATTAATCTGGCGGCGGAAAGTCAGTCGTACTGCGATGAAATCCGCCAGATGCTGGCACGGCATCAGCTGCAAATCAGCGAACTGACCAGCCATATCTTCGGCCAGCTGATGGCGGTACATCCGGCCTATGATGCGCTGTGCGACAGTTTCGCCCCGCCGCATCTGCAGGGTAATCCCATCGCCCGCCAGCAGTGGGCGGCCGGTCAGATGCTGGCGGCGGTAAAGGCGTCGGCGCGCTTCGGGCTGACCGAACTTGGCACCTTCTCCGGTTCGCTGGCCTGGCCCTATATCTTCCCGTTCCCGCAGCGCCCCGCCGGGCTGGTAGAGACCGCGTTTGACGAACTGGCCCACCGCTGGCTGCCGATCCTTGACGCCTGCGACGCGCACAACGTCAATCTGTGCTTTGAGATCCATCCCGGTGAAGATCTGCACGATGGCATCAGCTTTGAGATGTTCCTGCAGCGCACCGGCCACCATCCGCGCTGCCGGATGCTGTTTGATCCCAGCCACTTTGTGCTGCAGCAGCTGGATTACCTCGCTTTCCTGCAGATCTACGAACCCTATATCCGCATGTTTCACGTCAAGGACGCTGAGTTTACGCCCACCGGCCGTCAGGGGATGTACGGCGGCTATCAGTCATGGGCCGATCGTGCGGGGCGTTTCCGCTCCACAGGTGATGGCCAGGTCGATTTTAAGCGCATCTTCTCTCTGCTGACGCAACAGGGTTATCAGGGCTGGGCCACGCTGGAGTGGGAATGCTGCCTGAAGAATAAGCTGGACGGTGCGCGTGAGGGGGCGGCCTTTATCCGCGAGCATATTATCAACGTCGCCGATACGGTGTTTGATGACTTTGCCGCTGCGCCGCTTGCGGCAGATGAACTGCGCGCGCTGATGGGGATCGCCTTATGAAACACACATTCTCACTGACCCAGACCGACCTGTTGCCTGACGACTGGCAGCATCGCTACCTGACGGTGTCCGGCCGCAGGCTGCATCTGGTCACCGCCGGAGAAGGGCCGCCGGTGCTGCTGCTGCCGGGCTGGCCGCAGACCTGGTACACCTGGCGACACGTGATGCAGACCCTGGCCACCGCCGGTTATCAGGCGATCGCGGTTGATCCGCCAGGCTGCGGTGAGTCTGACGCACCGGCGGCGGGTTATGACACCGGCGCGATTGCCACCATCCTGCACCAGGCGATGCGGCAGCTGGGACATCAACGCTTTCAGCTGGTCGGCCACGATATTGGTATGTGGGTGGGCTATGCGCTGGCAGCCGATTTTCCGCAGGCGGTGGAACGGCTGGTACTCACCGAAGCGGTGATCCCAGGCCTGGCCCCACCGCCACCGGTGTTCGTCGCGCCGGAAGAGAATATCTTCCTCTGGCACTTTATGTTCAACCAGCTCGACGCGCTGCCGGAAGTCCTGACCCTCGGGCGCGAACGGCAGTATCTGAGCTTTATCTTTGACCGCTGGTCATGGCGGCGAAGTGCGGTGGCGGCGGAAGTTTATATCAATGCTTACCGTGCGCCGGGCCGCCTGCAGGCAGGTTTTAACTACTACCGGGCGATACCCGAAACGGTGCGGCAGAACAGGCGGCGGGGGCAGATCCCGCTGACCATGCCGGTACTGGCGATCGGTTCCCGGCACGCCACCGCCGATGCCCCTTACCAGACGCTTCAGCCGTTGGCACCCGACCTGCAGCACGCCATCGTCGAGGACTGTGGCCACTTTATTACCGAAGAGAGCCCACAGGCATTCGGCGAGCTGCTGCTGCCGTTTCTGCAGAAAGGAGCAGGTTATGCCGCTTGATCCCGCCATCACCGCCTGGCTGGCGGCACAACCGGCCCCGTCAGCTCCGCTAACGCTGGCCGAACTCCGCCGGGCGACCGATGCCGGGCTGATTCAGCAGCAGGGGGAAGATCGGGATGCGGCCTGGCAACAGCAGCTGGCTCTGCCCGCCGCCGACGGCACGCCCCTGAGGGTCAGGATCTACGTGCCTTATGCCCGGCAGGGGGAGAGCAATCTTCCGGCGCTGGTCTGGGCGCACGGCGGCGGCTGGTCTCTGGGCAGCCTGGAGGCGTGGAACCGCCCATGCCGCCAGCTGGCAGAATCCACCGGCCGCGTGGTGCTGGCGGTGGATTACCGGCTGGCCCCCGAGCACCCTTATCCGCTGCCGCTGGAGGACTTTTACGCGGCGCTGTGCGGTATTCATCAGCAGGCTGCGGTGCTGCGCCTGGATGCCGCTCAGATTGCGGTGGGCGGTGACAGCGCCGGTGGCAATCTGGCGGCGGCGGCCTGCCTGCTGGCCCGCGAGCGCGGCGGGCCGGATATCGCCCACCAACTGCTGCTGTGGCCGGCGCTGGATGCGACGATGAGCAGCGCATCTTATCAGCAGTTTGCCACCGGCTATGGCTTAACGGCTGAGATGATGCAGGCCTGCTGGCAGTACTATGCCGGTAATGATGCCGTCAGGCATGCGGGTCACAATACATTGGACAACACCGGATACTTCCCCACGGGTCAGAACGGTGCGCGGACGTCGTCACCGCAGCCACTGTTTTCCCCGCTGGCCACTGCCGATCTGCGCGGGCTGCCGCCGGCAACGATTCTGAGCTGCGAATACGATCCGCTGCGTGATGAGGCAGAGGCGTATGCCGCCAGACTGACGGAGGCGGGCGTCAGAGTGCGCGTTGAGCGGCTGGCCGGGCAGATCCATGGGGCAATGCATATGACTGCCGTCACTGAACAGGCGGAAAAGTGCTATCAGCGGGCGGCATTTTTCTGAGGCAACGGCTTTACTGGCAGGCCGTTAAAAAAAAACGCCTGATGAAAAATCATCAGGCGTTCTAACGGTTAACGACACGCCGCCTTTAACGGAAAGGAGCAGGTCTTCTCTGGCCCGGCCGTTCTGCTGCGTGCAGTATTAACGGTCGCTAATGGCAATCCCGTTCGCTTCATTCAGCCCCCACAGGGAGGCGGTGCGTAAAGTTGCCTGACGGGGTTGTGGTTTTCCCGTCAGTTGCCCGTCCAGTGACACCAGCGTGGTGCTGCCGGTGACGTTAGACACCACCGCAGAAACCGGTGGAAGTGCCCCCGCAGAAGATGCAGCCAGGCTGGCACCGGACAGGGTGCTCAGGATGACGGCAACAAGGGCTAAAGATGTGCTTTTCATAGTTCCCCCTGATGCACCATCACATTTTGCTGTTACTGGTAAATAACCGCAGTGCCGTGCAGTTTGTTATTGCCGGATGCTGAGGTGATACGGAATGATTTTGCACCGGCCTGCTCTGCTTTTGCTGCCAGACGCGCTTCAAGAGAAGTCAGGTTAGAGGCGCCGCTGGCGGATACCACGCCGATTTCCTGCTGCTGTTCAGGCGCGCTGCTGACCTGATCGGCGGCAAAACCGGCGAAAGAAACAGTAGTCAGGGCGATGGCGGCCAGGGTCATTTTGATGGTTTTCATGATTTTATCTCGCTTTGATTCGTTGATTTAAGGTTGCCGTCGTTATTTATTAACGATCGATAGGAAAATGATAAGCAGTGCGTGGCAACCCGTCAACACCATTTTATTAACGATCGATAACTTAATGGTTAAGATACTGAATTTACGTTGAATAAAGTTAGAATTTTTTGTTCTTACTGCTGTGAAAATCTGCGAGCAATGTCACTCGACAGGCGCATATAATATTTTTATACTGATTGATAACTTAATCTTTTGTGCGCTAATGCGAAGTGAGGAGTAATGACGATGACTGAGCAGGACGCCGTAACACGTAAAGGCCGTGGCCGGCCAAAAACCTTCGACCGCGAGGCGGCGCTGGATAAAGCGCTGGAGCTGTTCTGGCGGCACGGCTATGAAGCCACCTCGCTGGCCGATCTGGTCGCCGCCACCGGTGCCAAAGCGCCGACGCTGTATGCGGAATTTACCAATAAAGAGGGGATGTTTCGCGCCGCCGTCGATCGCTACACGGATAAATTTGCCAGCCAGAGCGAGGCGCAGCTGGTCTGCCCGGAGAGCTGCGTAGCCGGGGGAATCGAGAACTATTTTCGCACCACCGCCGCCTGCTTTACCGACGGTGAAAAGCCTGGCGGCTGCTTTTTGATCTGCACCTCCACCGGCCTGTCGGCCGACTCAACCGAGGTGGCGGAGATGCTGCGTAAAAAGCATCAGGGCCAGGAGGCACAGCTGCTGGCGTTTCTGCAGGGCCGTCAGGCGGCAGGCGAGCTGGATCCGCAGACCCACGTGCAGCAGCTGGCAAGTTATCTTGGCTGCCTGCTGCAGGGCATGTCGGTGCGCGCGCGCGAAGGGGCTTCCCGCGCGGAGCTGGATGGGCTCATCGATACCTTAATGCTGCAGTGGCCGCTGCTGAGCCGGCTGGGCTGCGACGCATCAGGCACCGAAACTGACTGAATCTCCGGGCGTGTACGTTACGCCCGGTTTTTTTACCGCGGGTAGATCGCCTGCAGGCCGATTATGCCCGGGCAGCCAGGTCTGATGGCATGACCCTCAGCTGCGCTTTGCGCGTTCCGCCTGCACCTGCTGCGCGATACGGTCGCCTATCGTCCGATCGATTGCGCGCCAGTAATCAAAGGCGCGCGACAGCACCGGTTCTTCAACGCCGTTCAGCAGATGACCGCTGACGTTATTCACCAGCCGCTGACGGGCGGCGTCATCCATCACCTGATTAATCAGCGTATTAGCCTGACCTACGTCATCGTCATCGCGGCGCAGCGTGTAGGCCTGGCGCACCATCTCGCCGCTGGCCGGCCAGGCAGAATCGGTAGGATAACGCACGCCGTCGGCGGCCGGGCCGCCTTTAGAGTTCGGCGCATAGACCGGATCGCTGACCGGGTTAATCCGCATCGCACCGTCCTTGCTGTAGCTGTTGACCGGCGAGTGCGGCGCGTTGACCGGGATCTGCTTGTAGTTGACGCCCAGCCGTGCCCGGTGCGCATCGGCATAGGCAAAGATACGGCCAATCAGCATCTTGTCCGGGCTGAGGCCGATACCGGGGACCAGATTGTTCGGCTCAAACGCCGCCTGCTCGATCTGCGCGTGGTTATCCGTTGGATTACGATCCAGCGTCAGCCTGCCCACGCGAATTAACGGATAGTCAGCGTGCGGCCACACTTTGGTCAGATCGAACGGGTTAAAACGGTAGTGTTCCGCTTCGGCAAACGGCATCACCTGCATATACAGCGTCCAGCTGGGGTGCTCACCGCGCTTAATCGCTTCAAACAGATCGCGCGTATGGTAATCACCGTCCTGGCCGGCCAGCTGGTCAGCCTGCTCCTGCGCCAGGAACTCAACGCCCTGATCGGTTTTGAAGTGATACTTGACCCAGAACTTTTCCCCGGCGGCGTTAACCCACAGGTAGGTGTGGCTGGAGTAGCCGTTCATATGCCGCCAGCTTGACGGAATGCCGCGATCCCCCATCAGCCAGGTTACCTGATGGGATGACTCCGGCGACAGCGTCCAGAAGTCCCACTGCATATCGTTGTCGCGCAGGTTGTTATCGGCGCGGCGCTTCTGCGAACGGATAAAGTGCTGGAACTTCATCGGATCGCGGATAAAGAACACCGGCGTATTGTTACCCACCATGTCGTAATTGCCTTCCTCGGTATAAAACTTGATGGCAAAGCCGCGCGGGTCGCGCCAGGTATCAGGGCTGCCGCGCTCTCCCGCCACGGTGGAGAAACGCATTACCACGTCCGTTTTTACGCCCGGCTGAAACAGCGCCGCTCTGGTGTAGCGGCTGACGTCATCCGTTACCTGGAAATGGCCGAAAGCGCCGCTGCCTTTGGCGTGGGGCTGGCGTTCAGGAATGCGCTCGCGGTTGAAGTTGGCCATCTGTTCGATCAGGTAGTGATCGTGCAGCATAATCGGGCCATCAGGGCCGACAGTCAGCGAATGTTCATCGCTGGCGACCGGTATGCCAGCGTCGGTGGTGGTGGGTTTGCGGGGATCGTGGCTCATCGTTGTCTCCTGACGAATTGAAGAATCAACGGTTAAAGGTAGTTCAAACACCCACTTTTGGTGGGTGATTAGTGTACAAGCCGTTAAATAAGGCTGCCGGGCGGTGCAATCCGAGGTGGCATCACCACAAAACCATTCACCGCACGCTGCTGATACCACTGCGTCATGCGTTCCGCCAGTGAATCAGCCGTAGATAAAGCCGGAACCGGCGATCCATCGTCAGCCCGCGTAGCAGACTGTGGTTTCAGGGAACAGCGCCAGATGCATCGTCATAACGTTATCCTTTTGCAGGCTGATTGCTGACGGTAAGGTCACGCTCAAACCACTTTTCTGAAATCTTCTTCAGCGTGCCGTCGGCGCGCAGCTGTTCGATCGCCACGTCGACTTTTTTACGCAGCGCTTCACCGCGTTGATCCTTGCGGAACGGCAGCGCCACGGTTTTCTCACCGAAGGTTTCCCCCACCACCTTCAGCGGCAGGTTGCGGTGTTTAATCCGGCCCAGCAGCAGCACTTCACCGGAAACATAGGCGTCAACCTTGCCCTGCGCCACGCTGTTAATCACCACGTCAGAACCGTCAAAGGTCACCAGCCTGATTTTGTTTTCCGGATCAAATTCTTTCAGTACGTTGGCATAGTTGGAGCCGAGATCGGCGGCCACGGTCTTACCGGCCAGGTCTTTCAGCCCGTGCACGGTGGTATTGTTGACGCTCACCGCCAGCGCGGCGGCGGAGTAGTAATAAGGCACGCTGAAGTCATACTTCTCGCGGCGCTGCGGGGTATCAGCAAAGTTACCCACCGTATCCACCTTGCCGGTTTCCAGTGAGCCGAGCACCCCCACCCAGTCCGAGGTGACCCACTCAATTTTGTAGTGGATTTTGTCCGCCACTGCCATCAGGATTTCGGCGCTGAAGCCCTTCACCTGTTTGCCTTCCACAAAGTAGTGCGGATAGCCATCCGGCGTGGCGCCGACCCGCAGCACCGGCTGCTCCGCCGCGGAGTCAGCGGCCTTGTCGCAGCCGCTCAGCACGGCCAGCGCGCCGGCCAGCAGCGCAATTTTATAGCCTTTCATAACGTGATTTCCCGATGAGTCAGACGAGGTAAGGTTTGCCAACGGCCCGTTCCAGCCGACGCTGCAGCGCGCTGAGCACGATGGTCAGCGCCCAGTAGATCAGGCCGACGGCAAAATAGGCTTCAAAGTACTTCAGTGATTCGGTGGCAATCAGCTTGCCGCCGGCCAGCAGTTCGCTGACGCCGAGGGTGAAGGCCAGCGAGGAGTTCTTGATCAGTCCAATCCAGATATTACCGGCCGCCGGCAGCGCGTTGCGCCCGGCCTGCGGCAGCACGATGCGCCGCGAGGCCTGGAACCCGCTCAGCCCGGACGCCAGCGAGGCTTCCCACTGGCCTTTATCCACCGAGTCGATGGCGGCGCGAAACACCTCGGCCAGATAGGCGGCGCTGTTCAGGCTCAGCCCGATAATCACCGCCCAGGTGGCGTTCAGGCTGTTCATCGCCGGAAACAGCTGCGGCAGGCCGAAGTAGATGATCAGCAGCTGCACCAGCACCGGCGTGCCGCGAAAGAAGGAGATATAAACCTGAGCGAAGACGGCCAGCGGCCGCGCGCCCCGCAGCAGCACCGCCAGGCCGATGCCCAGCAGCGTGGCCAGCACGATGGAGAACAGCGCGATATACAGGGTGACCGGCAGGTACGTCAGCAGCTGGGGGATCAGCGCCAGCATATAGTTCACATCAAAATTCATCAGCAAAACTCCCTTTTACCGGCTCAGGCAAACTCATGAAGAAAACGGTGCGCGCGGTGGTGCGCGCCGGCGTCAAACAGCTGGTCAGGGGCACCCTGTTCGATGATACGGCCCTGATCCATAAAGAAAATTCGCTGGGAGATGTCACGGGCGAAGCGCATTTCGTGGGTGACGATCAGCATGGTCAGCGCACGCTCCGCCAGGCTGGCGATCAGGTTAAGCACGTCGCGACGCAGTTCCGGGTCAAGTGAGGAGGTCGGTTCATCCAGCAGCAGCGCGGCCGGCTCCAGGCTCAGCGCACGGGCAATGCCCACCCGCTGCTGCTGCCCGCCGGAAAGGGTGACCGGATAGGCGTCGGCCTTATGCGCCAGCCCCACCTGGTCCAGCAGCTCCCTGCCCCTTGCTTCAGCATCACCGCGTGAAAAACCACGGCCGTAGATCAGCACTTCAGTGATATTTTCCAGCGCGGTTTTATTGCGGAACAGGTTGTAGTGCTGAAACACCATCGCGCTCTGGCGACGAAATTCTGCGGTGCCGCGGCGCGTTAAGCGCCCGGCGTCGATCTGCTTATCGCCGATCTGCAGCTGGCCGCTATCCGGTTTCACCAGCAGGTTGAGGCTGCGCAACAGGGTCGATTTACCGGAACCGGACGGGCCGATAATGGAGACAACTTCGCCCCGCTTCACGCTGAAGTTAATGTCGTTAAGCGCCTGGTAATCTTTGAATTTTTTATTTAAACCGCTAACGCTGATCATTGAGTTTTCCGCCCTTTTCACATGAAATTCAGTGTAACGCGGGCAAAAAAACAGGACGAATGATTAAAAAATATATGGTTAACCGGGAGATGGGTTAAGGCGAGAGGTCAGCGGACAGGACCCACGGTGCGCCGCAGTCAAAAGAGCAGGCAGGGAAATTCAGGGCGAAAAAAAACCCGACCTGGTAAGACGGGTTTGATTTCTGTTCCTGCTGTGGGTGGTGACCACGTCAGAAACTGTGCCACAGGCAATTTCAGCAAGAGGGTGATATTTTAGTCCTGAACCTGGTGCTGTCAATCTGTAAACCTCATCGAAGTGATGAAGCATGCTAATTGTCACGTGGGTAATTATCGCTATGATGTGCTGGCTGAGAAATGTAAGTCATGGCATTCAATCGGGTGGCAAAGCGTCAGGCGCTCAGATTTTCCCGTTCGGCAACAGGTGGTGCTGTCCGTTCTGCCTCCACCCCGTTGAGTGCCACAGACAATTTCAGCAAGATACGCGTCGTGAGGGAGACCCAAAGGCATAAGCGACGTGTGGCACTCTCCGCGTGATGGAGAACGCCCAAGTGATTAATCTGGCAACCATCCTGGTAACGTTGCAGATCGTTTACGTTACCCTGCAGATTATCGTTGCAGTCAGGCAACTGACCGGAAGCCCGTAAGAGCCAAAGGGACTTGAAACAAGGCGGGGGCGACCACCCCTGCCTTTTTTCGTGGAGTGTGGGAAATTCAGGGGGCGAAAAAAAACCGACCCGGTAAGACGGGTTTAATTTCGGGTCCTGTTATGGGTGGTGACCACTTCAGGCGTTGTGCTACGGGTATCTTCTTGCAAAAGTAAGCCTACCCCCGCCATCGATTGTGTCAACAGGTTATCAGTTGTTAACCGGGATCACCGCACCTTTGTACTTGGTGCGGATCCACTCCTGAATAGCTTTCGAGTGCAGCACGTCGACCAGCGCCTTGATGTCCGGCTTGTTCTCGTCGCCGCGGTGTACGGTGATGATGTTGGCGTACGGGTTGTTTTCACCGCTTTCGACGGCGATGGGATCTTTCACCGGGTTCAGGCCGGCGTCGATGGCGTAGTTGGCGTTGATCACCACCGCGTCGCCTTCGTCGTTGTTATACATCTGCGGCAGCAGCGCGCCTTCCACGTTCGCCAGGAACTTCAGCTTTTTCGGGTTTTCCACCACGTCGCTGATGCGCGCGTCAACCTTGCTGACGCCCGGCTTCAGCTTGATGACGCCGGCTTTCTCAAAGATCGACAGGATACGCCCCTCTTCGGCTACCGCGTCACGCATAATGATTTTGCCGTTCTGCGGCAGATCCTGCAGCGATTTGTACTTTTTAGAGTAGATGCCAATCGGCTCGATATGGATCGCACCGGCGCTGACGAAGTCATAGGTTTTGTCGCCCGCGTGATCTTTCAGCACGCTGTTCAGGTACGGGATGTGCTGGAAGTAGTTGGCATCGATATCACGGCTGGCCAGCGCGGTGTTCGGCAGGATGTAGTCCTGGAACGGTTTGATCTCCAGGTCAATGCCCTGCTTCGCCAGAATCGGTTTAGCCTGCTCCAGAATCTCCGCGTGCGGTACGTTAGAGGCGCCCACGGTCAGCGTGTCTGCCCATGCGCTCAGGCTCAGGGCTCCCAGGGTGGCCGCAGCCAGCAGCGTCAGTGTTTTTTTCATGTTTTAAGTTCCTAAAAGTTAACGTTTATCGAGCCGTGTAGTCAGTACATCACCTAAAAACTGGATAATAAACACGATCACCAGAATCATCACCGTTGCCACCAGCGTCACGTCCCCGTGGTTGCGCTGGAAGCCCTCAAGGTAGGCCAGGTTGCCGAGGCCGCCGGCACCGATCACCCCGGCCATCGCGCTGTAGCTGACCAGCGCAATTAGGGTGACGGTAATCCCGGAGACCAGCGCCGGCGAGGACTCCGGCAGCAATACGCGGAAAATCAGCGTGCTCAGGCGTGCCCCCATCGAACGCGAGGCCTCAATCACCCCTTTATCGACTTCGCGCAGGCCGATCTCCACCAGCCGGGCGTAAAACGGTGCCGCCCCGACGATCAGCGCCGGCAGCGCGGCGTCCGCACCGAGAATGGTGCCGATCAGCGCCTTGGTAAACGGGATCAGCAGCACGATCAGGATGATGAACGGAATCGAGCGGAACACGTTGACCAGCAGCGAAATCGTCGAGTAAATGGCCCGGTTCTGAAACAGGCCGCCGCGGGCGGTCAGGAACAGCGCCAGCCCGAGCAGAATACCGAGCACAAAGGTCGCCACGCCGGACAGCGCGGTCATATACAGAGTTTCAAGCGTGGCGTTCCACAGCTGGTCGAGCTTCAGGTGGGGAAACAGGGACTCAGACATGGCTTACCACCTCGACAGAAATTTCGTGAGCGTGCAGATCCGTAAGGATGCTCTCCAGCTGGGGACCGCTGGCCGGGACCTGCAGCCACAGCTCACCGAAGGTGCCGTTGCTGGTCTGGGTCATTTTGCCGTGCAGGATGTTGAACGGCAGCGCATATTTCAGCGTCAGTTCACCGACAACCGGCTCACGGGTGCTCTGGCCGACAAAGGTCAGCTTCAGCACGCTGCCCACCTCTGCATCCACCAGCGCCGGGTTAAACGGCGTGTCAGCATTGCTGTATTCGGTAGTCTGGCGAACGAACTGACGGGTAATCGGCTGCTGCGGATGGGTAAATACCGACAGCACTTCACCCTCTTCCACGATTCGCCCGGCTTCCATTACCGCCACGCGGTGGCAGATTTTGCGCACCACGTGCATCTCGTGGGTGATCAGCACGATGGTCAGCTTCAGCTGACGGTTAATATCTGACAGCAGGTCAAGAATGGCATCTGTGGTTTGTGGATCCAGCGCGGAGGTTGCCTCATCGCACAGCAGCACGTCCGGGCTGTTGGCCAGCGCGCGGGCGATACCGACGCGCTGTTTTTGTCCGCCGGAAAGCTGAGCGGGATAAGCCTGCTCTTTGCCGCTCAGACCAACCAGCTGGACCAGTTCAGCAACCCGGCGCTGGATGACCGCTTTTGGCGCACCGGCGATTTGCAGCGAAAAAGCGATATTCTCGCTGACGGTACGCGACCACAGCAGGTTAAAGTGCTGAAACACCATGCTGATCTTCAGCCGCGCCTGGCGCAGCGCTTCGCCGCGCGCCCGGGCAATATCCTGCCCGGCGATGATCACGCTACCGGCGGTGGGTTTTTCCAGGCCATTCAGCAGGCGGATCAGCGTACTTTTACCCGCACCGCTGTAGCCAATAATGCCGTAAATCTGCCCCTGTTCCACACGCAGGCTGACGTCGTCTACGGCGGCGATCGGGCCGCTTCGGGCGTCGAATGTTTTGGATACGTGACGTAATTCAATCATCTGAGCTCTGTTTTTCTGCCGTAAATCAGCAAAATATGCTGATTAATTAATCTGATTATCGGTCGGGAATTATCGATAGCATTAATTGCTAAGCGATAGTAAGCAGCGGTGAAATAGTTGGAAACGACTGAAATGCTATGGCTTATAACGAAATGACATATCAAGGGCGCGGAGCGGATGAACAACAGGCTTTCTGCCGACGTTTACTGACGTCAGCCGCCTGTTCCGGCCTGTGCCGGGATGAGGACCAGGATAGACACTGCTCAGCCCACGCCCACGCCCCAGTCAGAGTCAGAGTCAGAGTCAGAGTCAGAGTCAGAGTCAGAGTCAGAGTCAGAGTCAGAGTCAGAGTCAGAGTCAGAGTCAGAGTCAGAGTCAGAGCAGGTTAGCCCCCCCCTCAGGTACGCTGCAAGCAGAACACCGTGGGGAAAAGGGGAAGCCAACGTCGGGATCATTAGTGCCTGCGGGGGCCTCCCGCCTGCCGCCGTTTTACAGGCTGTTCACCGCCCGGGCGAAGAAGTCCCGCGCGCCGAAGTTGCCGGACTTCAGCGCCAGCGCCAGCGGCCGGCTGCCGCCGGAGACCAGCGCAGGCACGCCGGTGTCGATCTCCCGGCCGATGGTCAGCGCACCCAGATCCAGCGCGCTGACTACCGCGCCAGAGGTTTCGCCGCCGCCGACCACCAGCCGCCTGACGCCCGCCGCCACCAGCTGACGGGCGGTCTGGCCGAACAGGTCGTCCAGCGCGGCGGCAATACGTTCGCGGCCATACTCTTTCTGCAGCCGTTCGACGGTTTGCGGATCGCCGGACGAGTACACCAGCGGTGCCTCTCCCTGATGCATAAGAATAAATTCCACCAGCTGCTGCGGCCCGGTTGTGCCGTTCAGCACCGATTCCACCTCAATCATCAGCACCGGATGCTGCTTCTGATGCTCGTCGATTTGCCCGCGGGTTGCGCCGGAACAGCTGCCGACGAGGATCGCTTCAGCGCCGCCGAGGGGCGTAATGCCCGCCTGCCGGCCGTGCGCCCTGCCCTGAGCGATAAAGTTGTGCGGCAGCGCCAGCGCGATGCCCGAGCCGCCGGTCACCAGCGGTGCCCCCCGGCAGGCGCGGCCCAGGGTGGTCAGGTCGTGATTGCTGATGGCGTCCACCACCACCAGCGTTCGTTCTGCCTGCCCCTGCTGTGACAACGCCTCGCGCAGCGCCTCGCTGCCCTGCGCCACCTTGTGCCAGCCCAGGTGCGTTACCTTAAGCGAGGTCTGCCGCTGCAGCACCCGCCGCAGATCGGCATCGGTCATCGGCGTCAGCGGATGATGCTGCATGCCGGACTCATTCAGCGGCCGGTCATACACAAACAGGTGCCCCTGATAAACCGTCCGTCCCATCGCCGGAAAGGCCGGGCAGACCACCACGCTCCGCGCGTCAAGCTGCGCGGCCAGCGCCTCGGTCACCGGGCCGATATTGCCTTCGTCGGTTGAGTCAAAGGTGGAGCAGTACTTAAAGACGATCTGTTCACACCCCTGCGCCTGCAGCCAGCGACAGGCGGCCAGCGACTGCGCCACGGCCTCGGCGGCCGTGAGCGAACGGCTCTTCAGTGCGATAACCCCCGCCTCAACCCCCGCTGCGGCCGGGGTGGACGGCACGCCCAGATACTGAACGGTGTGCAGCCCGCCCTCACCCTCCAGCCCTTTTGACAGGGTGACAGCGATATCGCTGGCCCCGGTAAAATCGTCTGCAATCACGCCAATTAACATCATTTCTCCTCGCCACAGTGGTTAACAGTGGCCTTAATCAGGCTGACGGCGGCGTGTGGCGCGGTCAGCACCGGGATGCTGACCCGGCTGCGTACCGCCTCAGCCGCATTAGAGGTTGAAAAGTGCGCCAGCATGATCACGTCGCAGTGCGCCAGTTCGTGCGCCCGATCGGCCACCAGCCGGTTATGGCTCTCACGGTCACCTTTGCGCAGCAGATCGATGGCGTCCGCCACCAGCACCGTGGTCAGCCGTGCCTCACTGCCTGCCTGCGCCACAAACTCCTCAAATTCGGCGGTCATTGTCTCCACCGCCGGGCCGAAGGTGGCCAGCATGCCGATATTTTTGCCGCTGTTCAGCGCTTCGCGGAACATCGCCTCGTTGGGTTTAAGCACCGGGATCGGCAGTTCAGCGGCAAGCCGGTCAATGGCCGGGCCGAACGCCGAGCAGGTGACCAGGATAGCCGCCGCCTGCATATCGTGGGCGTATTCGCCCAGTCGGACAAAGCGGTCGGTGAGTTCAGCGGTCAGCCCGGGGGTTTTCGCACGGTCAATCGTCAGGCCGTCGTCCAGCAGGTTAACCAGTTCCGCTTCCGGCCACAGATCGGTAAAGGCACTGTGGATCGGTGCCATCGCCACCGGCGTGGCGTGCAGTAAAACAATTCGTGAAGTCATGTCAGTTTCCGTTCAGTCGGGTTCAGCATAATGTAAGGGCTTACAAATGTTTCTGTAAAGTGATGCTCGTCACATAAAATAGCGATACTTCTCACCGCACAGTGTTGAAATTTTATGCCACAGACAGCAATATTGAAAGCGCTTACAAAAATTCCCGCCAGCCGCCGACGACGTAACCCTTGTCGTGGCGCGTGGCAGCACCGCCAATGGAGTGTGAAACCTGTTATGACAACCTCAGTCAGCCCCTCATCGTTGACCGCCGCGGCTCCGGCCGTGACAACAGCCCCAGAGCCGGCAAAAAAAACGCCGCGTGCGTTCCGCGATCTGCTGTCGCTGGACGACTTTGAGCGCCATGCGCGCCGCCGGCTGCCGAATATGATCTATCAGTACGTCGCCGGCGGCGTGGAGAGCGGCCAGGGGATTGCCGGTAACTTTGACGCCTACCAGCGCTTTAAATTTATCCCGCGCATGTTCCGCGACGTCTCGGGCCGCAGCCAGGCCACCACGCTGTTCGGCCACACGTATCAGCATCCGTTCGGCGTGGCACCGCTGGGCGGCGCCTCCTTTGTCGCCTATCAGGCCGATATTGCGCTGGCTAAGGCCGCGCGGCAGATGAACGTGCCGATGATCCTCAGCGCCTCGTCGCTGGTCAGGCTGGAGGACGTGCACGCCGCCAATGCCGATGCGTGGTTCCAGGCCTATCTGGCCGGCGATCAGCCGCGCATTGACCGCCTGGTGGATCGCGTTGAAGCCGCCGGATACCAGACGCTGGTGGTTACCGGCGACACGCCAATGCTGGGCAACCGCGAGCACAACATCCGCAGCGGTTTCAGCATGCCGATTAAAATCACCCCGAAGGTGGCGTTTGAAAGCGCCATAAACCCGCGCTGGCTGCTGGGCACCGTCGCGCAAACCTTCCTGCGCCACGGCGCGCCGCACTTTGAAAACACCGACGCCGAGCGCGGCCCGCCGATGATGTCCGGCAAGGTGCGCAACACCAACGCCCGCGACAAGCTGTGCTGGAAAAACGTTGAGGCCATCCGCAAAAAATGGCGCGGCAATCTGGTGATTAAGGGGCTGATGTCGCCGGAGGATGCGTTTATCGCCCGCGACCTTGGTGCGGACGCGGTGATCCTCTCTAACCACGGCGGACGTCAGCTCGATCACACCATTCCGCCGCTGTATACGCTGGCGGAGATCGCCGCCAGCAAAGGCGCAATGAAGGTGATTATCGACAGCGGCATCCGCCGCGGCACCGACGTGATGAAGGCGATGGCGCTGGGGGCCGACTTTGTGTTTCTCGGCCGTCCGTTCCTCTACGCGAGCGTTATCGGCGGCCAGCGCTGCGTGGAGCATGCGATGCATATTCTTCGCGACGAGATCGACCGCGACCTGGCGCTGATCGGCGTGCGAACCCCGGCAGAGCTGGATGCCAGCTACCTGCGTAAACTGTAAGGAGGCGGAGATGAGCGCCCAAAGACCCGTTAAGCTGTTCAGCGTACTGGCGATCCGCGCCGCCTTTGACCGGCTGCTGCCGCTGTGGCAACAGCGCTGTCCGCAGGTGGAACTGCAGGTAGAGTGGGCCCCCACCACCCGCATTGAGCAGTGGATAGCCGATGGCCGGCGCGCCGACGCGGTGATTGTCACCACGGAAGCCATGGACCGGCTGGTGGAGCAGGCGGTGGTGGAGGCCGGCAGCCGCCGCGAACTGGTGGATTCAACCATCGGGGTGGCGACGCTGCCTGATGCCGCACAGCCGGACCTCAGCAGCGCGGCGGCGCTGAAGCAGAGCCTGCTCCAGGCCCGCTCGGTGGGCTATTCGCTCGGCGGTGCCAGCGGCATCTGGTTTAAAACGGTGCTGGAGCGGCTCGACATCACCCAGGCGGTGAACGCCCGCGCCAGCACTATCGACGAGGGATTTACCGCCCGGCTGCTGCTGGAGGGAAAAGCGGATCTGGCCGTGCAGCAAATCAGCGAGCTGCTCACCGTGCCGGGCATTAAAATCGCCGGGCCGCTACCGGATGAGCTACAAAAGGTGCTCTCATTCCCCGGCGCGCTGTTCCGCAACGCCGGCCGGCCCGCTGAAGCCGCCGCGCTGCTGGCGTTTCTGCGATCGGACGCAGCACGCGAGGTGTTTCAGGCCTGCGGCCTGACGCCACGAGCCTGATCGTACTGCGCGATGAAGCAGAGATAAGACAGGCCTCAGCGCGGCTGGCGCGGCGGTGAGCCGGTGCTACCGCGCACGATCAGCTCCGGCTTCAGCAGCGTCTGGCGCGGCGCGGGCTGGTCGTTCAGCGTCGCCAGCAGGTAGTCGGCGGCGAGCAGGCCTATCTGGTCCAGTTCCACCCGCATGGTGGTCAGCGGATGCTCCAGATGTTCCGCGTACTCGTAGTCGTTAAAGCCGGTGATCGAAATGTCGTTTGGAATGCGCAGGTAGCGTTCGGCCGCCGCGCGCATCGCGCCAAACGCCAGCAGATCGTTACCACAAATCACCGCCGTTGGCGGCACCGGGCCGTCCAGCAGCCGGAACATGGCCTGACGGGCGTCATTCATGGTAAAAGCGCTGTTGATCAGATTCTCCTCCGCCAGCATCAGCCCCGCCGCCGACAGCGCTTCGCGCGTGCCGGTAATACGATCGGAGACGCGGTCGTTCGACGGCGGGGTCCCCACAATCACCGCAAACTGCTTATGCCCCAGCCCCAGCAGATGGGACGTTATCTCAGCGGCGGCCTGCTCGTTGTCGTAGCCAATGCTCGGGTGGCCCGCGTCGACCGAGAAGGTCTGGATGCAGGGGATCCCCAGCTGGTTGATGCGCTCCCTCAGGCGCGGGTGGTGAGAATTCCCCACCAGCATCAGCGCATCGATGCCGTACTCGATCAGCTTGTTGACCTCTTTCAGCTCGGTATCCGGGTCGAAATCGGAGTTGGCCAGCAGCAGCGTGTAGCCAGACTGGTGGATCTTCTGCTGAAACGCCGCCAGCGGCCGCGAGAACGTTTCCGTCGCCAGCGTCGGCACCACCGCGCCAATGGTCATGCTGCGCCGGGAAGCCAGCGTGCGCGCCGCGCGGTTAATCACGTATCCCAGCTCCTCGCAGGCGCGTTCCACCGCCTGACGGCTGGCGGCTTTCACCGAGGTGCTGCCGTTAAGCACCCGGGAGACGGTGGCCGTTGAAACCCCGGCGTGGTGGGCAACGTCTTCCAGCGAGACCCGCGCGGGGGCGGGGAACTTGTCGGACATGTTGGAACTCCTGACTGAAATTAGTGACCTCGCCCACAAAATTTGCAGACAATCTGAGGTTCATTTTGAAAGCGCTTACTTTTGGCTTGACTGATTTTTGTAATCGCTTACTTTTAACGACATGTTATCAGACACCCGGAAAATTTCACCCGATGATAACAAAAAAAACCGGGACAACGGCTTCCCTGCGTTTCCACCTCAGCCGTGGAAAACACCGAGATAATAAAGGAATTCACCATGCGTAGATACCCACGAATCCGATGGCTGATGATCGCCTTCTGCTTTTTCGCTATCGCCATCAACTATATAGACCGTATTAACCTGGCCATCGCCGCGCCACATATTAAAGCCGACCTCGGGCTGGATGACACCAGCATGGGGCTGATCCTCGGTGCCTTTTTCTGGACCTATGCGCTGATGCAGATCCCCGCAGGGCGCATGATCGACCGCCTGGGCGCACGCGCCGGTCTGGCCATCGCGGTCGGCTGGTGGTCACTGTTTACGGTGTTCACCGCGTTTGGCCGCGGCTTCACGTCCATTTTCGCCTCGCGTTTAATGCTCGGCATCGGTGAGTCCGGCGGCTATCCCGGTTGCGCCAAGGTGGTCTACTCGTGGTTTGCCAAAAAAGAGCGCGGAACCGCCAGCGGCATCTTCGACGCCGGCCCGCGCGCGGGAAGCGCTATCGCCCTGCCGCTGGTGGCCTGGCTGATCAGCACCTGGGACTGGGAGACCTCCTTCGTGGTCACCGGCGCGCTGGGACTGATCTGGGTGGTTATCTGGCTGATGTTCTACCGCGAACCGGAGGAGATGAAGGGCCTCGACGAGCAGGAGCGCCAGAATCTGCTGGAGGACCGCAGCGTCAACGTGGTCGACAAAAGTGAGAAAGTCAGCATCCGCGCGCTGTTCCGCTACCGCACCGTCTGGGGGATGATGATCGGCTTCTTCTGCATGAACTTCGCCACCTACTTCTTCGTGACCTGGTTCCCGACCTACCTGACCATCGCCCACGGCTTCTCACTGAAAGAGCTGGGGACGCTGGGTGCGATCCCGGCGCTGATGGGTATCCCGGGCAGCCTGCTGGGCGGTATCTGTTCCGACTGGATGTACCGCAAAGGTTTCTCGCTGACCACCGCGCGCAAAACCTGCCTGATCGCCGGCATGCTGCTCTCTTCGGTGATCGCCTTTGCCGCCTTTACCACCAGCATTCCGCTGATCCTGACGCTGTTCTCACTGACCTACGCGGGCCTGGCCTTTACCGCCTCCAACATCTGGACCCTGCCTGCCGACGTTGCGCCCAGCTCCGGCTATGTCGGCACGCTGGGAGGGATCCAGAACTTTGCCGGCAACCTGGCGGGGATCGTTACCGCTTCGTTCACCGGCCTGATGCTGACCCTGAGCCACGGCTCCTTTGTCGTGCCGCTGCTGGTCGCAGGCGGTATCTGCCTGTTCGGCGCGTTTAACTTTATGTTCATCATGGGCAAGGTTGAACCGCTGGTGCTGAAAAACGCGGATCCTGACGCCAGACCTGCCGCAACCCATTCATAACTAACGAACCGAGAAACGCGATGAACAATGAACAACAGCTTCGTGAAGAGATCGTCTGGGCCGGTGCCAGCCTGTTCCGGCGCGGCTATACCGTCGGCACCGCCGGCAACATCAGCGCCCGGCTGGATGACGGCTGGCTGATTACGCCCACCGACGCCTGCCTCGGGCGTCTGGAGGCGGCGAAAATTGCCAAAGTCTCTGCCACAGGAGAGTGGCTCTCAGGCGACAAGCCGTCCAAGACGCTGCTGCTGCATCGCCAGGTGTATGACCGAAACCCTGAGGTGAACAGCGTGGTGCATACCCACTCCACCCATCTGGTGGGGCTGACGCTGCAGGGCGTCTGGCAGCAGAGCAGCATTCTGCCGCCGATCACCCCGTATCAGGTAATGAAGGTCGGCCGCATTCCGTTAATCGGCTATCGTCGTCCCGGCGCGGCGGACGTTGCGCACCAGGTTGCGCAGCTGGCCTGCGAAGTACGCGGCGTGATGCTGGAACGTCTTGGCCCGGTTGTCTGGGGCGGCAGCGTCGTCAGCGCCTGTGCGGCGCTGGAAGAGCTGGAAGAGACCGCCCGCCTGTGGCTGCAGGCGGCGGAAAAACCGCAGCCCCTGAGCGAGCAACAGGTTGCCGAGCTGTGTGAGACGTTCGCCACCCGCTGGTAGGCGGACTGCCGAACCCTGCCCACAAGGAGTCATAATGAAAAAAATGCTTACCGCGGCCGCGCTTCTGGCGCTGACCGCAGGCTGCGCCCAGGCGCAGAGCCGGGTTTACGTCTCCAACGACGTCAGCGGTACGGTGACCGGCTACCGGCTGGACACGTCACGCGGCACGCTGGAGCCCATTGGCACCTTTCCTGCCGGGAAAAAGGCGATGTCGTCGGTGGTCTCACCGGATCATAAAATGCTGTACGTTTCGGTACGCAGCCAGCCTTACCGCGTGGTCGCGTATCACATTGAGGCCGACGGCCAGCTGCAGAAGCGCAGCGAAACGCCGCTGCCGCAGAGCATGGCGTATCTCTCCACCGATCGTTCTGGCCGTTTCCTGCTGAGCGCGTCGTTCGGCGGCGATCTGGTCAGCATCAACGCCATTGACGGCCAGGGTAATGTGGTGGAGAAGCCGGTGCAGGTGGTGCATACCGGCAAGCGCGCCCACGCCGTGCAGGTTGACGCGCAGAACCGTTTCCTTTACGTGACGCAGCTCGGCACCGACCAGCTGCTGCAGTTCCGCTTTGATGCCGGCAGCGGCCGCGTCACCCCGCTCGATCCGCCGTTTATCAATATCCAGCATGAGGCGGCCACCGGCCCGCGCCATTTTGTCTTCGCCCCGGCGCGCGACGGCCACGGCCAGCGCAATATGTACATCCTCAACGAGATGGCGGGCAACATTACCCGCGTCACGCTGGATGACCAGGGCCGCGCCACCGCGCACGAAGACGTTTCGTCCGTCTCACCGGATGAAGACATGCAGCGCGGCGAGGCGCGGCCGCTGACCGGCGATGACGATTTGCCGCCGTCGGCGAAGCCGCGCATCTGGCAGGCCGATATCCACATCACGCCGGACGGCCGTTACCTCTACGCCACCGAGCGCACCAGCAGCACCCTGACCTCGTTCCGCGTCGATCCCACCGACGGCCATCTGACCCGACTCGCCAGTATTAAAACCGAAGCGCAGCCGCGCGGATTTGCCATCGACAACAGCGGCCGGTTTCTGATTGAGTCCGGCCAGAAGTCAGATCACATCTCCCTGTACCGCATCAACCCGGCAGACGGTGCGCTGACGCTGGCCGGCCGCTATCCGGGTGGCGACGGTGCCAACTGGGTGACGCTGGTTGAACCCTGAACGTTCCTCCCGCCCGGCAGCAGTCGCCGGGCTTTTCCCCTGCATTAAGGAGTTTTAATGAACCTCAAACCTCACGCCCTACTCTGCGCCCTGCTTGCCACCGGCCTGATGACCGGCAGCGTTAACGCCGCCACCGCAGAGAAAGCGGCGGTGACCGACGGCAAAGAGCAGGTAGTGGCGACCGATCTGGAGCCGCTGCACCACGTGATCCTGGAAAACCAGTACGTCACGGTAATGCGGGTGATGATCCGCCCGGGCCAGTCCACGCTGTTCCACGAGCAGCATCTTGACTACGTCAACACCCACGTTGACGGCAGCGTGGTGCATATCTCTTACCCGGATAAACCGGCCAAAGACCACTGGATGAAAAGCGGCGACGTGAAGTTTGGCCAGCACCAGGGCAAGTCGGACGAAGACAAGGTCACCAATACCGACACCACGCTGAACCACCAGGTTTCCTTTGAAATTAAGCAAAACGGCCCGCAGAACTTCGGCGACGCCAGCCGTCCGGCGGTAGCGCAGTTCCGCCAGGTACTGGATGAGAAGACCGTGCGCGGCTGGAAGGTTGGCCTGCAGCCGGGTGAAGTCGCGCCGGGCTACGTCCAGCACGGGCCGGGGGTGCGGGTGTTCTTTACCGAAGGCCGCCTGCTGCTGGCGGTGCCGGGTAAACCCAACCGCACGCGGGAGATTTGGGTACACCGCGGTGACGCCTTCCTGACCGAACCCGGCGAGGTGCAACTGACCAACGGTGGCGACACGCCGCTGCAGTTTAACGACTACGAACTGCTCTAACTCTTTTTTGCCCGCGCGCGGTGATGTGGCCACGCGTGGGAGTTTGCCGTACCGAAGTCCCTATAAAACTACAAAAGTTTTTTCATTTTACAGGAGCAAGTCAGGTGAGACGTCTTAGTCTTCCGCTGGCCGTCAGCCTGATCCTTTTCAGCGGGATGAGCACCGCTGAACCGGTTGATTCCGGGGATCGGGCGCTGATGGCCAGGGGACAATATCTCGCGACCGCCGCCGACTGCGGAGCCTGCCACACCTCGCCGCATCAGGGCGAGCCGATGGCCGGCGGTTATGCGATCGCTTCCCCGATGGGAAGCATATATGCCAGTAATATCACCCCCTCCCCCACCGCCGGTATCGGCGGCTACAGCGAAGCGGAGTTTGCCCGCGCGGTGCGTGAAGGGATCAATAAACAGGGTCAGCACCTTTATCCGGCGATGCCTTACCCCTCCTACGCGAAAATCAGCGATGAGGATATTCACGCCCTCTACGTCTGGTTTATGCACGGCGTCAGGCCGGTGGACGTTGCCGCACCGCAAACCCGCCTGCCGTTTCCCTTCAACCTGCGCGCGTCAATGGCGGTGTGGAACCTGATGTTTGCTGAAAACACGCGCTTTGTCCCCTCACCGACGGCGAGCGATGAGGTCAACCGGGGTGACTACCTGGTCAACGCGCTGGCCCACTGCGATACCTGCCATACGCCGCGTAACCTGCTTATGGGCCAGCAGAATGACCAGCCGCTCGCCGGCGGCAGCCTCGGCAGCTGGTACGCGCCCGATATCACCCCGGATGTGCATTCGGGGATCGGCGGCTGGAGCAAGGCCGAACTGGCGCAGTATCTGAAAACCGGCCACGTGAAGGGTAAAGCCCAGGCCGCAGGCCCGATGGCCGAGGCGGTTGAACACAGCCTGCAGCACCTGACGGACCCGGATATCAACGCCATCGTGGCCTATCTGCAGCAGGTGCCCGCCTCCGGCGGCGGCGCGGCGCGTTCCCGCGATGGTTTTGGCCAGCCCTCGTCCACAGAGCAGCAACGGCGCGGCGATAACAAGGCGGATGACGCCGGCTGGCAGATTTACAGCAGCACCTGCGCCGCCTGCCACCAGCCAGACGGCCAGGGCACCGCCCGTTATCCTTCGCTGTTCCACAATACCGCCACCGGCGCAGAACAGGCCGATAACCTGATTGCCACCATTCTGTTCGGCGTGCAGCGCAAGGTGCAGGACGAAGCGGTGGCAATGCCCGCCTTCGGCCCCGCAGCGGCGTGGACCGACCGCCTCAGCGACCGTCAGGTTGCCGACGTCAGCAACTATGTGCTGCAGCAGTACGGCAATCCCGCGCTGCACGTCACCGAACAACAGGTACAAACCGTGCGCGAAGGCGGTGAAACGCCGCTGCTGGTCAGGCTGACCCGGCCATGGGTACTGACCGCAGTGGTTATTGTTGCGGGTGCGATGGTCGCGGGCGGCCTTGCCCTCACACGCAGAAAACGGAGGCGTTATGGCACAAAAAAATAATTCAGGCGCGGGATTAAGCCGTCGCCGCCTGCTGCAGGGGATGGCGGTGCTGTCGCTCAGCGCCGCCTGCAGCGCTCTGTTCCCCGCGGAGATGGCCCGTGCCGCGGCCAGCGTCGTTCCGGTACAGCGCTTCAGCGAAGTGTCTGCTTTCCTGGTCAGCCGCCCGGTCGGGGCGATCCTCAGCCGCCGCTATCTGGAGGCGCTGACCCGCCACTACCCGGACTTTCCGGCGCAGCTCGACGCGCTGGCCACCGCGCTCGGCCAGCGTAGCGATACGCACGTAGATGCGTTTCTGCAGGATACCGCCGCCGGTACCCCGCTGCACAACACCGCCACGCTGATCGTCAGCGCCTGGTACACCGGGGTGGTTGGCGAAGGGGCCAAAACAGAGCTGATCGCTTACGCGGACGCGATGATGTACCTGCCCACGCAGGGCATTCTGGCGGTACCGACCTACGGCGGTGGGCCGGATTCATGGGGCGACAGGCCCGGGGTTTCAACGGCACAACAGGGAGCAACGGCATGAACCAGTATGATGCTGACGTGATTATTATCGGGTCCGGGGTGATGGGCGGCCTGATCGCCACGCAGCTGGCGAAAGCAGGCAAATCGGTGATCATCGTTGAGGCCGGGCCAAGGGTGAAACGCCAGGATATCGTGGAGCGGTTCCGCAGTTCGCCGTTCAAGATGTCGCTGACCAATATGAAGCTGCAGGGGGTGGGTTCGCCTTATCCCGACCTGCCGCACGTACCGTCCACCTACGGCAGCTACCTGCAGCAGACCGGCCCGGTCAAGTACCCGACCAAATATCTGCGCGTGGTCGGCGGCACCACCTGGCACTTTGGTTCGGCGCTGTGGCGGATGATCCCCAATGATTTCAGACTCCACAGCCTGTATGGCCGCGGCCGCGACTGGCCGATTGGCTATGACGAGCTGGAACCCTGGTACGGCGCGGCCGAGCATGAGCTGGGCGTTTCCGGCGTCGACGGTCAGGATGAGAGCGGCCAGGGCGGTAAAGCATGGCCGCCGCGTTCGACGCCGTTTCCGATGCCGGGCCTTGAGCCGAGCTATCTGTTTAAGCGCCTTTCCGTGCTGCTGGGTAAAGGCGGGTTTAACCCGGTGATGGAGCCTAACGGCCGCGCCACCCGGCCGTGGAAGCGCCGTCCGGTGTGCGGCGGCAACAATAACTGCAACCCGGTCTGCCCGATCGCCGCAAAATACGATGGCTCGATGCATATCGATGAGGCGGAAGAGCACGGCGCACGGCTGCTGGATAACTCGGTGGTCTGCCATATCGAAGCCGGTGACGACGGCGCGATCCGCGCTATCCACTATAAGAAGCCCGACGGCAGCCAGCACAGGCTGACGGCGAAATATTTCGTGCTGGCCGCTTACGGCATTGAGTCGCCCAAGCTGCTGCTGATGTCCACCTCAGAACGTTATCCCAACGGCATCGCCAACCGCTCCGATCAGGTTGGCCGCAATCTGATGGGCCATACCGGCATCAGCATGAACGTGATGATGAACGAGGACGTCTGGCCGGGCCAGGGCCCGACCGAGCTGCTGGTGTATCTGAACAACCGCGACGGCGCGTTTCGCAGGGATTTCCCCAGCTATAAGATCAAGGTGCGCAATACGGTGCCGACGGCGGACTATGCGGCCTCGCTGATCCAGAAAGGCGTGCTGGGATCGCAGCTGGACGCCGGGCTGAAAAAACTGTCGGCACGCTCGCTTAACTTCGCCATCGATTTTGAGACGCTGCCGCTGGCGGAAAACCGCGTGGTGCCGAGCAAAACCAAAAAGGATGCCATCGGCATTCCGCTGCCGGAGATTTACTACAGCGTGAACGATTACTGGCACGCGGGTAAGGAGCAGGGGCTGAAGGATTTTGCCGAATTTGCCCGGCTGCTGAACGCGGACGTGTCAAAGATTGATACCGGCTATCAGGATCGCCAGCATATTATGGGTACCACCATTATGGGTGACGATCCGCAGGATTCGGTGGTCAACCGGCACTGTCAGAGCCACGACCACCCTAACCTGTTTATCGCCGGCACCAGCGTGATGCCGTCCGCCTCCTGCATGAACCCGACGCTGACCGGTGCAGCGCTGAGCCTGCGGCTGGCGGATTATCTGCTGAATACGGTGAAGGTGTAAACGTAAGGCGGGGAGCCGGGGGTTACCCGGCCCCCTGCCTCAGGGTTGCGCATAAAAACCGCACGCCTTTCCGTCAGAAGTTGTAGTACCACGTCATCCAGGTTGAGTTGGGCTCGTTACTGCCACGCGCCGAGAGCGTCTGTTCCAGCGTCACCGAGACACCGTGACCAAAGTCAATGTTGGTTCCGAGATAGGTATGGGTTGCGTGGTACGGGTTTGAGCTGCCCAGCTGCAGGCTGTCTTCAGCCACGTAGGGTTGAATGCTGTTCAGGAAGGGTTTACCCAGCCTGAAGGTATAGCCGACATAGCCCTCCAGCCCGTAGCCCGAACCGGCAAAGTAGTGTGAGAGGTTTTTGCCACGCGTATCCGGCACAAAATCTTTGTAGTAGCTGGCGGTACCCACAATGTACCAGTTATCCGGCTGCCAGGTGGCCGCAAGGCCGGATAGCTGCTGCCGGTAGCTCTTCTTCTCTGAACGCCCCCGGTTCTCCATCACCGCATCGGTGTAACTGTAAGCCGCACTGAGCATCAGCGTTTTCGTGGCGCTGTAATCAAAGCCAAAACCGCCGCCGCGACGCCGCCGGTAGGTGTTACCGTCCGCCGTATGCAAACCGTCCTCAGGCAGCAGGTAATTGGCATAGAGCGTTACCGGCCCAAAGGTATTGGTGTACATAAAGCTGCGTTTAGGGCGGTTGGCACCGTCGTAGTCGCCGCTGATGCCGTTAGCGGTGCCGCCCGCCAGGCCGTCGTTGTCCCACATATCACTCTTCATCCCCACCACCGAGTAGTAAATGCCAAACTGGTGGCCCCAGGTCAGCGTACCGAAGCGTTCATCCTTAAAACCGCCGTAGAATTTACGCTGCCATTCGCGCTTGCTGCTCTCGTCATAGTGACCGCCCCAGCTGAGCACGTGAGGCAGATCCACGCCCCACTCGTAGTGGACTATCGCGGAGGTCTGTGGGGTCAGCGCGTAATCACCACCAAAGCGAAAGCGCGTGCCGCCATCATGTCCGCGCCGATACCAGCCGGGTTCCACCCCCGCATTAGAGATCCACTCGGGGCGGATGCTGCCGCCAACGGTCAGGCTGAGGGGGGCCAGCAGCAGATTGCTGTCGGGGTTTTTATCTAAAACGGTAATTTCAGCACGCACGCCTGCAGAAAAAATTAACGACAGTGCTGAGATAGCAGTACAGAATTTAATTCCACGCATTGTTATCACTCCCTGTAAATTATTATCCAGACGCGTAACAGGCCGTCTGTCGGATCCCGGCGTAAACCGCGCGTCACCCTCATCAGGCGATGAGAATGAGAAATAACGCAGGGTAAAACCAGAGAATTGATAAGAAACAATATGATGCTCAAACTCTGCCCTCGATGAACCGGGGTTAAATTTGAGCCATCATCAACTAATCGTAATTAATCCATTTATTACGAAATTAACGCGGAGAATTTTATCGTCCCTGCCCTTAATTAGTATTCAGCCGGCAGAAATTGAATAAAAGCAGAAACAGGACGGACAGATAAGAGGTGATTGACGTTATTTAGCGTCAGCTCACAAAATTAATGTTGCGGCGAGAAGAAAAACGACGGCTATTTAGCTGGCTTACAAATTCGTATTCAAAATGACGGCAGATCGTCTGCGCCCGGGTTCGGAGAAACGCACAGCGATGATACGGCGGCCTTCCCTGGCGACCGTGAGGTGAAAGTTAAAGCACGCTGGCAAGAAACTCGCGGAAGCGCGGATGCTGCGGGGCATCCAGCAGGGTGCGGGCGTTGCCGCTCTCCACCACCTTACCGTCATCCATAAACACGATATTGTCCGCCACTTCGCGGGCAAAGCCGATCTCATGGGTGACCACCACCATGGTGATCCCGGAGTGGGCCAGCTGCTTCATCACCTGCAGCACTTCGCCCACCAGTTCCGGATCCAGCGCCGAGGTCGGCTCATCAAACAGCATCACCTCCGGCTCCATCGCCAGCGCGCGGGCAATCGCCACCCGCTGCTGCTGGCCGCCGGACAGCTCGCGCGGCCAGGCCATCGCGCGGTGCGCCAGACCGACCTGCTCAAGCAGTTTCAGCGCGCGTGACTCCACCAGCGGCCGCTTCTGGCGACGAATGCGCAGCGGCGCATCCATCACGTTCTGCAGCACGGTGCGGTGCGGAAACAGGTTGAACTGCTGGAACACCATGCCAATGCTCTGGCGCTGCAGGGCCACCTGATGTTCAGGCAGCTCGACCAGCTGCTGACCTTTGCGGCGATAGCCGATCAGCGTCTCCCCGACGTGGATGGTGCCCGCGTCGAGTTTTTCCAGATGATTGATACAGCGCAGCAGGGTGGATTTCCCCGAGCCGGAGGGCCCAAGGATCACCGTTACCGAACCGGCGGCAATGTCCATATCGATGCCGTGCAGCACCGTTTTACCGGAAAACTGTTTGCGAATGCCGCGCAGACGGATGGGCTGACTCATAAACGTTCCTCCTGGGTACCCGGCGAACGTTTAAACCAGCGGCGCGCCTTAGCGGGCGCGTTGCCGCGGCTGTACCACTGCTCAACATAGTACTGCCCTACCGAGAGCACCGAGGTCATCAGCAGATACCAGGCGGTGGCCACCAGCAGCAGCGGGATCACCTCATAGGTACGCTGATAGATGATCTGCGCCGAGTAAAGGACGTCCTGCAGCGCGATTACCGAGACCACGGCGGTGGTTTTCAGCTGTCCGATCACCTCATTACCCGCCGGTGGCAGAATAGTGCGCATCGCCTGCGGCAGCACGGTCTGACGGAAAATCTGCCCCGGACGGTAGCCCAGCGCCTTCGCCGCTTCCAGCTGGCCGGGGTTGACGCTCTGGATACCGGCACGAATAATTTCTGCCGCATAGGCCGACTGGTGCATCACCAGGGCTATCACCGCCGCGCTGAACGGGCTGATAATCTCATTGGTGGTGGCACTCCACACTTCCCCCAGCCCGGGAAGGCTGAGCGACAGCTTAGGATAAAGCGCGGCAATGTTGTACCACAGGAACAGCTGCACCAGCATCGGCACCGCGCGGAAAAACCAGGTATACGCCCAGCTGACGCCGACCAGCACCGGGTTCGCCGACAGGCGCATCAGCGCCAGCAGCGTGCCGCCGGCAAAGCCAAACAGCACCGAAATCAGCGTCAGCCTGATGGTCATCACCACCCCGGCGAGAATCGAATCCGCCGTCAGGTTCTCGGCCACCACGTCCCACTCAAACCGTGGGTTGCTGACCACCGACGAGGCCATCAGCGCCACCAGCAGCAGCACGATCAGGGCGCTGAACCAGCGCCCGTAGTGACGATGTCCAACGATCGGCAGCCCGGCGGTGTTGTCGTCAGGCCGCAGACTCATTTAGCAATCTCTTCGTTAAGACCGGCGGATTTCACCGCGCCAAAGCCGATTTCCCACTTGTCGAGGATCTGCTGATAAGTGCCGTCCTTGATCAGCGAGTTCAGCGCCGCCTGAACTGGTTTTTCCAGCGGTGAGCCTTTTGGCAGGGCAATCGAGACGATGGTGTCTTCAATGGTGATCTCACCGGCCAGCGCCAGCGCTTTCACCTGGCTGGCCTGGTAGCGCAGGCCTTCGTACGGGCCAAAGAACATCGGCACGCGGCCGCTGATCACCGCCTGCACGCCCGCCGGGCGGTCAGGGAAGATCGGGATGTTAATCGCCGCTTTCCCGTCAGCGACGCAGGCGTCGCTGGCCTGCTGCAGGCGGGTCACCTGAGAGGTGCCGGCACCCGCGCCCACGGTCTGACCACAGAGTTCAGTAAAGGTGTTAAACGGCCCGAGGCCGGCGTCCTTGCGTGAAACCAGCGCCAGTTTTGAGGCATTGTAGTAGCCGACAAAATCGACCTGCTGCAGGCGTTTCTTGTTGGCGTCAATGTTGGAAGCCGCCACGTCATAGCGGCCGGACTTCAGGCCCGGAATAATATTGTCAAAGCCGCCGGTATCGCGCCAGCGCACCGGAATACCCAGACGATCGGCCACCGCGCTGACGATATCAATTTCACGGCCCGCCAGCGTTTTATTATCCGCCTGATAGAAGGTGGTCGGCGGCGTGTTCGGGTTAGTCCCCGCCACGATATAGCCTTTTTTAAGGATATCAGCAGGCAGCGTGGCGTGCAGGGCTGCATCCGCTTTGGGCTTAACGCTGCTGCTGAAGGCCACGTCCTGGTCTGCGGCAAGCGCGGAGGTCACCGGGATCAGTGCCAGTACGGCAACGGTCAGGGCTTGATATTTCATTGCTTATTCCTTCTCAGTCGCCAGTGCGGGCACGGCGGCAAAATTGGTTTCCACGGACGGCAGGCCGAGGTTCTCACGCAGGGTCGCGTACTGGTATTCGGTGCGGAACAGGCCGCGGCGCTGCAGCTCAGGTACCACCAGCTCGACAAACAGCTCCAGCTGGTTTGGCAGCACGGCAGGCATGATGTTGAAGCCATCTGCGCCTTCCTGCTCCAGCCACTGCTGGAAGTCATCGGCGATGTCAGACGCGGTGCCGACGATCACCCGGTGACCGCGGGAACCGGCCGCAACGGCCGCCAGCTGACGCAGGGTCAGGTTTTCACGGGCGGCGAGGTCGGTTAACAGCTTGACGCGGCTCTGGCCGCCTTCGGTGCCGCCGATTTCCGGCACCGGACCGTCCAGCGGGTAAGCGGTCATATCGACGCCAAAGCGGGCAGAGAGCTGCTCAATGCCGTTATCGATATCCACCAGTTCATTGAGCTGGTTCCAGGTTTCCTGCGCCTCTTCCCGCGTGCGGCCAACGATCGGCATCACGCCCGGCAGGATCAGCAGATGGTCCGGGTGGCGGCCGGCGTCACGCACGAACTGCTTCTGGCTGCGGTAGAAGGCCTGGCCCTCTTCCAGCGAGGCGGCGGCGGTGAACACCACTTCCGCCGTCTCTGCGGCCAGCTTCTGCCCGGCAGGGGAAGAGCCGGCTTCGATAATCACCGGGCGGCCCTGCGGCGAACGGGCAATATTCAGCGGGCCCTGCACCTGGAAGTACTTCCCGGTGTGGTTAGCCGCGTGGATCTTCTCTTCGTCGGAGTAACGGCCGGTGGCTTTTTCACGCACGATAGCGCCCTCTTCCCAGCCGTTCCACAGCTTGAAGGTGACGTCGAGGAACTCACGCGCCATATCATAGCGCTCGGCGTGATTCGGCAGGTCGGCGCGGCTGAAGTTGCGCGCGGCGTCGGTGGAGAACGAGGTCACCACGTTCCAGGCACCGCGGCCACGGCTGATATGATCGACCGACGACAGCGCGCGCGCCAGGTGGAACGGCTGGTCGAAGGTGGTAGACGCGGTCGCCGCCAGGCCGATATGGCGGGTCTGTACCGCCAGCGCGGAGAGCAGCGTCAGCGGCTCCAGGCGGGACATGGTGGACGGCAGACGATGCACGCTGGTGGCCAGCGCATCGCCGACGAAGAACATATCGAATTTACCCTCTTCGCCCTTTCTGGCGATCCAGGTAAACCAGTCAACGTCGGTCGGCGAGCCTTGCGCACCTTCCGCGCGCCAGCCGCCAACGTGGTGGCCGAGCGCCTGAACAAACAGGCCAAGACGCAGCTGGCGGGGTGCTGGTTTTTGCACAGACATGGGAGATCCTTTTAATTATTTGCTAAGCAGTGAAATAAGGCGCTGCAGCGCCGCGTCGTCGGCGAGGCGGGCGTCTTCGAAGATGCGTTCCGCCAGCGAGGCGGGCAGTGCGCGAAGCTGGGTGTGCAGCTTTGCCTGTACGTTGGTGGGCAGCGCAGCGGTTTCACGACGGGTGACGCAGTGGCTCAGCCGCTGGCCGTTGCGCAGCAGCAGCGTGACGCGGTGGAAGCGCAGATCGGGATCCAGTTCGTCCGCCGGCGCGGTGCGGTCGGGATGGCGGCTGACGCGCGCGGCCAGCGCGGCAATATGCGGTTTAACCGGCTGTTCGGTGTAATTTTCCAGCGCCACGCTGCCGTTGATCAGCGCGTCGGCGATCACGTACTCCAGGCTGAAGCGCGCCTCAACGCCGTTACGCGGCGCGATGATGTTCGGTGCGGTATCGGCTCCGGGCGGGAAGCTGACCTCGATATGGTCGATCGCGCCGATATCCGGCCCGTCAGGCGTGAGCAGCTGCTCACGCAGTACAAACGCGGCCTCGGCGGCGCTGTGCGTGCCGCCACAGGTAGGGTAACGTTTGAACTCCAGTCCGGGCGAGACGATGCGCCAGGGCGCGCCCCAGCCTTCCAGCAGCTGCTGCGGCTGTTCGGCACCAAAGCCCAGCGCCTGCAGGAAGCTTTCGACCACGCCATCGGCCTGGCCGGCAAAGCCCGCCTGGGCCAGCAGCGCGCTGCCGACGGCGCTCCGCGCGGCCAGCCCGGCGTGCAACGGCTTGGCCGCGGAGCCAAACTGGCTGCGCAGGCCGGAGGCCTGGGTGGCGGCCAGCCCGAGGGCAATCTGCGTCTGGCTGAGGGTAAGGTTCAGCAAACGACAGGCGGCACCTGTCGCGGCAACGGTACCCAGCGTGGCGGTGCTGTGGAAGCCCGCGCTGTAGTGGCGGGTGCCGATCGCTTTGCCCAGCCGGCCGGCCAGCTCAACGCCGACGATATAGGCGTCAAGGAACGCCTGTACGCCCACCGCGGGCGCTTTATGGCTCAGCGCCATCAGCGCGGAGAGCACCACCGTGGTAGGATGGCCGCGGAACGTTGCGTGGTAATCGTCAAAATCCAGCGCGTGGCTGAGATAGCCAAACTGCAGCGCCAGGTTCTCCGTGGAGTGCTGAGAGGGATAGACGTGGATCACCGGTTCCAGCCCGCTGTCATGCACGCTGCCGTACAGCACCGGCACCATGCTGGCCAGCAGATCGGTAACGCCGTCGCGGGCGTGGTGGCGCTCCTGTTCTCCAGGCTGGCGGGTATGCAGGAGTTCGGCAAGTTGTGCGGTAAGCGACATAACTGGAAAGCACCTTTATTAACAAGGTATTGACATAAATCAAAAGATTATAAATTATCACCATTCTGTTTCCTTCACTGCCGGACAGCCAATAACCAACGGTTATAGCTCATAGCAAAATAATCTAAGCGCCCCCGTTTTATAAATTCCCGTTGTTTCCGGTTGACCACGCCTTGTAAATGGCTGACGCTGTTCCCATATCAGGCACGACCACAAAGACGTTTTGACAGGAGTGACCAACGATGGCGACAGAATACGCAACGATTGCCGGCGGCTGTTTCTGGTGTACGGAAGCGGTGTTTAAGCAGATTAACGGCGTTGAATCCATTGAGAGCGGCTACATCGGCGGCCATACGGCCAACCCCACCTATCGTGAGGTGTGCGGCGGCGATACCGGCCACGCTGAAGCTATCCGCATTGGCTTTGACCCCGGCGTGATTGGCTATGGCGACCTGCTGGATATCAGCTTTGCCACTCACGATCCGACCCAGCTGAACCGTCAGGGCAACGACGTCGGCACCCAGTATCGTTCTGCGCTGTTCCCGGCCACGCCGGCACAGGCGTCAGAGGCGAAGGCGGCGATCGCCCGCGCGCAGGCCGACCACCAGGATCCGGTGGTGACCACCGTCGAGCCGGATGCGACCTGGTACCCGGCGGAAGAGTATCATCAGAACTACTGGGCCGGCGAAGGCCAGGAGAATCGTTACTGCCTGGCGGTGATCCCGCCGAAGCTGCAGAAACTGCGCAAGCGTTTTGCCGCCAGGACCATCGACGGCTAACCTGTGCTCTGGCCTGCCGCGTCCGTTCTCTCTGCCCGGACGCGGCGAGCCGAGCTCAGCGCCGTAAGCGCGCCTGCCAGCGCCAGCGCCGCCAGCAGCCACATCACCCACCGGTATCCTGCCCCTTGCCCCCCGGCCCGATAGATCTGCGTTGCCACCGACAGCCCCACTACCCCACCCAGGTTATGCAGCGTCCACGACAGCCCGATGCCCTGCGCATGAAGCGCTGACGGCATGGCGCCAAGCGCAGCGGCGACCGAGGGCCCGAGAATCGCCCCCCAGCCCACGCCCATCAGCGCAAACGCCGCGATGGTCAGCACCAGCGGTTGCCCGACGATGAAAAGACTTTGCAGCAGCGCCGAGGCGGCCAGCATAACAAACCCCAGCGTCAGAACCGGCCAGGGTCCGAAGCGGTCGCCGTAATGACCGGCCAGGGGGGAAACAATCGCCATCACCAGCGTCACCGGCAGTAACATCAGGCCCAGCCGTGCATCGCTCAGCCGGTAGATTTCCAGCAGCCTGAAGGGCATCAGCAGAAACGCGGCGCAGTAAAAGATCGCCAGCAGCACCGACAGCAGGCAGGCACGGCGAAACAGGCGGTTGCGGAACAGGCCGAAGGCGATCAGCGGTTGCGGCGTACGCTTCTCAATCCTGACCAGCGTAATGCCGGCCACGGTACCGATGACCATCAGCGCTGCCGTGGCCCAGGTCACAGCACCTCCCGGTGACAGCGTCACGCTTGCCAGCAGAACGGGGACCAGCGTGGCCACCAGCCACAGCCATCCGCGAAGATCGACGCTGCCGGCGTTCTCAGGACGCCTGGTGTTCACCACGCCCGCGCAACAGCTGTAGCTCAGCAGCAGCAGCGGGACGTTAATTAAAAACACGCTGCGCCAGCCGCTGAGGCTGACCAGCACGCCGCCGGCAACCGGGCCAAGCGTCAGCCCCAGGCCGTTGACCGCGAACAGCATCCCCAGCGCGCGCCCCCGTTTTGCCTCAGGGATAATCTCAATCAGGATCGCCGCACTCAGGGTATACAGTACCGCGCAGCCTGCCCCCTGTAACAGCCGGAACAGGTTCAGGGCAGCCGGCCCCGTCGTCAGCCCCGCCCCGAGTGAGGTCACGGCAAACAGCAGCATCCCGGCATAAAGCAGGCGGCCGCGGCCATACACTTCACCGAGCCTCGCGCTTAACACCATGCAGCAGCAGAGCGACATAACAAAAAGCGTCATCACCCAGTGCAGTTCATCCACGTTGCTGTTGAACTGACGCCCGATGGCGGGCAGGGCGGTATTCACGATGGTAAAATCGAGGCAGCCGAGAAAGCTAGCGAGGCAGATGCCCGCCTGCAGTCGGATTAGCGCGACGCGCGGCAGCGCCGTGGAGGGTGTGGACATACTCAAACCTCTGTAGAAAGTAAAGTATCAGAGTGACATAACGCGCGGCGACGATTGCCGCCATTTCATCGACGGACTGGCGAACGGAGTTCGCCTCTCTGGCACAACCCGCTCCACACGCGTTAAGGTAGAGCCCACTACAACGCTACAGCGCCCACGGCGAACCAGGTCAGTTATGGCCTGGCTAAGGATTTCATATGATCAACACTGACCGCCTTAACGGCATCCGGGCGTTTGTTCAGGCAGCGCAGGCCGGTGGTTTCAGCCTCGCGGCAGAACAGCTGGGGCTGTCACGGTCGACGGTCGGCAAGGCAGTCGCCCGGCTGGAGGCACGTCTGCAGGTGACGCTTTTTCTGCGCACCACGCGCACGCTGTCGCTGACCAGCGAAGGACGACAGTTTTATCAGGACTGTGTGCAGATCCTGGCGAACCTGGATGCGGCAGAGAATCGTCTGACCACTCAGGCGCAGCAGCCCAGCGGTCGGCTACGCGTGGCGGCACCGCCGCTGTTTGGCGAAAAATGGGTGATGCCGCAGCTGCTGCCGCTGACCCGGCGCTGGCCGGGGCTGGCGTTAGAGATGCTGTTCTCGGTTAAGCGAATTGACCTTGCCTCGGGGGGAACCGACCTGGCGATTCGCATTGGCGATCCGGGTCACCACAACGATCTTACCGCGCGGCTGCTTGGCCAGCAGCGGTTAGTGCTCTGCGCTTCCGCTGACTACTTCTGCCGGCTGTCCCAGCCTGCCACCCTCGGCGATCTCAGGGCGCATGCTCAGCTCGGCCTGCTGGAACGGGGCAGGAGCCAGCCGTGGCTGCTCCGCAGCGGCGATGAGGATATCCACTGGCAGCCCGCTGACCGGCTGCGTTTCAGCAGTATGAGTGCGGTCTGTTCCGCCGCGCTTGCCGGTTATGGCATCGCCCAGCTGCCACGCTGGCTGGTCGGCGACGATCTTGCCAGCGGCCGTCTGGTCGAAGTGCTAGCGGAGTCTGCCGGAGAGGGCCTGCCGGTTTATGCCGTCTGGCTGAAAACAGCCGCGATGCCACAACGCCTGCGCGTTGCGATTGATACTCTGATGGCGGCGCTGTCTGATACGGGATTTCGGGTATATCCACCTTCCGGTAATCCTAATCACAATAAGTCTGTCGCCTGCCGGAACGGTGAATGATAGCGTCTGCTGCATCAACATGGAGACTATTGCATGACACAACAACTTCATCGCCCGGTGGCGATTGTCACCGGCGGCACCAGCGGTATCGGCCGCGCGGTGGTTACCGACCTGGCCACCGACCATCAGGTTTATGCGCTGGGCCGATCGCCACAGGCGCTGGCAGAGCTGGAGTCCGTTGCCGGCGTCATTCCGGTTCAGCTGGACCTGATCGATAACGCCGCGCTGCGGCAGTTTATCAGCCAGTTCAGCGCCATTGACGTGCTGGTACACTCTGCGGCGGTTTCCGAACGGCTGAGCCTCGAGCAGGCTACGCCGGAGCAGTGGCAAAGCCAGTTTGCCATTAACGTGTTTGCACCGGCAGAGCTGACGCGTCTTGCGTTGCCCGCCCTTCGCCAGCAGCGCGGGCAGGTGGTGTTTATCAACTCCGGCTCCGGCACGCTGGCGCTGGCCGGGCACACGGTCTACTCCGCCAGTAAATTTGCGCTCAGCGCGCTGGCACACTCGCTGCGTACCGAGGAGAGCGGGCACGGCGTGCGCGTCGCCACCGTGGCACCAGGGCCGACGGATACCCCAATGAATCGCAAAAGCCGTGAACGTGCGGGTGACTTTACCGACATCGATCCGCTGGCGTACAGCACACCCGGGTCGGTCGCTGCCGCCGTTCGCCTGGTGGTCAACGCCACCGAGGATACACAGATTACCGATATTGCGGTAAGACCGCGTCGGGATGTTGCCCGCCGCTGAACAGGAGGACAAATGGTCAACTCAGAACACCGGTGTCGCTCATTAAGGCACCTTCTGCGCTGCTGTTACTGGAACGAACTGTGCGCGTAGTCGTTTCCTAAGCCAGCCGGTCATATTTCCTGTCCTGCCTCTTACTTTTCAGGCAGGGGATATCGCCGGCTGGTTTACTTCTCACTCAACGCTTGCATCACGCTCTCTTCTGTTTTTTTGTACTCTCACCCTCTTCCCATCCGCTAAGCCCTTGCCACAGAACGATGCTGATTCCATGGAGATTTCACGGTGAAATCCCTCTGGCATTCATATCAAAGTCATTATATTTCAACAAGCTAACAATAAAATTCAACTGGAGAACTCAAGGAGTTTCACAGGGGTGTTTCATGTCCACTCGCCTGTGGCACGGGCTTATCCCTAAACGCCTGCGGGGGAACGTTGCAGGGCTAAGGGCATGCATTATCCGTAATAAAAGATGCCTTCCTCATTCGTCAGGCTGGCCTCTTTACAGCGTATAAGTACTTCCACCCTACAGCGGAAATGACGCTTTCACGCTCATCAGGTACGGTCATTCACGCTGAAAAGCGACACTGCTGCCGAGTAGCGTAAATCCGAGTCTCTTATAGATGGAAACACCTGCCTCTGAGGCCTCAAGGAAACACGTCTCAACGTTCTGAGATCTGGCGTATTCCAGTGCATGGCGAATAAGAGCGCTGGCGTAGCCTCTTCCCTGCAACGTGCTCCGGGTCCCGACGTCATCTAAACGTGCAACCCCGCTTTGCATGGATAACGTCAGCGAACAGACTGCCCGGTCTGCGACAAAAAGAGAAAAATGGCGCAGCTGCCGGCCGGCCTCAACAGCATGCTGATGTCTTATCCGATACTGCAGCATGACTCTGTCATCCGTTTCGAACGCACTTGTCAGCGGTGCTCCCCAGTCCTCGAGACGGTAATCCGTAGCACAGATGTGATAATCATCGCTGCGTGGCTTTTGCGTCGTTAACGTCTTCATCGTCAGCTGCATCGGTGAAGATTTCCAGGCGACGCTCAGACCCAGCTCTCTGAGCGAATGCCCGATCCTGTCAGGATCATTATCGGGCAGCACCACGGAGAACGGCACACCTGCAGCATCAAATAACCGCATGCCTTCTTTGATGATGGATTCTGTTTCAGCATCCCGCTGCTTCACAATCAGCAGATTCAGGCTGCCAGCGTCAACGCCAGTGAGATAAGCCGATGCCGTATTACCCAGAGAGTAAGTTTGCTGACTGACCGAGGAGAAGAAATAGTCTTCCATACTGTGGTAAAGCGTCATCCGCGAAACCTGGCCTGATACATTCATCATCGATGGTCCTGAAAAATTTTGTCGAAGTAACACCCGGTTTATTCCGGGTTATCTGATGATATCAGTGTACCCGAATCTCTTCGTGTGGATCGGGTCTTTGGGTCAGGGCACAGGGTATATCCTATTACGCATGTTGACGGTCGCCAGGGGGCAGGATGAAACTCAGCATCGGCAGGAGTGAAATAGTGGAGATTTCATCGTGAAATCCCCACGTAAAAGCACTTTATTTCATGCAGTTAGCGACAAAAATCGCCGGGAGAGGAGAACTTATTTCAGATGCCTGGCCAGCACGTTTGCAATCGCGCCATCGATAGCATCCTGCAGTTCGGCGGGCAGCCGGTTGAACTCATAGCTGAACGCGCGTCCGCGACTCTTTTTACGCGCATAGCGGTTTTTGTCCGGAAACTGCCACAGCGGCGTGGTGACGACCTTCTCTCCGGCTACCGGCTGGACAATCAGCGCGGCCTCTTTGCGAACTTCAGCGACGATTTTGTTTTTTATCTCATCTTCTGCCAGCGTTGCCTGATCGCGAATGGCAGACACGGACTCGCTGATGCTGTCCGTCAGGTGGGATAAGGCAATCTGTTTCTCCTGCAGCAGCTCCTGCGCGGTCAACAGCGTCCTGTAGTCGCCGTAGGTCAGCTCGGACTGAACCGGGAACAGCGCCAGCAGCTCTGCTGACACGCTGGCGGCCTGCAGCGCACGGGTGACTTTCGCCTGAGACATATTCTCATCTTCGGCAATATCCTTCTGCGAAAGGCCGCTGTCGCGCAGCGCCATCAGGCGCAGGCCAATCTCGCGGATGTTATGTTCGCGGGCGGTCTGAATTTCCTGGGCCAGCGTGCGGGCTTCCGCAGCGCTGACCGCAGAGTCGGTCACCAGAACATCAAGACCTGCACCGGTCAGCAGCGCGGCGGCGCGGCGTCGTGAACCGTCAAGCACTTCAATTCTGCCGTCTGCCCGGCGGACGCCGATCGCCGGGAAGAACTGCTGCAGGCTCAGGGTGCGGGTAATATCTTTCAGCGACTCCGGCGTCAAACCCGCCTGATCGCGACCGTTGTTCTCCTGCACGACGTAGGTCTGTGACGCCACCTCGTCAGCACTCAGGGTAACGCGGCTGAATATCGCCTTCTTGCCTGAAGAGAGCGTAAAGACCTGTTTGAACGGTTCAGAGGCCGCTTCACTGTTCAGTACTGGCGCATTAAAGGTGCGTCCGATAGTGGTTCTTTTCATGGGTACCGGTGCCTCAGTTAATACGGATAAATTCGATACGGTCAAAAACCGCTTTGGCAAAATCTTCTGCCGCGGCGCGTGCGTTCTTCAATGCCTCACTGCTGCCAACGTAGGTCGACGGATTCGCTGAGATCACCGTGTCGAAGGATTCACCACAGCGCTCAAAGCCATCCAGACGGGGCAGGGCGGCGTCCAGCATATCGCCGCCGAAAATCTCCTTGGCCAGGCTGTGACAGACTTTGTGATCGGGCTTATTCGACAGCTTGGACATAAAGCCGATATTGCCCAGCAGGCGGCAGTGGCAGCCCGATGACTCGATGATGCTGATCAGCTCAGGTAAACGGGTCAGATACTTAAGCGTTGAGTGGAAGTCGACCTGCGCGGGTGGAACCGGCGTCATCAGCAGATCGGCTGCGGCAATGGCGTTCTTAAGAAAGGCATCCAGATGCGGGCCGCTGTCGACAAAAATAAAGTCGTAATCTGACTTCAGTTTATCAATGATATTTTCACGCAGTACGGCGTGAGGATTCTGGCCCGGCAGATGTTCACTGCACAGCACCTCCCAGCCTGATGCGATGAAGGCATCATCAATTGACGCGGGTAATACATCAACGCCGGGCACCACCGATGAGACGATAAACTCTTCCAGCAACTCTTCACGCGTCACGTTCTGTAGCATTGCCTGCGCCGATGTGGTTTCCACCATACCCACAGCTCTTGTGTGGTTAAGGAACATCGTAGCGGATGACTGGGGATCGAGGTCGATCACCAGTATGCGCAGATCTTCAAACAGCAGGTGAGGGTGCGCGCGCATGGCGTGCGCCAGAGAGACGGTGGAGACCGTTTTAGATACGCCCCCCTTCAGATTACCGACAAACACGGTCAGGGCTTCATCATGGCGATCGCGATACTTAGGAACGCCGCGGTGATGGTAGATATCAACGATGTTCTGGATGGTCATCGCATATTTGGAGGACGATCCGGCGGCGCGTTTATCAAAGGCGTAACCGTTCTCTTCCATTTCGCTGACCGCGTAATCAACATTGGCACGGGTCAGTTTAGGCAACTTAGCGAGCGCCGCTTTGGCATAAACCTGAAAGTACTCGTTTTCACGCAGCTCTTCCTTCTGTGCCTGAATGTGCTCGGTCAGTGACGTGAGCATCTTTCCTGCGCGCTGGGCAATCTTGTCAGTCTGATGCGGATCGCTATTCATCATTGACTCCATTTATGTAGCATATCATCTTAAAATCAATAATCCTGCATATCAGTAATAATTGCAACATGATTTTGTTCATAAATAGTGCACTGAGCCGGATAAAGATGACGTTATCAGGTTTGCATCGCGCTGATGACCGACGGGTGCTGTCGATACGATGTCTGAAATATCCTCAGGGATTTATCCCCGTTATTCACCGATCAGATCCAATTATTTGATCCCAGAGAGATCCCGATAAGATCCTAAAGAGATCCCCGCACCCTCTCAGGCCTTGTCACGCCTGGTCTGGAGGCCTGTTACTATCCACTAAAGAGAGTAAGCCAACCGCTGTAAAGAGTAATATAACCGCTGTAGAGAGCACTGATAACCACGCTGGTGAGTGCTGTTTAACCACTGTAGTGAGCGGGCGGGGTATTGCTCTGTGATTAACTTTTCCGGGGTGAAATGCCGGCCAGACCGGATCTGTCGGGGATGTTCAGCGTGCAGACACGATCCTGAGATAAGTTATTCAGAGATATCCCCATTTTTAGTGGATCGGATAACCGTTTTTATTCACCGATACGATCCAATAACAGATCCTTTTAAGTTCCTGAAAGACCCATAAAGATCCCCGATCGCCGCAAGCCCCGTGCTGCCTGCCCTCAGAGGGGATCGTTAACCACTGTGAAGAGTAAATTAACCACTGAGGAGAGCAGATTAACCGCTGTAGTGAGTAGCCTATCCGCTATAGTGAGTGCTACTATCCACTGTATTCAGTAACGGCGACGCGTGCTTGTGAGTTAAGGGAAACCTGGAATGACAAAAAAAGAACCTGAAAACAAGATGATAGCTGAAGCTTTCAGTGAGACAGACAAAAGAACGGGTGAGGTTGTTACCCTGACGCCAAACAGCAATAACACCGTTCAGCCGGTGGCACTGATGCGGTTGGGGTTGTTCGTTCCTACCCTGAAATCCACGGCGCGCGGCAGAAAAAATCAGATGGCGACGATGGACGTCACCGATGAGCTGAAACAGCTGTCGATCGTGAAGTCAGAAGGCTATGAGAATATCAAGATCACCGGCGCCCGCCTGGATATGGATAACGACTTCAAAACCTGGGTGGGGATCATTCATGCCTTCGCCCGCTACAAGGTGCTGGGAGACAGCGTAACGCTGCCTTTCGTCGATTTTGCCAAACTCTGTGGGTTCCCCTCAGTGAGGTCCTCTGCGAAGCTCAGGAGCCGTCTGGACGCGTCTCTGACCCGTATCGCCACCAACACCATCGCCTTCAGCAGCAAAGAAGGGGAGTATTACATCACGCACCTGGTGCAGTCGGCTAAATACAGCACCAAATCCGACACGGTGACCCTGCAGGCCGACCCCAAAATCTTCGAACTCTATCAGTTCGATAAAAAGGTGTTACTGCAGCTGAGAGCGATTAACGAACTGTCCCGTAAGGAGTCGGCGCAGGCGCTGTACACCTTCATTGAAAGCCTGCCGCCTTCACCTGCGCCGATCTCGATGTCACGGCTGCGCGCGCGGCTTAATCTGACCTCGCGAACCATCACCCAGAACGCCACCGTCAGAAAGGCGATGGAGCAGCTGCGTGAGATTGGCTATCTTGATTACACTGAGATAAAGCGTGGGCGCTCGGTCTACTTCATTATCCACTACCGGCGGCCCAAGCTGAAGCCGGCGGATATTCCGCTCAGCCTGCCGGATCTGCCGGGTGACGACTTTGATGAAGGGCTGGATGCCATCGAGCCGGAGCCGGAGGGAGAGCTGGTGCTGCTTTCGCGTGAAGAGCAGGAACTGCTGGAGAAGATCCGCAGCGGAAAGATGAAGTAACCACTGTAGTGAGCAGCAACAGGCTTAGTATCCGCTGTAGTGAGCACATTTGTTTATCTTTTATCCTGTCAGATAGCGTTAAGCGCGATATTAACCACTGTAGTAAGCAGTATCTCTCTACAGTGGTTGTATGTATCTTCCTGTTGTTCTCCGTCTGCATTCTTCACTCGCTTATTGCAGCACCACTGTTCAGGTGCTGTCATCGTTCCCCTCATGTCAGTCCCGTTAACACCCCCTGTCATAACCAGCAGTAACCACTGTAGTCAGTTCTTTCTCACTACAGTGGATAGCGGCTTGCCAGAAAAACGAGGGACGTAACGGGCGGCATTCACTTCTGCGCGGAAGGGGAAGGGCATCGTCCTCAGGCCGGTCCGGCCTGCCTGCCACGGGCAACCGCTGCAGGGAGAGAAGTGCAGCCTGCTATGGCTGGCCATGGATACTGCTCTGCTGAATGGCGCGGCTACCGTTAACCACTGTGGTCAGAGAAATTCGCAAAATATCCACTACAGAGAGCTTCCGGCGAATTATTTCGTAAAATATCCACTGTAGAGGGTAACCCCCCATCAGCGATTTTTCGCTGAGTAAGGTCAGAACCCTGGTAACCACTAACCTGCAACACCCTGATATACAATATGTTAGCATTCACTAACTCTATGGTTGTCAGTGAAGATCTCGCGTTTGCCGAAGGTCTGATGTAAGCGGATTGTCTCTCCACAGTGGATATTTTCTTACTCCAGTGGATAGGGCTGCTGAGCCAGAAAACCTGTCCGGAGAGAGAGTTGGCTGATGCAACGTCAGTGATTTCTTACTACAGTGGTTACCAGGCGGACAGCTAACGAGGGGGTTCTCACTACAGTGGATAGCCGGATTGAATATTCTGACCGTTCTGACCACAGTGGATGACCGATCGGTAACAGAGCAACTCTTCTCACAACAGTGGATTTCCGCTGCTTAATTCCACAATATACGCTCACTACAGTGGATAGTGACCGGGTCACATGGGCAGCTGTTCTCATCCGGGAGGATCACCACCGTCTGAAACCTCAGCATTTACTCATTACAGTGGATGTTTATGGCTGAAAACAGTAAGCAGAATCTCACTACAGTGGATAAGGGTAAATCCTGTGTCTGATGACCCCTCTACAGTGGATGTTATCCCCTTCAAATCACATTTACACTCTTCATAGTGGATAGTTGTCTGTTGAAATGCGATCGGCATCTCACCTTAGTGGATGTTATCCACAAACGGCAGTGGCTTCCCTGAGAAGATATGAATGATTCGCCTCAGTAGCTGGCGATTGCCTTCTCACGCCAGTTACTCACTACAGTGGATAGTCTCCGGATCCTCACCACAGTGGTTATTGGTTCCGTTTACTCCCTGTAGTGGATATTGAAGATAACCGCTCCGTGCTGGTGCTGCGTTAAGCCTTGTCAGGGCATTGGTACTGCTTCTACACTACGACGCCTGACGCCCGCTGTTCTCTGGCGGGCGAGCGTTCGTTGATGCCGCAGGCTGGTAAACGGACGGCCTGCTGCTCTGATAAGGAGATTCTGTGTTCAAAGCCATTCTGATACGCCACGATAACGACCATTACAGTGCGGAGCTGACCGACGTCTGCGCTGCCGATCTGCCTGCCGGCGAGGTGACCGTTCAGGTTGATTACTCCTCCATTAATTACAAAGATGCCATGGCGATTACCGGGCGCGGCCCGATCGTGCGCAGTTTTCCGATGGTGCCGGGTATTGACCTCGCGGGGAACGTGCTGGCCAGCAGCAACCCGGCTTACCGGGCCGGGGATAAGGTGCTGCTGACCGGCTGGGGCGTCGGGGAGCGTCACTGGGGGGGCCTGGCGCAGCAGGCGCGGGTCAAAAGTGAATGGCTGACGCCGATCCCTGAGGGCGCTGACAGCCACCAGGTGATGGCGATCGGCACGGCGGGCTTTACCGCCATGCTCTGCGTTGACGCCCTGCTGGGGCACGGCGTGAAGCCTGCTGACGGCCCGGTGCTGGTCACCGGGGCCAGCGGCGGCGTCGGCAGCTGCGCCGTAGCCATTCTGTCCGGCCTGGGTTATCAGGTCAGCGCCTCAACCGGCCGGCCGGAGCGCAGCGGTGCGCTGCTGCAGGCGCTGGGCGCCGCAGAACTGGTCGATCGCGAAACGCTGAGCCAGCCGGGTAAACCGTTGCAGAAAGAGCGCTGGGCCGCCGTCATCGACACCGTGGGAAGCCACACGCTGATGAACGCCTGCGCCACCACCCGTTACGCCGGCATCGTAGCCGCCTGCGGCATGGCGCAGGGGCTGGATTTCCCGGCCAGCGTCGCGCCGTTTATTTTGCGCGGCATCACGCTGCGCGGTATCGACAGCGTGATGGTTCCTGCCGGTTTACGTGCGGCAATCTGGCAAAAGGCCTCTCAGCACCTGACGCGCGACGTGCTGGAAAAGCTGACGAAAACGGTGCCGCTGGACAAGGCCGTTGCGGCGGCCAGCCGCCTGCTGGACGGGCAGAGCCACGGGCGAATAGTGGTGGACTGTCGTTAAAGGGGGGGAGTTTCACTCTGCTGCGCCTGACGTAAACGGGCAGGCTGTATTCAGGCCCGGGGTTCAGCTGCCCGGTTGCTCCACCCTCTTAAATGCCGCGCGTAGCGTATCAGGCGTGACCGCGGTCGGCAGCGCATGAACCGACTCCTGCAGGCGCAGGGTGTGGGCGATTACCGCAACAATCTGCTCTGCGTTGTTAATATCCGCCGCCAGCGCGGCCAGGAGGCCGGCAGCCGGAAACGCTTACAGGCGGCGATCGGCTGGCGGTCTCTTTCTGCGACAGCAGCACGCACTGCAACAGCATACCCCAGGCCACTCTGGTGCCGTGCAGAGAGTCCGCGCTTTGCGTCAGCTACGTCCTCCCGGACTAATGCTTTTTTTTGAGTTACATATTCCTTTTACTTCTTTGTCAGTGGGTTAGCGGCTGTGAAAAAGTGTCCGGATGGCTCAGGCCACCCGTTTACGCACCGTGCGTTTTTCACCGTCAATACAGGGATCACTGCAATGAAATCATTCGTATCGTTACTGGCGCTGCTGGTTGCCAGCGCATTACCCGTGCACGCCGCCACGCCGGCGCCGGTCCCGCAGGCCATCGCCAGCCATGATGGCCCGGTGCGCATCGCGGTGATCCGCAACCTCGGCTCTGACGATAACACCACCCAGTTTGTGCAGGGCGCGGTGCAGCAGGCGAAAGCGCTGGGCTTTAAGGTCAGCACCTTTTTATCCAACGGTGACGACGCGCGTTTCCAGGATTTTGTTAACCAGGCTATCAGCCAGAAGTATGACGGCATTATTCTCTCGCAGGGACGTGCGCCTTACTCCACCGCGCTGGTGAAGAAGATCGCGGACAGCGGCATCGCCGTATCGGTATTTGATACCGCCGTCGACGGTGAGGTGGCCGGTGCTACGGTCACGCAACAGGACGATGCCTCCCTGACCGAACTCTCCTTCGGTCAGCTGATTAAGGATCACAACGGTAAGGCCAGTATCATCAGGCTGTGGGTGGCCGGTTTCCCGCCGATGGAGCGTCGTCAGGCAGCCTACCAGCAGCTGCTGAAGGCGAATCCCGGCATTCATGAGCTGGAATCGGTGGGTGCCGTCTCCTCTGACGTGCAGGGCGATACCGCCAACAAGGTCGGCGCGCTGCTGGCGAAATATCCAAAAGGTAAGATCGACGCCATCTGGGGTACCTGGGATGCGTTCACTCAGGGCGCGGTAAAAGCGCTGAAGGAGAACGGGCGCAACGAAATCAAACTCTACAGCATCGACGTCTCTAACCAGGATCTGCAGCTGATGCGTGAGGCGGGCAGCCCGTGGAAAGTGACCGCGGCGGTGGATCCGAAGCTGATTGGCGCAACCAACGTCCGCCTGATCGCGCTGAAGCTGGCGGGAGAAGCCACCCCGGCCAGCTACGAATTTAAAGCCACGGTGATCCCGCAGGCGCTGCTGGTCAGCCAGCCGGGGCCGGTTAACGTTGCCGGGCTGAGCAAGGTGATCCCGGGCTGGGGTCAGACCGGTGACTTTATTGCGCCGTGGTTTGCGACGCTGGAAGCGAAGGCGAAGAAGTAAGGAGCGGCGATGACGAACTTCTTACCAAAGGCGGACTACAGCCGCAACATGCGGCTGATCGGCCACAGCGATCAGGGTGGACGCCCTGACGGCGTGCAGGTGATGGTACACCGCGGCTACGCCTATATCGGCCATATGGTGTCGCAGGGTTTCTCAATCGTTGACGTGCGTGATGCGAAAAATCCGCGCAGCGCGGGCTACGTAGCCGCGCCGCCCGGCACCTGGAACGTGCATCTGCAGGCGCACGACGACCTGCTGCTGGTGATCAACGCCCGCGATCTGTTCGCGGACGTGCGCTTCGCCGATGAGAAAGTCTATTACACCCGTTCGGTGGGGGAGACGGTCAGCGACGTACAGGATCGCGGCTGGAGCGCAGGGCTGCGCATCTTTGATATCTCCTCGCCGGAAAAGCCGCGTGAAATCAGCTTCCTGCCGCTTAACGGTATCGGTATTCACCGCATCTGGTACGTCGGCGGGCGCTGGGCCTACGTCTCGGCGCTGCTGGACGGCTTCAGCGACTACATTTTCCTGACCATCGACCTGGCCAATCCGCAGAAGCCGGAAGTGGCGGGGCGCTGGTGGCTGCCGGGAATGAATACGGCGGCCGGTGAACAGCCGGGCTGGCCGGAGGGCAGGCGCTATGCGCTGCATCATGCCATCATCAGCGGCGACGTGGCGTACGGCAGCTGGCGCGACGGCGGCCTGACGCTGCTCGACGTCAGCGATCGCAGCAATCCGACGCTGCTCAGCCACCGCAACTGGAGCCCGCCTTTTGGCGGCGGCACCCACACCGCGCTGCCGCTGCCGGACCGCGACCTGCTGGTGGTGCTGGATGAGGCGGTGCTGGACAGTCAGGAGGACGGCGAAAAGCATATCTGGCTGTTCGATATCCGCGATAAAACCAGCCCGGTCAGCATCTCCACCTTCCCGCAGCCGGATGAAGTAGACTATGTCGCAAAAGGCGCGCACTTCGGCCCGCACAACCTGCATGAAAACCGGCCGGGCAGTTTTATCAGCTCAACGCTGATCTTCGCCACCTGGCAGAACGCCGGGGTGCGCGCCTATGACATCAGCAACCCCTATCGTCCGGTGGAGACGGGCGCGCTGGTGCCGGCAGCGCCGCAGAAGATGATGGATACCCGCCCGGGCAGGCCGCAGATTATCCAGTCCTGCGACGTGTTTGTTGATGCGCAGGGGATTATCTACAGCACCGACTACAACGGCGGGCTGTCGGTGATTGAGTACCTCGGCTGACTGGCGGGCGGCCATCGCTTCACGGCTGGTGTACGCGCGGCGGGCTTGTCCGTTTTCGGTCTCATCATGTCCCGAACCTGCCTTTTTTTCGCGTCCGGCCCGATCTAAGGTGAATGACCATTGCCTGAAGGATAAACACCGTGCTGACACTGCGCCCCAACTGCGAATGCTGTGATCGTGATTTGCCAGCGGAATCGACGCTGGCGGTAATCTGTTCGTTTGAATGTACTTTCTGCCGGGACTGTGCGGAGCAACGCCTGGACGGCCACTGCCCGAACTGCGGCGGTGAACTGGTGCGGCGTCCGATCCGCCCGGCGGTGAAGCTGGCTACTTTCCCCGCTTCGACGGTGCGGGTAAACAAAGAGCATGCCGCCTGTGGACAGGCGTAGCATAAAAAACGCCGGAGCGGCGGCCCGGCGTTAATGGCGGTTGCGTCCGATATCAGCGGGCCGTTCAGACCGGGCTGAAGCGCAGCGCCAGCTGCCCGCCGGACCCTGCGCTGACATGCACACCGCGCTCATCTTCGCTGAACGGAATGTCCCCCTGAGCTAAACTGTCATGCACCTGCGCCAGCGAACGGGTGCGGAACCCCAGGGCGATCATGCGCGTCGAACCGTCATAATCCGCCGGTAACGCACCCCACTCAGCGCTGGCCCGATCGCTGCTCAGGAAGCGCACGACAGCATCGCCTGCGCCAATCTGCCGCTCCCCGCTGTCCAGCACGTCCACCTGCTGCTCACCAAACAGCTGACCATACACCGCCGCTGCTTCGGCCGGGTCACGGCTGGCGATGACAAATTCGCTGATGTGCGTCACGCCATTCGGGTGCACCTGCCACGCCGGCTGCCAGACCGCGTCCGGGGTCAGATGCTGGCAGAAGAAGCTGCGCCCGTTCGGCACTTTTTCCGCCTGCAGCGCCACGGTGCGAAAGCGTGCTTCCTGCAGCGAACCGTCCGGCAGCGTCACCGGGCGGAAGAAGCTGGCGGCGGCATCGCCCGCCAGTTCACGCTGCTGCAGGTGGCGGTAAACCGCATCGGCGTCCTGCGTTTTCCACACCAGCCCGGAAAGGCCGGGGGGCGACTGCCACAGCGCTTTGCGCAGGTGGCCGCGGCCGGGTTCGAACCCCAGCAGTTCAAGGTAATTATTGTGAAAAATGGCCAGATGGTTGCTGGAACCCAGCGAATGGTGGCCACGTTCGGTTAGCTGAAAGCCCAGGCGGCGATAGCGTTCGGCAGCCCCATCCAGCTGCTTACCCACGTTGATCACCACGTGATCCAGTTCAGGAATCAGTTCAGACATTACAGACTCTCCGGTGACGGGCAGGGCGTTGCGCCTGCCCGCAAAAGTGGCACGTCAGGCGGCCGGGATAAAGGGTTCGCCCAGCGTCAGCATCAGGCGGTTGGCCCAGGCAAAAAAGGCGGTGCTCTGCACCAGATCCACCAGCTCCAGTTCGCTCAGCCCCAGCTCGCGCAGTACGGTCAACTGTTGCACGGAAGCGGTCGGCGGCGTGGCGGACAGTGAGGCGGAAAACGCGATGATCGCCTGCCAGCGCGGCTGCTGGTCAACGGCCAACGGCTGGCCGGGGGCGGTGGCGATCAGCCGATCGATATCCTCTGGCTGCTTTGACAGCTGCCCAGCTTTGCGCGCATGCACCGAGGCGCAGAACACGCAGCCGTTGACCTTACTGGCCACGGTGGCCGCCAGCTCGCGCTCTTTGCGCGGCAGCCCGCCGGCGGTAAAGAAGATCCCCTTATCGGCCAGCGTGCGCTGCTCCAGCAGCGGCAGGTTGCGCCCGAGCAGGCGGAAGTAGTCGGAATCAGTGTGGCCAAATCTGGCCAGCGTTGCCTGTTCGTCCGCGTTGAACTCCGCCAGCGGTTTTGCCGGGATCCACGGCTCCCAGCCCAGCTCGTCGCGGGTGAAGGCCGGCGGGGCGTTCTTACCGCTCAGCGTCAGTGGTTCGGTACGCCACCCGGCGGCCACCGCCGGTTCAGCGCTGGCGGCGGCGCCGTTCTCGCCGGCCAGCAGACGATAACCGCGCAGCAGGCGGCTCTGGTAGCTGACGAACGCCACCAGCTGCGACAGGGTGACGATCGCGTCCAGGCTCAGGCCGCCGTCAGCCAGCGCATGCAGATGGGCCGGATCGGCGGCGGCCGGTTTAAAGGTCAGCAGTTCGGCGTGGTCGCGCAGCGGCTGCAGCCCGGCGTCAGGCTGACGCCCGTTCAGTTCGGCGGCATAGTGTGCGGCCAGCCGCTCTTCACCGTGCCAGCTGGCGACCTGCTGCGCCAGCGCCAGGCGTGAGGTCAGCGGCAGGCCGTGAGCGGCGGAGGGGCTGAACAGCACCTCGTAGCTGCCCTGGGTATTTTCGGTGGCGGCGTCGCGGGTCAGGCGGGCCTCGGCCAGCGCACTGCCGGGGGCAATATCGGCCAGCTGCTCTAACAGATCGGTACTACGGGTCATACGCGCTCCTTGTGGGTCACTCTGGATACGGGCTTACGCCAGCCGAGCGCCGGGGCAACCTCGCTGGCCAGCAGTTCAATGGAGGTGAGGATCTGTTCATGCGGCGGATCGATGGAGTGTACCTGGAATGACACATCGGTCACCCGTGCCAGGCTGCTGTCCTGCCGCAGCGAGGCCTCTACCTGTTCCGGCGTGCCGAGATGGACATCGAACGCGGCGATATAGTCATCAAGGGTGTCGCCCGCCACCTGATGGCCAGCGCGGCGATGATGCTCCGCCTGCGCGGTCAGCCCCGGCAGCGCCAGCCGCCGGGCCTCTGCGCCATCACGGCTGACAAAGGCGGTGCGTGAGGCGAGGATGCGCGGCTCCACCCCCGCAGGCAGGGCGGCGAGGTATGCGTCAATGATCGGGTTCTGGATCGCATCCAGCGCCAGGCGCGGCTGTCCGGGCGGGCGGGGCTGAGTGCGCGAGAGCATCAGCCCGTGGCCGGCGGCACCGGCGCGCGCCGCGCCCGCCACCGAGAAGGTGGCCTGCCACAGGCGATCGGCCAGCTGCGGGGCAGCAGGGTAGAGCCGGTTCTGTTCATGGCCGAGGGCGTCGCCACGCCATGCCTGTAACAGCGTCTCCAGGTTGGCAGAAAACGCCTCTGTACGCCGATCAAAAGTCAGACCAAACGGCAGAAACGAGTCCGGCGTGCCGCCGGAACCCAGCCCCAGCTCCAGCCGGTGGTCACTCAGCAGGTCCAGTACCGCCGCATCTTCCGCGACGCGCAGCGCATTCTCCATCGGCAGGGTGATGATCGCGGTGCCGAGGCGGATGCGTGAGGTCTGCGCGGCGACGCTGGCGAGGAACAGCAGCGGCGAGGGCAGGCCGCCTTCGGCCTCGTGAAAATGGTGCTGGGCAACCCAGGCGGTATCAAACCCCAGCCGCTCCGCGTGCAGGATCTGCAGGGTGGCGAGGCGGTAACGTTCCTGCGCGCTGGTTTGGTCCAGCAGGCGGGTAAAGAATCCAAGACGTTTGGCTGTCATGCGGTGTCCTTAGCGCGTGTCAGGGTGGGAATGGCGGCGATCAGCTCGCGGGTATAGTCGCTGACGGGATTGCTGAAAACATCGCCGGTGTTACCGTAATCGATCTGCTGCCCGGCGCGCAGCACCGAGACGCTGTGCGCCAGCTGACGCACGGTGGCCAGATCGTGAGAAATAAACAGATAGGTCAGCCCGAGGTCCTGTTGCAGCTGCCGCAGCAGAGCGAGGATCTGCGCCTGAATGGTGACGTCCAGCGCCGAGGTGGCCTCATCCAGCACCAGGATCTGTGGGCGCAGCACCAGCGCGCGGGCAATTGCCACCCGCTGACGCTGGCCGCCGGAGAGCTCGTGCGGTTTACGTTCCAGCAGCGGCAGCGGCAGCGCCACCCGGATGGCGGCCTCCTCCACGCGCTGACGGCGTTCGTCGCGGCTCAGGGGCTCAAAGTTCAGTAAGGGTTCTTCAATCACCCGGAACAGCGTCTGTGACGGATCGAGTGAGGCAAACGGGTTCTGATAGACCAGCTGAATTTTGCGGCGCAGCTGCCGCAGCGCTTCGCCCTTCAGCTGCGTGGCATCAATGCCGTCGATAGTCACCCGGCCGCTGTCTGCCTGCTGAAAGCCGAGCAGAATACGTGCCAGCGTGGTTTTGCCGGAACCGGACTCGCCGACCAGCGCGTGGGTGGTGCCGCGCGCGACGCTGAAGGAGACGTTATTCAGCGCCTGGAAACCTTCGCCGCCACCGAGAGAGAAGTGCCTGCTGACGCCCGCAATCTCAATCGCCGGCTGGGAAAAGTGCGCCGCAGGCGGCGGCGGAATAGCGGCAGAGAGCGCGGGCGCATCGGCAAACAGCTGGCGGGTGTAAGGATGCTGCGGCCGCCGCAGGATATCGTCGGTCAGCCCCTGTTCCTGCACTTCTCCCTGACGAAACACCAGGATGCGATCGGCGCGCGCGGCGGCCACCGCCAGGTCGTGGGTGACAAACAGCACGGCGGTACCTGACTCGCGGCGCAGCTCGTCAATCAGGTCGAGAATGCGTTTCTGCACCGTCACGTCCAGCGCGCTGGTCGGCTCATCGGCGATAATCAGCGCCGGTTTCAGTGCAATGGCGATGGCGATCAGCACCCGCTGTTTCATGCCGCCCGACAGCTGGTGCGGATACTGCCCGGCCCGCCGCTCCGGGTGCGACAGCCCGACGCGGGTCAGCAGGGCCACCACGCGCTGCTGACGCTCCTGACGCGACAGCCGCTGGTGCAGCTGCAGCACTTCCTCAACCTGCTGGCCAATGGTTTTCACCGGGTTCAGCGAACTGCCGGGATCCTGCGGGATCAGGCTGACCACCGCGCCGCGCACGCCGTCCAGCCGCTTCTGCGACCAGCCGCCGATCTCCGCGCCGTTGAGCCAGATTTCGCCGGACTCTCGCTCGCCATTCCCGGCCAGCAGGCCAATTATCGCCTGGGCGGTGGTGGTTTTGCCGGAGCCGGACTCGCCGACCAGCGCCACCACCTCGCCACGATTCACCCGGAACGAGACGTTATGCACCACGCGCTTGCGTTGCCCGCCGCTGCGGTAGGCGATGCTGAGGTTGTCCACCTGCAGCACCGGATGGATGGATTCACTCACCGGCGACCTCCTGAAAAGTGATGACTGATGCGGTTGGTGGCCAGCACCACCAGCACCACGACGACGCCGGGGAAGGTGGTCAGCCACCAGGCGGTGGAAATATAGTTGCGCCCTTCGGCAATCAGCAGGCCCCACTCCGGGGTCGGCGGTGGGGTGCCGTAGCCGAGGAAGCTCAGGGTGGAGATGGCAAGGATCGCGCTGCCAAACTGCAGGGCCGAGAAGGCCAGCACCGGCGTCAGCGAGTTAGGCAGAATGTGCCGCCACAGCACCGAGAAAAAGGTGCCGCCGCTGCCGTAAGCCGCTTCAACGTACTCCGCGTGGCGCACGCGTACCACCTCCGAACGTGCCAGGCGGGCAAAATTCGCCACCGAGGTGATGCCCACGGCGATGGCGGCGTTAACCGTGCCAAAGCCCAGCAGAATAATTATGCTCAGCGACAGCAGCAGGCCGGGTATCGCCAGCAGCACGTCCACGATGCGCATCACCACGCTCTCGCTGCGCCCGCCGAGCGCGCCAGCCACCACGCCGAGCAGCGTGCCCACGGTCAGCCCCAGCGCCACGGCTACCAGCGCGCCGCTCAGCGAATGTGATGCGCCCCAGACGATGCGCGCATAGAGGTCACGTCCCAGCTGGTCGGTACCGAGCCAGTGGCCTGCCTGCGGGGCCAGCCGCTGCGCGCCCGGCGTGCCCTCGGTCGGGCTCCACGCGGTAAACCAGCCCGGGGCCACCGCCCACAGGATCGCCAGCGCCAGCACCGCCCACGCCAGCAGCAGGCCCGGCTTCAGCTGACCGGGAAAGAGCGCCCGCACGCCGCGCACGGACTTGAGGCTGTTGTCTGCGATCAGACTCATGATGTTGCCCTCTGGTAATGCCGGATGCGCGGATCGAGCAGCGGTGAGACCACGTCGACCAGCAGATTAATCGCCACAAAGCCGGTAGCGGAGATCATCACCACCGCCTGCAGCACCGCCACATCCTGATTATTGACCGCCTGCTGGGTCAGCTGGCCGAGTCCGCTTAAGCCAAACACCGTTTCAGTAATCAGCGCGCCGGCGATCAGCTCGCCGAGCAGCAGCCCGGCAATGGTCAGCACCGGCAGCAGGGCATTGCGCGCCACGTGGTGCCACAACACCCGGCGCTGGCTTGCGCCTTTGGCACGCGCCACCGCGACAAACGGCTGGGTCTGCACCTGGTCGATGCTGCGGATCAGAATTTGTGCCAGCGGCGCTGAAATCGGTATCGCGAGGGTAAGCACCGGCAGGATCAGGCCGGCGATCTCTCCCGGATTAATCACCGGGATCCAGCGCAGCTGGAAGGAAAACACCTGAATCAGGGCGATACCCAGCCAGAAGGTGGGTATCGAGATAAACAGCGCGGGCAGCGACTGCAGCGCGTTACGCCACCAGCGCAGCCCGGTAAGGCTGGAGACAAAGGCGATGGTCACGGCAAGCAGGGCCGCCAGCAGAAAGCCGGGCAGCGCCAGGCGCAGCGTGGCCGGGAAATTCTCAGCCAGCAGCTCGCTGACCGGGACCCCCGCCTGCACCGAGAAGCCAAAATCCCCGTGCAGCATGCTGCCGAGCGTGTGCAGATACTGCTGCCACAGCGGCGTGGTCGTCCCGTAGGCCTGGCGCATCTCTTCGATCTGCGCCGGGCTGAGGCCGAGGTCCGGGTTCTGAAACTTAATCAGCACCGCATCGCCCGGCAGCACCTGCAGCAGGAAGAACGACACGGTAAACGCCGCCCACAAAACCAGCAGGGCCTGGCCCAGCCTGCGCGTGAAATAGCCTGTCATCATTACCTGCCTTACTGTTTATCCAGCCACACGCCGTAGAAGCTCGGGCGGCCTACGGCCTCAAAGCTCAGCCCTTTCAGCCACGGCGCGCTGGCGAACACCTGCGGCTCTTCGAAGATCGGGATGTTATAGGCGTTATCGATAAGGTAGCGCTGCGTGTCGCCGGTCAGCGCGAGCCGTTTCTGCGGATCGGTTTCCGCGGCAATGCCTTCCAGCAGCGCGTTCAGCCTGTCATCACGGAAGTTTTTCACCAGGCTGCTGGAACCGCCTTTCTGCAGCAGCGCATCGCGGTTGGTCGGGTAGAACTGGCTTTTCACCACGTCCGGGTCGGCGCGGCCGACTTCGGTGACGTTAACCGGGGTTTTCAGCGGATCGAGGCTGTCGACGGTTTTGCTGCCGGCATCGCCGGCCTTCACCGCCAGCGCCACGCCGACCTGCTTCCACTGCTGCGCCACCAGCTGCAGAACCTCTTTGTTCTGCGGCTGCGGCAGGGATTCGTACACCGTCAGCGCCAGTTTCTGGCCGTCTTTCTGGCGGATGCCGTCGCTGCCCGCCTTCCAGCCTGCTTCGTCCAGTAATTTATTTGCCAGCGCCGGATCAAACTTCAGCCTGTCGCTGAGATCAACGTAGCCTGCCGCCGAGGCGGCCAGCACCGAGGTGGCGACCGGGTAGTTAGGCGAGAACAGCGTATCGACGATCTGACGGCTGTTGGTGGCGTGCAGCAGCGCCTGGCGCACTTTCAGTTCAGACACCAGCGGGTTATCCGGGCGGAAACTCAGGCTGTCATTGATGCCGCGGGTTGGTGCGGCGTAGATCGGGAAGTTCTGCTGCTGTGCCTGCTTCTCATCATAAGCCTGCACCTGACGGATCGCCCCGGCCTGGCCGGCCAGCAACGCGCCGATGCGCACGCTGTCTTCCGGCGTCACGATAATTTTGATCGCGTCGAGGTTAGCACGGCCCTGCTGAGCGCCATTTTTCGGACCCCAGTTATAATCTTTGCGCACGCTGAGATCGACTTCACGTCCGAGCTTTTCGCCGGTGACCACAAACGGGCCGGAACCGATAATATGACGCGCATCGCCCAGCGCTTCAAAATTACGCGCAAGGGTGCTGAGAGAAACCAGACCGGAGCCTATCGTGGCTGTCCCCTGCAGAAAGCCCGGGGAGGATTTCTTAAAGTAGAATTTCACCGTCAGCGGATCGACCACTTCGCTGCGTTCATAGTTATTGATCACTTCTGATACCGGGAGGCGCTGCGCTTTATTTCCCAGACCATAGGTATCAAAGTTTTTCGCCACCGCACTGGCATCCAGCGGCGTGCCGTCGGAGAAGGTCACGCCCGGACGAATTTTAAAGGTATATTCCGTTTTCTCCGCGTTGCTGCTCCAGCTTTCAGCAATCCAGGGTTCCACCTGCAGCGTTTCGGGATTTTGCCAGGTCAGCTTATCGGTAATTTGATTAAGAATACCGCCGTTAGGATAAAACCCACCGGCAGGGGGGTAAAGATTGGTGTGTGCCTGTTGCTCTAAATAGATCAGCGTACCGCCCTGCACCGGCTTATCTGCCGCATGGGCGATAACAGAACCGGTTAAAAGTGCCAAAGCCCCGGCAAGTGCCTGAAGGCGAAACGTGTTGCGCATAAGGAATTCCTTTATTGTCAGTTTGATGTGCCTGCTGGCAACCAATATCAGGCCTGACAACGGTCAAGGTGAAGCAAGGAATTCTTCTGGCTATTTGCGTTTTGCGCATAAGGCTGTGAAGGAGAAAGCTGAAAACAGAGCGTGTGACAGGGGAGGGTTAAAAAGGCAGGGCACAGATACCGCAGCAGAGGTGTCGATCGGACGGCAGTAGAGGGTAAATCTCAGGGACAACTGACGTGGAAAACTGAATGACGAGGGGAGTGGCAGGAAAAAAAACGGCCACCTGACGGGTGGCCGGTTTTGTTACTTGATCAGGAAATCTTCAAGTTTTTTGCCTGCGTCCAGCGCCTGCTTAATTACCGCCGGGGTACGGCCCTGGCCGGTCCAGGATTTGGATTCGCCGTTTTCGTCAGTATATTCATACTTAGCCGGACGCGGTGCACGCTTGGCACGGGTCTTGGTAGTGGTATTATCTGCAGCGGTCAGTTCGCTCAGGTCGATACCATCTTCCAGCAGCATCTGGCGGTATTTTGCCAGTTTCTGTTCTTTTTCTTTAATCTCAGAGGCGATAGCGGCATCTGCTTCACGTCTTTCGTTCACTACCGCTTCCAGTTTCTCCAGCATCTCTTCCAGCTCAGCTAAAGAAATTTCACGAGCCTGCGCACGCAGGGTGCGAATGTTATTTAATACTTTCAGCGTTTCGCTCATAACGGAATCCGTAACCTGTAAGGTGGTTTAAATTTAGTCAACATAGGTACCAGTGACAAGTGTACATTCAAATGAATGAGGAAAAAACAGTAATTTAAAAAAATGTTCAATTAAAGGTGAGGTTGTGCACATAAGTCAGTGAAGATGCAATCGGGGATGTAGCTATATTTACATCGAATGGGATGAATCTTAACACTATACTTCGAGGCCTTACGTGGCTTGTTGAAACTTTACACGGAAAGATGGGGTAAAACGCGTTGAATTACGTTAGCGAAGAATAACTGACTATCCTGCTGTTAATGATTGATTTTCTTCAGAGTATGCCACCTGTTCTTAGCGCAAAAAAAGCTGACTTTTTTTGCGGGTGTTACGCTGTCACCCGTGTAGCCTTATGGCAGGTGTGAAATAAACCGTCACCATCCCGTGTAAACCAGAAATCCCGCTATTCGTTCTCATTTTTGCGCATTCAATCTGATGATGCAGGCGTCTCTTAGCTGCTCAGCCCGCGAAGGTCGGCAGGGAGGAAAGTTAACCCAGGTTATTATTCCCGGTATCTGCGGGTCAGGTGAGCAGTCAGGTAACGGTCATTCTGGTTTGTCGGGGGGGGACGGTTTCGGACTATTCTGCTGACCGGATATAAAACGGCTTCAGTCGCTATATCCACTTTTTAGCCAGCGGATTGCCGGTAAAAAGATATCATCAGCGCGCGAACAGAGTCAGTTTACGTTAAGCCGGTATGAAATCCCGTTACGACATTAACTAGTTACAACATACTTTTAACTTTTTAATGCTCCGCCAACAACAGCGTGCCTGCCTGCAATATTAGGGTCAGACAGGCTCTGTTCATGCGGGTTACGCTCTCCTGCTCGCGTTATTTCTTAACCGGTAGCTGGCCGCAGTGGCAATAAGGATGATGAGTGCGCCGCAGAACTGCCCTAACGTAAGGCGGTGGGCAAAGACCAGCCAGTCTACAACGATAGTGACCACCGGATAAATAAATGAGAGCGCGGCCACCAGGCTGCCGCTAAGTTTACCGATCCCCGCATAAAGCAAGGTCGACATCAGCGCAGTATGTACCACACCCAGTATTAACAGCAGCGACCATGCCTTAACCGGGTTTTCTGCCTCTATCGGTGTCATAAAAGGCAGTAACAGCAGCGTCCCGGTAATCAGCTGGATGAGGACCAGCTTTTGGGGGGAGATCTGCTTTACGCTACGGGCCACAATCGCAACCAGCGAGTAACAGAACGCGGCACCCAGCGCCAGCAGCACCCCGGAGAGATAATGCTCCCCGCCTGACCGGACGGGCTGCCCTCCGCTGACGATCAGTACGACACCCGCGAACGCCACCCCCAGCCACAAAGCCGCCTGCCGGGAGATTTTTTCGCGAAACAACAGCGCACTCAGCGCAGTCAGCATAAAAGGCTGAGTGTGGTAGGTCACGGTTGCGACACTGACCGAAGCTGACGCGTACGCTGTAAATAGTAACACCCAGTTTAAAACCAGTGCGATACCGCCAGCGACAACCAGCAGCCACTGATGCAGGGTTATTCTCACTTGCCACGATCCGGGCAGGGTAAAACAGACCAGCGCCATCGCCACTGCGCCAAACAGGCAGCGGTAAAAAACGGCGGTTAACGCATCCTGCCCGGAAGCGATTACCAGCCAGCCGGTGGTACCGGCGACCAGCATTGCCGCGGTCATTTGCAGTGTTCCCGTGGTTGAGACCATTTCTTGACTCCTTATCAGGTCCGTAGAGGTATTCAGGTGTGGATTAACAGGTTAAATTGAACGAGCGGACATTATAATGAACGCATAAGAGGCGTTCGTCAAAAAGAACATTTGTACGATATGGAGAACACTATGAGTGATTTAACCCCGCCTGAATCTGCGGCAGGCTCACCCATACTGCTGCTGGCACAGGCGCTGCGCCGTGAACGGGAGCGGCTGGCGGTCAGCGTGACCGAGCTGGCAAAACGCGCGGGCATTGCCAAATCCACGCTTTCACAGCTGGAGAACGGCATTGGCAATCCGGGACTGGAAACCCTGTGGGCGCTGGCGATGGCGCTGAACGTGCCGGTCAGCCGCCTGATCGCCCAGCCGCGACAGCCGGTGCAGGTGATACGCGTCGGGGAGGGCACGCCGCTGGTCTCCGGCCAGGCAAACTATCTGGCCACGCTGCTGGCTACCTGCCCACCGGGGGCACAGCGTGATATTTATCGCCTGCAGGTGCAGCCGGGTGAACCGAAGATTTCTGCCGCGCATCAGCCCGGCACGCTGGAGCATGTGATCCTCAGCAGTGGCCGGGCGAGGGTGGGGCCGCTGGAGGGCTGGGTGGAACTGACCGCCGGTGATTACATCAGCTACCCGGCTGATGAACCGCACCTGTTTGAGGCGCTGGAGGAGAACACCACGGCGGTGATGCTGATTGAACAGGGATAAGGACCACGCGGCTGCGCACTGCAAAATATCGCACAACCAGTTATTTGTCAGATATGTTGTCGCATCCATCAACGGGCGTTAAATGAACGGCTATCACATTCTCTCTTCCACGGTTAAGCGGGTAAAAAACCCCCAGGATTTAACCCGGTTAACAAGGAGAGAAAATGAAAAAAACGGCTGTTTTACTGCTGTCGCTGGGCCTGACAGCGGTGGTTTCATGCCGGTCAGCGCAGCCCGCGTTTCAGACCGAGATGGACAGCGCTACCGCGCAGAAGGTGAACACCCTGCTGCGTACGGTGACGATCCCCGGACGGAACAAAAGCCACGGCGAACGGGTGCGCGACCTGTCGGCGGCCTTTCTCGGTACGCCGTATCAGGCCGACACGCTGAAGGGCTCTGCGTTAACCCCGGAAGTGCTGGTGGCAAATTTTAACGGCGTCGACTGCTATACGCTGATTGATTACGTCGAGGCACTGACGCGCGCAACCAGCGCGGATAACTTCCTGACCCGGCTCATCCGCGTGCGCTACGTCAACGATAAGGTCAGCTACCTGAGCAGAAAACATTTCTTCACCGACTGGTATGCCATCAGCCCGCACAACGCTGAGGATATCACCCGCAGCCTGAGTCCTGCGGCGATCGCGGTTGAAAAGACGCTGAACCGCAAAGCCGACGGCGGTGAATACATTGCCGGGCTGGGCAGCGTGCCGCGGACGATCGCCTACCTTCCCGGTAACGCCATCAGCCAGCAGGTCCTCGATAAGCTGCACACCGGCGATTACGTTGGCGTTTATTCTCCGCTGGCCGGTCTGGACGTCTCCCACACCGGGATCGTGATCAAACGGGATGGCCAGGTGTGGTACCGCAACGCCTCATCGCTGTCGCGTAATATGCGGGTGGTCGATACGCCATTTCTGGAATATATGGCGAAAAAGCCCGGCATCGTGGTGCTGCGGGTGAATTAGCCGCGGCATTATCTGCCCGCTGCCCGCTGGCGATCCACTTAACAACGGTATTGCGGCGTACGTGCAGCGGGCACAGGGTGGCAGGTTTAACCCGGCAGCAGCCATCACCCTGCAGAGAATTCTGTAAATAACAGGTGAGGTACCTGCCATTCAGTCATTCGTGGTCAGCCTCAGGTTGATTTACGCTGACAAGTAGGTAGACTGGTCTACCTACTTTTTACTGCAACAAGAAGGCGACAATGACCCCCGACCGCGAAAGCGCCCACGATAAGCTGCTCCGCGCCGCGCAGGTGCTGTTTTACGCCCATGGCATCAGCAGTACCGGCATTGATGCCATTATTAAGCGCGCAGGCGTGGCAAAGAAGAGCCTCTACAATAACTTCAGCTCCAAGGATGCGCTGATCGCCGCCTATCTGCAGGTGCGCCATCAGGAGTGGCTGGACTTCTATCAGCGGCGGGTGGCACAGGCGGCCACGCCGCGCGAGAAGGTGATCGCGGTATTTGCTGCCTACGGCGATCATGCCGAATTCGCCTATGAGCACGGCTTTCGCGGCTGCGGCCTGCTGAATGCCGCCGCCGAATTCCCGGCGGATTCCGCGGGGCGACGTGAAGTGCGCAAGCATAAAGAGCAGGTTGAAGCGATCCTGGTTACTCACCTTGCAGAACTGGCTAATCCGCAGGGCAGGGATATTGCGCTGCTGGCGAGGCATTTTTCCTTCCTGCTGGAGGGCAGCATTTGCCGCGCCGGGCTGGAGGGCAACAGCGCCTGTATCACTCAGGCCTGTGCGATGGCGCAGCAGTTAATGGAGGCACTGTGAGCAACACGGCAGAACAGCAAACCTCCACCACTACAGACGCCCGATCCGCGCAGCAAACCCTCGGCACGTTCGGCGTTCTGATTGCCGCCATTCTGTGGGGAACCACCGGTACGGCCGCGACCTTTGCGCCGGAGGTCAGTCCGCTCGCCGTCGGCGCGGTGGCGATGGGCTTCGGCGGTTTACTGCAGTGCCTGATTGCCCTGCGGCCGGTGGTGGCGCAGCGGCGTAAAATTCTGGCCCAGCGCCGTTATCTGCCGATCGGTGCGCTGGCCGTGGCGATCTACCCGCTGGCGTTTTATGCCTCGATGAACCTGGCCGGGGTAGCGGTGGGCACGGTGATTTCCATCGGCTCTGCGCCGCTGTTATCGGCACTGCTTGAGTACTTTTTTGACCGGCAGCGCTTAAGCCGCCGCTGGATGTGCGGTGCCGCCGTGGGCGTGGCCGGAATGGTGCTGCTGACGCTGGCGGAGAGCGGCCATGCCAGCGCCGGCGCAGAACGCCCACACGCGCTGGCCGGTATTCTGCTGGGGCTGGTGGCCGGCTTAACCTATGCGCTCTACTCCTGGTCGGCCCGGCAGATGATGCAGAAGGGGGTCAGCGGCCCGGCCGCGATGGGATCGACCTTTGGCGCAGGTGGCCTGCTGCTGATGCCGGTGCTGCTGCTGACCGGAGCACCGCTGCTGCAGTCGTGGAGCAATGCTGCGGTGGGGATCTATATGGCGCTGGTGCCGATGTTTATCGGCTATCTCTGCTACGGCTATGGCTTAGCCCGCATCCGCGCCAGTACCGCCACCACCATCACCCTGCTGGAACCGGTGGTGGCCGCGCTGCTGGCCGTCACGCTGGTGGGCGAGACGCTGCCGGCCAGCGGCTGGGCCGGGATGGCGCTGATTGTGATCTGCCTGGCGATTATTACGCTGCCTGCGGGACTGTTTTCGGGGCGGCGCGTGCGGCCTGATCGTGAACCGGTCTGAATAAGCGGGTCAGCCCGGAGCTGACCCGCTTATTCTTCCGGCCGGAACCCGTTACACCGCTGCCCCCTCTTCCCGCCGCGCCGCAAACTGGTTTTCCGGTTCGCGAAGCCCCAGCTGTTCGCGCAGGGTGTTGCCTTCGTACTCGCGGCGATAGAGGCCGCGCGCCTGCAGGATCGGGATTACCTGGTCAACGAAGTCGTCAAACGCCGTCGGCGTGCCGCCGCGAACGATAAAGCCGTCCGCCGAGCCGCCGGTAAACCAGGCTTCCAGCCCGTCGGCCACCTGTCCGGCGGTTCCGGAAAAGGTCGGGCGCGGGGTGGCCTCTTCCAGCGCCACCTGGCGCAGGGTCAGGCCGCGCGCCTGCGCGTTGCGTTTGATGGTGTCGGTGGTGCTGCGGAAGCTGTTCTGGCCGAGATCGCCGATATCCGGGAAGGGCGCGTCCGCATCGTACTGACTGAAGTCATGATGCTCAAAGTAGCGGCCAAGGTACTCCAGCGCCTTTTCCAGTGATACCAGCTGCGCGGTCTGCTGGTAGCGCTCTTCTGCCTGCGCTTCGCTGTCGCCGATAATCACGCTGATCCCCTGGAAGACGCGGATATCATCGGCGTCACGGCCGTTGGCCACCAGCTGGCGGCGCACGTCTTCACGGAAAGCGCGTGCCAGTTCCGGCGTTTCCTGGCGGGTGTAGATGGCGTCGGCGGTTTCAGCGGCAAACGCCTTGCCGGACTCCGACGCGCCGGCCTGGAAGATCACCGGGCGCCCCTGCGGAGAACGGCCGACGTTAAGCGGTCCCTGCACCGAGAAGTAGTGGCCTTTATGGTTCAGCGTATGCAGCTTGTCGGCGGCGAAGAACTCGCCGCTCTCTTTGTTGCGCACGAAGGCGTCCGCCTCCCACGAGTCCCAGAGGCCTTTGGTCACCTGCAGATACTCGCTGGCGATGCGGTAGCGCTCGCTGTGCTCCGGGTGGCGATCGCGTGAGAAGTTTTTAGCCGAGCCTTCCAGCGGTGAGGTGACGACGTTCCAGCCCGCGCGGCCGCCGCTCAGCTGATCGAGGCTGGCAAACTGACGCGCCACGGTAAACGGCTCGCTGTAGGAGGTGGAGAGGGTGGCCACCAGGCCGATTTTCTCCGTCACCAGCGCCAGCGCGGACAGCAGCGTGATCGGCTCAAAGCGGTTGAGGAAGTGCGGGATCGACCTGGCGTTGATATACAGGCCGTCGGCGACAAACAGGAAATCGAATTTCGCCGCTTCGGCCTGTTTTGCCAGCGCTGTGACGAACTCAACGTTGATGCTGGCGTCGCTGACCGCATCCGGGTGACGCCAGGCGGACATATTGCCCGACGGGCCCTGTATAATTGCGCCGAGGCGCAGCTGTGTTTGGGTCTGACTCATGGCTGGTTTCCTTACGGGTTATTCAGGCAGCGCGGCCCGGCAGCGCCGGCAGCGCATCAAGAAGCTGTCGCGTCCACGGATGGCGCGGGTGGTTAAATACCTGGTTCACGTCGCCGCTCTCCACCACGCGCCCCTCCTTCATCACCAGCAGCTGGTCGGAGAGGTGGTGGATCACGCCGAGATCGTGCGAAATAAACAGCAGGGCGGTGCGGTGCTCCGCCTGCATATCGGCCAGCAGGTCGAGGATCTGCGCCTGCACCGACACGTCCAGCGCGCTGACCGGTTCATCGGCCACCAGCAGCGCCGGGTTGGGCGCAAAGGCGCGGGCAATCGCCACGCGCTGGCGCTGGCCGCCGGAGAGTTCACGCGGGTAGCGCTGCAGCAGCGACCGGCTGAGCCGCACTTCGTCAAGCAGCTGCAGCACCCGTTTACGCCGCTCCGCGCCGAAGATCTGCACCGCATCCAGGCTTTCGCCGATGATGCGCTCCACGTTGTAACGCGGATCGAACGAGCTCAGCGGATCCTGGGCAATCAGCTGCAGCTGCTGGCGGCGGCTGCGGCGCAGCGCTTCCGGCTGATGGTCCCAGCGCTGGCCGGCAATAACGATCTCGCCGCGCTGCGGTTCGCTCAGGCCGAGCAGCAGGCGGGCCAGCGAACTTTTGCCGGAGCCGGACTCACCGACCACCCCCAGCGTTTCCCCGGCGCGCAGCGTGAAGGAGACGTTATTGACCACGTGGCGGTCGCCGTAATACTTATGGACGCCGTTGACCGCCACCACGATCTCTCCGGCCGGGGCGCGTTCGGGCAGCGCCTCCGGCTGCGGTGACGCCAGACGAAAACCGCGCGTCTCCGGGCGGGGGATAGCCTGCAGCAGGCGGCGGCTCCACGCGTGCTGCGGGGTACGCAGCACCTCACGGGTGGCACCGCTCTCCACCACTTCGCCGTCGCGCATCACCAGCACCCGGTCGGCCAGCTCGGCCACCACCGCCAGGTCATGGCTGATCAGCAGCAGCGCCTGGCCGTTATCGCGGCGCTGCTGCAGCAGCGACAGGATCTGTTTCTGCACCGTCATATCCAGCGCGGTGGTCGGTTCGTCGGCAATCAGCAGCGCCGGCTGCCCGGCCAGCGCGCAGGCGATCAGCACCCGCTGGCGCAGGCCGCCGGAGAGCTGATGCGGGTAAACCGCCAGACGCTGCTCTGCGTCGGCAATGCCCGCCTGCTGCAGCAGCTGAATGCTGCGCAGCACGATATCGCGGGCGGGCAGCGGCTGGCTGGCCAGCAGGGCGTCGGCCAGCTGCTGGCCGACGGTACGCAGCGGATCGAGAGAAACCAGCGCGTCCTGCAGCACGTAGCCAATCTGCTTACCCCGTACCTGCCGCCACTGGCGCTCGCTGTTACCCAGCGCGGGCTGGCCGAGAATATCGAAACGGTCGGCGCTGATGATTGCGCCTTTGGCCTGCAGCCCCAGCAGCGCGCGGGCGGTGACGGTTTTACCGGAGCCGGACTCGCCGACCAGCGCCACCGATTCCCCCGGCTGAATGGTCAGATTCAGCCCGTTAACCACCGTCTGTTCGCCAAAGCGGATGGCCAGGTTATGAATATCTACCGCAGCGGTCATGGTTTTTTTCCTTCAAAACGGGCCTGCCAGTAGCGGCCAACGGTATTCACTGCTACCACGGTCAGGGTAATGGCAACGCCCGGCCAGACGCCGGTCCACCAGGCGTTACGCAGATAGTTACGGCCTTCCGCCAGCATCAGCCCCCACTCTGCCGTCGGCGGCTGCGGGCCCATGCCGAGGAAGCTCAGCCCGGCGGTGCCGATGATCGCCGTACCCAGACCGAGGGTGGCCAGCGCCGGCACCTGCGCCACCGCGTGCGGCAGCACGTGACGCAGCACCAGCTGCCAGCGCGGCAGACCAAAGGTGCGCGCCTGTTCCACGTAGCCGGACTGCGCCACCAGGAACGTCTGCGCGCGCACCACGCGGGCAAAGCGCGGCACCGAAGCAACGCCCAGCGCAATAATCAGGTTAACGGTGCCGGGGCCGGTAAAGGCGATCAGCATCAGCGCCAGCAGCAGGTCCGGGAAGGCGGAGATGACGTCGACCGTGCGGCCAGTCACCTCATCCACCACGCCGCGCGCCAGCCCGGCCAGCAGGCCCAGCAGCGTACCCGCCACCACCGCCAGCGCGATCGCCGCTACCGAAATCAGCAGCGAGTAGCGGCTGCCGTAGATCACCCGGCTCAGCAGATCGCGGCCCAGCTGATCGGTGCCCAGCCAGTGTTGCCAGGAAGGGGACAGCATGGCGTTGAGCGGGTCGGCCTGCAGCGGATCGAAAGGTGCCAGCCAGCCGGGAAACAGGGCGGCCAGCGCCAGCAGCACCAGGAATAACAGGGCGGCCAGCAGGCCGTAAGGCAGGCTGCGCGCAAGGCGCAGCGTTAAGATTTCAGACATGATTCACTCCCTGCCCGGCTGGTGACGCAGGCGCGGGTCGAGCAGCAGGGCGAGGATATCGACCAGCGTGCTCATTACCACGTAGATCAGCGCCGACAAAATGGCGACGGCCAGCACCACCGGCAGATCCTTGCTCAGCACCGCGTCCACCGTCACCTTGCCGAGGCCGGGACGGCTGAACACCGTTTCGGTGATCACCGCACCACTCAGCAGGCCGCCGACCAGCCAGCCGGTCAGCGTCACCGCCGGCAGCGCCGCATGGCGCAGCGCGTGGCGCAGGCGCACGGTGCTGCCCTTAATGCCCCAGGCGCGCAGCGTCAGCGAAAACGGCTGATCCAGCGCCTCCTCCAGCCCGCGCCGCAGCACCTGTGACACCACCGCCCCCTGCGCCAGCCCCAGCGCCAGCGCCGGCAGCACCAGCGCGGCAGCGTTGCGGTCGCCGGCCACCGGGAACCAGCGCAGGGTAAAGCTGAACACGAACAGCAGCACAATTCCCAGCCAGAATGAGGGCGTGGAGGCCAGCAGCAGTTCAATGCCGTTGGCAACGCGACGACCCCAGCGACGGTGCGCGGTACTCACCGCCAGCAGCACGGCAAACGCCACGCTGACCAGCAGTGCGGCGGCGGTCAGCTTCAGGGTTGGCACCAGCTGCGAGGCCATCAGCTGGCCGACGTCGACATTGAGCATATAAGAGCGGCCAAAATCGCCGTGCAGCACGCGCCACAGGTAGCTGAGGTACTGCTGCCACAGGGGCTGATCCAGCCCCCATTCGGCGCGGATCGCCGCTTCAATTTCCGGGGTGCGGATCTGTTCACCGATCAGCAGGCTGACAATATCGCCCGGTGCCAGCCAGACGCCGATAAAGGACAGCGTCACCGCTGCCCACAGCACCATCACGCCGCCGACCAGACGCCCGGTCGCCCGCCACAGCAGGGAGGAGGGCGCCTTCAGGCGCAGGGCCGAAGGGCTTTTGATCAGGGGAGTGGTTTCGCTGCTCATGATGACTCCGTTATCAGTGTTTGCTCAGCCAGACGCCCCAGGCGTTTTCCGGCAGCTGCTTAAAGGCACGGAAACCGACGCCGTGGACATATTTCGCCGAGGCGATCTGGTCTTCCGGCTCATACAACGGTACCGCCACGGCCTGGTCCAGAATCACGAACTGCTGCAACTGCGCGTAGGACTCGCGTTTTTTCGCCTCGTCCAGGGTGGTGGAGGCAGCTTTCAGCAGCGGCAGGATCTCCGGTGCCGAGGTGCGGCTGTAGTTGATGGCCCCGCCCGCTTTCACCGGCAGGTAGTGGTTTTCAATGTCGATGCCGTCGGTAGGCGTGTTGGAGTTGGCAATCGAACCAAACTGGCCGCTGTTACGCAGCTCGACGTAGGTGCCGGAATCGACGTAACGGATGTTCAGATCCACGCCGAGACGCTGGCGGGCCTGCGCCTGCAGCGCCTGCAGCAGCACGCCGCGCTGGTCACGGACGGTCGCCTGTGCCTGGACGATATCGATGGTCAGGCGTTTACCCTCTCTGGTGCGGAAGCCATCGGCATCACGCTGAGTCCAGCCTGCTTCATCCAGCAGTTTATTGCCCAGCGTCGGATTGTTGCCGTATTTGCCTTCCAGCCCTTTGTCATAAAGCGGATCGATCGGTGAGGTGATGCCCCAGGTACGGGTGCGTTCGCCGCGATAGATCGATTTCAGCATGCCGTCGATATCCAGCCCCTGCAGCAGGGCCTGGCGCACCTTCTGCTCGCGGGTCGGGCCATATTCCACGTTAAGGAACAGCGAGTAAGGGGTGCCGGTGTTCAGCGCATGCCGGTAGTCGAAGTCCGGGTTATCTTTGAATTCACCGGCGTCATTACCGGAGATCCCCTCAATCAGATCCACCTGGCCGGAGAGCAGGGCACCGGTACGTACGGAAGATTCCGGCAGGAAGCGGTAAGTTACGCCATCGAGATACGCCGGGCCCTGGCGGCCGGCGTTGGCCGGTGCCCAGTTGTAGTCCGGGTTTTTCTTAAAGACGATCTGCTGGCCTTTTTCATAGCGCTGCAGAATAAACGGACCGGTACCGGCCACCTCAGCACCACCGGCTTTTACCGTTGGTGACTCCCAGGATTTCGGGGAAATCAGCTTCAGCCCGGCGGCGAACGACAGGAACGGCGTATAAACCTCTTTCAGGTTCAGCACCACGTGCTGCTCATCCGGGGTTTCCACGCTGGCCAGATGGCTGCCCAGCGCGTACAGGCTGGTACCCGCCGCGTAGGCCGGATCCTGAATGCGGCGGAAGTTTTCCGCCACCGCTGCCGCATTAAACGGCACGCCGTCGGTGAACTTCACCCCTTTACGCAGGGTGAAGGTGATGCGTTTCCCCTCGTCTTCCACCTTGTAGCTTTCGGCCAGCCAGGGTACGTAACTGCCGTCGGCGTTACGCGCCAGCAGCGACTCATAGGCGGCGCGCAGGATCAGCTCGGCTTTATCCTGGCCGTTCAGCTGCGGATTCAGCGGGCTGGGTTCAACTTCAACACCCCAGGTCAGGGTACCGCCGGTTTGCGGTTTTTCTGCGGCAAAAGCCGCGGAGACGGAAAGGGCCAGCAGTGAAAAGGTGGCCATCATGGCCACGTTATTATTTACGCGCATAGTTTTCCCGGAATAATGTTTAAGAAGCCAGTCAGGCGGTCAGTTTGTTATCAGTAAAATCGTGCAGGGTTTCTTTATTTTTAGCCTGCTCATAACGCTGCTGGTCGAGTACGCGGGTTAAATAAACCAGCTCCACGCCCAGCGGATTTATTGCCCGGTGGAACGGCTGATAGCCGCGACGCAGATAAAGCTGCGACAGCCACGGATGTTTAATCGCGGTTGCCAGATACACCGCCGGTGCCTTCAGCGTGTCGCGCAGAAAACTCTCCTCCACGTAACGGATAATGCGGCTGCCGTAGCCCCTGCCTTTAAAGTCCGGATCGACGGCAAACCAGTGCAGGAACGGCCAGGGCGCCACCTGCTTCTTATCCGGCGTCCACGGGAATCGGGCGGTCAGCGTCGCTACCAGCTGGCCGTCGCTTTCCAGTACAAAGGTCGATTCGCTGGCGATGACCGCCCGCACGTCTTCAACGCTGGAACGGGTAATGGTGAAATGTATTCCCTGCGGAATTAACGGCGCGTAGGCTCGCTGTAATAGAGCATGCAGAAATTCCGCCTCTTCAGGCTGGGCTAAACGAATACGCTCGGTCATAACGTGCCACCTTAACGGGTGTGAGAATGGCGTGATTATTAGCTGGCTGTTACGACACTGTGAACGATGAATATCTGATAAGGATACGCGGTTAAAAGCTTAATCCGTGGTTTAGCGCGGTAATGACCCCGGACGTTCACGGGGTCCGCGCGCGGTCATATGCCGCTGGCAGAGATAAAGCGTGGCCGATCCGCCCGCGCGGGTAAAAAAGCACTGCCCGTGGGCTCAGAGGTGATTGCCGGCAGCCAGCTCCCGCATCGCCTGCTCCAGTACCTGGAATACCCGCGGATCGCTGAGGTGCGCCACGTTAAAGCGCAGGAAATTTCCGGCGCTCTGCGAGACGCTGAACACGTTGCCCGGCGCGAGGATCACGTTCTCCTCACGGCAGCGGCGGGCCAGCGCGGTGGAGTCGATACCGGCGGGCAGCCGGCACCAGAGATAAAAACCGCCGCGTGGGATCAGCCACGGCGTCAGACCGCTCCGGGTCAGCCTCGCCACCGCCTCGCGCTGCGCCCGCGCCAGCCGGCGGGTGACGTCATCGAGGTGTTTGCGGTAGCTGCCGCCCGCCAGCACGCTGGCCAGCAGTTCGGTGGTCAGCGGACTGGGGCCACCGAAATTGCAGGCAATCTGCAGATCCACCAGCCCGTCGATCCACGGCTGGCGGGCGGCGATATAGCCGCAGCGCACCGAGGCGGAAAGCGTCTTGGAGAAGCTGCCCATGCGGATCACCCGCTCCAGCCCGTCCGGTATCGCCAGCCGCGCCGACATCTCCGGCTCAAAATCAGCGAAAATATCATCTTCCACGATGATCAGATCCTGGGCTTCGGCCGCGCGCAGCATCCGCCAGGCGGTCTGCGGCGACAGGCTGGCGCCGGTCGGGTTGTGCAGCGCCGAGTTGGTGATATACAGACGCGGCCGTTCCGCGGCGAGAACCTGCTCAAAGGCGGTGATATCCGGCCCGGTCGGGGTCCAGGGGACGCCGGCGATCTTCACCTGATGGATCCGCAGCTGGGTCTGAAAATTAAAGTAGCAGGGGTCATCAACCAGCACGGTATCCCCCGGCCGCAGCAGAAAGCGGCAGATCAGATCCAGCGCCTGGCTGCCGGAGCCGGTCAGCATAATCTGTTGCAGCGGCACGTTCAGCCCGTCGCGGGCAAAACGGTTTTGCAGCCACTGGCGCAGGGCCTGTGCACCTCGGGTGCCGCCGTAGTCCACCAGCAGGCTGGCGTCCGACCGCGCCAGCTGGCGCAGCCCTTTACGCAGCGCTTCGGCGGGCATCCAGTCTTCAGGCAACCAGCCGCAGCCGGGCTTGAGCACCTCTTCTCCGGCATCCAGCGACTGGCGCGACACCCAGAACGGGTCGATCTCCGGCGGCAGCCGGGTGGCGCTCTCCACCAGGCTGCGGGGAGCCTGCTGACTGCTGCTGACGTAAAACCCCGCCCCCCGGCGTGAGCGGATCAGTCCGGCCGCCGCCAGCCGTTCATAGGCTTCCACTACCGTGGAGGGGGAAACCTGCATCAGGGCGGCATAGCGGCGGATCGACGGCAGCCGCTCACCGGCGGCCAGCGCACCGCTGCTGATTTTACGGCGAATATCGTCGGTCAGGCTTTCGGTTCGGGTCATTGACGGGGGTTCCTTGACTGTGAACACTGAACTGTATGGCTGGCGTTAGCCATACAGTTCGGGAGAATTGTACTGCATTGTATCTTCGTCTTGTCCGTCACGCATCCTACTATCGTTCGAGACTAAAGCCGTTAAGAGCGGGAAACTATGCACAGAGGAACCATGCAGCAAACAACGGAACAGACGCAGCAACGCACGACGGCAGGCTGGTGGAGCGGGCTGGCAGGCGTGATTATTTTCAGCGGTTCGCTGCCCGCCACCCGGGTGGCGGTGATGGATTTTTCGCCGTGGTTTTTAACCTCGGCGCGGGCGGTCATTGCTGCCGTGCTCGGTGGGGGGCTGCTGTGGCTGCTGCGACAGCGCCTGCCGGCCCGTGCCGATCTGCTGCCGCTGCTGATCGTTGCCGCCGGGGTGGTGGCCGGTTTCCCGCTGCTGACCGCCATGGCGCTGCAGCACATCAGCGCCGGGCACTCGCTGGTATTTATCGGCCTGCTGCCGCTGTCCACGGCGCTGTTTGGCGTGCTGCGCGGCGGTGAGCGGCCTAAGCGCGCTTTCTGGCTGTTTTCGCTGCTGGGCGGCGGCACCGTGGCCGGGTTTGCGATCGGCAGCGGGCAGGGCGGCGCGATCGGCGGCGATCTGCTGATGATCGCGGCGGTGCTGGTGTGTGGGCTGGGCTACGCGGAAGGGGCCGGACTGTCGCGGCGGCTGGGGGGCTGGCAGGTGATCTGCTGGGCGCTGCTGCTGTCGCTGCCGCTGATGGCCGCGATCGGCATCGCCAACTGGCCCGTCAGCCTGGCCGCCGTTGGCGCACCGGCGTGGTTTGGCCTGGGCTACGTGTCGCTGTTCAGTATGCTGATCGGCTTCTTTTTCTGGTATCGCGGGCTGGCGCTGGGCGGCATTGCCGGGGTGGGGCAGCTGCAGCTGCTGCAGCCGTTCTTCGGTCTGCTGCTGACCGCGCTGCTGCTTCATGAACCGCTGGCGCTGAGTATGCTGGTCTGCTCCGCGCTGGTGATCCTCAGCGTGGCCGGAGCGAAGCGCTTTGCCTGATCATAAAAAAACCAGGCCCGGAGGCCTGGTTGATGGTCTGGCGTTACTGCAGGATCAGCTCTCCGGGAACGGCATGGTGCTGCCCGGCGCCTCGCGGTGGATGTGCAGGAAGGTCAGATGACGCTCGTACTGGTCGAGGATGTCGTTAATGATCTGCTCGCGCGTATAGTCCATCAGGTCGTTGCCCTGGGTGCCCTCCAGCAGGAAGGTCTCCAGGCGGAAGTAGTCCGACTTGCCGCGGCGGGCGCGATAGGTGAACGCCGGCACCGAGTAACGCTGCGGCCAGATCTGGTAGATGAAGCTCTGCTCATCGCCGAGGCTGACCGTCAGCTCCAGATGATTCAGGCGCTCATCTTCCTGCGGCGGCAGTTCGCTGACCTGCACCTGGGCGCCGCGGCGCTCCAGCTCACGCCCTACCTCTTCCATTGCCGGGCGGCACACTTCATCCAGCATCTTTTTGGTGTGCGTAGAACCCGGATAGTTCATCACGCGGGAAATACGCTGCTTCCAGTTGAGGCGATCGTCGCGTGATACCGGCACCGGCGGCATATTCACCGTGGTGCTGGCGCGGCGGTGATCTTCCACCCGCAGCGATTTATACAGCCCGGCCATCACAAAGAAGATCACAAAGCTGAACGGCAGGCCCATGATCACCGTGGTTTTTTGCAGCGCGCTGACGCCGTTGACCATCAGCATTCCCATGGTCAGCAGGCCGATCGCCACCGACCAGAAGATGCGCAGCCAGTTGGGGGCGTCATTGTTAATGTCGCTGAGGCGGGCGGTGAAGTTGCCCAGCACCAGCGAGCCGGAGTCGGCCGAGGTGACGTAAAACAGCAGGCCGGTAATGGTGGCGACCGAGGCGCTGAAGGTAAAGCCAGGGTACTGCGCCAGCAGGCTGTAGAAGCCGCGTTCCGGGTGCGCCATCGTCTCCTGGGCGAAGGCCAGGTTGCCATGAATAATTTCGTTCAGCGCGCTGTTGCCGAAGATCGACAGCCACAGCAGGGTGAAGATAAACGGAATGGTCAGCGTGCCCAGCACAAACTGGCGGATGGTGCGGCCGCGTGAGATACGGGCGAGGAACAGGCCGACAAACGGCGACCAGGCAACCCACCACGCCCAGAAGAACAGCGTCCAGTTGTTCATCCACTCGGTCTGCGGGTCAAAGGCGAAGCTGTTCAGCGTCATCCCCATAAAGCGATTGATATAGTCCCCGACGTTCAGCACCAGCGCGTTAAGCAGGAAGCCGGTATCGCCGACGAACAGTACAAACAGGATCAGGCCAAAGGCCAGCAGCACGTTGAGTTCCGACAGGAAACGGATGCCCTTATTAACGCCAGAGGTGACGGAAATGGTCGCCATCACCACCGACAGCACGATCAGCGCGCTCTGCGCGGTCAGCCCCTCCGGGATATCAAACAGTACGTTGAGACCGTAGTTCAGCTGCACCACGCCGATGCCGAGGGTGGTGGCGATGCCGAAGATGGTGCCGATCACCGCGGCGATGTCCACGGTGTGGCCGATCGGGCCGTTAATGCGTTTACCGAAGATCGGATAGAGCGCCGAACGGATGGTCAGCGGCAGCCCGTAGCGGTAGCTGAAGTAACCGAGCGCGATGCCCATCAGCGCATACATCGACCAGCCGGTCAGCCCGTAGTGGAACAGCGTCCACACCATCGCCTGGCGTGCGGCCTCATGGGTTTGCCCCGCGCCCTCCGGTGGCATCATATACTGGGTGACCGGCTCGGCCACCGAAAAGAACATCAGGTCGATGCCGATGCCGGCGGCGAACAGCATCGCCGACCAGCTCATCAGGCTGAACTCCGGCTTCGACTGCTCCGGCCCGAGCTTAATCGAACCGAAGCGCGAGCAGGCCATAAACACCACAAACACGATGTAGAGGGTGGCCGCCAGCAGGTAGTACCAGCCGAAGGTGTTGGATACCCAGTCGAGCGCGTGATTGATCAGGTTGTCGGAAAAATCGGTAAACAGGATGGTGGTCAGTGAGAACAGCAGGATCAGCGCGGCGGAGGTATAGAACACCACCGGGTTGATACGGTCCTGCTGAGCTTTCTCTGGCATGTCAATATCTGGCATAAGGTCTCCGCAAAATGAGAACGAATAACTGACCTGACGTTTGCTCTGCGAAGCGTGCATTAGCGCATACTGGGTGACTTCCGCCGACTATCCGCTAATTACACTTGACGAGGCATCAGGTGAGGTCGCTATGTGATGGAAATAGCGTAGTTAATTTTTCAGTAATTTCACCCCGGTAACATTTTTTCTGTTAAAAACTGTCCCCGATCATAGTTTTTATTGATTGAGCATTCAATTAAAAATAATTTCAGCGTCGCCGGGCGGTGAAAATTGCACCTGATGTCCACAGAAAAGAAAAGGTGACAACCATAATTGTTATGTTATAACATAACAATTATGGCGAGGGGCAGCGTGCCGCCTCGCTAATGCCAGTCTGTTACGCTGTGAGGAACTGATGAACGCTGAATACTTAACCCCTCTGCCACGCGATGCGCGCCTGCCGGTCACCGTGCTGTCCGGTTTTCTCGGTGCCGGGAAAACCACCCTGCTTAACCATATCCTGCACAACCGCGAAGGCCGCCGGGTGGCGGTGATCGTTAACGATATGTCGGAGGTGAACATTGACGCGGCGCTGGTGCGCGACGGCGGAGCCGACCTGTCGCGCACCGACGAGAAGCTGGTCGAGATGAGCAACGGCTGTATCTGCTGCACCCTGCGTGAGGATCTGCTGCTCGAAGTCAGCCGGCTGGCGCGGGAAGGGCGCTTTGACCAGCTGGTGATTGAGTCCACCGGCATCTCCGAGCCGCTGCCGGTGGCGGAAACCTTCACCTTCGAAGAGGAAAATGGAGAGAGCCTGTCGGCGGTGGCCCGGCTGGATACCCTGGTGACGGTGGTCGACGGCTACAACTTCCTGCGCGACTACCGGTCGCGCGACAGCCTGCAGCAGCGCGGGGAGTCGCTGGGCGAACAGGATCGGCGTTCGGTGGTGGACCTGCTGATCGACCAGATCGAGTTCTGCGACGTGCTGGTGCTGAACAAAACCGACCTGATTGACGAACAGCAGCGCGGCCAGCTGGTGGCGATCCTGCGCAGCCTTAACCCGCGCGCGCGCATTGAAGTGGCGCGTTTTGGGCAGATAGCGCTGGAGAAAGTGCTGAATACCGGCCTGTTTGACTTTGACGCCGCCGCCGAAGCGCCGGGCTGGCTGCAGGAGTTGCGCGGCAGCCACGTGCCGGAAACCGAGGAGTACGGCATCAGCCACTTTGTCTGGCGCGCGCGCCGGCCGTTCCATCCGCAGCGCTTCTGGGAATTTTTCAGCGGCGAGCTGCCGGGTATCGTGCGCTCAAAAGGCTTTTTCTGGCTGGCTTCACGCCCCGATTTTGCCGGTAACTGGTCACAGGCGGGCGGCGTCTCGCATCAGGGGCTGGCCGGCCGCTGGTGGGCGGCGGTACCGCCTGAACGCTGGCCTGAGGATGAGGATCTGCGACTGTCGATTATGCAAAACTGGCAGGAGGGCAGCGGCGACGCGCGCCAGGAGCTGGTGTTTATCGGTATGCAGATGGATGAGGCGGCGCTGCGGCGTCAGCTCGACGCCGCGCTGCTGACCGATAAGGAGATGGCGCTGGGGCCGCAGGGCTGGCAGTTCTTCAGCGACCCGGTGCCGGCGTGGTAACCGAATTCTCACGGCGGGCGTTCGGCACCTCGCCAGTCTCTGTTCCCGCTGCGCTTCTGACGATGGCGGGTTGTTTCAGCGCGGAGGATCGGCGAGAATCAGCGCGCTAAACAATAAGAATTTCCTATGACCGGACGCCTGCAAAATGAATCGCTCCTCCACGCTGCCTGCGCAGCTACGCCTTTTCCTTGGCCGCTTCTGGCCACACCCGCTGGCCGTGGCCCGCAAACAGATGCTCCTCGCCAGCCTCGGCGCAGGTATCGGCCTGGCGATCACCAGCCTGTTCAGCCACTGGCTGCTCGGCGAAGTGAACCTGTGGTTTGTCGCCCCCATGGGCGCGTCCGCGGTGCTGCTGTTTGGCGTGCCGAACAGCCCGCTGGCGCAGCCGTGGTCGGTGGTGGGCGGTAACGTGCTCTGCGCGCTGGTTGGCGTGACCGTCGGCCAGTGGATCGCCATGCCGGCACTGGCCTGCGGCGTGGCCGCCGCGCTGGCGATCGTCCTGATGTTTAAGCTGCGTTGCCTGCATCCGCCGGGCGGCGCGGTGGCGCTGACCGCGGTGATCGGCGGGCCGGCGATCCATCAGCTGGGCTACGGTTATGTCCTTACCCCGATCCTGCTCAACTCGCTGTCGCTGGCGCTGCTGGCGATTGTATTTAACAACCTGGCCGGCCGCCGTTATCCGCATCCGCTGGCGGCCAGCGAGGCGAAACCCGCGCCGGTGGTGGTGAACGTCTCCATTACCCGCGCCGATCTGCACGAAGCGCTGCTGGCCGGCGAGCTGCTGGACATCGATGAGGATGATCTGCAGGAGGTGCTGCAGCACGCGGAGCAGATTGCCCGGCGTCGGCAACAGCAGTCTGGCCCGGAACGCCGCGCGGCGTAAGGCGCATGAACGTGCTACTGCGGTCCGCCGCCCGGAACAGCCATCGCGGCTGAGCATATCGATCGGCCGGTAACGTTTCAGGCCGTATCCGCGGCAGCAAAATCTGACATCGTGCTTGACGGCGCGGCAGCAGATAAAATACAAATAGAACCGTCAGGGGAGTCTCGCCAGAGAGACTGAGAGGCTGGTAGCGATTATCGCGGCCCGGCGACCCTTAGAACCTGACCCAGTTGATACTGGCGTAGGAAGACGCGTTGCTTTGCCCCGCAGAGCAACCTGATGCGCTGGTCAACTTCGCCTGCCCGCGCGTACTCTCCCTGCCTTATCACGGGTCCTCTTTTAAACGAGGCCAACGTGAATTCTTCTGTAATTTATCCTGCATCTGTTCCTTTACGGACGCCTGCGCCATGAGCCGCTGGTCGGTTATCGGCGACGGCGTCAGCGGGCTGTGCGTCGCCACCGCGCTGGCCGAACGCGGCCAGTCGGTTGAGGTGATCGTCGATGAGTCCCGGCGTCCGGCGTCGCACTGGGCCGGCGGCATGCTCGCGCCCTGGTGCGAGGGCGAAAGCGCCCCCGATGAGGTGACCGAACTCGGCCAGCGCTCGGCCCCCTGGTGGGCGGCGCGCGTCGACGGCGTGCAGCATCAGGGCACGCTGGTGGTGGCCCCGCCGCGCGACGCGCCGGATCTGAACCGCTTTGCCCGCGTCACCCACGCGCATCAGTGGGTCGATCCCGGCGAACTGGAACCCCATCTTCAGGGGCGGTTTGCCCGCGGTCTGTTCTTCGCCGGTGAGGCGCACCTTAATCCGCGTGACGCCATGAACCAGCTGCGCGACAGGCTGCAGCGGTCCGGCGTGGCGTTTCACAGCGGCGGCCCCACCGGCCGGGTGATCGACTGCCGCGGCATTCACGCCGCCGACGCGTTAGCAGGCCTGCGCGGCGTGCGCGGTGAAATGCTGATCCTGCAGACGCAGGAGCTGCAGCTGTCGCGCCCGGTGCGCCTGCTGCACCCGCGTTTTCCCTGCTATCTGGTCCCGCGCGCCAGCGGCCATTTTATGCTCGGTGCCACCATGGTAGAGAGCGATGACGCCAGTCCGATCAGCGCCCGCGCGATGATGGAGCTGCTCAGCGCCGCCTGGGCTATCCACCCGGCGCTGGCCGAGGCGCGGATTATCGAAAGCGGCACCGGCCTGCGCCCGTCATGGCCGGATAACGTTCCCGCCATTCGTCACCTTAACGGCCGCTGGTACGTCAACGGCATGTATCGCCACGGTTTTCTGCTCGCGCCGGTAATGGCGGAGAAACTGATGCAACACCTTACCCAGGACAACCTGTTATGAAAATTCAACTCAACGGACAGCGGATCGACACCGCCGCCACCACGCTGGCCGCGCTGCTGGCGGAGCAGCAGATCGACGCCAGTTGCGTGGCCAGCGCCCTTAACGGCCAGTTTATCCCGCGCGCGCAGTATGCTCAGCAGATCCTGCACGAGGGCTGCGAGCTGGAAGTCCTGTCACCGATGCAGGGGGGCTGAAGCATGTTTTACGACTTTACACCGCGGTCACGTTTCCTGCTCGGCACCGCCGGGTATCCTTCGCCGGCGATACTGACCCAGGCGGTCGCCGCCTCCGGCTGCGAAATTATCACCGTCAGCCTGCGCCGCGAAGGCAGCCAGGGCGGCGCGTTCCGCGAGATCCTGCAGCAGATGAACATGCGGGTGCTGCCCAATACCGCCGGCTGCCATACGGTGAAAGAGGCGGTGACCACCGCGCAGATGGCGCGGGAAGTCTTCGGCACCTCGTGGATCAAGCTGGAGGTGATTGGCAACGCCGATACGCTGCAGCCTGACCCGTTTGCGCTGGTCGAAGCCGCGCGCATCCTCTGCGCCGAAGGCTTTCAGGTGTTTCCCTACACCACTGAGGATCTGATCGTCGGTGAAAAACTGCTGGAAGCCGGCTGCCGGCTGCTGATGCCGTGGGGCGCGCCGATCGGCTCCGGCCAGGGGCTGCGCAATATCGACGGGCTGCGCGCAATGCGCGCATGGTTCCCGGATACGCCGCTGATTATTGATGCCGGCATCGGTGCGCCGAGCCAGGCCGCGCAGGCGATGGAGCTGGGCTTCGACGGTATTCTGCTGAATACGGCGGTGGCGAAGGCGCAGGATCCGGTGAAGATGGCGGCCGCTTTTGGTGCGGCGATCCGCGCCGGCCAGGACGCGCATCAGGCGGGGCTGGTTGAGCGGCGCGATATGGCCGCCGCCTCGACGCCGGTGTTCGGGCTGGCGCAGTTCAGCTGAGTGGCACTACCGGTTCAGCGCGGCGTGCGGCCATGGCGGCACCGTTCAAGGCTGGCATGACGGCTGAGCAGCGATGCGCAGAGCCGTGCGCGCGTAACCGCGGCAATCGGTAAGCAGCGCCGCCACAGGGCGGCGATTAATCGGGGATCGGGACATATGAGTCGTTATCAACGGCAGTCGATGCTGCCGGAAGTGGGCGAGGCCGGGCAGCAGAAGCTGGCGCAGGCGCGGGTGCTGGTGGTCGGTGCCGGCGGGCTGGGCAGCACGCTGCTGCCGCTGCTGGCCGGGGCCGGGGTGGGTTATCTTCGGCTCTACGACGGCGACGTGGTGGAAGAGCATAATCTGCACCGGCAGACGCTGTTTACGCTGCAGGATATCGGCCAGCCGAAAGCGCTGCGGACGGGTGATGCGCTGCGGGCGCGTAATCCCGACTGTGAGGTTGATGTCCGACTGCAGGCGCTGAGCGCCAGCGGCGTTGAAGCGGCGCTGCACGGCATCGATCTGGTCGTCGACGCGGCAGATAACTTTGCCATCACCTATCAGCTGTCGGACGCCTGCCAGCCGCGCGGCATTCCGCTGGTCAGCGCGTCGGTTCTCGGCCGCCAGGGATACGTGGGCGGCTTCTGCGGCGGCGCACCCAGCTATCGCGCGCTGTTTCCGCAGCTGCCGAAAGCGGCGGGCAACTGCAACACCGCCGGGGTGATGGGCCCGGCGGTCGCCACCCTCGGCGCGCTGCAGGCGCAGATGGCGCTGAGCGTGTTGCTCGGCCTGCAGCCTTCGCCGCTCGGCTGCCTGCTCAACTGCGATTTTGTGCAGTGGCACTTTCGCCGCTTCCGCTTCGATGGTGCTGAAGAACCGGCTGCGACGGCGGTGCCGTTTATCGACCGCCAGCTGCTGGAGGCAACGGATTGCATCGTTGAGCTGCGCGGTCATGAAGAGGCGCCTCAGAGCATTGCGGCAGAGGAGGAAGTGGTGCGGCTGTTGCCGCCGCAGCTGGCCGCCTGGCAGCCGCCCGGCGATCGACGTATCGTGCTGGTGTGCGCCAGCGGCATCCGCGCCGCGCAGGCCGCGATGCAGCTGGAGCAGCGCGGGTTTACCCGGCTGGCGATTATCGCCGCGAACCGCTGAGCAGAGCGGATCCCGTCACAGACACCGCATAGTAAGTACTGAGAGGTGAGCGTGGGTCTTTATAACAGATGGAGAGAGAAAGACGGCCTGCGCTGCCTTTAAGGTTATCGGGTGATCTGGCGTTTTTTCAGGAGAATGAACAGATCAGGGGGGATGCGCAAAGTGCGGCATCTGCTTCCGCCGCTCAGTGCGTCTCATCGCGACATGGCAGGTTTCCCCCGGGGAAAACCGGGGGAACAACGTGTCAGAACTTGTAGCTCAGGCTGACCGAGACGTTACGCGGTTCGCCGTACACCGCATAGTCGCTGGTGTAGGCGTAATATTCGCGATCGAACAGGTTGTCGACGTTAGCCTGCACGCCCAGCTGCTTCGTCACCTGAAAGCGGGCAAACAGGTTCGCCAGCGGGTAGCTGCCCTGGAACACCCGCTGGGTGTCGCCGGAAGGCCCCGTGGCGTCCTGGTAGGTGCGATCCTGCCAGTAAACCCCGCCGCCGACGGTCAGCTGCGACAGCATCGGCAGGTTGTAGCTGCTGAACAGTTTAAAGGTGGTCTGCGGGGCAAAGGCGTTGGGGCGCGCGCCGCTGGCGTCTTTTGCCACGTAACGCGCCGCGCCAAAGGTCATCTGCAGGTTGTCGGTCAGCGCGCCGTTCAGTTCGAACTCCGCGCCCTTGCTCACCACGCCTTTTGCGGCGTAATACGCCTGCTCGCTGGAATCTCCCACCGTCTTATCGCCATCGGCCTGTGCCAGATTGTCCTGCTCAATGCGGAACACGGAAAGGGTGGCGGTCAGGCGACCGTCCAGCCACGCCGACTTCAGACCAGTTTCATAGTTTTTGCCGGTGGCCGGTGCCAGGTAGTTGCTGCCCGCGGTGCGCGAGGTCTGCGGCTGGAAAATTGAGGTGTAGCTGGCGTAAGCCGACCACGACTCGTTGAGGTCGTAAACCAGCCCGCCGTACGGCGTCAGGTTGTTCTTGCGCATTGCGGCGGTGGTGCCGTTGGCGCTGTACTGCGTGTAGCGCGCGCCGAGGATTAGCGCCAGCGGATCGGCCAGCGAGAAGCGCGCGGCGGTATAAGCTGATTTCTGGCGGATCACATCATCAGAGGTGACCGACCAGTCGCCCCACGCCGGTTCAGCCACGTTGCCATCCCAGCCGTCGCCGAAGGCCGCCACATCCTCTGCATTAGATGCGCTGTAATAGACGTTGCTCTGGCGGCTGTAGCTGACGCCGGTCAGCAGCTGATGCTGGCGGCCCAGCAGCTCAAACGGCCCGCTGGCAAAGCTGTCCACCGAGTCCAGCCTGCGTTTTCCCTTATCCAGGCTGCCGTAGCCGGACATCCCTTCTCCGCTGGTGATATCCGGGAAGCCGGAGCTGTAGAGCAGCCTGCTGTCGAAGGTGGTTTCGCTGTGGGTGCCGTTAACGCGCAGGGCCCAGCCGTTGCTGAAGTCGTGGCTGGCGGAGGCCAGCAGCTTGCGCGACTCAAGGTAGTAGTGGGTCCAGTCGGCGGCGGAGTTAGTGCTGCGATCGTAACGGGTGCGCGAACCGTCGCTGTACCAGGTCGGCAGCCCGCCCCAGGTGGGACTGGCGGTGCTGCTGTCTGAATAGTCATAGCCCAGCGAGAGGGTGGTGCTGTCACCCACGTCGGCGTCGACAACGGCGTAGAGGAACTTTTTGCTCTTGTGGTAGCGATCCAGCCAGCTGTCCTGGTCCTGATAGCCGGTGACCACCCGGCCGCGCACGCTGCCCGCCTCATTCAGCGGGCCGGAGAGATCGGCCACGTAGCGCTGTCTGTTCCAGCTGCCGTAGCTGGCGGATAACGCACCGGTAAAGGTTTTGCTGTCGGCGCGCCTGCGTACCATATTGACCGACGCGCCCGGGTTACCGGCACCGGTCATCAGCCCGGTCGCACCGCGCACCACCTCAATGCGCTCGAAGGTGGCGGTATCGCCGGCGGCATCGCCGAAGTTCCACTCGTCGCTGACCGAGGTGGGAATATCGTCAAAGGTGTAGTTATTGATGTAGAAGCCACGGGAGAAGTAGCTGACGCGCTCGCTGTCGATAATGTACTGCGAAACGCCGGTGGTGTTATTCAGCACGTCGCCGATGGTATCCAGCTGCTGATCCTGCATGCGTTGTTGTGTTGTCACGCTGACCGACTGCGGCACGTCGCGCGGCGTCAGCAGCATTCTGGTGCCGGCGCGGGTGGTTTTTACGCTGTAGTCCTGCTGCTCCTGCCCGACGTCTGCCGCGCCAGCGCTGCTGGCGTTGACCACCATTTCCGCGTCAGCGGAGGGCGCGAGGCTCGTGTCGGCTGCGTAAGCGGGCGTCAGCGACGCCGAAACCGCCAGCGCCAGTAAGGAAACACTAAAGGGGCGGACGATGGCGAGCGAAGGCGCAACAGCGCCGGTTTCCCTGCAATAAGGCATGTTTTTTTCCGTCAGGAAGCGACTTTGGTTAGCCGTGCCGGGTCTTTTTTTATTGTTGCGGTTGCCGTTGTTTCAGCACTGCAAAGCGCCACCAGGGCATAAAGCAAGATAAGCACGAAATGAGAATATAAATAATAATTATTTAGTTTTATAGCGTCATGAAGGAATTTAACAGGAAATGTAAGTAAATGTAAATATGTTGGTTGTCAGAGGGTTAGAGAGGGTTTTAGCCATATTTTTATCTGGGTGTAATCTTAATGATTCAAAAAGGCGTTGATAACGGCGTGGCAGGGGATGTGGCTAACGGGGGAGGTTAACCGGGGCTGGCCGGTTTCAATGCGTGACAGTTACCCGGCCCGCAGATCGGGATGTTACTGTGGCCGAAGCTGACGCCACCTGCCGGGCGGTGTTACCTGCCGCCCGCCAGATCGAGAAAACTCCCGGTGACGTAGGACGCCTTTTCTGACAACAGCCAGGCTATCGCCTGCGCCACCTCTTCCGGCTGGCCGCCGCGCTGCATCGGCAGGCTGGCCTTGACCCGATCAACCCGGCCCGGTTCGCCGCCGTCGGCGTGCATATCGGTATAGATAAAACCGGGCCGTACCGCATTAACGCGGATGCCCTGGGCCGCCACTTCTACCGCCAGGCCGGTGGTCAGCGTATCGATGGCACCTTTTGATGCCGCATAATCAACATATTCATGGGGAGAGCCGAGCCGCGAGGCGGCAGAGGAGACGTTGACGATCGCGCCACCCCGGCCGCCGTGGCGCAGCGCCATTCGTTTAACCGCTTCGCGGGCGCAGAGAAAACTGCCGGTGACGTTGGTGGCGAGCACGGCGTTGATCCGTTGCGCGGTCAGCTGCTCGAGGGTCGCCTGCGGCTTCATCATCGCGGCGTTATTGACCAGCCCGGTCAGTGGCCCCAGCTCGCGATCGATCTGCTGAAACAGCGCTACCACCCGATCCTCCTGCGCGATATCCACCTGCACGGCGATGGCGGTGCCACCGCCGGCACGGATCTGCGCGACGACCTCCTGCGCAGCCTCGTGATTTGACTGATAGCCAATGCAGATATGATGTCCCTCCGCCGCCAGCTGTAGCGCGGTGGCGCGGCCAATACCGCGCGATCCCCCGGTAATTAAGGTGATTTTAGATTGCATCATTCTGGCCCTCAGTCAACCCGGTCTACACGTTCAGTGACAACACATACTCTTTTCTGAACCCGGTTACGCTCATCACTTTTTCTACCGATAAACCGCTGCGAAGTAAAGAAATGGCAACTTCCTTTAACGCTTCGAAATGACCTTCTTCGCGACCTTTTTCACGCCCCTCTTCACGACCTTCTTCACGACCTTCTTCACGACCTGCTTTGAAACCCTTTTCATGGCCGATTGCTTCCAGTTGTTCTGCAATAGTCATCAGTTGCTCCTTGTGTCTGGGTAAGTGTTCTGCCAGTCGGCGTACAAAGGCTGCCGCATCATCGGCGCTTCCCGCCTGCAGAATGTAGTGGGTTAGCGATAAGAACAGCGCTTCGTCAGTACTTTCATCACGTAGCGCGTCAATCAGAGTATCCAGTTTTTCTGACAAGTTTTGTTTCCGAATATGCTTTTGGATCAACATCAGTGCAGAAAGTGGGCCATGTTGTAGCATTTCTTCATCCGGAATCACGGTGACGTCAACCAGTGGAAAAATGCCGTTGTAAAGCTCTGACGCCAGCGCGGGGTCATCAAACTCCTCAGCCCATTCGAGCGGGCCGGGGTAGGGCGACTCGCGACCGTTGTAATAGAGCACCGGCACCACCAGAGGCAGCGTTCGGTGACCAGTATCCAGATGTTTCTTCATTGCGGCGATGGCATAACGCATCATTCTGAACGCCATCAGGCGGTCGGGTGAGCTCTGATGCTCGATCAGCACATAAATGTAGCCTTCGCCGTTGCTGGTGCGCAGGCTATAGAGAATGTCGCAAAAGTACAGGCTGAGTTCGTCCGCAATAAACGAGTCTGGCTCCCGACGGAGCGTGCTGAGATCGCAGTTTTCCAGCAACGCCGGCGGTAAATAGTGTTGAATAAAATCCCGGGCGATTTCAGGCCGTGAAAGGAACTGCCGAAAGATGGCGTCATGGGGTGAAGTGGTCCGTTTATGTCTCATCAAAGGCTCCTTTTTTTTAGTGTCTATGTGGAGTCTATTGGAGTTATATGGAAATAAATATCCGTAAAAAGTCCATTATGGCTTGATACCTTCGTTATTGAGCACGTCATGACAGATACCGGTATAAGTCAACCCTGCCGACTATCCTCGGTCTCCCGGCAGTTTTCGTATGATCCCTACAGAATGAGATGTTGTTAGAATTCTCACATTTCACTTTCTCTGCACTCAGACTATTTCTCTAATTCACTGGTTTATCAGTGGCGATCTCTGTCACAAATCTCACATCTCATCGTTGTCGTTGTGATTTTAATAACATTTAATGGGAAAAATTTCGCACGGAGAGAAATGATGTCTGTCGCTGTTATCGGTTCCAATATGGTCGATCTGATCACCTACACTAATACCCTGCCAAAAGCCGGGGAAACGCTGGAAGCGCCCGATTTTGCGCTGGGCTGCGGCGGCAAGGGCGCTAACCAGGCGGTGGCCGCCGCGAAGCTGGGCGCGGAGGTGATGATGGTCAGTAAGGTGGGGGAGGATCTGTTTGCCGCCAACACGGTTGCCAACCTGCAGCGCTACGGCATCAACACGGCGCACGTGACCGTTGCCGCCGGCACCTCCAGCGGCGTGGCGCCGATATTCGTTGACGATCGCTCACAGAACCGCATTCTGATTATCAAAGGTGCTAACGCCCGGCTGGCCCCGGCGGATATTGACGCGGCGGCTGAGCAACTCAAACGTTGCCGGTTAATCGTCCTGCAGCTGGAGATCCCGCTGGCCACCGTCTATTACGCCATCGATTTCGCCCGCCGGCACGGCATTCAAATTATCCTCAACCCGGCCCCGGCCGTCGCCGGGCTGGATATCGATTACGCCTGCCAGTGCGACTTCTTTATGCCGAATGAGACCGAGCTGGAGATCCTCACCGGCCTGCCGGTTGAAACGGAAGAACAGGTGCTGCACGCCGGACAGACGCTGCTGGCGCGCGGGCTGAAAAACCTGATTATCACCCTCGGCGGCCGCGGTTCGGTGTGGATGCACGGCGACAGGGTGCACCGCGAAGCGCCGGTGCCGGTGCAGGCCGTCGACACCAGCGGCGCGGGCGATGCCTTTATCGGCTGCTTTGCTCACGGGCTGATGCAGCACGGCGACGTGGCGCAGGCGATGCGGTCAGCCTCCGCTTACGCCGCCCTCAGCGTCACCGGTCGCGGAACCCAGTCTTCGTATCCTGATGCCACGACCTTTCATCGCTTCCTTAACGCCTGAGGTTTACCATGCACACGAACATTGTCCAGCAGCCCGACGGTTATCTGAATAAGACGCCGCTGTTGCAGTTTATCCTGCTGTCGTGCCTGTTTCCGCTGTGGGGCTGCGCGGCCAGCCTGAATGATATTCTTATTACCCAGTTTAAAAGCGTGTTCGAACTCAGCGACTTTGCCAGCGCGCTGGTGCAGAGCGCCTTCTACGGCGGCTACTTCCTGATCGCCATCCCGGCCTCGCTGGTGATCCGCAGCAGCAGCTATAAAATCGCCATCCTGATCGGGCTGGCGCTGTATATCGCTGGCTGCGTGATGTTCTACCCGGCCTCGCATATGGCGACCTACACCATGTTCCTGGCGGCGATTTTTGCTATCGCCATCGGCCTGAGTTTTCTGGAAACGGCGGCCAATACCTACAGCTCGATGATTGGTCACCGCGATCACGCCACGCTGCGCCTTAACATCAGCCAGACCTTCTACCCGGTCGGCGCGCTGATGGGCATCGTGCTGGGCAAGTATCTGGTGTTTCAGGAGGGCGACAGCCTGGAGAGCCAGATGGCCGGCATGAACCCGGAACAGCTGCACCAGTTCCGCCTGAGCATGCTGGAGCACACGCTGGAGCCGTATAAGTACCTGGTGATGGTACTGGTGGTGGTGATGGTGCTGTTCCTGCTGACCCGCTACCCGCACTGCAAACCGCAGAGCGTTAACAACAAACGCCCGGGGCTGGGTGAAACCTTCCGCTACCTGGCGAAAAACCGCCACTTTAAACGCGGCATCGTGGCCCAGTTCCTCTACGTGGGGATGCAGGTGGCGGTCTGGTCGTTCACCATTCGCCTGGCGCTGACGCTGGGGGCAGAGAACGAACGTCACGCCTCGAACTACATGATCTACAGCTTTATCGGCTTCTTTATCGGTAAGTTCGTCGCGAACTTCCTGATGACCCGCTTCCGGGCGGAGAAGGTGCTGATCGCCTATTCGATAGCGGGCGTGGCCACGCTGCTCTACGTGATGCTGGTGCCTAACTTTACCGCGGTCTATGCGGCGGTGCTGGTCAGCGTGCTGTTCGGACCCTGCTGGGCGACCATTTACGCCGGTACGCTGGCAACGGTGGACAATAAGTATACCGAAGTGGCCGGGGCCTTTATCGTGATGGCGATCGTCGGCGCCGCCGTGATCCCTGCGGTACAGGGGCTGGTGTCGGATTCTCTCGGCTCGATGCAGCTGGCGTTTGGCGTGTCGCTGCTGTGCTTCGCCTGGGTCGGGGCCTTCTTCTACGGCGAGCTGCGTCATAAAAAGCCGGGTGCTGCCGCCGTTAACGCCGTGGAGGCCACACGATGAAAACGATTCTGCCTTTACACGCTGCCCTGTTCGCTGAAACACCGCGGGTGCTGCTGAGTAACGACGCGTTCAGCGTTGAGCTGTTCCGTTATCCGTCCGGTATTGAAGCGGTGAAGCTTATTAACTGCCGCGGTACGGTAACCGTGCTGCCGTTTTACGGTCAGATGGTCTGGGACGCCAGCTTCGACGGGCACACCCTGACCATGGGCAGCGGCTTTAAGCAGCCGCTGCCGGGTAAAGATATCGTCGACACCTACGGCTGTTTCGCCTTCCACTCCGGGCTGCTGGCCAACGGCTGCCCGTCTCCGCAGGACAGCCACCCGCTGCATGGAGAGATGGCCTGCGCGCGGATGGACAGCGCCTGGATTGAGCTGGAAGAGGGGGCGCTGACGCTGCGCGGTGAAGTCGAGTATATCAAGGGCTTCGGGCACCGCTACCGTGCGGAGCCGGCGGTGACGCTGCTGGCCGGGCGGCCACGGCTGCGCATGACCATGGCGGTGACCAACCTCTCCGGCAACCCGATGCCGCTGCAGTACATGTGCCACATGAACTACGCCTGGGTGGCCGGGGGCCACTTCAGCCAGAGCATCCCGGAGGGCGCATTCCGGCTCCGAACCTCGGTGCCTGCGCACGTGCGCCCGACGCCGCAGTGGCAGGCGTATACCCGCCAGCTGGCTGAGAAGCCCGAGGGGTTCGACGGGCTGCACCGGCCGGAGATGTGTGACCCGGAGATCGTCTTTTTCGCCGACGACCTGCCGCAGTACGGTGAACAGGTGACTTTCAGCCTGATCTCGCCGCAGGGCTACGGGTTCTCTACCACCTTCGACACCGCGCAGTTCAGCCACGCCACCCGCTGGCTGCTGCACAATGCCGATCAGCAGGTGGCGGCATTCGTGTTGCCCGCCACCTGCCGGCCGGAAGGCTACCTGGCGGCAGAACGCGCCGGAACGCTGCTGACGCTGGCGCCCGGAGAATCCCGGCAGTTTGAGGTGGAGACCGGGTTAACCGAGGCGTAAATCCGCTACCGCCGGCGGGCTGACAGCTGCGTCAGCCGCCGGCATTTTCTGACGCTAACCGGCAGTGCAGTGGGACAGGGCACACCTTCACACCGCAAGGCATGAACGGATAACCTCAGAGGAAGTTACAATCCTGCCTGCATCCGCCGACGGCAGGTTTCCGCATCCAGATTCGCCGCCCGCTGCTCGTCGGGCGTCAGGGTCTGCCAGACGCCAGCGACTTTTTTACCGAGGTCGGGAATATATTCGGTTCTGTGCAGCGCGTAATCGGCATTACCGTCTTCTATCACCCGCTGCATATCCTGAACAAACTGACGACTGTCATCGTGAGAAATCGTGCAAAAAACGGCGGCGTACCAGGCTTTATCTTCAGCAGAGTGGTGCGGAATTAACCACCAGCCCAGCAGGGCGCAACATAGCAGAGCCGGTATAACAATACGAAAATTAAACAATGACATAATTAAACCTGAATTAAAAAAAGAGTCGCCGGCCTGAATAAATAAGGTTCATCAGCGGGCTGATGATGTTTAATTCTACAACAGCAGCGATGCGGCAGCACTATATCATAGTGAGAATAGCGGGAAAAAATAATGATAGCCGGCACCGTCCCGTAATTAGGTGACGGTCGCCCACGCCGCACCGCCGGTAAAATCTGGCTGAATCTCCAGCACAAGTACGTTATCATCGCCACATTAAACGACATAAAAGAGCCGCGATGATGAATACACCGCAGAAACCGCCAGCCAGCAGAGATCGGGGGCGCCCGCGGGAGTTTGACACCGATCTTGCGCTGGACAGCGCGATGCTGGTTTTTCGTCAGAAGGGCTATCACGCCGCATCCATTGCCGATCTCAGCGAGGCAATGGGGTTAACGGCAGGCAGCATTTATAAGGCGTTTAAAGACAAGCGCACGCTGTTTCAGACCGTATTCGAACGCTATATTTATCATCGCGGTAAAGATCTGCGTGGTCGGCTGGACCGCTATACCAGTGGCCGGGAAAAACTGGCCGAACTGCTGCAGTTCTATCTGGACTCGGCGCGGGAAGTTGAAGGGCGTCGCGGCTGCCTGGTGGTGGGCAGCGCGGTCGGGCTGCAGGTGTTTGACGATGAGCTGGCCGGGCAGATTCGCCAGGCCGTATTACGCAACAAAAGCTTCCTCACTTCGCTGATCCGTCTTGGACAGGAGGATGGCTCGATCGCCGCGGAAATCGCCGCCGGGACGGCCGCCGGGCTGATTCTGTGCATGATTTTTGGTATGCGGGTGGTGGGAAAAATTGAAGACAACCCGGACGAGTCAGACACCATCCAGATGGCATTAAAAATACTGAACTGAGAAACAAACCACGCGCTGCGTCAGGCTGAAAAGCGGGGGCTGAATTAGATTTTTCGCTGTATAATGTGTTGTGCATCGGGCGTCCGTTGCGTCACGTACAATGGAAAGTAACTATGCTAACGACCCTTATCTACCGAAGCGATCTGCATCATGACTTGTCCGCCGATTCATTAAAAAAATTGATTGAACGTGCGCGCAGTAATAATGAAAGTGTGTCGGTTACCGGGATATTGTTATTCGACGGGCGGACGTTTTTCCAGATTCTGGAAGGCCCGCGCGAGTCGGTCAACGCCACTTATCATCGGATCTGCCGCGACGACCGTCATAATAATTTCACCCTGCTGCTGCGTGATTACGCGCCTCAGCGCCGCTTCGGTCTGACCGGGATGGAGATCTACGATCTGAGAAACGCCGACCGGGCTGACGTTTTTAGCGCCATTCTGCCGCAGCGCAGTTTTACTTCGTCGCAGACCTATGAAGACCGGCCGATACGTTTTCTGCGCTCTTTTCTGGAAGATAAAAACAGAAGCAGCTACGTCAGAGTGGCACCGGTCAGCAAGGATGATTTTTATCAGCAGGCCATTCCGCTGCATGATGAGCGGAATATCTGCCCCGCCAGCCGGCGCTGGACGTTTGCTTTCCAGCCGATCGTCGACACCGTCGAAAAAAAGGTCATCGCGTTTGAAGCGCTAATCAGAAGCCCGTCGGGCGGCTCGCCGCAGGATCTGTTCAGCAGCATGGCCAAAGATGAATTATACGAAGTAGATTTACTCTCCAAAGAATCGGCGTTTATTCGCGCAAAACAGATCGGTCTGGTAAACCGCAAGGTCTCGGTGAATCTGTTGCCTGGTTCGCTGGTCAGCCTGCCCGATGGTGTCGATCGCCTGCTGGCGCTGGTCGCCGCCGCGGGACTGGTGCCGGAACAGGTGGTGGTTGAAGTGACGGAGGATGAGATCATCTCCAACTTCACCGAGTTTCAGGTGGCGATTGATAAGCTGAAAGCGGCGGGGATCAGCCTGGCGATCGATGACTTTGGTGCCGGCTTTGCCGGCCTGTCGCTGCTGTCGCAGTTCCAGCCGGACAAGCTGAAAATCGATAGAAAAATTATCACCGGCATCCACCGTAGCGGCGCGAGGCAGGCGATCGTGCAGGCGATCCTTAACTGCTGTGCGTCGCTGGAGATCACCGTAATTGTGGAAGGTGTGGAACAGGTGGAAGAGTGGGCCTGGCTGCAGGCGGCAGGCGCGCGTTACTTCCAGGGGTTCCTGTTTGCCCGGCCGGCACTGAGCGGTGAAATGATTGTTCACTGGCCCGGCTAAGCCATACTCCTGTCACCTGAGCGAGGCGTCATCCACGACGCCCCGTCGCAGCGTTGTTTCTCAAAGCACCCGCAACTCAACGCCTTTTTCCTCGCACTGTGAATACCGTTTTCCCGCATCATTCGCACTCTATCCAGATGCGCAAATATGCTGTTTTCCAGCAGAATGAAAAAATTAGTCTATGCTTTACAGGTCAGTTAAGATTTATTCCACTACAGGGAGTCATTATGAAGTCCAGAATAGCTACTGCGGTATTCCTTACGTCACTATCGCTGATAGCGTTGACGGGATGTTCATCTAATCAGTCGATCAGGACCACCGACGGCCGCACCATCGTCACCGACGGAAAGCCACAGATTGATAATGAAACCGGGCTGGTTTCCTATAAAGATGCCCAGAGCGGAAAAACCGAGCAAATTAACCGCGATCGGATTTCAAATATGAGTGAACTTGATAACTGAGTGAAGGAGAGGGGCAATGAATAAAACTGTGATGACTATTGCTGCGGCCATCGTGGCCTGCACGGCGTTAAGCGGCTGTACCCGTACCAGTTATGCTATCCATACCAACGACGGGCGCACCATCGTCAGCGACGGCAAACCGACCAAATCGGAAACCGGGCTGTTAGGTTACAAAGACGCCAACGGCGTCAAGCAGCAGATTAACCAGTCTGATGTGAAAGAAGTGTCGGAAATTCCACACTGAGAAGAATAAGCCGCCGGAAGGCGGCTTTATTAACTGGCCGTCTGGCTGACGATTTTATCCATGCTGCGCTGCCCTCAGGTTTCGCTTACACCCCGCTGGTACTGGCTTAAGCTGACCGGCTGCAGTTAAGTTAAAGTACGGGCTATCCTCCTCTCAACGAGATCTGAGACGACAGGCAGACCGTCTTCATGACGGATAAGCGTTAATTGTTTTGTTTTCAGATAATATTGTTGCTCGCGTTTAAAATTGCTTATCCACTGACAGCGTAATGCTGTGCTGGCGATAGCTGTAAAAATCGATATTGCTGTTAACCCGCTTCTCACTGAAGTTCAGCTTTGGCATCAGCCCGAGGAAATGCAGGTCGCGATGCCAGACGGCAAGGTGGTAAAACTGTTCGTCATCGCGGCGGCGCACGGTGAAGATATCGCTGTCCGCCTCATAGTTGCGTTGTGAAAATGCGCCCAGTGCAGAAAACGAGATCTTCCACGGCAAATCAACCTGTACCGCCGCCCGCACGCCGGCGCGGTGATTGCTTTCACTCGCTGTGCTGGTTTGCTGCTCGAGGAGATCCACGCCGCCGGACAGCGCAACGCGCGGGTTCAGCGCATGGGAAAGCGTGGTTGAAGCATAGCGCGTATAGCCGCGCAGAAAATCATAGTCCTGATTGTCGTAGCCCATCTTCTGATATTCCAGTGCCTGGCTGACCTGCCATTTGGGCGATATCAGATAGCTGTATTCCAGCCGGACTCCGGGGCCGGAAGAGTAGGCGTCCGTTCCGTACCAGCGTTTCTCAAAAAACGGCAGCGCGGCGAACTGCTGGCGGAAGTTGCGCCACAGATATCCCGCATAAATCCGGCTGGTAATATCGTCGTAATCATGGTTATTCCAGTAGTCTTTACCGTAGACGGTGCCCAGAAAGCGCAGGCTGTGCTGATCGTAGAGAGGTAAATCCTTTTGCAGTGCCGCGCTGAACGACACGCCTTCTCCACGCTGGGGGAAACTGTCTTTATTACGGATAAATTCCCGGTTACCAATGCGAATAGTGTCTCCGGACGAAGCGTTATTCACGTTGCTGTCGTTCAGATAGCTCAGGTTAATACTGCCGCTCAGCGAACCCTTTTTCTGCATCCGCTCCAGATACTGAGCGATGATGTGCTGAACGTTATCCGGTGGACTGGTCTGCAGCACCCGGCGGAAGTGATACTGCGCAACATCCACCTGATTATTTTCATACAGGGTGCGCGCCAGTTCCAGACGCACGGCGGCCAGCTCGGGATGTTCACTCAGGATGGCCCGGTAGCGTGCAATAGCCAGCGCGTGGTGGCCTTCGCTGCGCGCCAGCCCGGCACCGGCGAACAGCACCAGGGTCGCATCGGGATGCGGCGTGGCGGCATACACCGGCAATATTTCACGCACGACTGCCCATCTGCCCTGGGTGACGGCGCCGTCGAGCAGGGCTTTCGCCAGTTCAGGACGGGCAACAAGATCCCGGTTGGTGATGTGCTGCGTATCAGCGCGATGGCTTTCTGCGGGTTGCTTAGAGAGGCGATCTAAATGGCTGGCAGCAGGGAGGTAGCGGGTTTCCGGCGGAGCGGCGAAAACGCAGCTGCACGGCCACAGCAGCAGAGATGCCACTAAAACGGGAACTTTCATCACGGGGATCACCATCACTGGAAAACCGGCCAGACGGGCTGGCCGGAAAGCGCGTTACTGTTTTGTGGCACCGAAGGCGGTGTTTTTGCTGGTGTCAGTAAACTGTGCCACGCCGGCCAGTTCTTCTGCTGCGGGGCCCATAAAGTGGCCGATAAAGGTGCCTTTTTCTCCCCCGGACTGTGCATCACCGCTGAAACCGCCGTTGGAAATTTTGCCCTGCATCGCCACCTCACTGCCGAAGTTATCCGCTTCCACTGGGGTAAGCGTACCGCTGATGGTTTTGCTGGCGAAATCGACGTTGAAGCTGGCATCACCGCGTTCGGTTCCGCGCAGCGCGGTACCGGTATAGCTCGCTGAACCCTGCGTCGGCACGCTGGCGGTCGCGGTGGCTTCACCGGTGTAGAAGACCTCATGCTTATCAGTATCGTAGTTCGTCCATGTACCAAAGGTGGTGTAGCTCATACTGCCGCAACACCAGGAGGTAGAGGTGACTCGCGTATTGTCGGCACGGACTAAAATTTCATTACGAACGCCGCTAACGAACACGCCGCCGCCGCGCATCACATATTCACGACCATCCGGCGTCGTGTAGGTGTAACCGTCCAGTTTGCCGCCGCTGGCATAACTCGTCGCCGGGGTCGTTGGCAGAGCGGGTGTGGTACTGGTGTTATCATCGGTCTGAACCGGTGAGGTTGTTACCGGCGGTTCGCTGTCGCCGCCACCGCCGCCGCCGCCACCACCGCATGCGGTTAGCGCAATCACTGACAGTAACAGGGTCGATTTAATGTTAAGCATGAAAAAATCCCTCTTAATGAAAAACGTATCTTTTCCTAATAATTTGACGCTATAAGTTACACAAAATTTCGGTTTTTTTACTCAACTTATGCCTGAATTGAGGGTTTATAGGAATTTTCTTATCACTACCGGTAAGCAATCAGCGTTATTACCTTTGCGCTCTCAGGCGGGTTTATCTTATCGTTGACGTCTGTTCGTCCGCCCGGTAGCCCTGTGAATACAGGCTTAACCGCTGACGTTGATGGTATTCCATACGCATGGAATGACGTGGTGTAATTTCGCAATAAGCCAAATCAGAAGGGGAGAGGGAATGACGGTGAAAACCCTGGAGCGGCGCTCCGGTGGCAGGGGGATGGATACGCCCGCACGCTACGGTCTGGTCAGCCGCGTGCTGCACTGGGGGATGGCTTATCTGCTGCTCTGGCAGTTTGTGATGGTGTTCAGCTGGCGGGCCTTTGGCGACTCCGCTGTCGTTGACTGGCTGGTGCGGATGGGGCCCAGTCACGGCACGGTCGGTCTGCTGACGCTTGCCTTCGTTGTCGTGCGGGCCGCCTGGGTTCTCGTCAACCGCCGCCGCCGCCCGCCCCGCGTATCCGGATGGCCGGGTGCCGTCGGCCAGGCCGTTCACGTGGCGTTCTACCTCCTGATGCTGGCGATCCCCGCGATTGCCCTGCTGCGCGCCTACGGGAACGGAGAGGGCTGGAGCCCCTGGGGCATTGCGCTGATCCCGAAAACCGGCGTCGAAGTCAGCTGGATGGTGGCGCCGGCCAACGCGCTGCACAGCCCGCTGTCATGGCTGCTCTGCGGCCTGATCGCCGTACATATCCTTGCCGCGTTGTACCATCGCCTGATCCTGCGCGATGGTGTTCTGGGGAGAATGGCGGGGTTACGTAAGGCGCAGAAGTAACCGAGGGCAAGGGGCTAACCATTGCCGCGAAACTCCGGATAGAGCGTCATGCCGCCATCGACAAACAGCGTGGTGCCGTGCACGTAGTCGGAGAGGTCGCTGGCCAGCCACAGCACCGCGTTAGCGATATCCTGCGGTTCACCGATGCGGCCGTAGGGGATCAGCTTTAACAACGCCTTCGCCGCGTCGCCCTGGGTGGCATCGACGTTGATCGCGGTGGCGATCGCGCCGGGGGCGACGGCGTTGACCCGGATACGCTCTTCACCGATCTCCTGCGCCAGGCTGCGCATCAGCAGGTCGATGCCGCCTTTGGAGGCCGCGTAGTTCACGTGGCCCGCCCACGGGATCAGCTGGTGCACCGAACTCATATGAATGATTTTTCCGCGAGCCCGCCCGGCGGACGGGCGTTCGCCCTGCTGACGGAACTGGCGCACCGCCGCCCGCGCGCAGAGAAACTGCCCGGTCAGGTTGACGTCAATCACCGTATTCCACTGCTCCAGCGTCATCTCAGCGATGGCGGCGTCGCGCTGCAGGCCAGAGTTGGCTACCAGGATATCCAGCCCGCCAAACCGATCCACGGTCTGCTGAAACAGGCGCTCCACGTCGGATTCCTTCGCCACGTCGCCGGCAAGGGCAATTGCCTGGCCGCCGTTAGCCGTAATCTGCTGCGCCAGCTGCACGGCCGGCTCCGCGTTTCGGTTATAGTTGATCGCCACCGCGGCCCCGGCGGCGGCCAGCGTCCCGGCGCAGCCGTAGCCGATGCCGGAGCTGGCACCGGTGATTAATGCCACCTGGCCGTTAAGTGAAAGTTGCATAAGCGTGCCTCCTGACAATGGGTGTCCACCAGTAAATTAATGTAGAACACCCGGTGAGGGTTGCCAGCATCATCGGGCTCCTGGCGCGCTAACGTATTGAATGTCCGCTATGCGGTTATGCTTTTTTACAGTTTTGGATACACTGCGATGGAGTAAACGCAATCAGGTATATTTTCATTTAGGGAATTTCATATCTGAAATATCCCTTTATTGCGGATATCTGGCATTGTCATGGTTATTTCACCGCTGTACTGATACATCAGGAGCCGCAGTTTCCGGTTATCTGTACGCACCTGAAACATCCCACTGCGTTTTTAACACGCCCTTGACATATAATGGTCTGCTGAATATAAATATGAGCCCGACGACGACACATGAACATGCACTGAAAGGGATGATAGTGTTAGCATAATAACTCAGAGATCACCTCTGTGCAGCAATAATTCAGTTAACTAACTATAACGGTACGTAAATGAAAAGAAATCTGTTTGTCCTGCTGCCTGCAACATTTATAGCCCTGCCTTTTTTGCTTAATCCGGCCAGTGCTGCCCATCCTGTTCACCCGGTAGACGTAAGATCTTTCGACGTGGCAGGCGTGAAGAGTGGTATGAGCGTTGAAGAAGCGCGAAGCGCAATGCAGAAGAACTTCGGGGTCTCAGCCGATAAAATTGTCGCTTCTGACTCAATGGATTATCAGACACCGACGGTGATCACGGGCAGCAAGCAAGTGATGTATCTTGTCTACGAAAACGACGGCACCAGAATGCAGGTAAGTTTTCAGCCACGCGTTCCTTATAATAAGATAAATCCTATGGCAGCGGATTTAATTAGCTATGAAATACCCTGGGCAAATGAAAATCAGGAAGCAATGAAAAAAGCTGCTCTCGCAAAATATGGTCCGGTCTCAATAAGCAGCATGTATCCATTATGGTGTGAAAAACCGATCCCCGGGACGGGTATGGGGTGCGAATCAGGTTCTGCCCAGCTGGAGCAAAGCAGCACAAAAATCACCCTGACCGATCCGGCCTGGCAAAATGCCGTTATCAAATACATGGATGAGAAAAAAACCACAAAGCCACAGTTTTGATTTTCCTCCTCGCTCAGCATGGGCTTTCCCTGCAGCAGGGGGAGTCCACGTGCTGGACAGATCCTGACGGGAGTTATATTAGGAAATGTCTTAAAAACTAAGTTAATCAATTCAGGCTGAATGAAATGTCAGGCGTTAACACAGTATTCTTCACTCTGTTGAACAGGTCTTTCACTGTATTACGACAGGGGCGTCATTTTATTATCGCATCCACTGAAAATTAACTATAAATATGAGAGTTACTGAATGGGCTTAAATAATATCTCAAAAATCGCAACCGCACTCAGTTTTGCAGTGGCGATTGGCTGCACTATAAACGTAGCTTCAGCTGCCAACGTTGACGCAACTGAAAAATCAGCCGCCAGTAGTGAAACTGTCTCCTTGCTTGACGGAAAGCAGCTGTTCAGCCTGCAAGGCTATGTGGTTCAGCCTGTTCCCGGCGGCGCGCCTGGCAACATGTATGTCAACAAACAGGCTAAGCGCGTGCTGATCGTCAATGAAGATGAAAAACCGCTGATTGCCCGTGGTGGCAGTGACAAAGATTTTCTGGATGGCATGAAGTCCATCAAAGATAAGCAGAAGGAATCTTCTCCCTCTTACACCGTGCTGAGTGAAAAAACGGAGAACGTCAAGGGGCTTGAGGTTTACCACGTTGAAGCGACCAGCAATATGGGGGGTAACGAAGTGCAGCAGGCCACCCTGATTGCCGTTGCCGGGAAAAAATTCTCTGTTATCCAGATCATTTCAAATTACCGGGATAAGGCCGGGCATGTTGCTGCGGTGAATAATATTCTGGGAAAATAAGCTGAAAGCCCTGGCTGGTGAGTGACGTTCATCAGTCAGGGTGAATTCTCTACTCTCTTCTTTAACCCTGTAACCGCATCCTCAGCGTTGACCTGCGCACCGCTGCCGGGGCGTCTGATGCTGTTTCCACTATGGAGTTGTGTTACAGCCTGCCGCACGCGGTAAATCTTTCTGCACGCCGGGTCCCTGATTTCACACTCTTCCGTAAAATGTCATACGCGCTGTCTCTGATAATGCAATGCCGGGCTGAGTATTGTAGGCCAGAACTGCCAGCATCCGCGTGATCTCCCCTTCAGTCGGGGTCACGCGGTGCAGGGAATTACGACCACGAAATAGCACCAGGTCACCTGCATCAATCGCCAGTGCTTCAACAGGCCTACGTTCATCCAGAACAGCCTCGACACCCGCGAAGTTCATCTCTCCGCTATCGGCATCACGCAGGTCTTTCACGTACTGAAACACCCCGCCCGCCAGCGGTTTCTGTACCAGCAAGGTGATGGCAAAAGAGGAATTGTCGAAGTGCCAGCCCAGTTCCTGGCCGTGAGGCGCGTAGTGCAGATTAACGGAGGAAAGGGGGTCAACGTAGGGGTAAAGCGCCTCTTCGCCCAGTACATAGCACAGGAAACTTTTGAACAGCTCATCATTATAAAGTTGGCGCAACGGCGACTCAGCAGGGATTATATCATCGGTGATACATCCTTTGGTGCTGACCACATCACGGTTGCGTGGGTGTTCAGGGCTGAACGCCTCATCAGGTTTCATCAGATAAACGTTATGTTTGCTGAGGGTGTGATAAGCCAGATGGCGTTGCGCATTGCCTTCTTCGATGATTGCCTGTAAGGCCGTGGGTTGCAAAAACTGACGCAGCACCAGCGCGCCAGAATGGTTCAATTGTTCACGACAGCGTTGACGCCAGTCGTGATCGACCAGCGGATGCAGATCCAGACGAATAAGAGAGCCAGACATAGCAACAATTCTCATGGTTAACAGGTGTGATGTTACTTTAACCGTCACCTGTTAAGCAGCGTAACGATAAATACTTAATACCCTGTTAAGGAAGAATTAATGCCTGCTCAATCGTCAAGATTACCAAAAATCAGCGTCATCCAGTCATTTAAAGTGGCCTCCGAACTGGGCAGCCTGGCGAAAGCGGCCGCACAGCTGGCGTTAACCCCGGCAGCGGTCAGTCAGCAGATTCGCCAGCTGGAGGAGCAACTGGGGAGTACCCTGTTTTTACGCACACAAAATGGCGTAATGCTGACTGAAACCGGTAAGGAATATCTGCGTTATGTCACTGAAGCCTTTGATATTTTGCATCTCGGTCAGCAAAACATCCACAAGGCGGCCAGTGTACCCAGATTGACGGTGTATGCCTTACCGGCGCTGGCGTCGAAATGGTTGTTACCTCAGCTGGCTGGCTGGCGCGCCCGTTGCCCGAATATCGATCTGTCGTTACACGGTACCCACGCTCAGGTCGATTTCGCCGCAATGCCAGCGGATTTTGTTATCTGTTTTGGTGAAGATCGTTATCCGCAACTGGATAAGCAGTGGCTGTTCCATGATGAGGTGCTGCCGGTCGCCAGCCCGGCCTTATTACAGCGTTTTTCATATGAAGACATCCTCAGTCATGCACCTTTGATCCACCTCGACTGGGGTAACGAAGGACGTTTCCTGCCTGACTGGCGTAGCTGGTTTCAGGCCAGAGGCATGGATGAGCCGCCGTCACAACCCGCATTCAGCTTCAATCTCACCTCGCTGGCGATTGATGCCGCAGTGCTCGGTTCCGGGCTGCTTCTGGGGCAGCGACGCCTGATTGGAGGGGAACTGGCGCGTGGCGAGCTGGTGGTGATTGATAATCTTTCCCTGCCGCTCAGCAAACCGTATTTTCTTGCCTGGCCGCAACGTACTTTGAGCCAGCCAGGCGGTGAAGCCATGATTCACTGGCTACGTGAGTCAGGTGCGGATTGCCGGTAGCGGGTCAGTCAGAAGAGGGCGGCCTGGCAGAATTTTCAGTGAATGTCTTCGGCAGCGTGCGCTGGTCTGCCACCGGCGCGCTGCGGCCGGCACTACTCAGCCCGCCGTAGTGAATACAGAACGCGCCAGCCAGTATCAGGGCGACGCCGGCCACGCGGACCAGGTTGATCGGCCGCTGCGTCAGGTTCATCAGGCCAAAATGGTCCACCAGTACCGCGGCGATCATCTGACCGGCCACCACCAGCACGAGGAAGCTGCCCGCACCGAGCTTTGGCGCAAACGCGGTGGCGCTGACCACGTAGAGCGCGCCGAACAGGCCGCCGATCCAGATCCACCAGGGGGCCTGCAGCGCGGTGGCGACGCGCGGGGCGGGCACTTTAAACAGCCAGAGCAGCGGCAGCAGCACCAGTGCGCTGACGGCCAGCGAGACCAGCGCCCCCCACAAAGGATGCCCCAGCGCTTTACCGACGGCGGCGTTGCTGCTGGCCTGAAAAGGCAGCAGCGCACCGGCCAGCAGGGCGATGGTGACGGGCAGGAAGGTGAGAAACAGGGTTTTACTGAGCATGGCAACCTCATCAGGAAAGGACGTGATGGGGCGATTGTGGATTATCAGTTATAGTTATAGAAATCGTTTATCTGCATCATGGGTATGCATCATATGGATGAACTGCGCAGAATAGATCTGAACCTGCTGCTGACGCTGCACGCGCTGCTGACGGAAAAACACGTCACCCGCGCCGCCGTCAGGCTGCACAGAAGCCAGCCGGCGGTCAGCCACGCGCTGGCGCAGCTGCGGACGCATTTTAACGACCCGCTGCTGGTTCGTCAGGCGGGGCGGATGGCGCTGACCGCGCGGGCACAGAGCCTGTTACCGACGCTGAACAGTGCGCTGGCGGAGCTGAACGACCTGCTGGGCGCGGCGGAGTTTGATCCGGCTACGCTGCGGCGCACCTTCCGGGTGGCGATGTCGGACTATGCGGCACGCATCGTGCTGCCTGAGCTGGTACGTCACCTGAGAAAAACGGCACCGGGCGTTAATCTTGCCATCAGCCAGGCGAGCCGGGAACTGATGCTGGCGCAGCTGGCGGAGGGCGAGCTGGATCTGGCGCTGGGAGTGTTCCCGGATGCGGAGGACGCTATTCAGCAGCAGGCGCTGTTTGGCGAGCACTTTATCTGCATGGCGGACCGCGACACGCTGCCCGCAGGCAGGGCGCTCACGCTGGATGAGTGGCTCGGCAGACCGCACGTGATGCTGGCGATGAAGCCGGACGCGCGGGATGAGATCGAACGGGTGCTGGCAGCGAAAGGGCTGCAGCGGCGTATCTGCATGGCGCTGCCGCACTGGAGCGCTGCCGTCAATCTGCTCCCCGGCACCGACCTGGTGCTGACCGTGGCCAGCCGTTCGGTCAGCGCGCAACGCTATCCGTCGTCGCTGTGTCACTTTACGCCGCCGCTGGCGCTGCCGGAATTCACCTACCACCAGGCCTGGCACGGCAGAAAGGAGCGAGACCCGGCGCATCGGTGGCTGCGCAACGCGTTGCGCGCGTGCTGTTCCGCGATGAACTGACCGGTGAGCCTCTTCCGGCATTAAGCTGAAAGAGGCTGCCATGCAACGGTCTGGCCGTTGGCATCTGATGGCGGCATCAACCGATGCGTGAATACAGCGGCCCGATGTTCTGCCCGGACTGTTTCTGATGGCTGCGCAGAGGCCTGAAGCGTCCTCAGCGGGTGATCCGCTTTGCCAGGATAACGCGGTAACCGCTAACGGCAGTTTTTTCTGTGAAAAGTTACACGGTCACCAGTTTCTGCTGGTACGGCGTGGCGTGGAACTGGCGTTTAAAGTAGATCAGCCCGCTGCCCTGCGTCGCCAGCGCGATATGTCTGACCTCCAGCAGATAGACCCGATGGGTGCCGATGGTATTAATTTGCTGAATCTCACCCTCCAGGCTGGCCAGCGCCCGTTGCAGCACCGGCTGCTGCAGTTCACCCTCGCGCCAGCCCTCCAGCCCGAAGCGCTGCTCCATACTCAGTTCGGTCATGCCGGCAAAGTGGCGCGCCATCTCCTCCTGCTGGTGGTTCAGCACGTTGACGCACATCCGCCCATTGCCGGTAAAGACCGGGTTCATCGCGCTGCGGCTGTTGATGCACACCAGCAGCGTTGGCGGCGTGTCGGTCACCGAACAGACGGCGGTGGCGGTAATGCCACAGCGCCCGGCGCTGCCCTGGGTCGTCACAATATTGACCGCCGCCGGTAAGCTGGCCATCGCCTCACGAAAATTCAGGCGGTGCTGTTCTTCACTGTACATAAAAACCCCCCTTATTTCAGTAAACGGTCAAGCTGGCTGATGTCGTGGTTGTTGTGCAGGTGCGGCACCGTCCAGCCGTGGCGGTCATAGTCGGCCAGGCAGCGGTCAACCATCGCCATCATGCCCTTCATGCTGCCCGAGCCCTGCGCGTGGCGCAGGCACTGCAGGCGCACCTCATCCTGACTGCCGGCATAGTTAATTTCATACAGCTCGTGGCGGCCGCCAAACTCGCTGCCCATCGCGTCCCACATCAGCTTGAGGATCTTGATACGCTGTTCGTGGTCCATACCGTTGGAACCGCGCACGTACTGCGCCAGATAGCGGTCGATCTCCGGGTTGTTCAGGTCACGCACGCTGGAAGGCAGGTAGATCAGCCCGCTGGCAACGTTGCTCTCAATGATGTTTTTGATTTTGCTGTAGGCCATGGGTGCCATCACCCGGTAGGTCTGCATCGCCTGCATATCCGGCAGCCAGGCACCGTTTTTCCACGGCTGTGCTTCTGCGGCCATCGCATCGCTGAGCGACCAGAACAGGTTGCGCCACGCCACCACTTCGCCCAGCGCCGCCTGCACGCCGCGAAACTCAATGACGCCGGTACATTCGAGGCTTTTCTGCAGCAGCGCGGTGATGAAATCAAGCTTCACCGCCAGCCGCACGCAGGCCTGCATCGGATAGAGGCGGGCAAAACCGGCCTCGATGCTCCAGCGGCGGCAGCGGTCAAAGTCGCGGTAGACCAGCACGTTCTCCCACGGGATCAGCACGTTATCCATCACCAGAATCGCGTCGTTTTCATCAAAGCGGCTGGAGAGCGGATAGTCGAACGGCGATCCGGTCGCGCCGGCCACCAGTTCAAAGGAGGCGCGGGAGATCAGCTTAACGCCGTCGGCATCCATCGGCGCGATAAACATCAGCGCAAAGCTGGGATCGTCGCCCATCACCTGCGCCGAGCCGAAGCCGATAAAGTTGTAGTGGGTCAGCGCCGAGTTGGTGGCCACCACCTTGGCGCCGCTGACGATAATGCCGGCGTCGGTCTCCTTCTGCACCTGCACGTAGACGTCTTTCACCTCGTCCGCCGGCTTGTGGCGATCGATCGGCGGGTTAACGATGGCGTGGTTAAAGTAGAGGCCGGCTTCCTGAATGCGCTGATACCAGCGGCGCGCGTTGTCGGCGTACTCGCCGTAGAACTCCGGGTTGGCGCCCAGCGAACAGCAGAACGCCGCCTTGTAGTCCGGCGAGCGGCCCATCCAGCCGTAGCTGAGCCGCGACCAGTCGGCGATCGCATCGCGCTGCTGGCGGATCTCCTGCGCCGAGCGGGCAAAGCGGAAGGTGCGGTGGGTGTAGCCGCCGTTGCCGGTATCGGTCTGCCAGCACAGCCGGTCGATGCTCTCCGGCGCGTGCAGCGCGTCGTACAGCTGCGCCACGGAAGCGGCGGCGTTGCGAAACGCCGGATGGGTGGTGACGTCTTTGACCCGTTCACCGTAGATAAAGATTTCACGGCCGTCCTGCAGGCTGTTAAGGAACTCGGCGCCGGTAAACGGGCGGTTGCTGGCGGAGCGGTGGGCTTCAGGTTGCATGGTTCTGCCTCATTATAGTGACGACGTCGCCTCGGCGAGCGTCCGGTTTGTTATCTGAGTGATTTTTTCTGTTAACCGATTTAAGCGCTGCAAGGCGGCGTGCGGAAGAGACGTTTCAGGCGATTGCGGGTACTTTTCACCGGCTCCGGCGCTTACCGGTTGCGGAACTCGCTCGGCGAGCAGCCCGCCATACGATGAAAAAAACGGGCGAAATAGGCCGGATCTTTGTAGCCCAGCGCCCAGGCGATCTGGTGCACGCTGTCGCTGCTGTAGCGCAGCAGGCGTTTAGCCTCGCGCAGCACCCGCTCGAAGATCAGCCGTTTCGGCGACTGGTTGGCAAAGCGCCGGCACAGCCCGGTGAGCCGCGATTCGCTGACGCCCAGCTCACGGGCGTAGTCCGGCACCGCCAGATGCTGACGATAATGCTGGTCGATCATACGGTTAAAGCGCTGAAACTGACGCATCTCGCCGCGCACGCCGCAGGGGCCGTGCTCCCACGGCGGCGCTTCGCGCAGCAGCAGGGTAAACAGCGCCTGCGCCAGCGCGTTAAGTGCCAGCTCGCGCCCGGCCGCCGCGCCGCTGAACTCTGCCGCGATCAGCGGCCAGTAGTGATCCAGCGCGGCCAGCGTCAGGGGTGAGGCGGCCAGCGACAGGCAGACGCCCGCGCGGTTGATGGTGTCCGCCTGACCCGGCCACAGCTTTTCCGCCAGCGACCACACCAGCTCCTGGCGCACCGTTAAGACGTGCCCATCGCTGTCCGCTTCGGTAATAAACGCGTGCGGCACCGATGGCGGCGTCAGGATAAACAGCGGCGCGCAGACGTCGTAGAGATGGTCATCCAGCTGCAGGGTGATCTTACCGGTGGCGAGATAGTGCAGCTGGAAATAGCGATCGTGCCAGTGCGCGTGCATATCGCGGCCGAAGAAGTGCGCCAGCCGGGCGAAGGTTTCATAGTGCACTTCGGCATCGGCGTAGCCTGAGTCATACGCTTTGCTGATATCGATATTGTCACCGCCAGCGCTCATCGCTCCTCCTTAGCGCAACGGATGCGACCGCGCGGCCAGCGGCGTCGGTTGCCGGCCTTCCCCGTTCATCGGAATGCGGCTCAGTACCACTGCGCCCAGCACCAGCAGCCCGGCCACCAGCCACAGCCCGGCGTTGAAGCTGCCGGTGGCGTCGTGCAGAATACCCATCGCCAGCGGGCTGACCGCCGAGCCGATGTTGCCCACCGCGTTGATCGCCGCCAGCGCCAGCGCCCGGGCCTGAAAGCTGATAACGCGGTCCGGGGTGGTCCAGAACATCACCATCGCGGTAAAGGAGCCGGAGGAGGCGATGATAATGCCCAGCAGCTGTACCAGCGGATGGGCGGTGGCGGAGGCCAGCAGCCAGCCTGCGGCCGCAAACAGGTAAGGGATCAGCGTATGGCGCTTGCGCTCCTGGCGGCGGTCAGAGCGGCGGCTCCACAGGATCATCGCCACAATGGTTACCAGCTGCGGAATGGCGGCCAGCATGCCAATCACGATATTGCTGCTGCCGGCGTTAACACTTTTAAGGATCTGCGGCGTCCAGATGTTGATCGCACTTAAGGTGTTGGCAAGGCAGAAGTAGGCCAGCGTGTAAAGCAGCACCAGCGGCGTCAGCACCTCGCGCCACGGCGGTCTGGCCTCGCCAGCGTCGGCGGGCGGCGCGGTGCGTTCGCGCTCAAGCAGTGCGATCAGCAGCCGTTTCTCCTCCGGCCGCAGCCAGCGCGCCTGCTGCGGCCGATCGTCAAGGAAGAACCAGGTGACAACGCCCAGCAGCACCGAGGGTGCGCCCTCCAGCAGAAACAGCCACTGCCAGCCTTTCAGGTTCCACAGGCCGTCCAGCGCCAGAATATAGCCGGACAGCAGCGAACCGAACATCATGGTCACCGGCATGGCGATCATAAACAGCGCGTTGGCGCGGGCGCGGTATTTTGCCGGGAACCACCAGGTAAGATAGACGAGGATCCCCGGCAGGAAGCCGGCTTCGGCGATGCCCACCAGCATGCGCAGCAGATACAGCGACGTGGCATCAGTGGCAAACAGGGTGCAGGTGGAGGCGATGCCCCACAGCACCATAATTCCGGCGATCCAGCGCCGCGCGCCGACAATCCCCAGCATCAGATTACCGGGAATGCCGCACAGCACATAGGTGACGTAGAACAGCGCGGCGGCCAGGCCGAACAGGGTGGAGCTGAGCCCGAGATCCTTGCCCATGGTCAGACCGGCAAAGCCGATATTGATCCGGTCAAGGAAGGAGAAAACAAACAGCACAAACAGAAAGGCGATCAGGCGGCGGAACAGTTTTTTCATCAGCCGCCGTTCGGTGGCGGCCGGACCGTTCTGCTGAGGGTGGTCAGGGGTCACGGACATGTTTTCTCCTCAGGGGATCAGTAAACCGTCGGTTCTGCGGCGGCGCTGCCGCCCGTCGGGGAAATAAAGCGTGCCGCCAGCGCTTCGGCGCCGCGGGCCAGCAGGGTGGTATCGACGCCGACCGCCACAAACAGCGCCCCCAGGTCAAGATAGTGTTGCGCCAGCTTTTTATTGGCCATCAGGATGCCCGGGGCTTTGCCTGCCGCGCGGATCGCGGTAATGCAGCGCGCGATCGCCGCCTGCACCTCGGGATGGCCGGGATTACCGGCAAAGCCCATATCGGCGCTGAGATCGGCCGGGCCGATAAACACGCCGTCGACGCCTTCCACCGCCAGAATCGCCGCCAGGTTATCCACCGCCTCGCGCGTTTCGATCTGCACCAGCAGGCAGATCTGATCGTTGGCGCGGAGCAGATAGTCAGGCTCGCGGTTCCAGCGCGAGGCGCGGGCCAGCGCGCTGCCGACGCCGCGGATGCCCTGCGGCGGGTAGCGACAGGCGCGTACCGCCTGCTGCGCCTGGGCGGCGTTCTGTACCATCGGCACCAGCAGCGTCTGCGCCCCGGTATCCAGCAGTTGTTTAACGATCACCGGGTCATTCACCGGTGGCCGCACCACCGGATGACTGGGGTAGGGGGCGATCGCCTGCAGCTGGCAAAGGATCGAGCGCACGTCGTTGGGCGCGTGCTCGCCGTCAATCAGCAGCCAGTGAAAACCGGCCCCGGCCAGCAGCTCGGCGCTGTAGCTGTTTGCCAGCCCCAGCCACAGCCCGATCTGCGGCTGTTTATCGGCAAGCGCCTGCTTAAATGCGTTATGTGGCATGGTGCCTCCTCAGACAAACCGGCAGCTGATGGCCCCCATCGGGCCGTAATCGACGTGGAAGGTGTCGCCCTGGCGCACCGCGACCGGACGGGTGAAGGAGCCGCCGAGGACCACCTGGCCGGCCTCCAGCTGTACGTCGTGCGCGGCCAGCTTACTGGCCAGCCAGGCGACGCCGTTGGCCGGGTGATTCAGCACCGCGGCGGCGACCCCGGACTCCTCAATCACCCCGTTGCGGTAGAGCAGCGCTGAGATCCAGCGCAGGTCCAGCGCGTCGGGTTTGATCGGCCGCCCGCCCATCACCACCCCGGCGCTGGCGGCGTTGTCGGCGATGGTGTCGAACACCCTGCGCGGCCGCTGGGTTTCCGGGTCGATGCCGTGGCAGCGCGCGTCGATAATCTCCAGCGCCGGAATGATGTAACCGGTGGCGTTATACACATCGAACAGCGTGCAGCCGGGGCCGCGCAGCGGTTTTGCCAGCACAAAGGCCAGTTCAACTTCGAGCCTGGGGACGATAAAGCGCTCGACAGGAATGTCGCTGCCGTCGGCGAAAAACATATCGTCGAGCAGCGCGCCGTAGTCCGGCTCGTCAATCTGCGAGCTGGTCTGCATAGCCCGTGAGGTCAGGCCGATTTTATGGCCCTTCAGCGTGCGGCCTTCGGCGATCTTTGTCGCCACCGATGCGCGCTGGATGGCGTAAGCATCTTCAATACTGATATCAGGATGGCGCAGTGACAGCTGTCGAACCTGTTCCCGGCTCTGCTCTGCCTGGCGCAGTTCGCGTGCCAGCTGCTGGCGGACTTGTGGGGTTAACATAACGGGCTCCTTAATCCTTGCGGAACAGTGCGTGAACGTTGTTCTGTTTAAAGTTGAGCACTTCGGGCAGTTCCTCCACCGCCAGCGACAGCGCCAGGTAACGTTCGGCCATCAGCGGGGCAAAATGCGTTTTAATCAGGGCAAACAGGTCGTTCATCACCGGCTGCAGCTGGTCCGGCGTGCGGCCATGGCCGATTTTCAGCGTCATATGCACAAAGGCGTATTCGTGCCGGCCGTCCGCCATCTGCCAGGTGTCGATCCAGTGGGCGCGGCTGCGGATGCCGCCCAGCGGAAACAGGCCGCTGCCGGCCAGCAGCAGGCTGACCTGCGCAAACAGCGCCGGCAGCTGCGCCTGCTGGCGGATATTGTCGGTACATTCGGTAATAAAATGCGGCATAACGGGCTCCGGATGAGGCGCTGGCCGGTGCCAGCGCCTGCTGATTACAGGGTATTGCCGAGCTTAAAGCCCTGATCGGTGTCGCCCTTGCGGGTGTAAGAGAAACCGTCGGCACCGATGGTCACCGCCATCTCGCTGGGATCGCTGCGCTCCACCACCGGCTGCGGCGTGCCGTCCAGCCTCAGCACCCGCGAGCCTTCGCTGTACCAGCTCGGCACCACCGGGTTGCCCCACCAGTCGCGGCGCTGGTTGTCGTGCACGTCCCAGCTCACCAGCGGGTTATCCGGGTCGCCGGTGTAGTAGTCCTGGGTGTAGATCTCAATGCGGTGCCCGTCCGGGTCGCGGATGTAGAGGTAGAAGGCGTTGGAGACGCCGTGCCGGCCTGGGCCGCGTTCGATGGCGTCGGACCGGCGCAGCGCGCCGAGCTTGTCGCAGATCGCCAGGATATTGTGCTTTTCGTGGGTGGCGAAGGCGATATGGTGCATGCGCGGCCCGGCACCGCCGGTCATCGCGGTGTCGTGCACCGTGGATTTACGCCGCACCCAGGCAGCGTAGACCACGCCGCTGGCATCGCGGATATCTTCGGTGACGCGAAAGCCCAGCCCCTGGATATACGCCACCGCCAGCGGCACGTCCGGGGTGATCTGGTTGAAGTGATCAAGGCGCACCAGAGACCCGGGGGTATACAGCTCGTAGCGCCAGGCCAGCCGCTCCACGTGCTGAACCTCACAGAAGAATTCGTACGGGAAACCGAGCGGGTCCTCCACGCGCACCGCGTCGCCGATGCCCCTGACGAAGCCGTTGGCGCGGCGCTCGGTTTTACAGCCCAGCGCCTGGAAATACGCTTCGGCGCGGTCGACGTCCTGCGGGCTGCGCACCCGGTACGCAAAGGCGGCCACCGCCGCCACCGGCCCTTCGCGCAGCACCAGGTTGTGGTGAATAAACTCCTCCATTGTGCGCAGATAGAGGGTTGTATCATCTTCGGCGGTGACGTGCAGGCCGAGAATATCGACGTAAAACTCGCGGGATTTTTTCAGGTCGGTGACCTGCATTTCCATATAGGCGCAGCGCAGAATATCCGGCGGCGGCAGGGTGGTGGTCAGCGTTGTTGTGGTCATAGTCGGCTCTCTTCTGGATCGGGCCGCCCGGTCAGGGGCGGCAGTGATGCGTGACGTGGTCTGTTTCAGGGGGCAGCGACTGCCCGGCGGGCACCGGCGCGTTGCCGCTGGCAAACGTCAGACGCCCCATTTCGGGATGGGGTGATTGCCCATCGAGATGCAGACGTTTTTCATCTCGGCGAACACCTCGAAGCTGTACTCACCGCCTTCGCGGCCGGTGCCGGAGGCTTTAACGCCGCCGAACGGCTGGCGCAGGTCGCGGACGTTCTGGGTGTTGACGAACACCATCCCGGCTTCAATATGGTGGGCGAGGCGCAGTACCTTGCCGATGTCCCGGGTCCAGATGTAGGAGGCCAGGCCGTACTCCACGTCGTTGGCCAGCCGCAGGCCTTCAGCCTCGTCTTTGAACGGCAGCAGGCAGGCCACCGGACCGAAGATCTCCTCCTGCGCCACGCGCATGCGGTTATCCACGTCGGCCAGTACGGTAGGGCGCAGAAAGTTGCCATGGGATAACCCGGCCGGGCGGTCCGGGCCACCGGCCACCAGTTTTGCGCCTTCATCAATGCCGAGGCGGATATAGCCGGTGACCTTTTCCCAGTGCTGCTGCGTGATCATCGAACCCACCTGGGTTTGCGGATCGGTCGGGTCGCCGACGCGCAGGCGGTTGGCGCGCTCCGCAAAACGCTTAACAAACTCGGGGTAGATGCTCTGCTGGATAAAGATGCGCGAGCCGGCGGTGCAGCGCTCGCCGTTCAGCGAAAAGATGGTGAACAGCGCGGCGTCCAGCGCGCGCTCGATGTCGGCGTCCTCGAAGATCAGCACCGGCGATTTGCCGCCCAGCTCCATTGAATACTTCTTCAGCCCGGCGCTCTGCATAATCCTGCGCCCGGTGACGGTGCCGCCGGTGAAGGAGATGGCGCGCACGTCGTGGTGGCGCACCAGCGCATCACCGGCGGTGGCCCCGTAACCCTGCACCACGTTCAGCACTCCGGCGGGGATGCCGGCCTCCAGCGCCAGCTCGCCCAGCCGGTCGGCGGTGAGCGGCGACAGTTCGGACATCTTCAGCACCGCGGTGTTACCCAGCGCCAGGCAGGGGGCGGTTTTCCAGGTGGCGGTCATAAAGGGCACGTTCCACGGCGATACCAGCGCGCAGACGCCGACCGGCTGCACCAGCGTGTAGTTGAGCATCTGGTCGTCGACCGGGTAGCTGCGGCCGTTCATCTGCTGGCAGATCCCGGCAAAAAATTCGAAGTTGTGCGAGGCGCGCGGGATCAGCACGTTTTTTGTCTGGTGGATCGGCAGGCCGGTATCGGCGGTTTCCAGCGCGGCAATCTCCGGCACGTTTTCATCGATCAGCTCGCCAAGCCGGCGCATCAGACGCGCACGCTCCTTCATCGGCGTATTGGCCCATTTCGGGAAGGCCCGCTTCGCCGCGTCTACCGCCTGGTGAATCTCCCGCTCGCCGCCGGAGGCGACCTCGGCCAGCACCTCGCCGGTGGCCGGGTTGCTGGTGGTGAAGTACTCCGCGCTGGCCACGCGTTTGCCGTCGATCCAGTGGTCTATCCTGTTCATTGCAGGCTCTCCTCAAACTGTTGTTCGCTGACGATATGATTAACCAGGCGGCCGACGCCTTCGATCTCCACCACCACCTCATCGCCGGGCCGCACGTCGGCCAGCCCTTTCGGCGTGCCGGTAGCGATCATATCCCCCGGCTGCAGGGTCATAATTTCGCTGAGGTACGCCACCAGAAACGGCACGTCGAACACCATGTCGCGGGTGTTGCCCGACTGCCGCAGCTCGCCGTTAACCCAGGTCTTCAGCCACAGATTCTGCGCGTCGGGTACGTCGCGGCGCGGCACCAGGCCGGCGTGCAGCGGGGTCAGCGTGTCGCGGCTTTTCACCCGCAGGTTGGGGCGGTAGTAGTTTTCCAGGTAGTCGCGGATCGCGTAGTCGTTGCACAGCGTGTAGCCCTGTACGTACTCCAGCGCCCGCTCGCGGCTGACGTTGCGCGCGGTTTTACCGATCACCACCACCAGTTCGGCCTCGTAGTGCATATAGTCGACGTTGTCCGGGCGCACGCTGACGGCGTTATCACCGGTGATGCTGTTCGGCGCTTTGATAAACACCAGCGGCTCCGCGGGCGGCGTAAAATCCAGCTCGCTGGCGTGATCGGCGTAGTTGAGGCCGAGGGCGAAGAAGGTCGGGTGGCCGTCCGGCTGGGTCGTGGCGTCGGCCGTGCGGGTAAAGGTGTTACGCAGCGGCGGCAGGCCGGCGGCCTTAATCACCACTTCGTCCCCGTCGTTGACGGCCACGCGCTGCTGCGGGGTGCCGAGCAGGATCAGGTCGCCCGGCTGCAGCGTCACAAAATCGCTTAATGCGGCGATCAGCGCTGCGGCCCCGCGCTGCAGCTCAGACGTGGACCAGCACTGCACCACCACGCCGTTGATCTCGGTAATGATGTCCAGCGCGCTGGCGTCGGCCAGCGGCACGGTTTCGCCCAGCGGACAGAAGCCGTCGCGGCACTTGGCCGCGATCGCCGGCCGGTAAAAACTCTCTTCCGCCAGGCTGACCTCGTTAGCCAGCGCATACCCGCTGATACAGCCTGCGGCCTGCGCCACCGTGACCTTACGCGCCGTTTTCCCGATCGCCACCGCCAGCGTACCGCCGCTGAAGGTGGGCAGCCCGGCAAGGCTTATGGCATCGCCGCTGCGGCGGTGGGTATTACGCGGCTTGATAAACCACACCGGTGACTGCGGCGGTTGCTGATAAGGCGGCTGGCGGAAGCGGTCGGCCCACGCGTCGATTTGTGAGTGATGGTTGAGGGCAACGGAAAAAACGGATCGTTTCATCATTATTCCTTGTGCTGGGGTAACGCCTTTGCCACTTCGTTAATATGTTAATGATCGGTTATAAGATCGTTTGCGTTCAGCGGGTCAATATCGTGGAAACGGGGATCAACAACGTTGCCGGGGGTGCTGTAAAGCCGTGAAAGGCCTTTTCAGATGGGATTACGGGTGGTATTGCGCACTAATTGTTAATTTTTTGTTATTTCAATTGTGATGGGCGTCATTTTGTTAATATGTTAACGATATGGTTTTTTTTTGGGCGCGTTTGTTCACAAAAATCCGGGCGGTCAGCGCCGTCAGGCCGTATACTCCCGGTAGAGCCAATCCCCCACCGCAGAGCGCGACCGAGATGACCGATTCCCTGACCATTGCTTTACTTCAGGCACGCGAGACGGCGATGGGCTATTTTCGCCCGATCCTCAACCGTCATAACCTGACCGAGCAGCAGTGGCGGATTATTCGCATCCTCGCTGAACACCGGTCGCTGGACTTTCACGCGCTGGCGCAGCAGGCCTGCGTGCTGCGCCCGAGCCTGACCGGCATCCTCACCCGCCTGGAGCGGGATGGCCTGGTACTGCGCCTGAAACCGCTGAACGATCAGCGTAAACTGTTCGCTTCGCTGACCCCGGCGGGGCAGACGCTCTATCAGCAGGCCTGTCATGAGGTTGACGCCGGTTACCGGCGGATTGAGCAGCAGTTTGGCCCGCAAAAAATGCAGCAGCTCAGGCAGTTGCTGCAGGAGTTTAATGCTCTGAACGGCGGGGAAGGGACGCAGGAGGACGATCGGGAACTGACGGGTTGAGCGGGTTGTGTGGCCTGGGGCAGCTATCGCGCGTGCCTCTCAGCCTCAAAAAAACAGACCCTGACGGGCCTGCCTGATAACGTTGTGCTTACCATGCTTACCATGCTTACCATGCTTACCATGCTTACCATGCTTACCATGCTTACCATGCTTACCATGCTTACCATGCTTACCATGCTTACCATGTCGGACATGGGGCACGTGTCAGCGGCGGGTTAGCCTTTATGCTGCATCACGCCAACGATTTCCGCGACGGTCTCCGCCAGCCGTTCGCCGCGCCTGTAGCTTTGCAACGCCTTATCACCGCCCGCGACGACCGACTGTGGGCGTTCAATAAATCTGCCCATTGGCGTGAAGTTCTCGTCCATCACCGCCACAAATTGTTCCAATTGATAATTGATATGTGTTTATTCGTCTGGTGAATAAATTGAACGCCACCGATGATAAACAGGCGGAGGTTGACGCGGGGGATGCCACGTTGCAGTCTTGATATTAATTCCAGCCTGAGGACCGCTCAAATGCAACAAGAGCAGCTGCCTGTCGTACTTATCCCGGGATTTATGCTCGACGAGACGCTGTGGGATGAGTTTATCAGCGTCTATCCGGACAGCCGTCGTTTTATCAGGGCAAGCCTGAGCCAGGGTCAGACCATAGCGGAAATGGCTGGCCATATTGCCGGTGGACTTCCGGAGCGCTTTGTTCTTGCTGGCTTTTCGTTAGGTGGCTATGTAGCACGGGCAGTCGCCGAGGCATTTCCCCAGCGCACAGCAGGCATGATCCTGATTGCCACCTCCCTGCGCGAGGATTCACCTGAACAGCGCGCGCGGCTTGAAGCCGCTTCCCGTGTCGCACTTTCCGGAGACTTTAAGGGCATCAGCCCCGGCGCGGTCAAAAGGTCCCTCCACCCTTCCCGTCACGGTGATGCCGCGTTAATTCAGAAAGTTCGTGAGATGGGAAAACGACTCGGCGCGGAGGTGTTCAGAACACAGTCCGGACTGGAGCGTAACGGCATCACCCTCAGGCCGGTTTCCATCCCGGTGATGGTGGTCGCAGCAGGTCAGGATCAGCTCCGGTCCGATGAGGAGGCGGCGGAACTCGCGGACCGCTTCGGGTGTAAGGTTCAGGTTATCGACGAAAGTGGTCACCTGATCCCATTGGAAAAACCCCGGGAGCTTGCACGGTCTGTTTATACCTGGCTGCAAACGTCAGGGCTGTAGCCGTAATGGTTTCAGAGCATTTCGCAGGCCGGCAGGATTTTTTCACGTAGCCAGAGAGGCGGCACATTCCGGGTAACCCCGGCGAGACGATGCGCTGTTTGCAGATCTTCGTGCGCCCGGCCGAAAGCGGGCTGGTGCCGCAGGTGCAGTTTCACGACGTCGGCACGCCTTACAGTGAAAATAGCTGGAGAACCCTTGCCGACCCCGATCACGCACCGTTAATTTTCCGCTCTCAGACCTGGCTGCAGGATACCCGGCTGGAAAAAGATCATACGCTGATGCTGCCACCGGTTCCGGTCAGCAGCGCTGTACGGCTGCTGTATCTGTTTGCGGGCAGCGCGCAGATCGGCGATATCACTCTCGGGGCGGGTGAAAGCGTGATTATTGAGGATCAGACCCGCCACCCGATCATCGCCCGGGAAAGCAGTGACCTGGTTCTTTTCACCACCGATCCGGCGGCAAACGTTTTTCGCGGTGGCATGTTCAGCGGCAATGTGCGTTCACATCTGTAAAAGGGCGTTCTCCGTCGGTTACCGGCGCAGAACGCCGGTGAGGTCATAGCTTATGCCGGCCGCGCGGCCGACGGCCCGTATCAGGCGTTCTGCCGCATGATCCCGACAATCTCACCGACCGTCTCCGCCAGCCGTTCACCGCGCTTGTAACTCTGCAGCGCTTCGTCACCGCCCGTCACCACCGACTGTGGGCGTTCGATAAAGCTGCCCAGCGGTGCGAACTCTTCATCCAGCACCGCCACAAACGGGATCTTCACCCGCTCAACGCCAAAGGCGTCTTTAAACGGCGCATCGGCCTGCGCCCGGTTAAGAATGCCAAGCTGTGCGTCGGGATAGCGCTGGGTTAAGGCCCGGATCGCGGGCAGGTTGCGCTGGCAGTCCGGGCACCACATTTCGGCGGCCACCAGCAGGGTGAAGCGGCCCTTCAGCGCGGCAATTTGTGCTTCAAGTTCAGGGCTGAGAAAATCCGCTTGCTGAGTTTTGTCCTGATCGCGGCGTAGCGCGGCGATCTCTTCCGCCGAGCCCTGGCTGACAAACTCAGCGTAATCAACGCTGTATCCGAATAAGGTTTTAAAATCTGCCACGCGGTTGCTCCTGTTTTGATTGCGGATCGTCCGATCTGCCGTTAAGTGTATCATGCCTGAATCACCGGCCTTACAGAGTCAGGCTCTTAATTCTGCCCTGAGGGGGATGGTTTTAAGAGAGAAAAAGAGTCTGGATAGGATGAAAAATTCCGCTCGCCGGCTGCCGGATACGCCAGAAATTACGTTGTGCTAGCCGATTACTCAAGGGCTTACGATGAAGTGCAAGGGGAACTGTCGTCGGGGATTAAATATGTACCAGCAGAATAACGCCCCCACGAGGATATCCGCGCGGGGGAAATAATAAGCGCTTCTGTCGAGCCGGCTAAATCCCATTCACCCGACCAAACAGCGTCATCCTCTCTGCCGCCCGTTCCGGGTTATCCAGCAGCCCGGCCGCATCGGCAAGGCGGAACAGCTCGCAGTAGTGGCCGAGGCTGCGCGCGCTCTGCGAACCGGCCAGCATTGAGAAGTGGTCCTGATGGCCGTTCAGCCAGGCGAGAAACACGATGCCGGATTTATAGAACTGGGTCGGGCTGGTGAAGATATGACGCGCCAGCGGCACGGTCGGGGCGAAAATCCGTTCGTAAGTCTGGCGATCGCCCGCCGCCAGCGCGTGCAGCGCCGCCGCCGCCGCCGGGGCGATGGCGTCGAAAATACCCAGCAGCGCGTGGGAGTAGCCCTGCTCGTCGCCGGCGATCAGCTCGGGGTAGTTGAAGTCGTCGCCGGTGTACATTTTCACCGTCGGCGGCAGCTGGCGGCGCATCTCCACCTCGCGATCCTTATCCAGCAGCGAAATCTTAATGCCGTCGACCTTCGCCGGGTTGGCGCGGATCGCCGCCAGGCACACCTCCATCGCGCTGTGGATGTTGTCGCTGCCCCAGTAGCCGCGCAGCGCCGGGTCAAACATATCCCCCAGCCAGTGCAGCACTACCGGTTCGCGCACCTGGCGCAGCAGGGTATCGTAGACCCGCAGATAGTCGTCCGGGCCTTGGGCAATCGCCGCCAGCGCCCGGCTGGCCATCAGAATAATGCGGCCGCCGCAGGCCTCAATCGCCGCGATCTGCTGCTCGTAGGCGGCGATCACGTCATCAACGGTCAGCCCGCTGAAGCGGGTCAGGTGGTCGGTGCCGGCCCCGCTGGCCACCACCGCGCCGGGAAAGGCTTTTGCCTGTTCGACGCTGCGCTGGATCAGTTCCAGGCTGGCCGGCCAGTCGAGGCCCATGCCGCGCTGGGCGGTGTCCATTGCTTCGGCAATGCCGAAGCCGTGGGCGAACAGATGGCGGCGATAGGCGAGGGTGGCGTCCCAGTCAATCGCCATATCGCGGCTGGGGTGCTGCATACGCCGCACGTCGGCCACCACGTGGGCGGCGGCAAACGCCTGGCGGTTAAAACGCGGCTGTGCGGGCGCTGACCAGCGCCGTTCGCCCTGAATCTGATAGTCGCTGACCCGGCCCTGCGCATCCAGTAAACGTAGGTGATTGCTCTTCATTATTGATTCCTTGTGATTAGTGTTTAGCCAGATGGCCGCGCGGTAGCGCGTCAGCGGCGGCGGTAGCGGACCCAACCGGCAGCTTGCGCACGCCGAACAGCACCACGCTGCTGCACAGGATCACTCCGGCGGCGGCCAGCCACACCGGCTGCAGCGTATAGGTCTGCGCGTAGTAGCCGGCGACTATCGGCGAGATCCCGCCGGCCGCCATGCCCATATTCATCACAAAGCCGATCGCCGACCCGCGCAGCGACGGCGGCACCAGTTCGGCGGTCACCGACAGTACGATTGGCGTGACAGGGTAACCGAGGAAGCCCAGCAGCATCACCAGCACCACCACCAGCGGTACCGACGGCGTCAGGGCCATGGCGGCCATCAGCACGCCGCTGGCGGCGGTGATCGCCATCAGGATATTGCGGCGGCGAACAAAGTCGCCTTTGTCGCAGTAGCGGCCAAGCAGGAAACCGCCCAGCGCGCCGGTCAGGCCGAGCAGGCTGGCGATGGTGCCCGCCATGCCGATCGACAGGTTTTTTACCTGCATCAGGTAGCTTGGCGCCCACAGCAGCACGATCCACCAGCCGGCCAGCAGCACAAAGTAGTAGGCGGCCATCAGCAGCACCGGCGCATGGCGGAACAGGGTGCGCAGCGGCACTTTTTCCGCCGCCTGACGGGCCAGCAGATCGGCCGGTTTACGGTCGTTTTTCACCAGCACCGCATACAGCAGCGCGACCAGTATTCCCAGGCCACCGGCAACATAAAACACCACCCGCCAGCCAAACATTGGCCCGAGCACTGCCCCCATCCAGGTGCCGAGAAAACCGCCGATCGGGTAGCCCATCCAGTAGAGCGACATCACCGTGGTGCGCTGCTTCTCGCTGGTGACGTTGGCCACCTCCAGCGAGGCGGCGGGCCAGAAGATGCCTTCACCGATGCCGGTCATCACCCGGTAGAAGATCAGGCTGGTCAGGCTGCCCGCCACGCCGGTAAACACCGTGGCCAGCGAGAACATCATCAGACCGAGGATCAGCACCGGCTTACCGCTGAGCTTGTCGGCGATGACCCCGGAGATAAACAGAAAGACGATAAAACCAAAGAAGAACGACGACAGCAGAATGCCGCTCTCCGCTTTGCCAAGGCCAAATTCACCGGCGATCAGGCCGATGGCCGACGACACCGTCATGCGGTCGACCGAGTACATCATGTAGCCCAGCCCGCACAGCACGGTAACCAGGATCATCTTGCGGGTATCTGTATTCATATCTTCCTCGACAAGTCTGCGGACCGACGAAAACAGCTGAGTTCAGCTCTGTCAGATACGAAAAAGGGACTGCACGCCTGCGCAAGCGGGCGCTCAGCCGTGTTCGAGATGACGGGCCTTGCAGGTACGCAACACCTCGTCCGGATCCTGCTGCCACCAGTTCAGCCGGGAAAAAATCTCCACCTCATGGAAACCCTGATAGCCTTCGGCTTCCACCTGCTGGCGCAGGCCGCGAATATCAATCACGCCGTCGCCCATCATGCCGCGATCGGACAGCATATCCTGCGTGGGGTTGAGCCAGTCGCAGATATGGAAGGCCAGCAGGCGTTTCTGCCCGGCGCGTCTGATCTCGCGGGCAAAGCCGGCATCCCACCAGGTGTGATAGACGTCGACGGCGATGCCGAGCCCGTCGTCACCCAGCCGGTCGCACAGGTCGTTGGCCTGCTGCAGGCTGTTGACGCAGGCGCGGTCGGCGGCGTACATCGGGTGCAGCGGCTCAATCGCCAGCGGCATGCCGCGCGGCCGCGCATAGTCGAGCAGCGCGGCCAGCCCGTCCTCCACCTGCTGATGCGCGCCGTTGAGATCCTTCGATCCTTCCGGCAGCCCGCCGACCACCAGCACCAGGCAGGCGGCGTTCAGCGCCAGCGCTTCATCCACCGCGCGATGGTTATCGTCCATTTTTTGCTGGTGCTGCTCGCGGCTGCTGGCAGGAAACATCCCGCCACGGCAGTAGCCGGTGACGGTCAGATCGTGTTCGCGCAGCAGCCGCGCGGTGGGCTGTAATCCCAGCTGGCTGACCTGATCGCGCCACGGTGAGATGCCGCGGATCTCATGGCGGGCGCAGCCTTCAATAATCTGCTGCAGGTTCCACTGCTGGCGCACGGTGGCGGTATTCAGCGACAGCTGTTCGGGTTTTGGCGTTTGCATATTCCTCTCCTCAGCGCTCCAGCGACGGCACGTCAACCCAGCGGCGCTCTTTCCAGCTCTGCAGCGCCAGGTCAACCAGCTGCAGCCCCTTGGCCCCTTCCAGCAGGCCCCAGCGGTAGTCGCCTTCGCCCCAGACGTGGCGCAGGAACAGCTCCCACTGCACCTTGAAGGCGTTGTCGTAGTGCTGCGTGTCAGGCACTTCGGCCCAGTCGTCAAAGAAGTTGTGCGTCTGGCGCTGGTCCGGGTTCCACACCGGTTTGGGGGTGTTGACGCGGCTCTGGGTGACGCAGTCGGTCAGCCCGGCCACCGCAGAGCCGTTGACCCCGTCCACCTGGAAGGTCACCAGGTCATCGCGGCGCACGCGCACGCACCACGAACTGTTAATCTGCACGATCGCGCCGTTATGCAGTTCGAAGGTGGCGTAAACCGCGTCGTCGGCGGTGGCCGGGTAAGGCTGCTGCTGCTCGTCCCAGCGCTGTGGGATATGGGTGGCGCCGAGGCAGCTCAGGCTTTTGATCTCGCCAAACAGGTTGTCGATCACGTAGCGCCAGTGGCAGATCATATCGAGGATGATGCCGCCGCCGTCTTCGCTGCGGTAGTTCCACGACGGCCGCTGGGTCGGCTGCAGGTCGCCTTCGAACACCCAGTAGCCAAACTCGCCGCGCACCGACAGCACCTTACCGAAGAAGCCTGATTCGTTAAGCAGTTTCAGCTTCTGCAGCCCCGGCAGCCACAGCTTGTCCTGCACCACGCCGTGACAGACGCCTTTTTCGCGGGCGAAGTGATACAGGCTCAGCGCCTCATCCAGCCCCATCGCCACCGGTTTCTCGCTGTAGACGTGCTTGCCTTTGCTGATGGCCTTCTTCAGCAGCCCCGGACGCGCCTGGGTGGTGGCTGCATCAAAGAAAATAGTGTCCGACGGATTATCCAGCGCCTCGTCAATGCTGGTGCCCCAGCGGCTGATGCCGTACTCCTGCGCCAGCGCGGCGATCTTCTCCGCGTTGCGGCCGATCAGGATCGGGTCCGGCATCAGGCGATCGCCGTTGGCCAGCAGCACGCCGCCCTGTGCACGTATCGCCACAATCGAACGGATCAGATGCTGGTTCTTACCCATACGTCCGGTAACGCCGTGCATAATGATGCCAACGGGAATCTGAGCCATTACTTTCACCTCGCGATATGTTTAGTGTGCCGGGGCCGCTGTGACCGACCGCGGAATTTCAGAGAATCAACAGGGACAACCGGGCTGAAAGGGCAGATACTGATTTCAACTAACCGGTTGATGAAATCACTATAGGTCGATAATTCACCGCCTGGGGTGATCGGATTCACATAACCAACTAGTTAGTTGAAAATTATTATTATCCGTTTTCATCGTCAGTTCTGACGCTATACTTGCGAAAAAGTACGCGAACCCGGAGGGGGAACAGCTGTGGCTAACAGGATGGTTAAGGATAAGAACGATGTGGCAGACAAGCAGAGCCGCATCCTGCAGGCGGCGCGTGCTGAATTCGCCGAGAAGGGCTTTGACGGTGCCCGCGTGGACAGTATTGCCGAACGGGCGCAGGCCAATAAGCAGCTGATCTACTACTACTTCGTTAACAAAGACCAGCTCTTTACCCGGGTACTGGAAGAAGCCTACCGCGATAAACGCCAGCAGGAAGCGGCGCTGGATCTCGACCGTTTTCCGGCGAATGAGGCGATTCTGCAGCTGGTGGATTTCACCTGGCACTACTATCTGAAGAACCCCGAGTTTATCCGCCTGCTCAACAGCGAAAACCAGCTGAAGGCCCGCCATCTGCAGGGGCTGGACAGCCCGGTGGAGCTGAACAGAAGCTGGATCGACATCACTCAGGGGCTGCTGGAGCGCGGCTGGCGCGAAAACAACGTGCGCAGGAATATCGCTGCCATGCAGCTGAATATCACGATTTCTGCGCTGGGTTTCTTTTATCTGATTAACCAGTCCACGCTGTCGATTATCTACCAGACCGATCTGGGTGAGCAGTCCGCGCTGGATGAACATCTGCGGGTGATGAAAGAGTGTGTTGCAGCGTGGATCAGGCCGTGATGTGCGTTTGCCACAGCTGATGCTGTGGCGGCCTGGCCCCATTTCCGGGCTGTCCGCCGGTGTGGACACCCGCTGCGAAATACCCGACCCGAATACGATGCAATGCACATGCTGGCCCGGGCGTTGTGACAGTGTCACTGACACAGGCGGTGAAGACCGCTGAGCCTCGCTGTGGGCCGTAGACTGACCAGACCGTCTCCGGCGGTCTTCTGACGATTAACAGGTGAAGCATGAATAACTCGTTTTCCCCACGCGCGCTGCTACAGCAGATGTTCCTGGCAGCGATTGAATCCGCTCAGCCGCAGCATACCATCCCGCAGTTTCTTCCCGCCGATCGCACTGGCCGCCTGGTGGTTCTGGGTGCGGGCAAAGCCTCTGCGGCGATGGCGCGGGCGGTAGAGGATCACTGGCTGGGCGAACTCAGCGGGCTGGTGGTCACGCGTTACGGCTACAGCGTGCCCTGCCGCGCGGTAGAGATAGTGGAGGCGGCGCATCCGGTGCCGGATGAAGCGGGGTTGCAGGCAGCTGAGCGTATACTGGCACTGGCGCAGGGGCTGGGCGAGCAGGACACCGTGCTGTGCCTGATCTCCGGCGGCGGCTCGTCGCTGCTGCCGCTGCCGCTGGAGGGCATAGCCCTGGCGGACAAACAGCAGATCAACCGCGACCTGCTGCGCTCCGGTGCCACCATCAGCGAGATGAACCTGGTGCGCCGTCATCTCTCCGCCATCAAGGGCGGGCGGCTGGCCGCGGCCTGTTACCCGGCGAAGGTGATTACCCTGCTGATCTCCGACGTGCCGGGCGACGATCCGGCCGATATCGCCTCCGGTCCGACGGTGGGCGATGCCAGCAGCTGCGCTGATGTGCTCGCCATCCTTGAACGCTACCAAATCAGCGTACCGGCTGCCGCCCGCCGCCGGCTGGAGAGTGGGGAAGCTGAAAGCATCAAACCGGGCGATGCGCGGCTGGCGAGGAATGAGGTGCATCTGATTTCCACGCCGCAAATGGCGCTGGAGGCAGCGGCGAAAATCGCAGCGGAGCAGGGTATCACGGCACATATCCTCAGCGACCGAATTGAGGGCGAGGCGCGCGACGTGGGTAAGGTAATGGCGGCTGTCGCCCTGCAGGTGGCCAGCCACGGTCAGCCGTTCAGCAAGCCCTGCCTGCTGCTCTCCGGCGGTGAAACCACCGTCACCGTGCGCGGCAGCGGTCGCGGCGGGCGCAACGTCGAGTTTCTGCTGTCGCTGGGGCTGGCGCTGGACGGCGCAGAGCGGGTCTGGGCGCTGGCCGGCGATACCGACGGGGTGGACGGGCAGGAGGAGATTGCCGGCGCTTTTCTGGCACCGGACACGCTGCAGCGTGCCCGTTACCAGGGCATCGCACCGCGCGCGGCGCTGGACAACAACGACGGCCACGGCTTTTTCGGCGCGCTGGGGGATGCGGTGATCACCGGGCCGACGCTGACCAACGTTAATGATTTTCGCTGCGTGCTGATCCTTTAAGCCCTGTATTTTTTGAACCGCTGAAGCATAATCTGCCCGACCGTATGTGCCGGCTGCCGTGAAATTCGCGGCGGCGGCCTGTTCTCAGTGGCTTATGGCGCGTTGTTGGGGGGCCGCCTGGAAAACGGAAACAGAATAACGGGTCCTTTGCAACCGAGTCCCAGAGTGGACACCTCTAGCCCTGATTTACCTGAAAAACGTTTTTGTATTGAATGAACGCCTCTTTTATCGCAGCTTAAACATCAAGTTTGCGGCCTGTCAGCCATTCCACCATCGCCGGGTCACGGTGTGAGAAAAAGGCGCTGGTTGCGGTGTCGAGGGCAGCAATCTGCAGCATATCCTCAGAACTGAGTCTAAAATCGAGAATGTCAATGTTCTCTTCCATGCGCTCTTTCCGCACCGTTTTCGCGAGTGAAACGATGCCCCGCTGGAAGATCCAGCGCAGTACCACCTGGCCCACACTTTTGCCGTACTTCTGACCAATTGCCGCTAATACGGGATGCTGGAAGAGACCATTTTTACCTTCAGAAAACGGTGCCCAGGCTTCCGGCTGAATGCCACGGCTTTGATTCCATGGAACCGCATGCAACTGCTGGTTGAAGGGGTTAACTTCAATCTGGTTTACCGCAGGAGCCACTTTGTTGAAGGCGATAAGGTCCGCCAGTCGGTCAGGATGGAAGTTGCTGACGCCAATGGCGCGAATTTTGCCTGCCTGCTGCAGCTCTTCCATAGCACGCCAGGCCCCATGGACATCGCCGTAAGGCTGGTGAATCAGATACAGATCAACGTAATCAAGTTGCAGCCGATTCAGGGAGCGTTCGAATTGTGCTTTAGCGCCCTCATAATTTGTATCCTGCAGCCATAGCTTGGTCGTTACAAAGAGTTCGCTACGTGCGATACCGGTCTGTTTCAGTGCGTTCCCGACCTGAGTTTCATTCTGGTAGGACGCTGCGGTATCGATCAGGCGGTATCCTGTATCGATAGCATCAGTCACGGCTCTTTCGCATTCGGCGGCATCCGTCATCTGGAAGACACCAAAGCCCAGAAGGGGCATTTCTATACCGTTGTTCAGTTTTACAGTTTGCATGGCGTTATCCTTCAGCTGTTGTGTAGGAGAAGCATAACGCAAAGTTATTTATTCTATTATAGGGGGTAGTTAACTAGGGTTTATTAGATGTATTCATTAATCTTTGCAGGGCTGACGGTCTGCTTTGTGCGCAAAGTAAACCGCCATATTCAACACCTTTTTCCGGCAGGATTAGGCCACTTTATTTTTATAAAGATGATGTTTGTATTGAGCCTGCAATAATGAAGGCTCAATACTGGTTCTTCCTATTGCAGGTCTTTTTCCTTCAGGAATTTACTCACCAAATCGGCAATCTGCACATTATTGAGGTCAGAGAACGGAAAGTGGGTATTCCCTCTGATTCCCACTTCAGGCAGATGCGTCACCGTCACATCCCCGCCATGCTTGTTCACCACATCACGCCACTCGCGAGCCATCGCCAGTCTTACGCGCCAGCTGTCCTGCGCGGGCATGGCGACAGGTTTATCCGGTATGTTATCGCCGTAAATAACCAGAATCGGGATTTTGGTCAGTGCCATAAACTGCTCCATCGGAACAGGCTCACCCTTCAGCGTGTCGAACGCGCCTGGCATAGGGGCAGGAAGTTCTTTTTCCGGGAAGACAAAGCTGCTGCCAGGCTCAAAGGCGACAATGGCTTTGACCTTGTCGTTTTTCATCGCCGTGTACCAGCCTGGTCCGCCACCCTGAGAGTGGGTGAAGAGGATCGCCGGGCCGGATTTATCCACTACGGCGGACATTGCATCAGAGATAACATTGATATCAAACGGCCCGGTATTCGGGGTCATCTGACGGAAATACTGGTTCAGCGCTTCTTTGTCGTGAGAGAACTGAACACCTTTAAAATACTCTGGCCACACGCCAACGCGGAACTGGTTGAACCACATCTGTTCATCCGGTTTAGGCGTAACCGTACCTTCTACAGTAGTGCGCCCGGCGCTGCCCCGGCGTGGCTGATCGACAAGATAGGTTGAGAACCCGCGACGCAGGAATATGTTCTGGAAACCTTCGCGACCATCCGGGGTGCTTTCCCAGGTACGGGAGAACTGACCTGCGCCGTGCAGCATGACGATAGGGTATTTATGCGGATTCTCCGGGATTTGGTAGAACACAGACGCATGATCGCCATGGTAGGTTTGGCCAGCAGAGTTCAGCGGCTTTTTCGCGTCAAATGTTCCTGGTGCGGTGATGATAGTGCCACCCGCAGAAAAGCTTCCCTGTTCCTGAATGACCAGCGGCTCGGCATATACCGACTGAGCCATCAGGCCACCCGCCATTACGCAGATGGCCAGCGTTTTTAAGATTGTCTTCAAGATTACATCCTCTGTTATGTTTGCTGTTCAATCATATCTGAGCTGTCAGCGTTAATTATTGAGCACCCCTGATTGCCCTTATCTGGCAGACTCATGAATGCGGACGATTAACTACGTATCGTTTCTAACCAACTGTTTACCTTTTCTGTAGTTCTTCGCTCCTGGTCGCATTCAGGGACCAGCAGTTTTTCCCGGCGCGCAGTTGGGTCGAGTCCGGCAAGGATGTCGTCGCTGTCTCCTTTACCTTAGCCACCGTGAGTATTGTTTGCGAGCGCCTGTTGCAGTGCCTTTTCAGCTCGCGTTGCTGCATCACTTTCGCCATGTTCACGCAGAACCTGTGCCAGCTGGCGCAGCTGCGCTGCCGTCAGGCCGACACGCATGCTGGCTCGCGTATGCGATAACAGCTGGGCTTCAACCCCAGGTGTTGCCGCTAATGCGCCAACCGTTGCCAGCTCGCGGCTTTGCCAGTCGAGGTTATCGCGAGCGAAAATGTCGCCGAACAGATGCGTTTGCAGGAACTGATTAATGACCGGGGCAAAATCAAACAGAGGTCCCTGGACGGGAGCGCCTGAGATTTTCGTCTGGTTTGCGGTGCCGACACGACGAAGCTCATCCCCGACAGGGATTGGGGCGATCGGTTCTTTTCCCTCAACATCCTTGATGCCACGTTGTTTACGTGCACTGGCCACCTTCATGAGTTCATTAAGTGCGTTCAGGCTACGAGGGAAGCCCGTATAGGCATAGAGCTGGACGAGAATCTCTTTGGTTTCATTTATGGTGAGCCCTGCATCAAGCCCCTGATTCAGTGCTGCATTCAGCTTATCCATCTGACTGCTGGCCATCGATGCCGCAATCAACGGGATGGCCTGCTGGCGAACCGACAGCGTATCGGAAACGGTTTGTTCGTGGTTCATTTCTGAGGCTCCTTTATTGGCGGGCGCAGCATTTGCCGAGAGACTAAAACCAAACGTCAGCAGTACCGCTGCCGTTAATGCCTTAATGAGCGTGATATTGTTCATCTGTCACTAACTCCTTCCAGTTAACGCTTTTACCATCCACAATCCCGGTTATCGCCAGATGCGTCATCGCGCTGCCGGGTGCTGCTCCGTGCCAGTGTTTGACGCCCGCCGGGCAAGAGACAACGTCACCCGCGCGGATGACCTGCACCGGCTGGCCTTCCTGTTGGGTGAGTCCAACACCAGAGGTCACAATCAGCCGCTGACCTGCCGGATGCGTATGCCAGGCGGAACGAGCGCCGGGTTCAAAGGTGACATAAGCGCCGGAAACGCTAATTTCGTTATCAGGCTTGAAGAGAGGATCAACCCGGACGCGACCGGTAAAGTTCTCTGCTGGCCCATACACCGCGTTCTGACTTCCTGCGGGTGCGATATGGACAACGGGATTTTGCTCCGCAGCCCAGGATGAAAAGGTGAAGAAGGGCAGTAACAGCCCGAGGTAACGTAAATGTCCGATCATGCAAAGCGTCCTTATCATTGAAGAGGCGGATTGCCTGCGATGATTTTATCGAGAGGGTAATGACGTCAGGCTGACGCCTTCCTGACAATTCTGTCAGTTATCCCGGGTCCCGGCTCAGCGCCGGATTGAGCATTGTCCGCCGCTTTATCCGCTTGTATCGCAAAGGTGAGGCCAAATGTATTGATGCCACCTTCACTACGCGCAAAGACGTCCCCCCTGTGCATAATGGCGACGGCACGCACGATCGACAGGCCCAGCCCATGATGGGTATCACTCCTGGCTCGGGAGGTGTCAACGCGATAGAACCGCTCGAAAAGCCGGTGTAAGTGCTCTGGTGCTATCGAATCGCCCGGGTTTGAAACTTCAACACAAGCCTGATGACCTTTTTCGCTTAACTGCACCGTAACCGTACTTTTGGTCGGTGAATGTCTTGCGCTATTTTCCAGTAAATTAGCCAGTGAGCGGTGGAACAGTCGTCGGTCGATGTGCGCGGTGACGTCGCCCTCCACTTGCAGAGAAAGCTGTTTTTCAGCAAAAGAGGGTTCAACGTACTCCGCTGTTTTCAGGGTTTCTTCCCGCAGGGACACCTGCGTAAGCTGGGAAGCATGTTCACCCGCGTGAGCATGAGACAGGAACAGCATGTCGTTAACGATCGATGTCATACGTTCAAGCTCCTCAAGATTTGAACCCAGTAACTCTTCCAGTTCATCCTGCGAGCGTCGGCGCGAGAGACCCAGTTGCGTCTGGCCGATAAGGTTTGTCAGCGGTGTACGGAGTTCATGCGCAACATCGGCGTTAAAGCTTTCGAGCTGTCGCCAGGCGATTTCCTGACGCGCTAACACGCCGTTAAAGGATGACGCCAGTTGCTGCAGTTCTTCGGGCAAAGCGCGAGTATTCAGGCGCTGGCCATGGTCACCCGGTGCGAGTTGCCGGGCCTGTTTACTGAGAGCCCCAACGGGACGAAGACCGATCCTTGAGATGATGTATCCCAGTAAGGCGACAATCACGATGCCCAGTGCGACAATAATCAACAGTGTACGAGTGAACGCATCGAGTGTGCCCATGTACGGCGTGGAGTCGATGGCAACCACATAGCGAAGCTCAGGCCTTTCTCCGTTCGCGGGGATGGTTTTCACTAACAGGAACAGTGAGCATGTGCCTTCCGATGCGCCGGGCACTTTATTAAAACCCTCCTGTAAAGAAGACCACTGAACACCAACCGGTGGTGTTCCCCCCATGCTGAAGCGCGGGTTATCGCTCACTATCCAGTAGCGAACGCGCTCACCTTCAGAATTGGTTAACACAGTGAATTTATTGGCCAGCAAAGACCAGCCGTCAGCCGAGGTTCGTGCGGTGATCCACGGACTCATTAATGATTCCCGGAACAACAGTTCGTTGTGCATCTGCTTTTGCAAAGAGTCATGCAAGGAGCTTCTGAGCAGGATACCGATAACGGATACAATCAACAGCGCGGATAAGGCAAACATCAGCGCCAGGTGAACGGAGATGGAACGCTCAGGCATGCTTATCCCCTTCATTTATTCGGACCGTACTTCGAGGACATAGCCCATGCCACGAACGGTATGTAGCAGTTTGATATCGAACGGGGCATCCACTTTGGCTCGAAGTCGTTTAATGGCGACTTCAACCACGTTGGCATCGCTGTCAAAATTCATGTCCCATATCTGCTCAGCAATCATCATCTTTGACAGGATCTCCCCCTGATGTCGGGCCAGAAGGCTCAGCAGGGAAAACTCTTTCGCGGTCAGCTCCAGTCGCGTTCCGGTGCGAAATACCCGGCGAGCCAGTAAATCGAGATGCAGATCGTGAATTTGCAGCTGGGTGATATCTGCGCCATCCGTAGCGCGGCGACGCACCAGTGCCTGAATACGTGCCACCAGTTCAATAAGCGAAAAGGGCTTTGGCAGATAATCATCTGCGCCAAGACGAAGACCTTTAACGCGCTCATCGACCGAACCCCGTGCCGAGAGCATCAGCACCGGCGTCTGTTTGGCTGCTCGCACACCCTCAAGTACCCGGTAGCCATCCATCCCCGGCAACATCACATCAAGGATTATCGCGTCGTAGTCGAACTCCAGCGCGTAATGAAGACCTTCAGCGCCATCTGCTGAGACATCTACCGTAAACCCGGATTCACTCAACGCTCGGTTGAGATAGGTTGACGTTTTTTCTTCATCTTCAACTAATAACAGGCGCATAACGGGACTTCCTCACGTGGCGGAGCAGCGAGGCGGCGGCAATACCCGCCCCGGCGGCTAACAGCTTGCGTCGCTCTGGCATTGTTGGGTCATTCTGGCTTTTCATTGATCGCTCATTCTCAGAAAATTGAACATGGATCCTGTTAAACGAGACCATTCTGCCTCCTGATTGCCAACATAAAGCTGACAGTTGCCTGACAGCGTTGTCAGAAACACTAACCGTCCCGGCCCCTTTCCTGACAAAAATGTTATTTCCCTGTCACGATGCTGACAGCCCTCTCTCCCTAATCTGAGCCTGCAAATTTGATTCCGCGAGCCTGCATAACCAGTCTGACACTCATCGGGAGAGACCATGAAATTCACGCTTATCAGTGCAATGCTACTCACGGCAATGGCCGGAGTGACCTCAGTCAATGCGGCTGATTATAAAAAAAATCCATTCACACTGGCCTATGACGATGCCATCACCAGGAACGTCAACGGCAAGGTCAACATTCATCCGGTGAAATACGATCTGCATGGCATCCAGATCGCCGCGAATGTCTATACCCCTGCTAACTACGATCCAGCTAAAAAATACCCTGCCGTGGTGGTCGCACATCCTAATGGTGGCGTAAAAGAACAGGTCGCCGGGTTGTATGCGCAGCGACTTGCCGAACATGGGTACATCACGATTACCGCCGATGCAGCTTATCAGGGGGCTAGCGGTGGTATGCCTCGCAGCGTGGATAAACCGGCTAACCGTATTGAGGATGTTCACGGCATGGCTGACTATATCAGCCAGTATCCTGGTGTAGATACCGCCCGCCTCGGCCTGCTGGGTATTTGCGGAGGTGGCGGGTATTCACTTGTTGCCGCCGGGACGGACAAACGGTTCAAATCGATTGCAACCATCAGTATGTTTAATTCAGGCCTTGTACGCCGCAATGGTATGCAGGATTCACAGCTGGATACTGTCCAGCAGCGTCTTCAGCAGGCTTCTGACGCACGTGCTCAGGAAGCCGCCGGAGGAGAAGTGCTTTACTCCGGCGATGCCAACATGACTGATGAACAGATTGCTAAATTACCTTTTGCCTTGTATCGGCAGGGCTACGAGTACTACTGGAAAACCCACGCCCATCCGAACTCTACGTTCAAATACACCACCAGCAGTCTGCTGGATTTGATGAGTTTTGACGTAACGGACCATATCAATCTCATCAATAAACCGCTGCTGATGATTGCCGGTACAAAAGCCGATACGCTCTATATGACTGAAGATGCGTTCGCGAAAGCCACCGGTACGAAGGACAAAGAACTCTTCCTGATTGATGGTGCTACCCATATCGAGACGTATTGGGTGCCTGAGTACGTTAACAAGGCTTTGCAAAAATTAGACGTCTTCTTTGATAAGAATATTTAATCCGCATCTGTCGATACCCCGATGGGTATCGACTTATCCAGAATTTATCGTTCAGATTAACGGAGTCGGGATGAAAGATAATTACGCCTGATTAATAGCCGCTATGAATGAAATTCATAAAATCATTCGGGCAGGGGATAGTTGTTTTTTACCCGAACAGTCGCGGATCTACGCCGAAGTACGTGATGTACACAAACGGAGAGCCCGTGATAAAGGCGTAGGCTGCAACGTAACAGAACGTCAGGCATAGCGTAACACGCATGTATCTGGCGTTGGTTAGCAAGGCATAGTGGTTGTGAAAGGCTCTGGTTACGGAGGCTTGCGAGCGTTTTTCAGGAGGTAATGTCTCCGCTAACCAGAATAAAGACATCAGCATTAATGTTCCGACAATCGCCAGCAGCCAGAAAATGGCATGCCACGATGTGACTTTAATCATCTGCCCGTCGCCCGTCGCCCGTCGCCCGTCGCCCGTCGCCGGGCCGGCGTGAACTTTCCCCGCCTGCATTACAAAAGGTGAGCTTACCGGTTATCTCCGCAGTTCAGGTTGAATTCGCTCTTTAGCCTTATCTCCCCGCCGTGAGCCCAACTGGTTACCGTTGGGGATTAGAAATTATTTTTAATCTGTCCCTCGCTATTCTCCTGTTTCGCATAAAGATTGCCGGCTTTGTTATTTTACCTGCCCCTCATTCCCTTACAGACTAGCCGCATTCAACGAACGTCCCCGCCGTTACGGCAAAAGCGCCCGCCACTTCCCGGTGGCGCGTTTATGCCTGCGCAACGGTGAATCAACGAAGGGTTGGCTTGTGATGGAAAGCGGTCAGAGTAAAAAACGCATTGCCGTGATCGGCCTTGGCGCGATGGGGTGCGCCGCACTGCTGGCGCTGGCCCGTCAGGGACACCAGGCTGAAGGCTTCGAACAGTTTCGGGTGGGTAACGATGTCGGGGCGTCCGGCGGCCGCACGCGTCAGCATCGCCTGATTTACGGCGAAGGCAGCGCTTATACGTCGCTGCTGCTGCGGGCGCAGGCGCTGTGGCAGCAGCTGGAACGGGAGCAGCAGACGCAGCTGTACTGGCCGGGCGGTTTCCTGACCGTCGGCACGCCGGACAGCCCGTGGTTTCAGGCGGTGGAGCGTTCCGCCCTGCAGCAGCAGTTACCCGTTGAACGGCTGAGCCGCGAACAGCTGCGACAGCGCTATCCGCGGCTGAATATCGACGCCGACGAGCAGGGGCTATTCGACCCGGCCGGCGGCATCCTGCTCACGCACGAGCTGCTGCTGGCCAGCGTGGCGCAGGCCATTACGCTGGGCGCACGCGTCCATGAAGCGGCCAGCGTCACGGCGATTCACGCCGCGCCGCAGGGCCCGCTGTTAACCATCAACGGCGAGGAGCGCCAGTTTGATGAGGTGGTGGTGGCGGCCGGTGCATGGAGTAAAACCCTGCTGCCCGGCCTGCCCGTGGCGTCGCGCCGGCTGGGCAAAAGTTTTCACCTCGGCCGTGAAAGCGGCTTCGATACCACCCGCTTTCCGCCAACCATGCGCGTCACCGCCGGAAGGCCGATGTGGAACACCCAGCCGATGCCGGACGGCAAAACCTTTAAGTTCTTTGTCGGCGACGCGGAGATTGATGAGCAAAAGGATCCGCAGATCGTTGCCACCGAGGCCAGCAGCGCGCTGACCGGCACGCTGTACCAGCGTCTGGACCGGCAGATGGGCGAGGCGGTTAACGGCGCGCACCCGGCGATTATCGGCGGCGGCACCTGGCCGGAAGCCTACACCTTCGACCAGGCCCCGCTGCTGGGAGAGCTGCGCGCCCACCCGCACGTCTGGGTTGCCGCCGGGCTCTCCGGCCACGGCTTCAAGCTGGCCCCGGCGCTGGGCGAACTGCTGGCGCAGGCGATCGACCACCGCGTCGATCTCGACCGGCAGTGGGCCATTTTTTCTCCCGCACGACGTTTTGCCGAACCTACGGCCTCTTACTCACGTTAACACCAGGATCGTCCATGAACAAAACGCTTACCGGCCTGTTACTGGCCTCTTTCAGCACCCTGGCCGCCGCGGCCGACGCGCCTTCACCGCTGGCGGGTAAGACCCTGCACGGCATTATGCAGAACGACTATGAACCGATCGCCTTTGTTGACGAGCAGGGGCATAACAGCGGCTATTTTTATGAGCTGGTGGCCGTGGCCGCCAGAAAACTCAACGCCACGCTGGAGGTGAAAAACGGCACCTTTGACACCTTTATCCCCGGCTTACAGAGCCAGCGTTTTGACGTCGCGCTGGGCACCGACGCCACGGTGCCGCGTCAGCAGGTGGTGGATGTTGTGCCGCTGATAGCCGCCGGCTACTCGTTTATCACCCGCGCCAGCGGGCCGGTGACGCTGGCAGACAGCCTGGATGCGCTGTGCGGCCACTCGGTGGCGGCGCTGGCCGGGCAGTCCACCATTGACGCGCTGAACGCCCAGGCCAGCCGCTGCCAGCAGCAGGGAAAACCGGCGCTGCGCGTGGCGATTTTCCCTTCACGCTCCGCCGCATGGCTGGCGGTGAAGAGCGGTCAGGCCGAGCTGACGCCGGTGTATACCGGCGAAGCGGGCTGGATCACTAAAAAAGATCCGGACTGGCGCGTCACCGGGCCGGTGTTTGACAGCGGTCAGTCCGGCTTTGCGGTCAGCAAAACCAGCGGTCACGCGCAGGCCTGGGCCGGCGCGATTAACGCGCTGATCGCCGACGGCACCTATCTGCAGATCCTCAGCAGGTACGGCGTGCAGTCCGTGGCGCTGAAAGAATCGCAGGTAAATCCGGCACGCTGATCCGCAGGGAGACGACGTCAGCGCGCGGCGCGCGCCGTCTCCCTTTTTTATTCTCTTCGCGTGCGGATAACGCCGTAATACCGGGTGACTGATGAGTGATACAGAGCTGAGCGGGCCGACGGACGGGGCGGGGCGGGTCAGCGGGCAGCAGCGCAGCGTGCCGTTGTCCGTGACCGACGCGATCGGTGACATTGAACGGCGGCAGGGCATACGTCCGCAGAGCCAGCGTAAGCGGATCCTTTCTGCGCTGCTACTGCTGCTGTTTATGCTGTGGTTTGTGCGCGCGTCGGCCGCCAACCCGGCGTTTGACTGGCCGCTGGTCGGGCAGTATCTCTTCAACCCGCGGATCCTGCAGGGGCTGTGGACCACGCTGTGGCTGACGCTGCTGGTGACGCTGCTCAGCGTGGTACTGGGCCTGGGGATTGCGGTGATGCGGCTGTCCGAAAACCCGGTGCTCTCCTCACTCGCCTGGGGCTACATCTGGCTGTTTCGCGCCACGCCGATGCTGGTGCAGCTGCTGTTCTGGTTCAATATTGGTTATCTGGTGCCGACGTTGACGCTGGGCTGGCCGGGGCTGACGCCGTCAGTGACGCTGCCCACCAACGAATTAATTAACGCGCTGGGTGCCGCGATCCTCGGCCTGACGCTGCACGGTATGGCCTACGCCGCTGAATTTATCCGCGGCGGCCTGCTGGGGGTGCCGCAGGGGCAGCGCGAGGCGGCCACCATGCTCGGGCTGCGCCGGCGGCAAATCTTCCTGAAAATTACCCTGCCGCAGTCGCTGCGCAGCATTATTCCGGCGCTGGGTAACTTCCTGATCGACAACCTGAAAGGCACCTCGATGATCAGCGTGGTGGCGGTTACCGAACTGCTCTACTCCGCGCAGTTAATCTACAACAGCAACTACAAGGTTATTCCCCTGCTGCTGGTCGCCACCTTCTGGTACGTGGTGGTGACCTCGCTGCTGTCAGTTTTACAGTCGTGGAGCGAACGCTACTACGGCCGCAGTTATCACCGTCGCTGAGATTAAGGGTAAATCATGTCCGGAGACTTTAACGATCCTGAGCCGCTGGCGAAACCGCCGGTGGTCAGCGCCCGCCGCCTGCACAAGCGCTACGGCGAGAACGTGGTGCTGGAACATATTGACCTCGACGTGGCTCAGGGGGAAGTGCTGTGCCTGATCGGCCCCTCCGGGTCGGGGAAAAGTACCCTGCTGCGCCTGATGGCGACGCTGGAGCAGGCGGATGGCGGGCTGGTATTTTTTGGTCACCAGCCGCTGGGGGTGCAGCAGAAAGGTGACCGGTTGTTTCGTGCCGGAGAGAATATTACCCGGCAGCAGCGCGATCGTATCGGTTTTGTCTTTCAGCAGTTTAACCTGTTCCCCCATTTAACGGTGGTGGACAACATCAGTCTGGCGCCGCGCCTGCAGGGGCGACATCCTCGCGAAGCAAAGGAGCAGGCGCTGGCGCTGCTGGCACGCGTCGGCCTCGAACACAAGGCCGATGCCTGGCCCGGCAGCCTCTCCGGCGGCCAGCAGCAGCGCGTCGCCATAGCCCGCGCGCTGGCGCGGGAGCCGGAGCTGATCCTGTTCGACGAACCGACCAGCGCCCTCGATCCTGAGCTGGTCAACGAGGTGCTGGCGGTAATGACCGATCTGGCGGCGAGCGGCATCACCATGGTGATTGCCACGCATGAGATGCAGTTCGCCCGCCAGGTGGCCAGCCACGTTGCCTTCCTCGACAAAGGCCATATCGTGGAGTACGGCCCGCCGGAGCAGGTGCTGGATCGTCCGACCCAGCCGCGCACCCGCGCGTTCTTACAGCAAATTACCGCGCTGACGCCGGAGGGTGCGCATGACTGAGGCGCAGGGAACCTGGATGTTATGGATACTCAGCTGGACAGGAGCGCCGCGATGAACAGCCTTGACGTAACGGGGGTCACCGTCGGCGTGGACGTCGGCGGCACCTTTACCGATTTTGTGCTGTTTGACCCGCAGCGGCGGCGCAGCCTGTACCATAAACAGCCCAGCACCCCCGCCGATCCGGCACAGGCGGTGAGCGACGGGCTGCAGGCCCTGCTGCAAAAAAGCCGTCTGCCGGCCTCCGCGCTGTCGCTGATCCTGCACGGCACCACGCTGGGCCTGAATGCGATTATCCAGCGCCGGGGTGCCCGGGTGGCGATCGCGATCAGCACCGGCTTTCGTGACGTGCTGGAGATTGGTCGGGCGCGCATGCCGTCGTCGTTTGATTTTCACGCTGACCGGGAGGCCGCCTTCCTGCCGCGCCAGCGGGTGCTGGAGATCGACGCCCGCTTCAGCCCGCAGGGTGAGATCCTCAGCTGGCCGACGGAGCAGCAGCTGCAGCAGCTGGCGCAGGCGATCGGCAGACTGGAGGTCAGCGCGGTGGCGCTGGTCACCCTTAACGGTTACACCCGGCCGCAGGCCGAGGCTGAACTGGCGGCGCAGCTGGCCCGGCACCTCGACGGGGTGCCGGTGCTGTCGGCGGCACAGCTGTGGCCGGAAATCCGCGAATATGAACGCACGCTGGTGGCCGGGCTGAACGCTTATATTCAGCCGCTGATGCAGCGCTATTTTGACCGCCTGAGCGCGCTGCTGGCGCAACAGGCGATCGCGGCACCGCTGCTGATCACCGCCTCCAACGGCGGCGTGTTGCCGCTGGACGCCGCACGCGAGCGCCCGATCGACACCCTGCTGTCCGGCCCGGCCGCCGGGGTGACGGCCGCCGCCCGGCTGGCAGAACGCAGCGGCGGCGGCGGTTACGTCTCCTTTGATATGGGCGGCACCAGCAGCGATATTTCGGTGTCTGCCGACGGCGGCGTTGAACGGGTGACGCGCACCGATATCGGCGGCCTGCCGCTGATCCTGCCGGTGGTCGGCGTTTCGGCGCTCGGCGCCGGCGGCGGGTCGATCGTCCACGTTGATGACTACGGCGTGCTGAAGGTCGGGCCGGAGAGCGCCGGGGCCGATCCCGGTCCGGTGGCCTACGGTCGCGGTGGCAGCGCCCCAACCTTAACGGACTGCTACCTGGTGTGCGGTATCTTACCTGCCGACGTCAGGCTGGCGGGCAGCATCCCGTTGGATTTGGCCGCCGCCCGTCAGGCGCTTGCCGCGCTGGCCGCTCGCTGTGGCCTGCACGGCGAACACGCCGCCGAGCAGGTGGCCAGCGGCGCGCTGGCGGTAGCCACTACCCGGATGGCCACCGAACTGAATAAGGAACTGGCGCGGCGTGGGGTGAACGCCGCCGCGCTGACGCTGATCCCGTTTGGCGGAGCCGGACCGACGCACGCCAGCCTGTTTGCCGACGAGGCGGGCATCGATCGCATCCTGGTGCCGCTGCGCCCGGGCACCTTCTGCGCCGAGGGCGCGGTGACCGCCGATATCCGCCGCGACTTTGTCCGTAGCCTGCGGATGGCGGTCACGGCACAGAACTTCAGCTCGCTGCGGGAGGCGGTGCAGGCGTTAGGCCAGCAGGCGCAGGCGTGGTTCGGCCAGCAGGCCGCGGCGCTGAGTAGCGAGGAGTCCACCCTGTTGCAGGCCGATATGCGCTACCGCGGCCAGGCCTATGAACTGACCGTCAGCCTGCCGCAGGCGGACGAACTGACGCTGAACGGCCTGCAGGCCGCGTTTCAGCAGCTGCATAAGCAGCGGTACGGCTTCACCAGCCCGCCGGAGGACATTGAACTGACCACCCTGCGCCTGTCGCTGACCGCCGCGCTGCCACGGCCGCCGGCCGCCCGGTGGCAGCCGCTGCCGGCTGCCGGTACACCCGTGCAGCGGCCGGTGTTTCTCGACCGGCGCTGGCAGCAGGCCAGCGTCTGGCCGCGCCAGCAGATCCAGTTCAGCGACGTCATTAGCGGGCCGGCCATCGTGGAGCAGGAAGATACCACCACGCTGATTATCCGCGGCTGGCAGGGCCGTCTGGATCCGGCGGGCAACCTGATCGTCACCCGTCAGCCGCAGGGAGATACCGCATGAAGCTGGACGCCATAACCCTGGAGATCCTCAACCAGAAGCTGACCGCGCTGACCGAGGAGATGTGCCATATTCTGCAGCACACCGGCCGCACGCTGTACGTCAAAGAGACCGCCGATTTTTGCTGCGCCATCGCCGACCTGCAGGGGCGTTTTTTCGCCTATCCACGCGGCATCGGCGTCTCAGGATTTGTCGGCCTGAACGCGCTGACCGCCATCAACGCGGTCGGCGACCTGCAGCCCGGTGACGTGATCCTCACCAACGATCCCTGGCGTTCGCGCGGGCTGGCGACGCACCTGCCGGACCTGCAGCTGCTGGAGCCGTGGTTTGTCGACGGCGAAATCGTCGCCTGGGGCTGGGCTTTCCTGCACGCCTCCGACGTCGGCGGTCGGGTGCCGAGCAGCATCTCACCGACCAACGGCGATATTTTTCAGGAAGGGCTGCAGATCCCACCGGTGAAGCTGATGCGCGCCGGGCAGCTCAACCAGGACGTGGCGGCGATCCTCGCCGCCAACAGCCGCACGCCGGAGGCCAACGCCGGTGATATTCAGGCGATGCTCGCCGCGCTGAGCGCCGGGCGTCAGCGGCTGCAAAATATCGTCGGCCAGCACGGCGTGCAGAGCGTGCGCCAGGCGCAGCAGGATCTGCAGGAGTACGCCGCTGCGCGGGCGCGTCAGGTGCTACGGCGTGTTCCCGACGGCTGCTATCAGTTTGAGGATTACCTCGATGATGATGCGACGGGCGGCGGCCTGCCGGTGCGCCTGGCGCTGAGCGCCACCTTTAACGACGGCCGCGTACACCTGGACTTCAGCGGCAGCGACGCGCAGGTGGCCGCCGCGATCAACATCCCCAGCCACGGCGAACCCCATGCCTGGCTGACGCTGCGGCTGCTGGCGCTGGTCTGCACGCTGGATAAAACCGTGCCGCTCAACGCCGGCCTGCTCGCACCGGTTACGCTGTTCGCCCCGGCCGGATCGCTGGTCAATCCGCACTATCCGGCGGCGGTCGGCGTGCGCCACGCCACCGCCGTGCGGGTTAACGACCTGCTGAACGGCCTGCTGGGCCAGGCGCTGCCGCAGGTGATGCCGGCGGCCAGCGGCGGCACCATCATTCCTTTTGTGGTGGCGGAAAGCGCGGTCAACGGCCGCGAACAGAACGTGCAGGTGATCGAGCCGATGGTCGGCGGCGGCGGGGCACGCTTCGGGCGCGACGGCATCGACGGGCGTGATAACAGCATCTCCAACCTGGCCAACAATCCGGTGGAGAAGGTGGAAGCCGAAACCGGTATCCACATTCTGCAGTACGCGCTGCGGGAAGACTCCGCCGGGCCCGGACGGTGGCGCGGCGGCATGGGGCAACAGATCCGTATTCGCATCCGCGAGGAGGACACCACGCTGCTGGCGCGCGGCATGGAACGAATGCTGTTTCAGCCGTGGGGTGTTCACGGCGCAGGTCCCGGCCAGCCGGCGCGGCTGACCCTCTATCCTGCCGACGGTGTTGCCCGGCCCCTGGGCAAAATCGACCTGCTCAGCGTTGGCCCCGGCGATGAGCTGCTGCTGCAGACCCCCGGCGGCGGCGGCTGGGGGGATCCGCTGCTGCGCGATCCGCAGGCGGTGGCCGACGATGTCAGTAATCAGCTGCTGAGCAGCGCCGCTGCCGCCGCGCAGTATGGTGTGGTGCTGACCGCCGGGGGCATCGACCACGCCGCCACGGCGGCCCTGCGGCAGGCACCGCGTACGGCTGTTGCATCGTTCGGCAGCGCCCGCGAGCGCTGGCTGGCGGTGTTTACCCCGGCGGTGGTAGGTCGCCTTAATCAGCTGCTTTATACCCGCTCACCGGCCCAGCGCCTGCGCGACAGGCAGTCGGTATTTTCCGCCGCGCTGGCGCTGCTACCCGCCGGGTTTCCGCTGACCGCGCCATCCGACCCCGGACCGGCGCGGCAGGCGTTTACCGCTGCGGTGGTCGCGCTGGAGCAACAACTTTCCCCCGTTACCGATCCCTTACCAGGAGTATTTCATGCGCCCTAAACTGGCCAGTACGTTCGTTCTTTCGGCCCTGATCGGCCTTGTTGTCTCTGCCGCTGCCCATGCAGAGGCCCCCCCGGCATCCACGGACTCCGTGGTGGTGGGCGTTTACGGCGGCGACTGGGAGAAGAATATTCGCGCCTCCGGACTGGAGCAGTACGCGCGGGAGAACAACCTCAAACTGACCGTGGTGCCGGGTGCCGACGCCGAATGGTTTGCCAAACTGCGCGCCGCGAAGGGCCACCGTTCACCGTACGATATCGTGGTTTTCCAGCCTGATACCGTGCAGCGCGCCCAGGCGGCAGGGTTGCTGCAGCCGCTGGACGCGCAGCATATCCCCAACCTGGCTAACCTCTATCAGAGCGTGCAGTCGCGTTTTACCTGGCAGGGCAAAACCTACGCGGCAGCCTTCAGCCTCGGTCAGCTGGGGCTGGCCTACCGTAGCGATCTGGTGAAGACGCCGCCGCGCAGCTGGCTGGATCTGTGGAACCCGGAATATAAGGGCCATGTGGCGATCTCCTCGCCAACCTACGCCGCAGGGCTACAGTTCTTCGCCGGGCTGGCGCATGCGCTGGGCGGCGAACTGAGCAATCCCGCCGACGTGGCGAAGGCCTTCAGCAAACTGGCCGAACTGCGCGGCAACGCGGTGGCCTTCCCGGACAGCCCTGGCGCGATCCAGACCCTGCTGGAGCGCGGCGATGCCTGGGTGGTGCCGTTCTGGGACGGACGGGTATTTGCGCTGAAGCAGCAGGGGCTGAAAATTGACTTTGTTTACCCCTCTGACGGACCGGTGGTGGGCGCGGCGAACTGGGTGATCCCGAAGGGTGCGCCCAACCTGGCCAACGCCTATAAGGTGGTGAATGCGCTCTCCAGCCCGCAGGTGCAGAAGGCCTTCTCTGACCGATCGCTGTACGGCATGACCAACAAGGACGTGGCCTACAGCGACCAGTTAAAAAGCCAGGTCAAAGTGGGTGAAGAGGCTTACAGCAAGCTGATCTGGATCGACTATGCCAGCGCTACGCCGCAGCTGGCTGACTGGACGCGGCGCTGGGGCCAGGCGCTGGGTGCCAAATGAGTGCGCTGGTCATAGACGCGGTAGCGCGCCGCTTTGAACAGCAGCGCGCGCTGGACGGCGTCAGCCTGCGTATCGGGCAGGGAGAGTTTTTCTCCCTGCTCGGCCCGAGCGGCTGTGGCAAAACCACGCTGCTCAATATCATCGCCGGTTTTCTGGCACCGGACAGCGGCCGGGTGTGGCTGGGCGGCGAGGATGTGACCGCGCTGGCACCCTACCGGCGTCATATCGGCATGGTGTTCCAGAATTACGCGCTGTTTCCCCATCTGAGCGTGGCGGAGAACGTGGCCTTTGGCCTGAAGGTGCGCAGGCTGCCGCAGCAGGAACAGCGCGAACGGGTGGACGACGTGCTGAAGCAGGTACGGCTGGAGGGGATGGCGTCCCGGCGGCCGCACCAGCTCTCCGGCGGGCAACAGCAGCGGGTGGCGATTGCCCGTGCGCTGGCGATCCGCCCGCAGGTGCTGCTGCTGGACGAACCCTTATCTAACCTTGATGCGCGCCTGCGCCGCGACATGCAGGACGAACTGCGCGCGCTGCAGCAGCGGGTGGGCATCACCACCGTACTGGTCACCCACGACCAGGAGGAGGCGCTGACCCTCTCCGATCGTATCGGCATTCTTGGCCACGGCCAGCTGCAGCAGGTTGGCACGCCGGCGGAACTCTACCGGCAGCCGCAGAACCGCTTTGTGGCGGAATTTATCGGTGAGGCCAACCTGTTTACGGTCACGCCTGACGCTGGCGGCCAGTGTTACCTGGCGCAACCGCACGATGCGACCACGCCGCTGCGGCTGGCGGCGCAGCAGTTTATCCCGCAAGCCACCCTGCTGATGGTGCGGCCGGAACGGATCCGCCTCTCGGCGTCAGCGCCGGCCAGCGTGGTGAACGCCAGCCCGGCGCAGGTGGTGCGCGTCAGCTTCGCCGGTGCGACCCTGCGGCTGTTATGCCGGCTGCCGGGCGGTGCTGAACTGCAGGTGCAGCCGGCGGAACAGGACTTTGCCGCGCTGCCGGCGGTGGGTCAGACGCTGACGCTGCACTGGCACCCTGACGATGTGATCGTCCTGCCTGCCGGGAAGGTGGCCTGATGCATCGGGAAAAACGGCCGCTGAACGGCGGCGCTGACCCGGCCGGCGTGGGTAAGGTGGCGCTGAACAACAACGCCTTTCCCTGGCTGTTGCTGACGCCGTGCCTGGTGTTTTTGCTGCTGTTTCTGCTGGTGCCGCTGCTGCAGCTGTTTGACCAGAGCCTGACCGCCGTGGACGACCTGCTCGAACCCCAGCCCGGTTACAGTGTCACGCAATATCTTACCGTGTTCGGCGATCCACAGTATCTGTACGCCTTGTGGACCACGCTATGGGTGTCGCTGTTTACCGCCGCCGTTACCGTACTGCTGGCGTGGCCCGCCGCCTGGCTGCTGATTAACACCCGGCGGCGGGGCTGGCGCACGCTGCTGTACGTGATCCTGATCTCCCCGCTGCTGACCAGCGTGGTGATCCGTACCTTTGCGTGGATCGTGCTGCTGGCGCAGAACGGCCTGATCAACGGTTTTCTGCTGTTCACCGGGCTGATCCCGCAGCCGCTGAACCTGCTGTGGAACATGAACGCGGTGGTAATCGCCTATGTGCAGGTGATGCTGCCGTTCGCCGTGCTGCCGCTGGTCACCTCGCTGAACGAAATAGCCCCCTCGCTGCGCCACGCGGCGATGAGCCTCGGTGCCACGCCAGCGCAGACCTTTCGCCGGGTGATCCTGCCGCTGAGCGTACCGGGCATGCTGACCGGTTTTATCATCGTCTTTTCCCTCGCCGCCGGCAGCTACATCACCCCGCTGCTGATCGGCGGCCGCCTGCAGCCGCTGCTGCCGATTGCCATCTATCAACAGGCGATGCAGATCGCCAACCTGCCGCTGGCGGCCGCCCTGTCGCTGACGCTGCTGCTGATGACGCTGGCGGTGGCCGCTATCGCGGGCATCCTTCTGAAACGCTGGGAGAAAAATAATCATGGTCACTGATCGAACGCCGCGCGTACGGCTTCAGCGCTGGCTGCTGACGCTGGCGGGGACAGGCGTTTACGCCTTTCTGGCGCTGCCGGTGCTGGTGATCCTGCTGTCGGCATTCAGCCCACAGCCTTATCCGCAGTTTCCTCCACAGGGTATCTCGCTGCGCTGGTTCCGCGCGCTGCTGGATGACCCAGGCTGGCTTGACTCGCTGAAGGTTAGCGTCGTATTGCTGCTGGTGGTCACGCCGCTGACGGTGCTGATCGGCACCTTCGCCGCGTGGGCGCTGGCGCGGCTGCAGTTTCGCCACCGCGAGGCGCTCCAGGCGTTTATCCTGTCGCCGTTGATGATCCCGCAGGTGGTGCTGGGCATCGCCTTACTCTACGTGCTGACCGCCGCCGGGCTGGCCGGTACGCTGAGTGGCCTGGTTATCGGCCATATGGTGGTCGCGCTACCTTACGTGGTGCGTACGGTCAGCGTCAGCCTGGCGGCGATGGACCGCCGGCTGGAGACGGTGGCGATGAGCCTCGGCGCCGGCCGCTGGTACAGCTTCCGCCACGTAACTCTGCCGCTGATTAAACCGGGGATGCTGGCCGGCGCGGTGTTTGCCGGGGTCACGTCGTTTGGCGAGGTCTCGGTAAGCCTGTTCCTGAGCGCGCCGGAGACCATCACCATCCCGATCCGGGTATTTAACTACGTGGACCAGACCTTTGATCCGACGGTAAACGCTATCTCGGTGATCTTTATTCTGCTGGCGGTGCTGATCCTGTTGGTCATCGAGCGCACCATGGGGCTGGTTAAACTCCTCTGACGGTTTGAAACCGCCAACGTTAACGCCCGCCATCGCGAATAAGGGTTAATCAGGCTAATGATTTACTGATGAGAAAGGGTGCTGTTTCTGTAACAATCTTCTACTCTCTAAGCTGATACCGAACCTGAATCTCAGATGGATACAGAATGATGAACAAAGGAAAACGTTGTTTTTTTTCCACCATTACGGCGGTGGTGCTCTCCGCCGGTCTCACCGTTTCCATCGCCGACGCCTGCACGCGTCTGGTCTATCTGGGTGCCAGTCAGCAGGTGATCACCGCCCGGTCGATGGACTGGAAGGTGGATGTGAATACCAATCTGTGGGTGTTCCCGCGCGGGATGCAGCGCAGCGGCGAGGCGGGTGCGAACTCAATCAAATGGACCTCGAAATACGGCAGCGTCATCGCCTCCGGCTATGATATTTCCACCACGGACGGCATGAATGAAGCGGGGCTGGTGGCCAACGTGCTGTGGCTGGTGGAGTCCTCTTATCCGACTGATGATGACAAAAAACCGGGCCTGACCATTGCGGCCTGGGCACAGTACGCGCTTGATAATTACGCCAGCGTCCAGGAGGCGGTCGATGCGCTGGCGAAAGAGCCGTTCAGCATCGTGACCGACAAGGTACCGGGGGAAGACCGGCTGGCGACGCTGCATCTGTCGCTGTCCGATGCCAGCGGCGACAGCGCGATTATTGAGTATATTGACGGCAAACAGGTGATCCACCACGGCCGCGACTATCAGGTGATGACCAACTCGCCGGTTTTTGAAAAGCAGCTGGCGATGGAGGAGTACTGGAAGCCGATCGGCGGCACCGTGTTCCTGCCCGGCACCAACAGCGCTCCCGATCGTTTTGCGCGCGCCACCTTCTACGTGAACGCCATTCCGAAATCGGAAGATCCGACAGAGGCGATAGCCAGCACCTTCAGCGTGATCCGCAACGTTTCGGTGCCCTACGGCATCTCAACGCCCGGTCAGCCGAATATCTCCTCGACCCGCTGGCGGACGGTGGCCGACCACAAGCGCAAACTCTACTTCTTTGAATCGGCCTTAACGCCCAACGTATTCTGGACCGATCTGAACCGTCTCGATTTCTCCGCGGAGAGCGGCAAGGTGCTGAAGCTTGACCTGGGGCCGAATCAGACCAATACCTTCTCGGGCGAAGCTAATGGCCAGTACCGGGAAGCGAAGCCGTTTAAATTTCTTGGGTTGTAATGCGATGGTGTAAAAGAAATTTAATTACCTGACAGCCCGGTTTACTTCAGCAGCCTGAAAGCTTTACTCATTTTATTCAGGCTGGGATCTCACTGTCTTTGATGTCTGCAATCGGGGCAAGAATGCTACTGTTGAACGCATTCAGCGGCTGATGGTATTTCACCCGGTGAGGCCAGTCATGATTGGCCAGCGCGCCGCGGCCAAGTGCAATCATATCGGCGCCCTCATTCAGGACCTGTACAGCCCGATTCGGATCGTGCAGATTGCCATTAGCAATGATGGTGAGGTCCGGCGCATATTTACGTGCGAGAGCGACCAGCGAAGCGGGATTGCCTTCGAAAGCCGGTTTCCATGCCTCAAACTCTGTAAGGTGCAGGTAATCAATTCCTGAAGCGGCAAGCTGGCTGAAGACCACGCGGGCATCCTCTTCACCCTGTGCCCACTTATGGAAAAAGTCATTTACCTTCCCCTGAGAAATACGGATCCCGACAGGAATTCGTTTGCCAACCCGATTACGAATGGCCTTAATAACCTCCAGACTCAGGGCCAGGCGGGCAGCTGTGTCACCTCCCCATTTATCGGTGCGCTGATTGGTGTCATCGGTCAGAAACTGATCGAGAAGGTATCCGTTTGCGCCATGAATTTCGATGCCATCGAATCCGGCATCCGTCACGGCGCGTGATGCCGCATCGGCGAAGCTCTCAATAATGTCCTGAATTTCGCTCCCCGTAAGCTCACGCGGTACCGGATATTCACCTTCACCCCGGTAAAATGCCATTTGCTTACCCACCGGACGAACGGCTGACGGCCCCACTGTCCCTTCAAGATAGTGATTACCTTGTGACAGTGCGCCTGAATGCTGGATCTGAGCAAAAATTTTGCCGCCCCGCAAATGAACGGCATCAGCGATCGTCTTCCATGCCGCAGCCTGTTTATCATTAACCATTCCGGCCTGGTACGCGTAAGTCTGCGACCATGCCTTATCGATATAGATACCTTCAGTGATTATCAGAGCAAAGCCACCACGCGCGAAGTCATCGTAGTAGGCTCTCATCCGCTCACCGGCAATGCCCTCTTCGGACGCCGTCACTCGGGTCATGGGTGCCACTGCCAGTCGGTTCTGAAACGATACGTCCCCGATGCGGGACGCGCTGAAAAGTAATTCTGAACTCATTTTTACCGTATCCTGAATGCTGAATAGAAAGTAAATTGAATATAATGACAACTGGCAAACGCTTAAACAGGGCAAAATGATAAGCTGGTATATCATTTATCGTTATAATTGCCCGCAAGGTCTGAGACACACCATTTAGTTGTCTTATGCCACTGAAGCAATCTGTTCCGGAGAAATACGGTATTTTATGAATCTTCCTGATGTGCATCTTTTTCTGGTTATTACGGAAACACGCAGTCTGACCCAGGCCGCAAGGCGGCTTGATATTTCGCCAATGGCCGTCTCGCGGCGACTGGCCGCCCTGGAGAAGGATCTCGGAACACGATTGCTACAGCGGACCACGCGCTCTGTTTCCCTGACTCAGGAGGGGCATGAATTTCTGGTGTATGCCCGTGCGCTGGCGGAAGCTGAAGCCGGTGCCAGGGCACTCTTTTCTCCGCAAACTCAGGGTGCGGTAGGTTTACTGAGGGTGACGGCTCCTTCAGGCTTTGGCAGACGAAACATACTTCCCCTTATACCTGACCTGCTGTCAGCCAACCCCGAACTGCGTATTGACCTCCAGCTCACGGAAGATGTGGTGGATATGGTAAACCGGGGAATCGATGTCGCTATACGTATCGCTCCTCTCAGGGACTCAAATCTGATTGCGAAGAAGCTTACCGATAACCCCCGGGTCATCTGCGCCTCACCGGCCTATCTGGCGCAGTACGGGGTGCCGGAGGTACTGAGTGATTTAAGCCTGCATAACTGCCTCAGACTGACGAATGTGCTGCAGTGGACCTTTGAAGGTGAGGGACAGACCACCAGCCTCAGCGTGGATGGGCGCTTCAGTTCAAGTAATGTGGAGGGCGTGCGTGAAATGTGTCTTCAGGGCGTCGGGATCGCACAACTGACCTGGTGGGATGTGAGCCAGGAGGTTAAAGAGGGCAAACTGGTGGAAATCCCGCTCAGGGATGTGTCTCCCCAACAGCTGTCCGTGTGGGCACTTTTACCCACTACCCGTCATCTGCCTCGCCGTGTCAGCATGTTCATTGATGTGTTAAAAAAGTCACTTTAGGAAGCCGATTTTCTATTCCAGCCTGCCAGTCAATCCACACCATCCCCGGTTCACCATTATGTTTTTCATTCAGCCAGGCAAAAGGAGCCTGATCGACCAGGCAGTCTCCGCGGAAAATGACCACGCTGTCCGGATTTTCTCTTTCCAGCAGGGTAAGGGCTTCATCATGCAGTCGAATCAAGTGTTTACGGTAAAGGATGCTCTCTGCTGGTTCGCGTTACTCTGCTGAGAGTTCAGGTATCTCTGCTAACAACGATCAGTTCGCACTTGAAATTGAGCAAGCGCTCAAGCATAGTGCCGGTTCTTGAGCGACTGCTCAAAATAATAAACTCATCATTTATTTAATCCTAAACGGAGCATCGCAGTGATCGTTGAAAACCCTGTTAAAACCTTACAGATGAACCAGATTCGAACCCAGATAATTGAGTGGGTGAAAGCGGATGAAGAGAAAATAGTCGACCTCTTTTCCCGACTGGTTCAGTGTGAAACCCCCAGCCCGCCGGGCGATACGCGGAAGGCGATGAAACTGGTTCAGGACTATCTGGATGCTGAGAATCTGTCATAGGGGTTCGAGGGTCAATGATGTAAAAAACCACGCTAACGAAGTAATTATATGAAATATAAGTATTTATTTGGCGGTTTCACTATTGATAGAATTCCTCCTCTCCGAATGGCTGAAAACCGGAGCTGTTTTAGGATCGGAGGCATTCCGGATACGTTCCAGCTTCTGGGAACTTAATCGACGTGATACGTGGGATAATCTATATAACCTGCATCTCGCCCGGTATAGAACGTATCCTTATCAGGAACAGCCATCGGCCATCCATTCTTCATGCGTTTAACGAGATCTGGATTGGCTATGAAAGGACGCCCAAATGCAATTAAGTCGGCAACCCCCTCTCTGAGTGCCATTTCTGCACGCGCCTGTGTATAGCTGCCCGCTACGATGAGGGTACCTTCGTAAGCCTTGCGAAACTTTGTAAGGAAGCCAGCAGGAATGGCCTGAGCTCCGAGAGATTCCTGATCGCTCAAATGTACATATGCGAGATGTCGACGACGCAGTTCGATACCTAAAGATAACCAGGTATCCTGCTCATCATCAAAGCCATGCATATCCTGCAGCCGGCCAAAGGGTGCAATACGGATACCTGTCAGATGACTCCCGATGGCTGCAGAGACGGCATCCACCGTTTCCAGCGTAAACCGCAGGCGATTGGCGATAGTACCACCATAACGATCTGTTCTGTCGTTAAGTCCACCATTGATAAATTGCTCGAAGATGTAGCCGTTAGCCGCGTGGATCTCCACACCGTCAAACCCCGCCTCGATAGCATTTTTAGCCGCCCGAACGAAATCCTGCGTCACCCGCGGGACTTCATCCGTTGCTAATGTGCGGGGCTGGCTGTGAAATACGCGTACAGACTGACAGTTATCACCGGGAATGTGAGTGGTGCAGCCTTCTGCAACGCGTGAGACGGAGCTGACCGGTGCCTGCCCATCAGGCTGGTGAGCAATGTGTGAGGAACGTCCTACGTGCCAAAGCTGGATGAATATTTTCCCACCCTGCGCATGTACTGCCTCAGTCACCTTTTTCCAGCCCTCTATCTGTTCGTCAGTGTAAATTCCCGGCGTGTAAGCCTGTCCACGGCCTTCCATTGAAACAGGTGAACCTTCGGAAACAATTAAACCTGCTGTTGCGCGCTGGCGATAGTAGGTGACCATACTGTCAGTGGGAATAAGATCATAGGCCCGCGAACGGGTCATTGGTGCCATAACCACACGATTATTAAGCCTTATTCCATTCATTGTATAGATATTCAGTAACTCGCTCATTCTGTCTCCTGAAGCCATTTCATGGTAAAAATCTGTTAGCAACGATCTTAACCTTATTTGAAGACCATGATTACCTGGGCAAAAAGCCCCTCAGTGTTGAGATAAAGGAACCAATATTTGTGACGGCACAACTCAATGGCGTACAGGAATTTACTGAAGTCGTCAGAAAAGGCAGTTTCGTTGCTGCTGCTGAGGGTTTAGGCGTGACGCGCTCTGCACTCAGCAAAAGCATCAAGCGTCTGGAAATTCGGCTGGGGGTTCGCTTACTCAACCGCAGTACGCGAAGCCTGTCGCTGACACCGGAAGGTGAGATCTATTTCAATCGCTGCACTGCTGCTCTGGATATGATTTCAGATGCCGAAAGCAGAATAGAGGCGGGAATAGTCGAGCCGTCTGGACTGATGCGGCTGACGGTTCCCGTGGCCTTTGGTCACCTTTTCATTATGCCCTTACTCAATATCATGGCGTTAAAATACCGGGCCCTGAATATCGAAGTTGATTTCAGCGATCGGGTTCGCGACCCGGCGACAGACGGCTTTGACCTCGCACTGAGGCTTGGCCCCCTGCCTGACTCAGCTGATTTGGTTGCCACACGCCTGGGCGAGCAAAGGCTTATCATTTGCGCCTCTGCGGGATATCTGGAACGAGCAGGCATCCCCATTGATCTTCGTGAGCTTTCATCACACAGATGCATTTCAGGGTTACCGTCAGACGGGCAAACTTACTGGCTAATCCGGGGCAAAGAGGGACACGTTGTAAGACACGTTGTTTCCTCAGCCTACCGTTTTAATAATGGTCAAGCCATGCTGGAGGCGGCTATTGCCGGATGTGGGGTGACGCAACTTCCGGACTGGTTATGCGGTGATGCCATCAAAAGGGGGCAGCTTCGTGCAATTCTACCCACATTTCAGGCACCGCCCACCCCCATTTCTGCAATGTGGCCCAGGACTCACACGGTCCTTCCTAAAGTGAGAGCCTTGATTGAAGAACTGAAAAAAGAGTTGCCGGCACGCTTGTCGAGCGCGCAGCGTTCATCTGTTGCGCGGTAATGCGGTATCAATACCGGATACATCATCTGTTGAAAGCCAGCCTGGATTATATTCGCTCCAGCATATTGACCATCGATTGTGAGAATCCTTTTCCATCCCAACGCGGTAATGCGCGCCGTAGATTTCGCGCCCCCCTGAGTCGTGCGTTCTCTCCGCGATGATCCGGCCTATTATCAGGATGGTCGAATGGCGATCGGGCTGGATACATACTTTCAGCGGTTCACCATAATGCTGCATCCAGGGCCACGGAAGCCGGAAGGCTTTCATGGCGGCAATAATATTCCGCCTCCCCGATATATAGCCCAGGGGGGTAAAGTTACCCGCGGCGTTTTCACTAAAACATGTGCTGAAAAGTGTGAAATCTGCCTGGTCCAGCGCCCACGCGTAGCGATACCAGGTATCGATCACATCCTGTTCGTCACTCGTAGCACGGTGGTTTTCTGGCACAATATGCCAGGGGGCATCAAGTTCACTGATAATGGCGACTGGCGGAAATCGCTGATGCCAGCCGGACTCTTCAGCCGGTAGCTGCCATCCCGATAACAACTGCCTTGCACCTGAGGTCCAGTTTATTTGGAGGTGAAGGGTATGGATCAAAGGTTGGGCTTCATCTGTGCCTGCCCTCATCACGACCGTCCCCCCAAACCGTACCTGGTTATGACGTCCGGAACCTGTGCGCGAAGCATGCCCGTGCAGGTATGCACTGGCGACGTAATCTTTATCGTTCCGTCGCTCAACGGTGTTTGTCAGCGTAACGGATACGTTGTCCAGGTCAGCAAAGTCATTTTGCAAAAGGGCGGTGACATTTTCACGGCCGGAAACTGATCCACGATGACTGCTGAATAATCTGACCGAGGGGTCCAGCCATTGGCTATTGTCGGAGCAAGCATTCCCTGACCAGGTTTCACAAAAACTAATCAGGCTCTGCACCGAAGAATGAAATGAACTGTTCATTTATTGTCCTGCCTTTATTCAGAAGGAAACTCGGGTAACACAAATTCTGCCATTTCAGCCATCACCTCGGCTGCGGGCCGTGTCAGCGGTTTCAGATTTAACGCAACGTGGTTTACTCCCTGCCGTTCCTGCTCCTTCCATAGCTTTATCAGCGCATTGCGGCCGACGGTGATGCCATTCATCAGTCTGCGAAGCGGCGCATCAGGGTTAGCATCGAGGTCAAAAAAGGTGGCATAACCATAAGGTCTGAAACGATTATCGTCGTAACCGCCACGCCAGAATTCAAGCAGTTCAGGGAGCGTTGAGAAGTCACTCAGATGCCATATCCATCCGTCGCTTTCCTCCGCTATCCAGCTCAGGTCCTGCCGTGCCCGTCCTACCACAATCATCGGAATGCGGGATTTAAACGGTTTAGGAATAAGATCAAGATTGCCTGAAAGCTTGCCGTAAAACGCCGTTTCTGCCACCGGGAAGGACGTCTCACTGACGGTTTTTATCAGACTAAACGCTTCCCGATAGCGTTCGGCACGGTTATCGTAATCGGCTCCAAACGCAGGGTATTCAACAGCGCGATCGCCGCTGGACAATCCCAGCAGAAGCCGCCCACCACTCAGCTGGTCCACCGAGGCTGCCTGCTTCGCCAATATAATCGGGTCCCGCAGGGGTAACACCATACCGGTAGTACCCAGCGTTATGCGTTTAGTTTGAGAGGCTAAAAATCCAAGGTAGACCATAGGATCCAGCATCTGTCCGGTGTCACCAAATCGCGGGTCATAAAAGGGCACATCTCTCATCCAGAGAGCGGAAAAACCGGCGTCATCAGCAAATTTTGCCAGCGCCTGATGATCCTGCAAAGTCGGGAAAGGCGAATCCGGATAACCTTCAAGTGGCATAATAAAGCCGAAGGTGAGGCGGCCCGGGCGGAATACGCGCTTATATGCGCTATGTGAGGCAAGATCCGGTGGATAAGTGAGTTGTGTCTGTAAATGGGTCATTTTCACTCCTGACGGGCGCAGTCTGTCGCGCACGTTATTTAGTTCATCACTGATGATTACTTCACTGCATCCCGCAGGGCCTGCTTCATAAAGGCGACGGAGCTCTCCAGAGCCTGCACCGCTTCTGGCTGCAGCGTGGAGAAGAAATGCCAGGCGTGGAACATACCCGGCCAGACCTCCAGATTTACGCGAACCCGGTTATCACCCAGATGAGTTGCGAGCCGCATCGCGTCGCTCAGCATCAGTTCATTCTCTCCAATCTGAACCAGCACCGGCGGCAGACCCGTCACATCCGCGAACACCGGTGATGCCATTGGGTGATTAGGTAACGCATCGCCCAGGAAGGTGCGTGCCAGGAAATCCAGACCGGCCTTGGTGTTCAGAGGATCAAGACCTTCCCGGTTGGTCATGGAGACGCCCGTATGCTCAAGGTTGGCCCATGGGGAAATGGATACACCGCCGGCCGGAAGTGGCAGGCCTTTATTACGTGCAGCTACCATAACGGTAACCACCATTGCTCCGCCCGCAGACTCTCCCGCCAGTAAGATTTTGCTGGCATCAAATCCCTGTTCAATCAACCACTCATACGCACGAACGGTATCGGTAACGGGCGTGGGGAAAGGATACTCCGGTGCCAGACGGTAATCCGGCATGTAAACCCGTGCGCCCAGCATGCTGGCGTAGTTACCACCAATGCCGTGATAGCCCGCCGGTTCACCAACAATGTAAGCACCGCCGTGGATGTACATAACGATGGCATCAGTTTCAAGGTTGTCGGGGGTTACCAGCGTTCCCGGCACGCCTCCCATGTCTACCTCAATAAAACTGACACCGGAAGGTGCAGGATTTTTAGCCAGCATACTGGTGTAGGCGTCACGTACCTCACTCATAGGCGTTACGGTATCCTCACCCGTAAGGATTGGACCCAGGCCGGCCAGGCTTTCTGACCATTCTTTTACGGCTTGTTTGGTTTGTTGATTCAGCATTTTTATTCCTGTTTGTATTTGCGTTAAAAAATAACAGGAGCCTATAATATATAAACATTTGGGGAATGTGTTTCCCGTATCAGGGTACGTTAAAGCCCGTATTAAAGGAGATAAATACAGCATGGAGATCAACAGCATTGGTGATATCGCTGCGTTCGTCGCGGCTGTAAAAGCCGGGAGTTACACCCACGCAGCGGGTTCCCTAGGGCTCACACGTTCTGCCATTGGCAAGAGTATTGTCAGGCTCGAAACGCGTATGGGTGTTCGTCTCCTTAACCGTACCACCCGGAGTCTGAGTCTGACTGATGAAGGGAGGGTCATGTTCGACCGTTGCCGACAGATACTGGATGACCTGGAAGAGGTCGATGCCGCCATGGCCATGCGCAGGGGGAAGCCAACGGGGACTCTCCGGCTGAGTGCGCCGCTTTCTTTTGGGCAGCGCCATATCCTTCCCATTCTGGATGTTTATCTGAAAAAGTGGCCGGAACTTCGTGCGGAGGTGTCCTTTAGCGACAGGTTTGTTGATCTTATTGAAGAAGGCTTTGATATTGCCATTCGCATCGGTGAACCCCGCGATGACTCGCGCATTCTTACCCGAACGATTGCTTCGCAGCACATTGTCACTTGTGCATCTCCCGAATATTTGTCCTCACGGGGCATTCCAGAAACGCCCGCAGACTTAACCAGGCATGACACTATTTTTCTTCTGAGTGCAGAAAAGAGACGCAGCTGGCGGTTTGCGACTCCGGAAGGCACTTTTGTGTATGAAGGACCCGGGCGGCTAAACCTCGACAGTTCGGAAGCCATGCGGGCATCGGCAATTTCCGGATTTGGTATAGTCCACTTACCTACCTATTTGCTTGGAGAAGATTTGCGTAGCGGTAAATTGATACCCGTGCTTGAGGACTATCCCTTCCCCCCTGAACCTGTTCGGATCATTTACCCCAGTAAACGACATTTATCCCCGCGCATTCGCGCCTTTATTGACCTGCTTGTTGAAAGCTGGGAGCAACGGTTACCCTGGGAATAATGCTCTGATAATAAACTCATTACTTTTAACCATATCCAGCTGTACAGGAACGGGAGATGACTCCAGGTTAAATTTATGCGGTGTCCCCAAACCTGAAGTATTCATAACCACGCCTTCAGTCTTCTTACAATTTGAGAGATCGGATTAGTTTTCTACACACAATTATCTGGGTCAGGCAGTTATAAGCTTAGATTATTAACTTCATCGTCAATAATATTTAGTTTTTTCTTATCCGCCCCGTAATATTCTGGCATCTTACCGCGAAATAAGCTGATAAAAAAATACACGTACTTAAAATACTGCACAGTATCAGATAGGCGTTGAGGGCTGTTTCCTGGGTAAAATGATCCATCATCACGCTCAGTGAAAACGGCAGCCAGTTACCCACGTAGCCCACAATGTAAAGCAGGTTTATCAGATGGTGTTGCTGACTCTGTCTGGCGACCATGTTAACGATAGTGGCAGCACCGACAAGTATTGCCCCATAGGCGAACCCTTCGAGCATCACAGATATGAAGAGAAGTGAAGGAGCTTTCGTGTGCACACTGCTGAGGGCCAGCAAAACCGCAGCAAGCTGGGCAACAACCCCAATTTTCAGCGACGAATAATGGTGCTTTTTCCTCATCACTATCTGGCTGATACCTGCAACCAGCAGGAATGCTGAAAGGGAATAGCTCACCAGCTGCACGCTGGCAACATTGAAATAGGAGCGCGCGAGGGTGGGCCCCTGGGACATAAACGTGGATGCCATCGCCCATGAAAGAAATATGGCCATGCAGCAGACGATGACGTCCCGGAAACAGAGCCCCCTGTAACTTTGAGCACCGACACTTTTCCGTTCAATGGTTACTGTCGTACAGTGCCTATTAATCACCAGACGACTGCGCCAGATCCCAAATATCGACATTACAAACAGAATAAAAAGAATTATGTATGGAGTCTTAAGTGCATAAAAACCACGATGTACGATTTCCCCCGTTATTAATGGACCAATAGCCTGTCCAAGGATCAACGAGGCAGAAGCCGTCAATGCCGCAGTGTTACTTACTTCCGTATCAAATAATTTAATCAGCGAGCGGTTAATATAGGCCATTAAAATACCTGACCCCAGACCGGTAACAAAACGGCCCAGGATAAGTATCATAAAGTTATCTGCAAACATCATCAGTAGTGATGACAGCAAAACGCAGGTCAGGCCAGCATAGAGAGGTCTTGTATACAGGCTAGTCCTGATATGAACTTTGGCAGTAAAAGCCAGCGCGAAAAGGACACCTGCCGCGTAGACGCCAAACACCGCCATTATTTGAGAAGCACTGAAGCCATATAAACTGATGTACACGGGATAGAGAGGAGTGGGAAGGCTGCTGCTCAGCATACCGGAAAAGAAAGCCAGGGCCAGTGCCATCCCTGCCCGTGATGTTTGTCTGTCTGACATAGTAATTTCTTCTTTCCTAAAAATGGATTCGTTCTGTAAAAATCCATAAAACAGTATCACGATCCGTTAGCGACGAGATTCGAGCAGCAGGAATACCCACTGTGACGTAGTTTCACAGTGGGTGTTCAAATATGATCTGAGGGACAAGTAGTAAGGGGCTGACTGAAAATTCAAACGCTCCAGGGATGAAGGGCTATCTGTTTTTCCATGAATTCAATAAAACAGCGGATGCGTGGGCTGAGATGCTGCCTTTTTGCGTAAATTATATAGAGCGGCTCTCTGACAGGAGACTGGAATGCCTTCAAAAGCGGGATTAATCTTCCTTCTCTGATATCCCGGTGAACGTGAAAGTCAGCCAGGCGGACGATACCTTCTCCCTGAATGGCCAGATCGCGCAGCAAATCGCCCTGCGACAGGGAGGCAACCGGTTTCACCGGGAATATGATGCTCTGATTGTCTTCGGCGAATACCCACTGGTTCCAGTGGCTATCGAAATTAAAGTGAAAACAGCGATGCTCCATCAACTCACGGGGATGGGAGGGTATGCCGTACCTGGTGATGTAGGCCGGCGAAGCGCAGGTAATCCACTGACTCTCACCGATACGACGGGCGATGCGGGAAGAACTCGCAAGTACACCACCATAAATGGCCAGATCCAGCCCTTTATTAAAATCATCCCGGTAAACCGGCCCCGTTTCAATATCAACGTTGAGGTCAGGGTAGGCGTCAATAAACTCGGGCAACCATGGAAGGATATGATAACGGGCAAAGGTAGTCATAGTACGGATTTTCAGCTGCCCGCTGACGCGTGATGGCATATCTTCAGCCAGTGAATCAGCCTCCGTCATTGCGTCAACGACTGCCCGGGCACTGTTAAGATAAACGTGTCCCTCTTCGGTCAGCGTTAACGTTCTCGTCCCGCGATGGAAGAGTCTTACCTGTAATCTCGCCTCCAGCCGGCTGATGAGTTTACTCATTGCTGAAGGCGTCAATCCGTTTGCCCGCGCGGCGGCAGAAAAGTTGCCGTATTCATACGCCCATATGAATGCAAGCAACTGATTATAATTATCCATTATGTCCCCGGTCATTTATGTGAAGATGTTTAGAGCTTCCGAGGCAGGAGCCAGAAAATTTTCATTTGAAGCGTCTGAACATCAGGAACGGCGCTGATGATTCTTCAACCGAAAGTAAGTTGCCCGTGAAATGCCGGTTTTCTCCATCACCAGCTTAATGGGAGTATCAAGGTGAATAAGTTCCAGAGCCATTCCCGACCCTTGATGAGGTTTTCGCCCAAACTTAACCCCTGCCGCCATAGCGACCACTCTGCCCTCGTTGGTACGCTCTAATATTCGTTCGCGTTCAGCCTCTGCAACGGCGGCCAGGATCTGAATAACCATTTTACCCATCGTTCCTTCAGTACTCAGCCCATTCTCCAGAAACCTGATGGCTATCCCTTTTTTATAACATGTGTCGACGATTTTGATCATGTCAGAGGTATTACGGCCCAGTCGGTCCATTTTGGTACAGAGGATAATGTCCTCCTGTTCAGCCCGAGCCAGCAGACGTTGCAGTCCTTCGCGCTCGTCCGTAGCTCCCGACATCATGTCCGTAAAAATGCGATCTTCCCTCACCCCGGAAGATTTCAGCTCAGAAATTTGCGCCGTCAGTTTCTGATGGCTGGTTGATACTCTCGCATATCCCAGTAATGCCATATTGGTCTCATAAATCGATATTGATACTGTTTAGTATCATAAAGCATAAATCACGATTTTTGATACTTAATGCCGGGCCGATTTTAGCAGTCTCAAAACTTATAATATTTGAGACGGTTAAAAAAAGAACAGAACTCCCGTTTACGAAAGGATGCGCAATGAGTGATGACTTTCTTACCAGCGAACAGACAGAAAACTACGGTCGTTATGTGGCAGACCCAAATGAGGTTCAGCTGGCTCGGTATTTTCATCTGGATGAGCGTGACCTTGCTTTTATTAATCAGCGACGGGGAAAACATAACCGGCTGGGGATTGCACTTCAGCTGACTACGGCGCGCTTTCTGGGAACGTTTCCTCCTGAACCCCTTCAAATTCCCTCATTCATCCGTTTTTACATTGCGGCACAGTTGAACATCAGCCGACCAGAGATCCTTTCCCGGTATGCTGAAAGAGAAAATACCCGCTGGGAGCATCAGGGGCTTATCAAGCTCTATTATGATTATCATGATTTTGGTGATTTCCCCTGGTCATTCAGACTGAAGCGTTTGCTCTATACTCGCGCCTGGCTCAGCAATGAGCGTCCAGGTCTGCTGTTTGATTTTGCTACCGCATGGTTGCTGCAAAATAAGATCCTGCTACCCGCACCCTCGACTCTGACAAGGCTGATTGGCGAAGTACGCGAACGGGCAAGTCGACGATTATGGCGAAGGCTGGCTTTGTTGCCTGACAGCTGGCAGAAAACACAACTGGACGGTTTACTTGAAATACCTGAAGGGCAGCGTATATCGGTGCTGGAGGAGATGCGAAAAGGTCCTGTCACTATCAGTGGGCCGTCATTTACAGACGCCCTGGAGCGATATACCCGGCTGCGTAGCATGGAGTTTTCCCGGCTGAATTTCTCCGGCCTGCCTGCCATCCAGCTGCGGAATTTGGCCCGTTATGCCGGAATGGCTTCGGTGAAATACATTTCAAGAATGCCTGACGAACGGCGACTGGCCGTGCTTACTGCGTTTGTGAAAGCACAGGAAATTTCGGCGCTTGACGAGGCCGTGGATGTGCTGGATATGCTTATTCTGGATATCACGCGTTCTGCAAAAAATATCGGGCAGAAAAAGCGGCTCAGGACCCTGAAAGATCTTGATCGTGCCGCGCTATTACTGGCACGGGCATGCACGTTATTACTTGATGAGAACACCGATGAAGCAGCTCTTCGGCAGGCTATTTTTCGCCGCATACCAAAGGACAAACTGGCTGAATCCGTCGGCAAGGTAAATGAGCTGGCGCGCCCGCAGGATACTCATTTTCAGGATGAAATGGTGGAACAATATGGACGGGTGAAGCGCTTCCTGTCCGCGATGTTGCGTGACTTACACTTTCAGGCCGCCCCGGCCGGGGAGCACACGTTGTCAGCAATCCATTATCTGGCCGAACTGAGTGGCTCAAAAAAGCGAATTCTCGACGATGCACCAGAGCAAATCATTTCCGGCCCCTGGAAACGTCTGGTCTACGACAGAGATGGCAGGATTCTACGAGCGGGTTACTCGCTGTGTCTTCTCGAGCGCCTTCAGGATTCTTTGCGCCGTCGTGATCTCTGGCTGGAGAACAGTGACCGGTGGGGGGACCCGCGTCAAAAATTGCTTCAGGGAGCTGAATGGCAGGCACAACGCATCCCGGTATGTCGGGCGCTGGGTCATCCATCAGACGGAACTAAAGCAGCAGAACAACTGGCTACGCGGCTTGATGACACATGGAAATCAGTGGCTTCACGTTTTGCCTGCAACGCAGTGGTCAGCATAAGCAATGAAGGTAAGCATCCCTCACTGACGATTAGCAGTCTGGATAAACTGGATGAGCCACCGGCACTGATACAATTGAATCGTCGGGTAAGAGAACTGATCCCTCCGGTTGATCTGACTGAGCTGTTGCTTGAAATAGATGCCCGAACCGGTTTTACCCGCGAATTCAGCCACGTCAGTGAATCAGGTGCCCGGGCGCAGGATCTCCAGGTCAGTCTGTGCGCAACACTGCTGGCAGAAGCCTGCAATATAGGGCATGAACCCCTGATAAAGCATAATATTCCCGCGCTTACTCGCCATCGTCTGAGCTGGGTTAAACAAAATTATCTCAGGGCAGAAACGCTGGTCAGCGCTAATGCACGGCTGGTTGATTTTCAGTCCACGCTGCCGCTCGCGGGGTACTGGGGAGGTGGTGAGGTTGCCTCCGCAGATGGTATGCGTTTTGTCACACCGGTTAAAACGGTTAATTCCGGACCAAATCGTAAATACTTTGGTTCAGGACGCGGTATCACCTGGTACAACTTCGTCTCCGATCAGTACTCCGGTTTCCATGGCATTGTCGTTCCCGGTACGCTTCGTGATTCCATCTTTGTACTGGAAGGGCTTCTGGAGCAGCAGACCGGGCTGAATCCGGTAGAAATTATGACGGACACGGCAGGATCCAGCGATATCATTTTTGGCCTGTTCTGGTTACTGGGCTACCAGTTTTCCCCTCGTCTGGCCGATGCAGGCGGGGCGATATTCTGGCGGGCAGATAAAACGGCACATTATGGTGCCCTGAATGAGCTGGCCCGGGGATGTGTTGAACTGTCAAAAATAGAATCCCAATGGGATGAAATGATGCGAATGGCGGGCTCACTGAAGCTTGGGACCATCCATGCATCAGAGCTTATTCGTTCACTGTTGAGAAGTAGCCGACCATCTGGTCTGGCTCAGGCGATTATGGAAGTGGGCCGGGTCAACAAGACGTTGTATCTTCTCAACTATATCGATGATGAGGATTACCGGCGTCGGATCCTCACTCAGCTCAACCGGGGAGAAGGACGCCATGCAGTGGCTCGAGCCATTTGCTACGGACAACGTGGTGAAATTAGAAAACGCTACCGTGAAGGGCAGGAAGATCAACTCGGTGCTCTGGGTCTGGTGACCAATGCGGTTGTGCTGTGGAACACACTTTACATGCAGGAGGCGTTGTCACATCTTCGCAAATCGGGGGAAACACCTGAAGAGGAGCATCTGGCAAGATTATCGCCGCTGATACATGGCCATATAAATATGCTGGGGCATTATACGTTTTCGTTACCGGAAGATATTCTGAAGGGCGAGTTAAGACCGTTAAATTTCAATATAAACAATGAATTAACCTCTTAGCGTGGTTTTTTACATCATTGGACCTCGAACCCCTCATACAAGAACGTGGATTACAGCGAAACCATGCCTAATTTGCTCTCTTCCGTACAGATGCATCAGGAAGGTCGTCATCTGATGCTAAATGGCCACCTTGATGTCTTACCTGCGGGTAATGAACCGGGCTGGACGGATTCACCCTGGAGCGGAAAGATCCAGGATGGTCGGGTCTGGGGTCGGGGCACATCTGACATGAAAGCCGGCGTCACAGCGCTCATGTTTGCCTGTACGTATCTGAACAGGCTCCGTTGCCAGCTCAGCGGAAAGCTTTCACTTAGCCTTGTCTCCGATGAGGAAACCGGTTACGGGCGCGGTACGGGGTATATGTTTGAGCAGATAGAAAGCGAGATGGAAGCCGATTGCGTTCTGACCACCGAGCCTTCAGGCCCGCAAGCCATCTGCTTTTCATCCAAAGGTTACCTGCACTTTGCTGTACGTGTTACCACCCGGGGATCTATTTCCGGCTATCCGAACGAAAGTGCCAGCGCGGTGCGTATCGCCGTTGATATCATCCGGGATCTTGACGAGCTGGAGATGCTGCCGGTTCAGTTGCCGGATGCCCTCACCCGACTTCTCGCCGATCCTGACTGGTGCAAGCGCCACGATGAGCTTATGGGGAAAGGTGCGGCCGCACTCCAGCCCCTGATAACCGTGAATATCGGCACAATTAATGACGGAACGTCTGCCAGCGTTATTTCTCCCGATTGCCTGTTTTCTGTGTCGGTGGTGATTCCGGTCGGCGCCGATCCCTATCCGGTTCTGGCTAAAGCACAGGAAATAGTAGGCCGTTATCCTGAAGCCGAACTTATTTTTGAAGGGATTGACTCAGCCGATGTATCGGCACCGGACGGTGAGCTGGCCGTGATCCTGCAGGATACGGTGGAGAGCCTGGGACACGTACGTCCGGAATTTACCCCTGCAATCGCGATATCAGACTGCCGTTACTGGCGCTATCGTGGTACACCTGCGTACTGGTATGGCGTCGATGGCCCGGACTGCAGTGCAGCCAATGAGTCCGTCGCGATCGACGAACTTTTGCATGTCGTTCGCACCATTACCATAGCGGTGGCTCAGTATCTGCTGCGCGACGAGCTGGAAGTAAACGAAGCTCCGGCCACGGCTCCTCAGTTCCGCGAGCTATCTCCGGAGCTGAAGACCTTGCCATCGCGCCGCGTTGCCCGTATTTCACAACAGCTGAAAAGTTTCGGGGAGATTGAAACTGCTGCAGGCCCGATGTTCGACTCTCTGTATGCGAACCTGGTACAGGCCGGTATCGCTGTCGGATCCGATTCCATACTGACCTATGAAATGGCGAAAGGCGGCATACTGGTTTCAGCGGCGTTTCCGGTTAACTCTGAAGCCCTTTCAACGGCAGATTTTGACGTCGTGGATTTACCCGCCATTGAAACCGTCGCAGCGGTTGTGCACCGTGGGGATCCGGCAAAGGCGGATGCCACCTGGAAAGGGCTGCGTCGCTGGGCTCACGCACAGGGTTGCCGCATGAAAGAGCAGTACCGCGAAGTGTATGTCGTGGGTGCGCCTAATCCGGTTAATCTGTGTGCCACAGAAATGTATCAGACCGTTAAACCACGCTAACGCCAGACGACATTCCGTTGCGGAATGTCGTTTTCATTGGCAATCATGCTGAATGCCCCGGATGAAAAAGCCGGCATGGTTGTCAGGTGAAGGCACCCTCGACAGTCTTGATGAGGCATTACGTTTTGCCGGAACCCAAAATCAGCAACAGGCTGATGTGATTGTGAGTCTGGCCCGTGCCGCATTTGATAACGCTTACGTCAGTGTACTGATATGTGCAACGGCTTTACTGATTATCTGCACTCTGCTTGTCGGTTATGTATTTCGCCAGAAAAAAACGATTTCGCCGGAGTTGCGATAATCCATATCTGACCGACTGAAAGGGTTATCACAGATTAGTCTGTCAGATGGTGGGCGGATCAGAATGGACATTGCGCGTGGCGTGCTGATCTATGGAAAATACCGGCCATAACGCACCGTCGATATCAGACTGAACAAAATTGCTATTTCAGGCGGCCCACGGCGAAGATGCGTTGGCCGGCCGTAAAGCATTAGGGGATATCCGGAGTTATTTGGATATTTTACTATTATGATTCCGGATGCGGGTAAATAAAGCGGCGGTATAATAGACGCGGCGCTTGAGGCTTCTGCCTCATGTTGTCGGCAGCAGTACTGAAGTTTGTGAGGCAGAAAGCAGAAAAGCCCCGAAAGTTAATTTTCATTAACCCCCGAGGCCCCTGCATGCACAAGAACATCAGGATAGCCTCTTACCCGCCGCAAGGCAAGGAGAAGAAGGCCATGAAACTGCCGCGAAGTCCCGTGATCTGGTGTCTGTCCGTCGTGTGTATCACACTGCTGATCTTCACTTTTCTGACGCGAAAATCGCTGTGTGAAATTCGCTACAGAGACGAGTATCGGGAGGTGGCGGCATTTCTGGCCTGCGACGCCGGTAAGTAGCAATCTGAAGGCGGGTAACCCGCCTTTTCAAGTAACTGATGGACTCGGGCACCACGAGCGCTTTTACAAAGAGCCTTTCGGGAAACCGAAGGGCTCTTTTTCTTACTTATATGGCTAAAATCTTTGCTGGCAGGACTCTCTCAGAATGTCGCCATCTGCATAGGGAAATAGTGCTGAATCACAGGATGTGACATCCCGCAACCTGCTGAAGATGTATTTATAAATAGCTTAGGCGTAAAGGTAATATCAGGAGTCATTTGGATATTTTACTATTATGATTCCGGATGCAGGTGAATAAAGCGGCGGTATAATAGACGCGGCGCTTGAGGCTTCTGCCTCATGTTGTCGGCAGCAGTGCTGAACGTTGGTGAGGCAGAAAGCAGAAAAGCCCCGAAAGTTAATTTCCATTAACCCCCGAGGCCCTGCATGCAAGAGAACATTCAGGATAGCCTCTTACCCGCCGCAAGGCAAGGAGAAGAAGGCCATGAAACTGCCGCGAAGTCCCGTGATCTGGTGCATATCCGTCGTGTGTTTAACGCTGCTGATATTCACTTTTCTGACGCGAAAGTCGCTGTGTGAAATTCGTTACAGAGACGAGTATCGGGAGGTAGCGGCATTTCTGGCCTGCGACGCCGGTAAGTAGCAATCTGAAGGCGGGGTAACCCGCCTATTCAGATAACTGATGGACTCGGGCACCACGAGCGCTTTTACAAGGAGCCTTTCGGGAAACCGAAGGGCTCTTTTTCTTATTAGTATGGCCAACATATTTTTCGCAGGACTTTCTCCTGGAAGAGCTATTTAAAGATTTCGTTGGTAGCCGGATAGATAATTTGACTTATGGAGCGAAAAACTACAGTTACTCTTCTAAATTATTTCAGAAGGTAATAATGAGCTCGTAAGGGTCCTGTTGGGTCTAAATTGACTCATGGATGGATCCTGTGCGTGGTTTATAGGAATATTCTTATTTAAAAGTAATTTAACTGAAGGTTTTCGACTTCCGTGATTTCATTTTTTCGCCCCAAATGACCTAACTTTCGTGTGAAAGGGATAGTAGTCATTTAAATCGTGAAAAGGCCTGTTACTTGCGTTAATATCATTTCGAAATTTTAATATGGGATTTACTTTCGGGACGTTATCATGAATAAGAAAATTATTATCGCTCTTGTCTTCTCTGCATCGATGCTAAGTGGCTGTTCAGCCCTTGATTATAAGTCTGGAACTCAGGTTTCTGCGCAACAGATGGCACAGTTCCAAAAGGGAAAAACGACGCAGGATCAAGTAGTACAGGCGATTGGCAACCCACCTAAAAAAGCGGAAGTGAACGGCAAAGAGATCTGGACTTATAACTACACTAAAATTGCCGGCCTGCCGCTGATGCCTAACGTTAATGAAAGCGCAATTTTTGAATGGTCGAAAAAAGGCGAGCTGTTAAATGCTTATAAAAGCGGTGGTTCACAGGGTGAATCAGATAACCCGTTATTGAGTGCTGCAGGCTTGTAATAGCTGAACAGCCCGTCAGCAACGGCAGAAAAGCCCGCTCTGTGTAAGGCGGGCTGATATAGTTAACCTGTTGGCATATTTGCTTTAAGCTGAGCTGACAAGTACGAGTCCTGTAGCGATCACAATAATATATCGGTATTACTGCATCTCCATAAAGTCCACCATCGCCCCTTTGTGCGCATCAACGTTACGAATATAGCGCATTAACGTTTCCGGTTTTTTCCAGGTTCCTTCCTGCATAATCTGCGCCACCGAATAGCCTTTACCGGCCAGATCCTGGGCGGCACCGACGCGGGCGCTGTGCCCGCTCCAGCCCTGGTAACGGCCTTTGTTCGCCGGTGCCGGGGTGGCAGGGCCGGCTTCCCGCCACGCCTGGCTGAAGATGGCTTCCAGCGCGGGCAGGCTCAGCGGGCGCTCGGTAGCGATCGTCACCTTATTCGAGCGATGTACCGGGCAGAAGATAAAGGCATCCGGCTCGGCGGCCAGCCCGGATCGCGTTAGCCATTCGCTTAAGCGACGGGATGAGGCGCTGCTGAGCGCTTTGATCAGTCCGCCGGTTTGTACGATGGTTTTGGTCCAGGCCACGTCGAGAATGATTCTCCCGTCCGCCGCGCGGCTGATATCGCGCACCCGCAGGCGGGCCAGTTCGCTGACGCGCAGCAGGGTATTGTAGGCAAGATGCAGAAAGGCCAGGTTCCTGACCTGCTGCAACTGCGTCGACCCGGCCCAGCACCTGTCAATAATTTGCAGATCGGTCATCTTAAACGGCACCGCCTGGCCGGTACGCTCGCCGGATACGACGGCGCTGCGGTTAATCTTCTTTATCGTACGAAAGACCAGCGGTGACGTAGTCGGCGCCACCAGACCAGCGTTACGGTGTAACGTCGCCAGCAGCGCAGCGTGGGTGGCGACGGTGGAGGACGCACGTCCGCCGGCCTGTAGCCAGTTAAGATAGTCACGCAGGTCGGTGGAAGACATCGGGAAAAATTGCCGGCCGTTCTGCTCCGCCCAGCGCAGGCTGATGCGCATCACGCTCATCAGCTGCCGCCAGGTATTCGGCGAGAAGGCGTCCTTATCTTCCACAAAGGCTTCCAGCCGGGCACGCAGATCGTCGCCGGGCAGGGTGGTCAGAAAATGACTCTCTTTCGCTACAATATTGCTCATATTGGGCGTTATAACCTCAATGTAAAACGAGATCGCGCTACGTGAATTCTGCGAAATTAACAGGGTGGTTACCCTGCAGATTTCACGTAGCGTTGTCAGAGTGTGCGGGCCAGTTAAGCCCGCTTTCTACTATCGGCCGGAAAAGGCTGCTGGTAAACGCTAGCGTTACCAGGCGGCTATTGCGGAGTCAATCGGTGATCCCAGCCAGATCGTTACCGGATCCTATAGTACCTGGAATTCTGACCGCTGTCCTGACTTTATATAATGCCAATTATATAAAGTCAGAGGCTTTCAGAGCCGATCGTTATCGCCGCTGATGGGTAAGACCGTTTTACCGCTCTGTGAGTAACTGCTTCACGGGCAGCCGGCTGTCAGCGTGGAAAAATTTTTCTTTGAGCGGGTTAATTATGCGTCGAATGAGCTACGCGATCGGATGTGCGTTCAATAAGCGATCGTTACCGATTGTGATAAAGCCACAGGGGAGGTAAAACCCGCGAAACCGCTCCTGAACGAAGCCAGGTCAGGCTTTTCAAAACTGAATCTGGTTGTAAACTGTACCGACATTACCAGCGTAAGGGCAGGAAAAATATAGCCCTCTTCCCGTTCATAGTCAGTAGTAAAATCAGCGTGATAGCTGTTTTTTCCGTCGATTAATAACCAAACCCACCAGGTTATATTATAATTAATTCCGTTAATCTTAGTGTTATTTATGAATTCTATTCCCGGATGTTGAATTTGTGATGAATATCGGCCATGCCATACTGCTGGCAGGGAAATTTTAAAAAATAAGTGTGAGCCTGCCGAAAAGCATGTGACCGCGCGGTATCGCTGAAATGCTGAGGCATTATGATTCGACTGGAAAATATCACCAAGACCTATCCCGGCAATGCCCGACACGCCATCAACTCACTGAATATTAACATCAATCAGGGTGAAATTTGCACCTTTGTCGGCCCCAGCGGCTGCGGCAAAACCACTACGCTGCGGATGATCAACCGCCTCGACGTTCCGGACGGTGGCGAAGTCTATATTCAGGGGGAGCCGCTTTCAACGGCGGATATTATTCAGGTACGACGTAAAATCGGCTTTGTGATGCAAAGCCCGGCGCTGTTTCCCCACCGCACGGTGGCGGAGAATATCGCCACCGTGCCGCGGCTGCTGAAATGGGATAAGCGCGCCATCAGCCGCCGTATTGACGAGCTGGTGACGCTGATGTCGCTGGATCCGCTGCTGCTGAAACGTTATCCCCATCAGCTCTCCGGCGGCCAGCAGAGCCGCGTCTCCATTGCCCGCGCGCTGGCCGCCGATCCGCCGATTCTGCTGATGGATGAACCCTTTGCGGCGATCGACCCGGTGGTGCGGGTAAAACTGCAGGAAGAGCTGCTGGCGCTGCAGGCCCGCCTGCACAAAACCATTATCCTGGTCACCCACGATATCAACGAAGCCATTCGTCTGGGCGACCGCATCGCCATCTTTCAGGAAGGCGGCATCCTCGCGCAGTTTGCTACCCCGGACCAGATCCTGTCGCACCCGGCCAGCGATTTCGTGCGCAACTTTATCGGGCCGGAGCCGGCGCTCAAGCGGCTGGGCAGGCTGCGGGTCGGCGATCTGCCGCGCCATGATGTTACGCTGATCGACGCTGACGGACGGCGGCTCCCCGCCGAGTTCCCGCTGCTGACCGCGCAGCAGGTGCTGGTGCTCGACGGCGATCGCCGTCCGCTGCGCTGGCAGGACAGCGATGAGCCGGCGTCGCTGCGGCTGGTGCGCGATGAGCAGTCGCTGCTGCACGCCTATAACGATCTGCTCAGCGCGCCGCAGGGGGTGCTGGTAAGGGTTACCGAAGAGGGCCGCTACGCCGGGGTGCTCGACAGCAGCCTGCTGAGCGCCGCGCTGCAGCAACATACGGGTGGCCGGCATGATTGAGTGGCAATGGATCGCCGACAACGCCGCGATGATCGGTCAGCTGTTCCTCGAACATCTGCAGATGGTGGCGCTGTCGCTGACGCTGGGCACGCTGTTGACGGCGCTGATGCTGCTGGTCTGCATTCACTGGCCGTCGCTCGCCGCGCCGCTGATATCGGTCAGCGGCGTGCTGTTTACCATCCCCTCGCTGGCGATGTTTATCCTGCTGCTGCCGTGGACCGGGCTTTCCGTCACCACGGCGGTGATCGGGCTGACGCTCTACTCCCTGCTGATCCTGATGCGTAACGTGCTGGCGGGGATGCAAAAACTGCCGGAGGATATTCTTGAGTCGGCGCGCGCGCTGGGCTACACCCGCTTTGGCCGCTTTATTGAAATCGAAATTTTTCTGATCCTGCCATCGCTGTTTGCCGGGCTGCGGATTGCCGCGGTGACGCTGGTCGGGCTGGTGATCGTCACCGCGCTGATCGGCCAGGGCGGGCTGGGGCAGCTGATGATCGTCGGTTTTAACCAAAACTTCCTGACGCCAATTCTGCTCAGCCTGTGCCTGAGCCTGCTGCTGTCGCTGGCGCTTGACCTGCTGATCACCCGCATCGGCTATCATTTAACCGGATGGACGCGCTGATGACGGTGATTATTGATACCTGGCACTGGTTCCTGCAGGGGGCGCACTGGAGCGGCGACCTCGGCATCTGGCAGCGGCTGGGGCAACATCTTTACTACGTGCTGGTCAGCCTGATTATCGCCGCCCTGATCGCCCAGCCGCTGGGCATCCTTTTTGGCTATCTGCAGCGCGGTGCGTTTCTGGCGATCAACCTGTTCAATATCGGCCAGGCCTTCCCGTCGCTGGGCATTATTTTACTGTGCATCATGCTGTTTGGCTTTAACGACGTGCCGGTGTTTATCGCCCTCGTCGCGCTGGCCATACCACCGATGCTGACCAACACCTTTGTCGGCATCAGCCAGGCCGACCGAACCCTTCACGACGCTGCGAAAGCAATGGGCATGACCCCGCTGCAGGCACTGCTGAAGGTACGCATACCGCTGGCGATGCCGCTGATTTTTGCCGGCGTCCGTACCTCGCTGTTACAGCTGATCGCCACCGCCGTCGTCGCCGCCTATGCCGGACTGGACGGCTTAGGCCGCTTTTTGATTGATGGCCTCGGCCAGCGTGATTTTCCGCAGGTGATTGCCGGTTCGCTGGTGGTCTCGCTGCTGGCCGTTGGCTGTGAGCTGCTGATGTCGTTGATAGCCCGGCGCTGGTTTGCCCTTACGCTGCCCGCCGCCCGTTAACTCCCCCGCGTAGTCGCTACGCATTATTCATAAGAGAGCATGATGATGATGAAACATTGGTGGTTCGCTAAACGTAAATTAACCCAGGCGACGCTGCTGGCGATGGGGCTGAGCGGGATGGCGCTGGCTGCCCACGCTGAAACCGTCACCATCGGTGGGGCCAACTTCTCTGAGCAGACCGTTCTGGCCAATATCTATGCTGCCGCCCTGCAGCAGCAGGGGATTGAGGTCAAAACCCGGCTTAACCTCGGTAACCGCGAAATTATCATTCCGGCGCTGAAAACCGGCGAGCTGGACGTGGTGCCTGAATATGTGGGGGCATTGTTGAATTATTATCATGGCGACAGCAAGGCCACTACGCAGGAGGACGTTACGCGCGAGCTGAACGCCACCTTGCCGGCGGATCTTGCCTTACTGAACGCGGCGGAGGCAAGTTCGATTACCGCCTGGGCGGTGAGCGAAGAGACGGCGAAAAAGTATCAGCTGAAAACCCTTTCCGATCTGGCAAAAGTGGCACCGCAGCTGGTGGTCGGCGGTCCGCCAGAAGTGGCGACCCGTGCGCTGGGGCTGCCGGGACTGGAGCGGGTCTATGGCATCAAGTTTAAAGCCTTCAAATCGCTGGATATGGGCGGCCCGCTCAGCCGGCTGGCGCTCAACTCCGGAAAAATTGACGTGGCGACGGTGGTGTCGACCCAGGGCGATCTGTCGAAAGAGAAATGGGTGGTGCTGGAGGACGATAAGCATGAGCAGCCCGCGCAGAACGTGGTGCCGCTGGTGCATAAAGGCGCGGTATCGGCGAAAACGGAGCAGGTGCTGAATCAGGTGTCGGCGCGCCTGAGCACCGCCGATCTGATTGAGCTGAACAAGCAGGTCGACGTTGAGCATAAAGATCCGGCTAAGGTCGCCGGGCAGTGGGTGAAAACCAACCTGAAGGCCAATTAATTCATTCTGCGGCCGGCAGCGGCCGCCACCACTCTTAGCGAGCGATCGGTATGACGCAACCCACGGCGATTTTTAACCTGTTCTTCTTCAATCCCCAGGGGGATTACCGCTTCTCCTGGCGCCACCCGCAGGCACCCGGCCGGGAAATTTTCTCGCTTAAGTACTATGCTGGCCTGGCGCGCCGGGCCGAAGAGGCGGTGCTGGATGCTATTTTCATCGCCGATCACGTGGCGGTGTGGGATACGGTGCCCAGCGGCATTCCGCATTACGCCAACCTGCGGCTGGAGCCGATCACCCTGTTAGCGGCGCTGGCCGCGGTAACCAGCAATATCGGCCTGATGGCCACCGCCTCCACCTCCTATAACGAGCCGTACAACCTGGCGCGCTACTTCGCGTCGCTGGATTTTCTCAGCGAGGGACGGGCCAGCTGGAACGTGGTCACCTCCTGGCTGCCGGAAGAGGCCGCCAACTACGGCCGCGAGGCGCTGCCGGCGCACGGCGAGCGTTATCAGCGCGCGGCTGAATTTATCGACGTGGTGCGCAGGCTGTGGGACTCGTGGGAAGAAGAGGCGGTGCTGATCGACAAACAGAGCGGTGACTTCGCCGATCCGCAGCGGGTGCATCCGCTGGATCATCAGGGCAAATTCTTTAAGGTTCGCGGGCCGCTGAACCTGCCGCGGCCGCCGCAGGGGCACCCGGTGATCGTGCAGGCCGGTTCGTCGGAGGCCGGCAGGCAGCTGGCCGCCAGCCAGGCGGATATTCATTTTGTGTTTATGAGCGATATCGAGAAAGGGCTGGCCTACCGCGCGGATATGGACCGGCGGCTGCGGGCGCTCGGGCGGGATCCGGCACACTTCAAAATCCTCGGCGGCGTGCTGCCAGTGGTGGTGAACAGCGCGGAAGAGCTGGCGGAACGACAGGCGCTGGTGAGATCGCTGATGAACGACCAGATGGCGCTGGACCTGCTCGGTACCTATCTGCAGATGGACCTCAGCAACACCGATCCCCACGCGCCGCTGCCGCCGCTGCCCGAAGAGGAAAATTTTGACGGTATCCGCACCGCGTTGCAGATCATCCGCGGCTATGACGCCGGATTAACGGTGCTGGAACTGGGCCGGCTGCTGTTACAGAGCTCGGACAGCTGGCTGGTGATCGGCACGGCAGAAGAGGTGGCCGATACGCTGAGCGCCGCCTTTAACGCGGGTGCCGTGGACGGCTATAACCTGATGTTCCCGTTCCTGCCGGTGGATTTTGACAACTTTGTCACCCAGGTGGTCCCGCTGCTCAAGGCGCGTGGGGTGATGAAGACGGCCTATCAGCCGGGTACGCTGCGGCAGAAGCTGGGGCTGCCAGCGGCAGTTGCGCGATCAGCGCGCTGACCGGCTGATAATCTTCACGGCCGGTCGCCGTAAAGCCGCTAATCAGCAACCTTGCGCAGATCTCGCGCCATTGGGGTTCGCTGACCAGCCGGGTCAGCGCCCGCCTTAGCTGTTGCAGCGTGGCGGCGGAGGTACCGGAGGCGGTAATCAGCGGCAGGCCGGGCAGGGCGGCGGTGTAGCCAATCGTGGTCAGCCCCTGCAGCAACGCCGGGTGATGGCGGCTGAACAGCGCCCAGCTGACCGCGTCGATCGCCGCCAGGTCGGCCGCATTACCCTGCAGGGCCAGCAGCGACTGGCGATGGCCGCCGCTGAACAGCAGTGAGGAGAAGAAGCGGCCGTTTTCTGGCAGCGGGGCAAGTTCCGCGCGCAGGGTGTGGAAGCCGGACAGCGAATCCTCGCTGTTGCACACCGCGCGCCTGCCGCGAAAATCGGCCAGACGTTTACCGGCATCGGCTTGCCGCACCACCAGCCGGCTGCGGTAGCGCAACCCGCTACAGCCCTCAGCGTCGTAATGAAAGGTCCCGACCACCTGCACGTCAGGCAGTAGCGCGCACAGCGGATAGCCGCAGGCCTGGCTGAGCAGCAGCGCCGGGTCCTGCCAGTGCGCCAGCCGATCGTCGGGCTCAGCGTAGTGCCAGGCGTCAACGCCTTCCTGCGCCAGCAGCTGACGCAGCGCCGCCACCAGCAGGCGCGTATCCGCGGGCTGTACGTCGTACATAGGTAGTGACAGCAGCTGGGTCATGGTGTTGCTCCGGTTTTGGCCACATCGCCAGTATCAGGCATTCTCATCATCGTATCGCTCGAACTTTTGATGCTTCGCCAGTATCAGGCATTCTCATCATCGTATCGCTCGAACTTTTGATGCTTCACCAGTATCAGGCGTTCTCATCATCCTATTGCTCGAACTTTGGATGCTTCGGCAGCGTCAGGCGCTCTCATCATCCGGTTGCTCCGGCTTCGGGCGCTTCGGCAGTGACGGGCGTTAAGTCAGGGTGCTGTTGTGGTTGTGGTTGTGGTTGCGCGCGCGTGGCGTCCGGTCGACCGTCCGGGAACCAGGGGTTGATTTCAACCTGCACCGGCCTGATCAGATGCTGGCGCATCAGCTCACCATACCCTTTAACGAAAAACCCCTGATTGCGCCGCAGCCAGGCCGCTTTACCGGCACGATACACCACCGGCAGCCCGTACCACGGAACACGCGGCAGATCGTGATGCACCAAATGGTAGTTCAGGTTGAGAAACAGCAGACGCCAGAACAGCCCGGCCTCGTTGATCACCGATCGCGCTTCCGGGGCCTCTTCCGCCCGGTGTTCGAGGAACGAACGCACCGAGGTCACCGCCAGCATCGGCCCGGTCACGCCGAACAGATACCAGACCAGTGGGAAGTCATGAGCGTGCAGCCAGCCGATCACCGGCACCAGCAGGATAAAATGCACCAGCCACATGACCATGGCGGGGCGATCCCGCTGTACCAGCGAATGCCAGATACTGGCCAGCGCCCAGAACATCGTCAGCAGCGGGGCCAGCAGGAAGCGGCCGGGAAAGGTGTTGCGCAGGCGCACCAGCTGGCGCTGCACGCCGTTAAAGCGTGCCCAGCGGCGGCGGGTAAAGTAATAGCTTTCCGGATCGGTCTCCGGCACGGTGAGATCTTCATCGATATGATGGGTCAGATGCAGGTCGCGATAGGCGCCGTACGGGTACCAGATCGAGAACGGCAGCATGCCGAACAGCTGATTCAGGCGTGGAAAACGGGTGGGATGGCCGTGGATCAGCTCGTGCTGCAACGACATATACCAGGTGGTTAACCAGATTAACAGCAGCGTGGACGGCAGCAGCCCGAGGGTTTGCCACCAGGCGACCGTGGCGACCCAGCCGCCGTAAATAGTGACGATCAGCAGCCAGGTCGGCAGCTCGCTGCGCCACAGCCAGGTAGCCGACAGCCGGGCGATCAGCTCCCGCTGTTCCCGATCCAGATAGACCGACGTTCTTCCACTCATAGAGCCAACCTGCTGACGATGTGATGATGCCAATCGGCAGAAGATTACCCGCTGAAGCGCCCGGCACAAATGCCATTAACCGCTATGGTCAGAACAGGAGTGGTATTGGCGTTCACGGCCGGAGGTCGGCTAAGGTAACAGGCACATTGCCAGGGCTTGCCGCACAACAGGCAGATTAACGGCTTAAGCGGCGATCGAACTGAAACGGGATCGGCTCCGCACCGCGAACGATGCGCTCATAGTCAGCGTGGCCGGGATTAAGCAGATAGTTGCACTCCACCGGCGACAGGGCGCTGGGCACGCGCAGCGCGACTGAACCCATGCTTTCTACCCAGCCATCGCCGGTCTGCTTTAGGGCGTCGGGGGCATCGGCGTCTCGCCAGTTTTCCGGCAGCTGTTGCGGATCGATCCACTCAATCAGTTCATCCGGCACCTCAATACTCAGCAGCGTAAACGCGTCAAGAATCGCGCTGTTTTGCAGGTGAACCAGGGTCTCCAGCATGGTCAGCGAGGCGGTTTCCGAGGTATACACCATCGACACCCCGACGCTGTTCCAGCGCCCGCCGCCTTCGCGGGCACCGTAGCCGCTCCAGGCCGTGCTGAGGAAACGGCTTTTGGTCATCCGGTATAACTTCACGAATAGACGCCGTGCTCAAGGCGGGTGATCAGCTTCATCACTTCCAGCGCGCCGGTTTCAGACGCCACCAGGTCAGCGGGCCGCTTATTGCCCAGCCCGCGCACCGGTTCATTCAGCCAGCGGCGCGCCTGCTGCTTATCGCCTTCAAACAGCTCAACGGCGCGGTCCATCACCCGGATAAAGCGCACCAGTCGTTCACTCTGATCGGCGGTAAAGCGGTCTTTCAGGCCGCGGTTGAAGGTGGTGCCGGCAATGCCGGTCATCTGGCGCAGGTCGGACTGGGTGATTTCACTCCATGAGACGATGCGGCTGACCACCGCGCCTTCCAGCCCGGCATCAATCTGGCTGATCAGCTGAACGCCGTCGGCGCTGTTGAGCCCGGCAAACTGCCACAGCCGCTGCGGAGCAGGGCGGGATGCGGCTAAGGTGAATTGCTTCATGGGATTCCTCCATATGGTTAATTTATTATAGCCATATGGAGGTTGCTGGCAACGTTTATCCGGTCACAAAGCAAGATTAGTGGTGTAGTTAGCCGCCACCCAGCGATAGCCGCTGCCGTCGCGCTGCACGTGGCCCAGCCCGGGGAAGGCGATATGCGCCGCCGCAACCCAGTAACCCCGGTCGGCAGCCTGCTTCAGCACGCGCTCGCGGGTGGCGATCGCCTGCTGCTGGCTGACGTCGAAGTGGATCGCCACGTGCGGATCGGGCATCTGCGCCGCTTTGGCATGGATAATATCGCCCCACAGCACCAGCGTCTGGCCTTCACTCTCTACCCGGTACAGCACGCTGCCGGGGGTGTGACCCGCCGTCGATTCGGCGCGGATGCCGGCAAACACCGTTGCCGGGGCGCGGAAGCTGTGCAACTGGCCGGCGGCAATCACCGGACGCAGCGTCCGTTCGGACTCGGCAAAGGTGTGTGCCTGGCTGGCCTCAACGCGGCTGACGTTGGCCGGGTTAAGCCAGAAATCCACATCGCGCTGCTCAACAAAAATCTGCGCGTTAGGGAAGGCCGGTTTGCCACCGCGGGAGACGCCGCCGGAGTGATCGGCGTGAATATGGGTCAGCAGCACCGCGCTGATGCTCTCCGCCGGGTAGCCCGCCGCCGCCAGGTTCTCCAGCAGGTGGCCGCCGTTATGCCCGAACAGGTCGCCGGCCCCGGCATCCACCAGAATCCGCTGCTGGCCGTTGTCGACAACAAATGCGTTGATCGAGGTTTCCGCCTGCGGCGTCATCGCGTCGGCCGCCATCGCCTTACGCAGCGCCTGCGGGGAGATATGCGTCAGCAGTTTGTCGAGCGGAATGGTGACCGTGCCGTCAGAGACGGCGGTAATGCGCAGTTTGCCCAGCGTCATGCGGTAGTAGCCCGGTGCCTGCTGGTCCGGCTCGCTGGCAGCCTGCGCGGCCAGCAGCGGCGTGGAGAAGGTCAGTGCGACAACCAGCATCAGTAGTGTTTTCATCATAGCCTCATTAAACAGTGTTCTTACCCGATAAGCGGCAGTATCCTGAACGGCATAACATCATTCAAATTGATTAAAATAATCATGACTATCAGAGAAAATGATTTTAGCCGTATCGATATGAATTTACTGACCGTGCTGCTGGTATTGCACCGCGAAGGCAGCGTGTCGCGCGCGGCTGAGAAGCTGCATCTCGGCCAGCCGGCGGTAAGCGGGGCACTGGCGCGGCTGCGGGAGATGTTTCAGGATCCGCTGTTTGTGCGCGGTGCCAGCGGCATGCTGCCGACGCCGCGTGCCGAATCGCTGGTGGCCGAACTGGCTCCGCTGATGGAGCACCTGCAGCAGGTGCTGTTTCAGCCGCCCTCATTTACCCCGGCCACCGCCCGCCACACCTTCCGGCTGGGCATGAGCGACTGGGTCGAACGCTGGCTGATGCCCGATCTGCTGGCGGTCGTCGCCCGCGACGCGCCGGGCGTGACCCTGCAGATTACGGCCAGCGATCCGTTTCAGGATGGTGCGCTGGTGCAGCAGGATCGGGTTGACGTGGCGATCACCGTCGCGGGGGAGACCGACGCCGGATTAATCCGTGAGCAGGTGCACAGCATGGACTTCTGCACGCTCTGGCATCCGGCGCAGCTGGCGCTGTCCGCGCCGTTAACGCTGCAGGCCTATGTGGATAACGATCACCTGCTGGTCTCCTACCGTGGAGCGAGCCACAGCGCCATTGACCAGCGGCTGGCAGAGCAGGGCGCACAGCGGCGGGTGCGCTACGTGACGCCGCACTTCTCCTCACTGCCGCCGCTGCTGTCGCGTATTCCGGCGCTGGCCACGGTACCGGCAGGGCTGGCCGCCGAATGGAGCGCCCGTTACGGGCTGAGCCGCAGCGCGGTGCCGCTGACCACCCCGGCGATCGACCTGTCGCTGCTGTGGCATAAACGGCACGATAAGGATCCGGCGCTGGGCTGGCTGCTGTTGCTGCTGCGCGGGGTCATGCAGGCGGGCGGAGAGCATTCAGAGCACAATAGTAAGAGCGAAAAGGCACCTTTTTGATTCACCTATAGGTCATTAACCCACTTAATGACCGCTATATGACTCATTTCTGTATGGTCTGCCGGCCTGCTGCTTTGCGCAGGGTGGACAGCAGTGTGAGGGTCAGCATCACGCCGACCGTCAGAAAGGTCAGCCGCATTCCGACGACGACAGGTTCCGCACCGGCCGTCGCCAGCACGGCCGAGCCGGTGGCCCAGGCAAACAGCGCGCCGGGCAGCGATGCGCCGGCGATCAGCCCGAGGTTGCGCGACAGGTTAAGCAGCCCCGAGACCGTGCCGCGCTGGTTGTCGGGCACCTCGGCCAGCACCGCGCTGTTGTTAGCCACCTGGCACAGCTGATAGCCCGGCGTAAGGATCATGATCGCCAGCAGATAGCCGGCCACCCCGCCGGCCGCGCCGGTGAACGCCAGCAGCAGGGTCCCGCAGGCCATCAGCGTCAGCCCGAGCCGTTGCGTGTAGCGGTGACCGAACCGATCGACCAGGCGCCCGGCGGGCACGCCGCAGCACATGCCGATCAACGGCCCGGCCGCCATTACTATCCCCGCCTGGCCGTCCGCCAGCCGCAGCCCCTGGCTCAGATAAAACGGGCCGACCACCAGCGTGGTCATCATTACCGCCGCCACCAGCAGATTCACCGCCAGGGTGTTGAACATGACGCGGTTCAGCACCTGACGCAGGCGGGGCGATGCGCTTCGACCCGCCGGCGGTTGATCCGGCAGGGCGACCAGCAGCAGCAGCGCGACGATCGCCAGCGGCAGCGGCATCCAGAACAGCCCGCGCCAGCCGGTCAGCGGCAGCAGCAGACCGCCGAGCGCCGGGCCGAGCGCCGTTCCCAGCGCGGAGACGCTGCCCATCAGCCCCATGCTGCGGCCGAGCCGCCCGGCCGTGCTGGTCTGGCGCATCAGCGCCATCGACAACGTCATCATAAAGGCGGCCCCGATGCCCTGCAGCAGCCGCGCCAGCACCAGCAGCGACAGCTGGCTGGCAAGGCTACAGAGCAGAGACGCCGCCGCGAACAGCAGCAGCCCGGTGGCCAGCATAGGCCGCAGCCCGAAGCGATCGCCGAGCCGCCCGGCATACACCGCGGCGACGGTTAATCCCGCCAGGTAGGCCACCACCACCCTCTGTACCGCAGAGAACGGGGCGGCAAACGCCGTCCCCAGCACCGGCAGGGCGATATTGGCGATGCTGGTGCCGAGCGACGCCAGCAGCATCGCCAGCACCAGCGCGGTAGTGAGTCGCGCAGAGGCTAGCGGTGGGGCGGAAGGTGTGATCTGAGTCATAGGGACATTCTCTTGTTAAAGGCGGGGTGTCACGTTAGTCTACGAATTGAAGTCGACTTGAGGTCAAGTATGAAATTACTCGATATTGCCGAGGTGGCGGCGCAGTCCGGGATGAGCCCCTCCGCGCTGCGTTACTATGAGAAAAGCGGTCTGATTCACGCGGTAGCGCGCCACGGCCTGCGGCGGCAGTACGCGCCCGAGGTACTGTTACAGCTGCGGCTGATTGCGATGGGGCAAACGGCGGGATTTTCGCTACAGGAGATCGGCGGCCTGTTTGGCCGCGGTGGGGTGAGCGAACTGCCGCGGGATAAGCTGCACGCCCGCGCCGACGAGCTGGATAATCAGATTCTTGAGCTGACGGCGCTGCGCGACACTCTGCGCCACGTGGCGGACTGCGGTGCGCCCAGCCATTTTGAATGCCCGAATTTCCGACGGCTGATGGAGATCTCAGCGGACCAGGCCAGAAGTGCCCGGGCGATTAAGCAAGGAAAACCCGAAAGAAAGACCTGACGGAAGGGCGTGGCACAGGGTGGGTCGGATATGCAGCGTCCGGGCGTTGCGGGTAGCGGTGGTCTGTAAATGGTGAGCGGACAGAGGAGTATGAACCCCGGGGGCCGCTGCTTCACCCCCGGAACAGCCAGCCCCGCGCTTATTTCACGTCAAATATCACGTACAGCTTGCGCATCTGCGTTTCCATCACCCAGGTGCCTTCGGTGTTGGCCTCAAAGAAAAAGGTGTCACCGGCTTTATAAGTCAGCGTCTCTTCCCCGTCCGGGGTGAACGATCCGCTGCCGAACAGAAAGTGCATCACTTCCGCCTGCTTAACCCCACGGCGATAGCTGCCCGGCCCGCACTCGAAAATACCGGTATCAATGCCGCTGGTGCCGGGAATGGTTTTCTCCAGCCCGAACAGCTTAATTTCCGGTGAGCCGGGCAGTCCGGCAATGCTGCCCTGCGGATCCAGCGCGGGGATAGCGGCGGGTTGTTCGATTTTTTGCACTTTCATGATGGCGTGATCCTTTTTGATGGCGGCATAACGGCAGAAATGGGCGCGCGGCAAGCCCTTCAGGGGGGCTGCCCGTTAACAACCAGCTTAACGGAGTGGCTGAATACTTTATGAAATATCCGCAGCCATGAATAACATAACTGCGGGTAAATGAGGGCGGGTTTGGCAGAAACGGTTGCGGGTGGCCTGATAAACAGACAGCCTAAAGAATCAGGTGATTGCCGCTAATCCTCCGGTGTTGCAATGTTTAACGCCTGGCGAAAGCCAGCAAATCAGGGTTAATTATTTCAGGGTTAGTCGAGCACATACCATGCGGCAGACCGGGGTAGGTTTTCAGGGTGCCATGTTTCAACAGTTTGACTGACTTATGTGCGGAGTCATCAATCGGCACTATCTGGTCATCCTCGCCATGCATAACTAATACCGGAACGGTGATGGCTTTCAGGTCCTCAGTAAAATCAGTTTCTGAGAACGCGGCAATACAGTCATATTGCGCTTTAGCCCCGCCAGCCATTCCCTGTCGCCACCAGTTGTTGATCAATCCCTGGCTGACTTTCGCGCCAGGGCGGTTAAAACCATAAAATGGGCCTGCCGGCACGTCCATATAGAATTGCGCACGGTTTGCGACCAGAGCAGAGCGGAACCCGTCAAATACCGTTAACGGTAAACCTTGCGGATTGGCGGCTGTTTTCAACATGATTGGGGGGACAGCACCGATCAAAACCGCTTTTGCGACCCGGCCTTTTTCAGCATGTGCGACATAACGCGCCACTTCGCCGCCGCCGGTAGAGTGGCCGATATGAATGGCGTTCTTCAGATTCAGCGTCCTGGCAAGTTCGGCCACGTCTGCTGCGTAGGTGGTCATATCATTACCTGCATCGGTTTGATCGGAACGTCCGTGGCCACGGCGGTCGTGGGCGATTACGCGAAAACCTTCAGATAGGAAGAACAACATCTGGTTGTCCCAGTCATCAGCGCTTAACGGCCAGCCATGGTGAAAGACGACAGGCTGTGCACTCTTCGGGCCCCAGTCTTTGTAGAAAATTCGGGTGCCATCTTTGGTAGTAATGATGCCGTTGCTCATAGGGATATCTCCTGAAGGTGATGATAATAATGTTATGCCCTGGGCGAAGGATGAGTGAGAGAGCCCAATACCTGCCGACAGTGTGCCGCCGAGGATTAAAAGGTTACGCCTCGAAATTTTTAACTTTTCAATTTCTGCGCCTGACATATGCGCTCCTTTACAGTTTTCAGGCCATCGCGGTGATGACTTGTTGAACATGATTGTCAGACAATACGCAAGGCGTTACACTTGTCATATATGACATTATAAGCGTTGAAAATGACAAATCTCAGTTCTGTTAAAAGCACGGTTATAGCTGAAATCGGTGTGTTGATTTACCGGGACTGCCAACTCGCCGCCGTTTACGGCCTGACCGATATGTTCAGGATCGCCGCTGACTGGGCTATGAGCATTTCCGGAGAGGAGCGCAAGCGGGCGATACGGGTTTCACACTGGAAGGTCAATGAAGGCGCAAATACCGTGGAATGTGTCTGGGACAGCCATCCGGATGAACCCCATCGTATGAGCTATCTGATTGCGCCGCCAAGCCTGGTGATGCCAGCACTGATGACCTCAATGAAGGTGCCCGCTGACTGGATGAATACACTCTATAACAAGGGTGTCACGCTGTGTTCGGTTTGTGCCGGTGCGTTTGTTCTGGCCGAAACCGGGTTGATTAACCACCGCCGCGCAACAACGCACTGGGCTTTCGCGCAGGCGTTATCTGACCGTTTTCCAGCGATTGACGTGGTAGCGGAAAAAATGGTCATCGACGATGGCGATATCATTACCGCTGGCGGGATCCTGGCCTGGATAGATCTGGGGCTGACGTTGATCGAGAAAATATCAGGAACGGGCACAATGCTTGCCACCGCCCGATTTTTGCTGGTCGATCCTCCAAGGCGTGAACAAAGTCCCTATAGTGTCTTTATCCCTAATTTCGAGCATGGTGACAGCAAAATTTTACTTGTTCAGCATGACCTGCATGCCCGCTATTCCGAGCAGCACAGTATTGAAAAGATGGCAGAACGGGTATCACTGTCACCACGGACCTTTCTCCGCCATTTCCAGAAAGCTACGGGATTAAGGCCGACGGATTATCTGCAACAGGTGCGGATAATGAAAGCGCGAGACGCGCTGGAGCTCACAGGGCAGGCTGTCGATGTGATTGCATGGGAAGTGGGATATACCGACGCTTCTGCCTTCCGCAAGGTCTTCCGCAAAATAATGGGTGTGACGCCCAGCCAGCATCGACAACGCTTTAACCATGAATAACGTGAAGACGCTCTGTTATTTTCCACTTCCCCAGCGGTCTCTGAGGTAGTTAACCGCGCTCTGCGTCTGTGGCAGGTTCAGGTAGTTCTCGCGGAACAGGATGGTGCCGTCGATCTGCGGCTGCGACTCGTTCATATCCAGCTGTTTTTTTAGCTCCGGTACGCCGTTGCCGAGGGTCCAGTCTGGCTCTACCTTTGAGGCTTCACCGACCTTGTACAGCGCCACGCCGATATAGAGGCGGGTACGGGTCGGTTTCACCACTTCGGCCCACCAGTTGGCCAGCACGCCGTAGCTGGCGGCCTTACGGGAGAACGGCCAGTAAATCTGCGGAGCGATATAGTCGAGCAGCCCGCTCTGTACCCAGCGGCGGGTGTCGGCGAAGGATTCATCATAGGCGGCCGCGCCGCGCGTATCGGAGCCGGCAGCATCGTGCGACAGGTTGCGCCACACCCCGGCCGGGCTGACGCCAAACTCGACACCCGGCTTCAGCTGCTTAATGGTACGCGACACCTGTTCGATCAGCTGCTGAGTATTGTGCCGACGCCAGTCCGCCTTGCTGGCAAACCCCTGACCGTAGCGGCTGAAGGTCTGGCTGTCGTTGAGCATCGAACCCGGAGAGTCGGCGTAGAAGTAGTCGTCAAACTGCACGCCGTCGACGTTATAGCGGGAAACCACTTCCGCCACGATGCTGGTGATCCAGTCACGCGCCTCCGGAATGCCCGGGTCCAGCACGTAGCGCTCGCCGGAGATACGGATCCAGTCGCGGTGCAGCACAAACACGCTGGCCGGCTGCTGCGACAGGGTGCGGTTGAGTTCAGCGGTGGTGGAAGGCCTTACGTTGGTCGACACCCGGTACGGATTAAACCAGGCATGCACCTTCATCCCGCGCCTGTGCGCCTCATCCAGCATAAACTGCAACGGATCGTAGCCCGGATCCTCGCCGATCTGCCCGGTCAGCATATCGGACCATGGCAGGATCTCAGATGGCCACAGCGCGGTGCCGTCGGGCTTAACCTGAAAGAATACCGCGTTAATCCCCAGCCCCTTCAGCTTATCCAGCTTAGCGATGAGCGCCTGCTGTTGCAGGCGAATGCGCTGCTCAGGGCGGGCGTTAACCGAGGCGATCGGCGGCCAGTCCAGCCGCGAGACGGTCGCCAGCCATACGCCGCGCAGCGGACCCTGCATCGGCGCGGGGGTGACTGGCAGCGGAGGCTTAACCACCACCGTCGGCGGCGGCGTCACCAGCGAACGCGGCGGGGTGGAGGAGCAGTTGGTTAACAGCAGCGCGGCGGCGGTCAGGGCCGCGAGCCGTTTGACGGTGATTAGCGAAGTGAGGCGGTCAGCGCTGGCGATGGTAAGCTCCGAAACTAAGCGATATCCTAAGTGAATCTCTCTTTTTACGGCAATCGGCGGGGGGAATAAAGGATTTCATTTGGGGGTATGTATTGAATGAACAGGCCAAAACAGCAGAGCAAGAGAGTTATCGACGCACGGAGTGGTTAGTCAAAAGAACAGGCCTTAAGAACTGCTCAAGCCTGTTTTAAGCCGAATTGTACCTTGTAAGTGAAGGTTAAGTTCAGAAGGTGAGTGGATTGCTGAGCGGGCCGAAGGCCCGGGTTAGTTTAATTAAATCACTGTGTGTTGTAACTAAAATAGCCTTTAATAGATGAACTGGTATTACATAATGAATAACAACGTTAATTTTGATCCACTGCTGGCTACAGCTATGACCTGTGCCGAACGTGAAGCGGCAAGGAACGTAGCCAACACTCTGGAAGAGTTCGGGGTACAAGCTGAGATAATGGCCGTCAAAACCGGCCCTGTGTTCACATTACTTGAGGTACTCCCCGGCCCCGGCGTCACGGCCAGACGATTTTGCGCACTAAAAAACGACCTGGCACGCAGGCTTTGCGTAGCCTCAGTTGATGTCATTGAGCACCTCTCCGGAACGCCATATGTCGGCATCCTGATCCAAAATACCCTTCGTCAGACCGTGGCGTTAAGCACCGCGTTAAACTATCTGGCTGCGGCGGATCCGGTATCGCCATTGGCCATCGTCCCTGGGGTGAGCCTCTCCGGTGAGCCGGTGGTGATTGATTTACAGGCAGTGTCTCATCTGCTGATTGGGGGCATGACCGGCTCGGGAAAATCGATTCTGTTGAATGCATTCCTGTTGTGCCTTTTATCCCGTGCCGCACCAGAAACAGTTCGCTTTATTCTTATCGCTCCGCGGCCAGTGACATTTGTCGGATATGCGGAGTTACCGCATTTGCTGACTGATGTAATTGAGGACAAACAGCAAGCCTTAAATGCTTTGCGCTGGACGGGCGTTGAAATGGAACGTCGCTTCAGGCTGATGTCTGCTCTGGGCGCAAATAGCCTTTCTACTTACAACGACAGGGTGGAACGCGCTGAGCGCATGGGCACGCCTTTAGCGGACCCTTTCCTGACAGGAGAGGACGCCTCAGCATCTTGTCTGACCACGCTTCCGTTTATCGTGGTGGTAGTCGACGATGTGGCCGACCTGATGCTATCGGCTGGCAATCCGCTGGAGGAAACGGTGCTTCGCCTGGCACAGCAGGCGCATGTTGCTGGTATACATCTGATTCTTTCCACCCAGCGCCCCTCAATTGATGTGCTGTCCAGCCGCATTAAAGCGGCAATTCCTTCCCGTATCGCTCTCACCACGGCTGGTAAAGCGGATTCAAGAACGATCATCCACCGCGATGGGGCTGAGATGCTAACAGGTGAGGGAGATATGCTCTTTGTTTGCCCCAACACATCTGAGGCGCTGCGGTTACAGTGTGTCAGCCCTTCTACGCAGGACATCCATACTTTGGTGCAGTTCTGGAAAGATCGTTACCCGCTCAAGTATCTTGATGGGATCACCTCCGACCCTGAGAGACTACCTGTCCAGGATGACGTTAATGATTTCGGACCCGTGTACGACGAGGCCATTCGCGTGGTGAGCGTGACCAGGAAAGCGTCGATTTCTCAACTACAGCGCGCGCTACGAATTGGTTACCACCAGGCATCGCGGCTAATAGAACGGATGGAGAGCGCTGGACTGGTGAGCGGTCCGGATCATAGCGGTATTCGCAGAGTGCTAATGCCTGTACCCCAGGAGCAGGTGATGCCTGTACCCCGGGAGCAGGAAGACTGTGGACAGGATGCGAAAGCATCCGTGAGCGATCCCCCTGATGCTGTGTCTGAGAAACGCGGGGCACTAAGATGGTTTACATCCTGGCTGAGTCGTTAAGCAGGATCTTTTAGCTTCATTCAAGGAGAGAATAAGGGGTTGGTTGAAATGAACATATCTCACTTTAAATCTGACATTGCACCAAAGTTGGGAAGCTATATTTTAACTTACAGCTCATACCCTAATGGAGACTTTGGTTCTTTAGAGCGCGTTGAATTCTCAGGAAATAATCTTATAGGGACTTTGGATTTCTGGTCACAAGGATGGCTGGATATCAATGTTTACGATTGCCAGCAGGACGAGGGACTTATCAACAGATACTATAAACCAGAAAATATAGTTGAACAGGAAGAAGCTCTTCGCTCTCTTTGTAAAATATTAGTCGATAATAAGTAGGATAAATATTTTTTTATGGTGATGTGAAAAAAATCCTGTGCAAGCAATTATTTATACTGATCTCTTCCCTTTGTTCAGCACCGGCTTAAAACAGGCATCAAGAACTGCTTAAGCTTGTTTTAAGCCGAACCGTACGTTGTAAATGAAGGTTAACTTCAGGTGGTGAGTGTTCCGCGTGGGGTTAATTATGCGATTAGAATGTTGTAACTAGTAGCGCGTCGGTATTGCACGGGGCCGATCGTCTGCACGCGGCTGGTGATTTGCGACGAAGCTGTCTCCGCGCTGGACGTCTCGGTACATCGCCGTACTGGCTTCATAACCAATGTTCTATACTGAACAAAATACCAGCAGCTGTTCAGTCCCTGATGCCTTACGCCCATCCTGAGAGAACATTTCTGAACTGATTTCGCAACTGCTCCTGCACGTTAACGTCGAATCAGAGCAACCCGATGAAAATGAAACCTGTAGCGTGGTTTAAGCGCGCTCGCATTCTGCCCGAAGATGGCGAACGCGTGCCGTTCCCGGCAAACGATACGGGAGCTGAAAATGGCTTACGATCGGAGCTATTTTCAACGCCCCAGCTGGAGCGTTTCGGCCAAAAGCTGGCTCGGACGCATAAGTTGTCCCGCGACAAACTACCGTACTACCTGCTTAAGCGACTCAGTGATAATGAGGCGGTGATTACACAAAGCTGTTACGCACTCAACGCCGGTAAAAAAACCAGTATCATGCCCGCAGGCGAGTGGCTGCTGGACAACTACTACCTGATTGAAGAGCAGATCCGCATGGTTCGCCAGCACCTGCCGAAAAGCTTCGGTAAAGGTCTTCCGGCACTGGCCATTCCTCATCAATGTCCGCGAATTTATGATATCGCCTCAGAGGCCATCGCCCATGGCGACGGGCGCTGGGATACCGCCAGTCTGACCAGCTATCTCACCGCCTATCAACAGCTAACGCCGCTGACGTTGGGGGAAGTCTGGGCTCTGCCGGGCATGCTGCGTCTGGCGCTGATTGAAAACCTGCGCCGGGTGAGTTGCGAGGTGGCTCAGGCACAGCAGGAACGCAGCCTTGCGGATACGTGGGTAACGCGAATTTTTGAATGTGCTGAGCATACCCCCGCCGACGTAATCATGGTTATCGCCGACATGGCGCGTTCTCATCCTCCGCTGAGTAGCGCTTTTGTCGCAGAACTGGTTCGCCGCCTGCAGGGACATGGCAACGCGCTGGCGCTTCCTCTCAGCTGGGTTGAACAGCGTCTTGCAGAGCAGGGAGTGACGACTGAGGCGCTCATTCACCGTTTCAATCAGCAGCTTGCTGCCAGCCAGCTCTCCGTCAGCAACAGCATTGCCGGTTTGCGCTTGCTGAGTGAAACAAACTGGGCGGAGTTCGCCGAGAGCATCAGCGTAGTGGAGCAGACGTTACGTCGTGATCCTGCGGGTATCTATTCCCGTATGCACTTCGATACCCGGGACCATTACCGCCACGTGATCGAGACGCTGGCCAGAGAGAGTCGTTTCAGTGAACCGGAAGTCGCAAACCGCGTGCTGTCACTGTCTGGTGAAATGGCCGCAGACACTGCGCACCGACACGTTGGTTATTTTCTGCTCGGAGAGGGGCGCGCGCAGCTCGAAGAGTTACTGTCGGCTGAGAGGTCGGGTATCAAACGGCTGCGACAGAGTTTAAACAAACTGCCCCTGCTGTCATGGCTCGGCAGCATAAGCCTTTTAATCACGGCCGTTACGGCCGCCGTATTGTATGAGACGGCGCAGCAGGCGATCTCCTGGCTGCTGATACCGCTGGCGTTTCCTCTTATTGTTGCTGTCAGCCAGCTGGTGAGCGATATGCTCAGCGAAGCAACCACGCGTTTTCGCATCCCCAGCCCTCTGCCGCGGATGGACTTTTCAGACGGCATTCCTGTTGAGTATGCCACCATGGTGGCGATCCCCTGCATGCTGACAAGCCATGAAGGCCTCAGCAAGCTTCTCACCCGTCTCGAAGTGTGCTGCCTGGGTAACCAGGATGACCATCTCTGCTTCGCGCTTCTCACCGATTTTGCTGATTCATTAACCGAAAATACCCGTGAAAACAGCGCCCTGTTAAGCCAGGCAATTGCAGAGACGCAAAAGCTTAACCGGCGCTACCCCGGCAGCCGGCCTCGCTTTTATTTACTGCACCGCCAGCCCGAATGGAACGATACACAAGGAATATGGATGGGGTATGAACGCAAGCGGGGCAAGCTGGCGCTGCTGAACAGCTGGTTACGCCAGCCGGGGGCACAGTTTTCAAGCGCTGCAGGCTTGCCCCCGCACATGCTACCCGGACAGATTAAATACGTGATCACGCTGGACAGCGATACGCTCCTGCCACGCGACACCGCGCATAAACTGGTGGCCACGATGGCGCACCCGCTGAACAAACCAGAATACGATCCGACGCGCCAGAGAGTCATTAAAGGGTACGGGATTTTACAGCCCGGCCTGGCGGAGGAGATGCCCCGAAACGGACAAGGACGCTACGCCGCCCTGCGCAGCAGTGTGCCGGGTAATAATCCCTACTCGATGATGTCTTCCGATATCTATCAGGACCTCTTCGGCGAGGGATCGTTCGTTGGCAAAGGGATTTATGATGTTGATATTTTTGTCCAGTCTACCGCCAACGCCTGCCCGGAAAATCTCGTTCTCAGCCACGATCTGCTGGAAGGTTGCTACGCTCGCTCCGGTCTGTTGAGCGAAGTCTTACTCTACGAACAATATCCGAATGATTATCTCTCCGACGTCGCACGCCGTACGCGCTGGATCCGTGGAGACTGGCAATTACTCAACTGGCTCAGGCTTTGGGTAAGAAAAGCGGACGGAACCCGGGATAAAAACCCGCTCTCCGCGCTTTCCCGCTGGAAGTTGTTTGATAATCTGCGACGCAGCCTGGTGGCCCCTTCATTCCTGCTGTTGCTGTTTAGCACGCTGCTGTGGCTCCCCAATCCGCAGTACTGGCTTGGCGTGCTGATGCTGATATTGCTGCTGCCTGCGGCGTTAAGCATCGTCTGGGATCTCTTGCATAAACCGCTTCGCCGTCCTTTCAGGCAACATCTGACGCTGGTCGCAGCCGGAGCGCTGAAGCGCGTTTCCCGTATCGGGCTGACCGTTGTGATAATGCCGCACGAAGCCGGTTACTCGATATATGCGATCGTCGTTACGCTCTGGCGTCTTGCCGTAAGCCAGCGCAATCTCACCCAGTGGGTAAGCCATAGTCCGGATAGCGGCCAGAATAACGTCTCTGCATTGGGCTTCTGTCGGGCTATGTGGTTGAACGTCGCCTGCGGTCTGGCGCTTACGGCTCTGACGTCTGTTTTTGCACCGCTGCTGCTGACCATCGCGATAGCCATCGGCGTCACGTGGTGCCTGACACCCCTTCTGATGAGCTGGCTGAGCCACCCGGCTGTCCGTAAGGCCTATTTGCCGAATCAGCAACAGAAACAGCTGCTGCGGCAGACAAGTCGGGAAATCTGGGCCTTCTTTGAAACGTTTGCCACGGCGAAAGAGAACTGGCTCCCCCCTGACAATTATCAGGAAATCCCCCAGCCTGCGGTCGCGCATCGTACGTCACCCACCAACATTGGCCTCTCTCTGCTGGCTAACCTGACGGCCTGGGACTTTGGCTATCTGCACGGCGGCGGCGTGCTGCAGCGCATCATGCTGACCCTGGACACGCTGGATAAGATGGAACACTTCCGCGGTCATTTATATAACTGGTATGACACCCGTACGCTTGCGCCGCTCAGCCCGCGCTACGTCTCAAGCGTTGACAGCGGCAACATGGCCGGACATCTGCTGACGCTACGTGAAGGGGTGTCAGGCATGCGTAATCAGCCGGTTTTGAACGGCGAAAGGATATTAGCCGGCCTGGACGATACGCTTTCCCTTCTGGAAAAACACTGGGGGCCGGGTGCCCCCGGTGCGCTGAAACTGCTGCGCAGTCAGTGCGTCAGCGCGGCGGCGCTGCCTCTGGGGCAACTGTATGGCGAACTTAAAATTATGCGCGCGCGGTGCAACCATCTCACCAGCGCGTGTCAGCAGGAAGGTCATCTTGTGGTGCGTTGGACCGCGCATCTGGAGCAACAGCTGGTCGAACTTTGCCACGAATGGTCGCATCTGCTCGGCTGGTTACCCCCGGCGTACTGCGGCAAGACGCTGCCGACGCTGAGCTGGCTGGCTGGCGCGACCTGTGCAGGTGAAGGAACGCCACCGGCATCGGTTATTACCTACGCCCGCCTGCGGCTGGATATGATTAGCGAGCTTGAACAGCGGCTGAGCGACCATGCGCGTATGGATTTTGCGTTTCTTTACAGCGAAGCGACCAGCCTGCTCAGCGTCGGGTTTAACCGTGACACGAATACTGCCGACAAAAGCCACTATGACCTTCTGCCCTCTGAAATCCGGCTGACCAGCTTTGTCGCCATCGCTACGAATCAGCTACCGATGAAAAGCTGGTACGCGCTCGGAAGGCTGTTCACCACCATCGATAATGAAACCGCGCTGATGTCCTGGAGCGGCTCGATGTTCGAATATCTGATGCCGAATCTGGTGATGCCGGCCTGGCACGGCAGTCTGCTTGATAAGATGAGCAAATCCGCGGTGATGCGCCAGATCCACTGGGGCAAGGAGCGCGGCGTGCCGTGGGGCGTCTCTGAGTCCGGCTATCATGCCTTTGATGTTCAACACAATTATCAGTATCAGGCATTTGGCGTACCCGGTCTGGGTCTGCGTCGGGGGCTTGCCGACGATATGGTCGTCGCGCCGTACGCTACGCTACTGGCGCTGCTGGTATCCCCGCAGAAGGCCTGCGAAAACTTGCTCAGGCTGGAGCAGAGCGGTGCGCGCGGCGAATATGGGTTTTATGAAGCGCTGGACTACACGCCATCCCGGCTTGCTACCGGGCAACTGTACGCCGTGGTGCAATCGTGGATGGCACATCATCAGGGCATGGGATTCCAGGCGCTGGCGCATCTTCTGCTGGACGCTCCGATGACCGCGCGATTTATGGCGAGCCCTGCCTTTATGTCGGCAAATCTGCTGCTCCAGGAGCGCGTACCGGATGTGGTCGATCTCTACAGTCCCCGCCGTCATTTTGAATCCCACGAGGGGAGGGTGAAACCGGTGCGCTATGAACCGCGAACCTTCACCCGTGCGGACAGCCCGACGCCCGAGGTACAGTTGCTATCCAACGGACACTACCACCTGATGATGACGCCGGGCGGCGGCGGATATAGCCGCTGGAACTCGATTTCCCTTACCCGCTGGCGCAGCGATGCAACCCGAGATTGCTGGGGATCGTTCTGCTATATTCGCGACCCGCATACGGATGAGCTCTGGAGCAACACCTGGCACCCCGTGGGCGGACACGCTGACGGCAACGATGAGATGATATTCACCGACGCGTGCGCTGAATTCAGGCGCACCTTCGGCACTTTGAGCATCAGAACGCAGGTTGTGGTCTCTCCGGAAGATGACATAGAGCTGCGGCGGATTACCCTGGTACACCGTGGGCGACTGCCGCGAACGCTTGAACTGACGACGTACGCCGAAGTAGTGATGGCCCCAGAGGCCAGCGATCTGGCACACCCGGCGTTCAGCAATTTATTTATCGAAACTGAGATTGACCCAGGCCGGGACGCTATTCTGTGCCACCGGCGTCCGCGTTCGCCGGATGAACCGAGTCCGTACCTGTTTCACATGATGGTCGTACATGGCGATAACGGCGCAGGCGCCTCGTTTGAAACCGACCGGGCTAAGTTTATCGGCAGGGGCAGAAGTCCGGCTGATGCCGCTGCTGCCCATGAAAACGGGCCGCTCAGCAATACGTCGGGTGCGGTGCTGGATCCCATCCTGGCAATACGCCACACCGTGACGCTCCTGCCAGGAGTGCCGGTAACGATTGATATCATTTATGGCATCAGCGAGAGCCGTCAGCACAGCCTGGCGTTGCTGGAAAAATACCGCGATTACCCGATTGCCGAGCGCGTCTTTGAGCTGGCCTGGTCGCACAGTCTGGTGGTGTTACGGCAGATGAACGCCAGCGAAGATGACGCCACGCTGTTTAACCGTCTCGCCAGCGCGGTGCTTTATCCCAGCCAGGAATTACGCGCCGACGGCGAGGTCATCAGCCGGAACAGGCGCGGTCAGTCCGCGCTGTGGGGCTGGGCTATTTCAGGCGATCTGCCGATTGTGCTGCTCAGCGCCGCCAGTGAGGAGAGTATGGCCTCCGTCACCACGCTGATTCAGGCGCATCGCTACTGGCGGCTGAAAGGGCTGGAGGTGGATCTTGTTATCCTCAATAACAGCCCCGGCGGCTACCAGCAGGTGTTGCAGACGCAGATTATGGATCTAATCTATGCCGGTTCAGAAGCCAGCATGCTGGATAAATCGGGCGGGATTTTTGTGCGTAACGGCGAGCATCTGTCTGCCGATGATAAGCAATTGTTAATGAGTGTGGCCTGTCTGTATCTCGACGATCGTGCCGGCGGTCTTAACGAGCAGCTTAACCAGCGGATCCACTCGTCGAAAAAAACGCTCAGGCCTTTTGTGCCGGGCAGCGCGGCAGGGAGTAATCAACACACGGACTGGACGCCAGAGACCGACAGGCTGCGACATTTCAACGGTCATGGCGGATTTTCTGAAGATGGTCGGGAGTATCAGATTGTCCTGAAGGAAAACCAGCCGACGCCTGCTCCCTGGGCAAACGTGCTGGCAAACGCCTGTTTTGGAAGCGTGATATCTGAAGCAGGACAGGCCTACAGCTGGTGCGAGAACGCCCATGAATACCGCCTGACGCCCTGGGAAAACGATCCGGTAAGCGACCGCAGCGGTGAAGCTTTTTATATTCGTGATGAAGAAAGCGGCGAGTGCTGGTCGCCCACTGCGTTACCCGTACGCGGGCACGGCGATTATCTGACCCGCCATGGCTTTGGCTACAGCGTATTCGCCCACCGCGAGAGCGGGATAGACAGTGAGCTGACGGTACTGGTCGCCGAACATGCCCCGCTTAAGCTGGCGATTCTGACGCTCAGTAATAATTCGGGCCGTGCGCGGCAGCTATCGGTCACAGGGTACGTGGAGTGGACGCTTGGCGAATCGCGCACGCGTTCAGCCCCCCACATTGTGACGCATGCGGTAAGCGTGCCGGGTGGTAGCAGCGTGATGGCCAGTAACTTTTACGGCGCTAACGGCGAAGGGCGCACCGCATTTTTTGCCGTCAACGATCCCCAATGTTCCTTTACGGCCGACCGCCGCGAGTTTATTGGCCGCAACGGCTCTCTGCAAAACCCGGCCGCTATGAAGCTACGCAGGCTGTCAGGTAACGTGGGCGCCGGTCTCGATCCGTGCGGCGCAATCCAGTCTGTCACTACCCTGATTGATGGCGATCAAAAGACCTTTATTTTTATACTCGGCAGCGAGGAAAATTCTGCCCAGGCGCAGACGGTGCTCGCCCGCTATCTGGATGAGGATAACGCTCGCCGGGAGCTTAACGCCGTTCACCAACACTGGCACCGCATGCTTGATAACATCGTGGTCAACACCCCGGATAGCACCGTTAACTTACTGGTTAACGGCTGGCTGCTGTATCAGACGATGGCCTGTCGTCTGATGGCCCGCAGTGGTTATTACCAGTCCGGCGGCGCGTTTGGTTTTCGCGATCAGCTTCAGGATACGCTGGCGCTGAGCCACTGCGCACCGGAACGACTGCACGACCAGATTGTGTTGTGCGCCTCCAGGCAGTTTATTGAGGGCGATGTGCAGCACTGGTGGCATCCTCCGCACGGCAACGGCGTAAGGACGCGTTGTTCGGATGATTATCTCTGGCTGCCGCTCGCGGTCTGTCACTACGTCGAAACGTCCGGGAATACCGGGATACTGGAACAATGCATCCCCTGGCTGGAAGGGCGCCAGCTCCAGCCAGGCGAGGAGTCCGTTTACGATACGCCGCTCATCAGCCACACCGAAGAGACGCTCTGGCTGCACTGCGTTAAGGCGATTAAGCACGGGCTACGGTTTGGCCAGCATGGTTTGCCGCTTATGGGTGCGGGCGACTGGAATGACGGGATGAACCGGGTCGGCATCGACGGTAAAGGGGAGAGTGTCTGGCTCGGATTCTTCCTGTACGACATTTTACAGCGTTTCGCGGCGCTCGCTGAGCGGCGGCAGGATGAACATGTTGCGTCGCTGTGCCGTATGGAGGCGCTGCGCCTGCAGAAAAATCTCAATGCCGCCGCCTGGGATGGCGAGTGGTTCCGGCGTGGCTATTTTGACGATGGCACGCCTCTGGGATCCAAAGACTCGCAGGACTGCCGGATTGATGCCATCGCGCAAAGCTGGTCCGTTCTCTCCGGGGCAGCCGATCCTGAACGCGCCGTTAAGGCGATGCAGGCGCTGGACAAGCACCTGGTCGATACCGATGTCGGGTTAATTAAGCTGCTTTCCCCTCCATTTGACGGTCATGGACCGAATCCCGGTTACATACAGGGTTATCTGCCGGGCGTGCGGGAAAACGGCGGGCAGTATACCCATGGAGCCATCTGGGCCGTGATGGCCTTTGCCCGAATGGGGAATGCAGAGCGCGCGTGGCAACTCTGGTCTGCGATCAACCCGATACACCACACGCTGGATGCCAAAGGCGTGGAAAGATATAAAGCGGAACCCTATGTCATGAGTGCTGATGTATACAGCGTCGCGCCGCATACCGGTCGGGCAGGGTGGAGCTGGTATACCGGGTCCGCAGGCTGGGCGTACCGTCTGCTGACAGAAGAGCTGTTGGGGATAAAACGTTACGGTAATTCCCTTACCGTTCACTCTCTGTTGCCGGACAGCTGGCCGTCATTTAGCATGACTTATCAGCATGGCAGCAGTCTGTATCACATTACTGTTTCACGTGGCGAGGTAAGCTATCAGGTTACTCTGGATGGCATCCCCCTCGCGGATGACAGAATCCCGCTGATGGACGATGGAAAAGTTCATACGATTGAAATCATTCAGAACTGACGCAGGCGTGTAATGCGCATTAACATCTGCCGTTAATGCGCTGATTGTCCCTGAGAACATCAATTGCAGTTTTCATCGCGACTTTATCATCTCTTCTTTTTTGTTTGCCTTGCATCACCTGCAAGTATTCAAGCAAAGTTCGGGTATTGATAGGCCTTCCCTGTTTTCCTACGGCGAGTACGGCTTCACCAAGGATTATTTTAACCGGAGGCAACTGTGCCGGATACCAGTCAAGGGTGTCTTCTGATTTCATCATAAATTTCTCACGGAAGGGTATCATATCATAAATTACGCACCTGCATTGAGAGCATCTGGAATCAGAATTTATTATAAATCAACACAATATGTGAGCACGTCATCCCTTGATTTAACATAATTAGTATTATGCGCATCAACCATGTAGTAGCTAAATTCAGATGTCCGCCTCTGACCAAATAGACATGTCCGCGCTACAGTCTCACCACAGCGATCGCTGCTTTCAAAGGATGAGACTCATGACGGCATACGGAACGGAGTTTTTCTCGATGAACGATGTGAACCGACTCNGCGCTACAGTCTCACCACAGCGATCGCTGCTTTCAAAGGATGAGACTCATGACGGCATACGGAACGGAGTTTTTCTCGATGAACGATGTGAACCGACTMAGGATCCTTCAGGACGTGATTGACCGGCGTCTGACAACACGCCTTGCAGCCAGCCGGYTGGAGATCTCTGACAGGCACTGCCGCCGATTGCTTGAACGCTACTGTGAACACGRACCGCTTTATCTTGTTAACCGCCGTCGTGGCCAGCCCGGGAACCGACAACTGATGCCAGGCCTCGCCGAACGTGCATTGCGCATCATTCGTGAACATGAACTTCTATCTGTCGCCGTAGTGATAACGGGCTGCGTAGATGATGATTTCCCCGTTCTGGATTGAGTAGACTAGCCGGTGGCTCTGATCGATGCGGCGAGAATAGAGCGCCGGATCTTTGTGATGCCGCAACCGTTCAGGTTTTCCGATACCTGCTAACGGATCAGCCTCGATGCTGTGAAGTAGCTGTCGAATGCGATCGAATTTCTTTTTGTCAGCATCACGCCAGTAGTTAATGTCATCGGCGCCATTCTTCGTGAACTTAATATTCCACTTCGACAAATTCGCCGCGCTCCGCCTGTTTCATTGACTCATTGATATGCGCTGCATTTGCTGGGTTGCTGAACAGATAAACCGTTTCTATAAGCGCCTCATACTCTTCCGCATCCATTATCACAACGTCAGGTGCGTCACGGCGTATGACGCGCACAGGCTCAGCGTCATCGGTGACTCGCTGCATTGTGTCGGCAAAATTTTTACGGGCATCAGTAAAATTGATTGCATGCATATTGTTAGCTCCCATCAGTTAATGTCCCAGTATGGTACATGTACGTGATCAAGTACAACTAATATTCCCTGCCCGGCACAATCAGCACATCCAACCTGGCGGCCAGATCGAGCAGATGGTCGTAAGGTCAGTCACCGCTGTCCAGTACCGCCTTACGTGCCTTAACCAGCATGGCCGATTCTTTAAGGTGGTTTTCAATAAACTCCGCCTTCAGCATACTATATTGATGGCAGTTATTACGGTTTGCTAAGGCTATCGCGCGTTTAATCCCGGCATAGCGATTGGCTACCTGACTGTTTGCAATGAGATAATCACGGAACGCTAGATGTTTAAGGATTTGCAGATCGCCCATTATGAAGGCATGGACATGGTGACTACGCCGCTCGCCACCTTTAGTGAAATATCTGCGATCGCAGATCCCATTTTCACCTCGCACAGCGTATCCAATGTGCTCCATTGCCGCGTTATGTTTATCGAGTTCACTTAGGCTGGCCACTTCCAGCAGTATATCGATGACGGGTTTTGCTGCCAGGCCTGGCACTGCCGTACTACCAATGTGATGAACATGCAAAATGATAGCGCCAAGCGTTTCCTGCAACAGCTTGCTTTCGGCCTCAAATAAATCAGGCCATTGCGGATCGTAGTCGGAAATGATGATCTTTCGCATGTTTAGCTCCATTTTCCCTGTCAGGAGGTTTGAGTCCCCTACGCTTTCACTACCGTAACGCCCTTCTCTTCTATGCTGCCGATCCACTGCTCATCCACTCCGTCATCCACCACCACGGTGTCGATCAGCCCGAGGCCGCCGATCACAAACGGCGAGGCGGTGTTGATCTTCTCCGGGGAGAGCAGCACCACGGTTTCCGCCGCTCTGCCGGAAAATGCACGTTTGATGCACGCTTCTTCGTAATCACCGGTGGTTAAGCCCGCTTCGGGATGAATACCGGTGACGCCCATAAAGAAAATATCGGCATGAATCGCGTTGATCCCTTCAATGGCGGTGCTTCCCACGGTGACGATTGAGTGCTTGTAGAGCCGTCCTCCAATCAGAATCACCTCAATCAGTGGATGGTCGATCAGCCCCAGCGCGATGCTCGGGCTGTGCGTGACCACGGTAATCTGCAGGTCGTGCGGCAGATAGCCGATCAGCTCTGAGGTGGTGGTGCCGCCGTCAATAATCACCACCTGCCCGGCGGAAATCAGCTGCGCCCCTCGCAATGCCACCCTCTTTTTTGCACTGGTTTTTAATGACTTACGTTCCGTAAAGGTGGCAACCGCCGTCGACGAGGGCAAAGCACCACCGTGAACGCGTTGCAGGTGCCCTTCTGCTGCCAGCTCGCGCAAGTCCCGGCGGATGGTGTCCTCTGAGACGGCAAAGCGGGCGCTCAGATCTTTCGACAGTACCTGCCCATCGGCCGCCAATTGTTCAAGTATATGTTGTTTGCGTTGACTGGTGAGCATAAATCATTCCTGATGTTGCACGATTTCTCTTGAGCATGCACGATAACGCTGTTTATTATGGTTACTCTACGGTCAGAGGCCTTATCATGCAATCAAAACGTGCAGAAATACGGATCGTCGACAGCAGGATCCTGTCTGACGACTGGTATTCACTTAAAAAATATACCTTTGAACTTCAGCGGCGCAGCGGCGAGTGGCAGCGCCAGAATCGCGAAGTTTACGACCGCGGCAACGGGGCGACGGTGCTGCTTTACAACCGCGAGCGGAAAACGGTGATCCTGACCCGCCAGTTTCGTTTTCCGGTGTTTATCAACGGTCACGATGGCTATCTGATTGAGACCGCAGCGGGCCTGCTCGACAATATGGACCCCGAAAGCCGCATTAAGGCGGAAGCCGAGGAAGAGACCGGATACCGCGTTTCACAGGTGCAGAAGGTGTTCGAAGCCTTTATGAGCCCGGGCTCGGTAACGGAAAAGCTCTACTTCTATATCGCTGAATATGCGGCTGCCGATCGGGCAACGGCGGGCGGCGGCATTGAAGCCGAGGGCGAAGATATCGAAGTGCTGGAGTTGACCCTCGTCGAGGCGCTGGCCGCCGTCGACAGCGGTCAGATCGTTGATGGTAAAACCATTATGTTGCTTTATCACCTGGCCCTGAAGGGCATTTTATGAGGTTCCAATGACGCAATTCTGATTGCCGGCCCCTACCGCAGCGGTACCGAAGGAAAGAAAGCGCTGATCGACGCCAATCTCGCCCGGCTGGAAGAGGCGGCGCTGACGGTTTACCAGCGCGGGCACGTGCCGGTGATCGGCGAATGAATGCCTGCAATTTTGCTGGCATTGTTGCATTTAACCCTGAGCGACCAGCCGCCCGCTGACTCAAGCGGTACGGCGGCAGTCGTCCCTATCAGGCTGATGCGCACGACATCCGGTGGCCGGGCCCGCGAAAGGTACGGCGCCACTCGCTGGGGCTGACATTAAAATGTGCTTTAAAACTCTGCCTGAACGATACGGGCGACTGATAGCCTGCCAGTAAGGCGATCCGTTCAATGCTGTGATCGGTGGTTTCCAGCAGCTCCTGGCTCCGCTGCAGGCGCTCGGCACTGAGCCACTCCCCAATCGTCATTCCGGTGGCTTTGCTGAAGTGCCGGGTCAGCGTACGTCGGCTCATGCCGACGGCAGCGGCCAGCGAGTCAATATCGTGCCGTTTTTCCAGGCTGCGCCGCAGTAACGCGATCAGTTCGTTGATCTGCACGTCACGGGTGGTTTCCGGTATCACCCGCTCGATAAACTGAGCCTGACCGCCTTCGCGATAAGGCGGGACGACCATTCTGCGGGCGACGCGGTTAGCCAGCGCTGCGCCATATTTTTCACGCACGATATGCAGGCAGCAGTCGATCCCTGCCGCCGTTCCGGCCGAGGTAATCAGGCGTTCGTCACGGGTATAGAGCGCGTTGCTGTCCAGACGGATATGCGGGAAACGTCCGGCAAAATCGCGCTCATACTCCCAGTGCGTGGAGGCTCGGCGGTTGTTCAGCAGCCCGGCATAGGCAAGGACGTACGCCCCCAGGCATAATCCGGCCACTTCCGCACCACGCTGCCAGGCCGTACGCAGTGCCGCAAGCAGCTCCGGTGAGGGTTCAGTGGCAGGATGTTCCCAGAACGGTACGATAATAATGTCCGCCGTGTTAAGCAGCTCAAGCCCGTGCGCCACGTTAAGCGACATGCCGATGTCCGATTCCACCCGCCCTGGCTGCTCAGCACAGATATCCACCCGAAACAGGCCAGGCTCCGGTATAGCCTTATCAAAGACCATTGACGGCACCGAAAAATGAAACGGGCTGAACCCGTGAGTGGCAATCACTACAACCCGCAGAGCGGACATCGTTCAGATCCTTATACTGTTGTAAACTGCGGGCTGCCACGCTGGCGACATCGCCTGGCAACCGGATGCCATTGCCCTGCGCCTGAGGGTATCAGGTCTTTCAGAAGATCAGCGTTTCACCGTCTTCCGGCACCAGCACTCGATCGGCAACGCCCTGTTCAGCCGCATAGTGCCGAAGTTCAGCTCGGGTCAGCAGGCAGTGGTTAACTGCTTCCATATGTGAGGCCACGACGATGGCGGCAGGCAGTACCTTCAGCGTGCGTACCGCGTCCTGCTTGCCCATGATAATCGCACCGATCCCGTCCACATGGGCAAAGCCGATATTCAGCACCACCACATCAGGCTGATGGCGATGCAGACTCTCCGCGTAAGCGGGAACCCAGACGGTATCACCGGCGACGTAGAGCGTTTTTTCCTCCGGGTGTGAAAACACCAGCCCGCAGGCGTCACCCAGCCGTTCGGCCACCTCGGGGATAGCGTAGGCGTCATCGCTGCCGTGCTGGCCGTCCGTTTTATCGATCGTTATGCCGGCAATCCTGGTTATATCGGACAGCGCACTTACCGCGGTAAACCCCTGTGCGCGAAGCAGCGCGGCATCATGGTCATTCTGGGTATAGATCGGCCGGTCTTTGGGGATCTGTTGCTGCGCCGCTTCGTCCCAGTGATCCTGATGAGTATGGGTGATAATAATCGCATCCACATCCAGCAGCTCTGCCACGGATACCGGTAACGGCACCATCGGGTTACGCAGGTGGCTACGGGCCGTGCCGGGGAAACCGGGCCAGGCCTCTTTATCTGACAGCATAGGATCGATAAGAAAGCGGCTGCCGGCATAATCCAGCTTCAGTGTTGCGTTACGAATTTGGGTCAGTTTCATGGTGCACTCCATCGGTAAAGGCACGGCGGACGGCCTTAAGGTTGAGTGCAGAGTATAAAAAAGCTGCCGAACGGCCGTGAGTGGCCCGCAGGTCATTGTTCGATGGAATAAGGTCAGGTGGATCTGACCGACACACGGTGCCACAGGGTTGAGGCATTACCGCTTGTGGTCCTGCTGAATACCCTGCCCACCAGCGCTGCCGGCACACGTCGTACCGGCAGAGCCTCAGCCGGCGTTACTCATTGCCCCACTGATTGAGGAAGTTAGCGATATCGTCGATACGCTGCTCTGCGATACCCGTTTCAACGGCCATATCCTGCTGCGCCTGTTCATCGATCTCTTCGTTGTTGGTCAAACGTTCGATTAGCAGCTGGAAATAGCGCGCCAGCGGATCGCGTTCGGCATCGGCCACCGGTTGTGCGGTTTCCGTCGCGTACTCATCCACGATGTCATAATATTTCAGCGGTATTGCATTGGTCATAAAAAGCTCTCAAAGTTAACGTTTCGATCCCTCGCTGGCCTGAATGGTCCACCAGCAGCACAGCGCTGATTGTAGCCGACCAGGCCCCCTTTCGGCATCAGAGATTAACGGCTTTATCAGTCATGCGACCGGCGGCTATTAACGGGGCTGAGCTGAACGGGCTAGCGTGAGTTCTCGCTACGACGGACCTGACGTTCCAGTATCTCTCCCGGTAAACCATCAAAATCCTTTAGTTCACGCGTGGTAAACCCGGCACCGGTCAGGATCTTCCTTGAGGGAAGATTGCTCGGATCGATAATGGCAAACAGGCTGCGCAGCCCCGGCTGGCGGTCGGCTAATTCAACCAAAAGACGCGCAACCTTGCCGCCGATACCCTGTCCCCAGTATTCAGGCAGCATCATATACCCCAGCTCAGCAGCGTGCGGATCCTCCTTCGTCAGGGACAGTTTGGCCAGCCCGATAAAGTCGCACTGCGGTGCAGAGAGGATCCTGAAATGCCCCAGCGAGCCCTGTGCCTGATTATCCGCCAGCAGCGTATCATAATCACGACGGGCTTCATCAGCGGGGATGCTACGTTCGGTAATCATCGCCATTACCCTGATGTCGCTGACCAGTCGCAGATAGTCGTCAAAGTCGACACTGCCGAATTTTTTTAACACGATTTCCATTTCTTGTTCCTTCAGGGCTACGATGAATAGTGCTGACATCCAGGCGATCGCTACTTACGCTTTTCGATGTTAACAATGGCCTGCCCTAATTTCAAAGATAGCTAAATTACGGCCAGGATATGAGCCCTGTGCAGGCGGGTTGTCATGCCGCTGTCACCGCCGGATGATACGCTCTCTGCCATAAAATTCAGGAGGATTAATGACCGGTCTGCTTGCGGCCCGCTGCCACTGCGGAGCCATCAGCTTTAACGTCGAACTGATTGACGGATTTAACGGCGTGCGCCGCTGTAACTGCTCGTTCTGCCGCATGCGCGGCGCGGTGGTGGTCCCTGCCCGCCTGCCCGAACTTGAGACGCTGAAGGAGAACCCACAGCTTAGCGAATACCGTTTTAACACCCGGACGGTGGCGCACTACTTTTGTCAGGTCTGCGGGATCTACACCTTCCACCAGCGGCGATCGAATCCTCAGCAGTATGCGGTAAACGTGGCCTGCATTGAGGGGGTATCGCCGTTTGATTTTGCGGTGGTTGACGTCGCCGACGGCATCAATCATCCGCAGGACGGCGGTAAGGGTGATACTGCGGGCCGTTTGCACTACGTTGCTAAATAGCCTGTCATCCTTACTGATAGCCCCTTAACCCGGCTTCCGCTGGCATCGTGCTTCCGGCGGATGGTTCCGGGGCAGGCATCCGATCTGAAATGTTTCCCGCGCCCTTTCTCCAGGCTATTCTGTGGCAGACTCAGGTCTTATCATTGACGGTGGCAGAAGACCGCTGACGGCAGGCAGGTTGCGCCGGTGAGTTGTGGCTGCCTGGCTTTTTTACGCGTAAAAATGTCCAACATCAGAAGTCGATCGGGAAAAAATGAAAAAACTGTTTGTCTACGGGACGTTATGTCCGGGGCGTTCGAATGCCCATATTCTGGAAAATATCGGCGGCGAGTGGCTGCCGGGCTATGTCACCGGCACCTTCTATGAGAATGGCTGGGGGGCGGCCGCAGGTTTTCCCGGCATCGTACTGGATAATCAGGGGCCGCGCGTTGAAGGCTATCTGTTCCTGTCTGAACATCTTGAACCGCACTGGCCGATGCTGGATGAGTTTGAAGATGGCTACGATCGGGTGGAGGTCAGGGTGACCACCGCTGGCGGCGGGCAGGAGGTGGCGTGGATCTATCAGCTGCAGCCGCGAGAAATGGCGTAGCGGGGTAGCGCTTACAGTAGCTGGCTCAGCCACCCCGCCGCCGCAGCATTAAAATCATGGCGGGTTAGCAGATGCTGTACCAGCACAGCGGTCAGCAGCGTAATAAAAAAGCTGATAAAGGTGCCGATCATAATGTATTCCGAGCGGTGACTGTCGTTATCGTCTTTAAGATCGTTAAACCGGAATGCCGTTTTGATCGCCATCACCGCCGCAATCGCGGAGTATTGCCCGAGAATAAAGAACAGAAAAATCATTACCCTCTCAATGTAGCCGATCCATTTACCGGCCTGATTGGAGGGGAAGTTCTGCGCGACGTTGGTCTGCGGCGGGTTTTTCAGCAGCGAGTCGGCCACCCGCTGCTGATTCTGCTGCGACTCCTGCAGCAGCACATCAACCTGCTGTTCGCTGAGCGAGCCCGGCTGTGCCAGTAACGCCGTCATCCGGCTTTTTATCGCGCCGTAGAACACTTCAGCCAGGTGACTTTGCGTCAGGCGGATCTCCCCGATGCGCGTTTCGCTCATCGCCAGTTCAAGAAACTCACTGACCAGCTGAGAAGCTGGGCGCAGCAGCCATAATATGGCCACCAGCAGTAAAAGCGCATCGGCAATCAGCGTGGCGTCTGACTGAGGGGCCGGGGGCAGCGGCACCAGCAGCCGCGGTTGCAGGAAGCCATATGTCACCCACAGAAGCACGCCAGTCTGTAGCAGCTGGCCGCTCACCGTCGCCCGCAGACGCTGTACCGGTGAAGATTGCGGCATCAGACCGAAAAGCAGTTTTATTGCGAGACTGCTACACACCACTGTCGCGATGGCCTGCACAAAATCAGGATAGTATGCGGCCATCACCACCCCGCTGTTGCGCGACCAGCCCTGAAATGCCAGCCACAGCAGCAGGATAAGCGCCAGCGCACAGACACACAGGTTTCGTAGACCGCTGCGGGATAAAAGAGGTCGTTGTTTCATTACCCCGCAGCCGGGTAAATAGCTACTGGCCAGCAGATGCACGAGGAACAGCCAGATGATCAGGTACTGCATCTTAACTCTCCATTCTGATATGTTCGCCGATGGTCAGCAGCGCAGCGATAATGTTTTCGCAGCCGCTGCGTGTCACCAGTTTATGCACGTTCTGACGACTGCTGCCCATTGCGGCCGCCAGCGCTGTGGTATCTACCTTCATCTCCGCCATGGCCCGCTGCAGCACCTCTGCCTGCGGGCGCGAAAGCATGGTCAGCAGCGGGTCCAACAGCGCGATCAGCGCGCGCAGTGGCGCGTCCAGCGCTGGCCGATCCGAACCAAATACCATCATGTTTTTTTTGTCGAGGGTTTCCAGATTACGTCCGGAAACGATATGCGCCTGTTCAAAAGCGCTCTCTTTGAACGATGAATAGCGATTGCGGGTAAAGATGGTCAGCGACATGCGCGCATCATAGCGCACGCCGTCCTGCTCTTCCGGTAGCGCCATCAGGCTGGCCCGCAGCCAGGCCGCCAGTTCCGGCAGCGTAGAGGGATCGTTAAGGGTTATTTGAAAAGCGTCGCCGCGGAACAGCTCCATCTCCGCCACGTCAAAACGCGGATGGCTGACAATGGTCTGCTCCAGCTGCTGCATCACCCTCTGATAAATTATTCCCCGCGTCAGCCCCGCCGTTGAACGAAACAGGTCGCCGGTAATCACGCCGATCAGCTTACTCATTTAACATCCCATCCAGGGCAACCCTTGCTGTCAAATGCCATTTTTGTAAACCATAATGGTTTACAATGTCGATTGTCAATCATTTTGGTTGCATTATATGACAATACTGCGCGCATTTTAACCTTAGCTGGACTCAATGAGCTGTCGAGCTTTGCAATCATTATGGTTGATAATTGAGTTTATCAACCATAATGATTGCACGAGCAACAATGTAGTGTTCTTAACAGCGGAAGGCTGCTGACGGTCGTGTGCTGCTGTTCCGCTTTAGCCATTATAATGATGCACTTGCAGGCCAACGTTGCCGGGCAACGCCAGGCGGTGGCGTGGAGAACGGTGAAACTTTTACGCAGGCAGCCGTGCGCGGTTTGCTTTGAGTTATACACAACAAATATTAAACTGTATAAATATACAGTATCACTATTAAACCGCATTTATTCCTGTTCGCAGCAAGATATTGATCATGAAACGTACCATAACCAGCCCTTTCAACCTCGAGTCGGCGCGCAACCGTTAAGCAGAATTACAGAGATCGGCGGTTAAGCAACGTGGGTCAACACATAAGCCGCGGTGGCGTTGATCAGACCAGCGCTTTACTCAGAATCACGCTGCGGTAGTTGGTATGCGACCACTGCACGTGTTCGGTAAAGCGATAGCCGAGCCGGGTGTACCAGTTGACCAGGCGCGTGGCCGGTTCGGCGGTATCCAGCGCCAGCTCGGTGGCACCGCTGAGCCGCGCCTGCGCCTCGGCTGCCTGCAGCAGTTGCCGCCCTAACCCCTGCGCCTGCAGGGTCGGGTCGACGGCAAACTGAGCGATTGAGGCCACTTCCGGGCGATCGTACCAGCCGCAGCCGTGGGTCTGTTGTGGATTGCGAAACAGGATGGTGCCGCGCAGACGGGTATCCTCGCTGGCGATCAGGCACAGCCCCTGCGCCACGCGTTCTGCGGTGACCGCCACGCTCTGGTTTACGGCCATATAGTTCAGCCCCAGATTCGCGAGCTGCCGATAGGCGCTATGCAGCAGCGTGGTCAGTTCCTGCAATGAGTCCGCTGCGCTGAGCGGTCGAATGATGAGTGACGGTATCTGGTGCGTAATGACCGACATGCGGTGAATTCCCTGTCTGAGCCGTTAAAGATCGTCAGGGACTTTACCCCGCACAGGCACAGTCGGCCAATACGTTTTACTGATAAACATCACCACAACGGTCGGCCGTTAAGGACAGTCGTGAAAAACCTTGACCATCCCGGCCTGATAAACGTCCCGCTTGCCTGAGGAAAAATCGACCACGCCGCTGACCGTACTCCCTTTTTTCAGCCAGCCTTTCGTCAGCAGCTCATCCGCCGTATCGACACCGAAGCTCTGCGTGTCTGTCGCATAGGCTCTCAGACAGAGGGTCGCAAGATCGATATCCTGGTCTGTCAGATTGACGATAGACACGTTAAAGGTTTTGGTAAACGCACTCTTACTCCCCGCCCACATGGACCCCTCTGACTTTGCCTGCGCGTACACCAGCAGATTTGCAGGCGCGTTAGCGACTGCCGCGCCACAGGCAGCAGAAAACAACATGGTGCAGGCGATAAACAAGCTCTTCATATTAATTTCCTTGTGCAATTGGTTACGGATGCCCCACCCCCAAACAGCACGGTGGTCCGTTTAGTACGTTAATCGCACAGTGATAAACGCAGGCACAATTATAAAGACGCACTGGGGAAAGAAAGAGCGGTTCGACGCGCAGGAAACGGAGCAAAGAGCGTGCAGGCAGGAGCAGAACGCTCCCCGCCCTCAGCAGCAGGCGGGGGACGTTCCTGTTCAGTCACGAATCAGCGGCACATGGGGCGCGGCGTCAGCAGGCAGGTGGCCGCTCAGGCGCGGGTCAGCTTTCACCTCAACCTGAAACGCATAAGGGGTAAACCCGGAGCGGATGTAAAAATTCAGCGCTGCCGGGTGGTCAAAGCTGCAGGTGTGCACCCAGAAGCGGTTGATCGGGTTTGACCACGCGCGGGTTATCGCCTGGTTCATTACCCAGCGCCCCAGACCTTTGCCGGTTGCTGCGCCGGTCAGGCCAAGGAACGACAGTTCGCACTGGTGCGGCTGGCTGAAATCCAGCTCCAGCATGCCAGTGTCCTCAGCGCCGTCGCGCACCACGTAAATTTCCACGCTGTCGTTGCGGAGGATCTCCGCCAGTTTCTCGTCGGACATCAGCAGCCGCGAAAACCACAGCCAGTCGCTGCCGACCTTGCGAAAAAGTTGACGGTAGGCCAGCAGATCGCAGCCGCTGAAGCGTTCGAGGCTGATACCGGCAGGCTGTGGTACAGCCTTCAGTTGCGGTTTAGTGTGCATTTCCAGACAGGTCACCACGGTGGCAACGTGCCCGGCGGGAACATCAGAATAACCGGCTGGCAGAGGTGTGTTCTCAGACATCTGTAAAATCTCCCTGGATTCAGTGGCAAGAGAGTACCCGCTGGCGAACCGGATGGGAACGGCGTGGGTCATAAGAAAAAATGATATCGCCCCCCGCTCTGTGAGAATTTTTTCAGATAACGCCGTAGCAATTTTGCAGACCGGTTATGTTTTCCGGTGCTACACTGTCAAACTGTGATCGTTGTCATGTCGTCATTATAAACACTGAGAAAACAGAGATATCACTATGCAACACATTGTCGAAGGTTTCCTGAACTTTCAGAAAGAGATTTTTCCGCACCAGAAAGAGCTGTTCCGCAGCCTTGCCTCCAGCCAGAATCCCAAAGCGTTGTTTATCTCCTGCTCAGACAGCCGTCTGGTGCCCGAACTGGTCACCCAGCAGGATCCGGGACAGCTTTTTGTCATTCGTAATGCCGGCAATATCGTGCCCTCTTTCGGCCCCGAGCCGGGCGGCGTCTCTGCCACCATCGAGTATGCGGTCGTGGCGCTGGGCGTGACCGATATCGTGATTTGTGGCCACTCTAACTGCGGCGCAATGAAGGCGATTGCCACCTGTCAGTGTCTGGATCCGATGCCGGCGGTGGCCCACTGGCTGCACTATGCCGACGCGGCCAGGGCCGTGGTGGAGAAAAAAGAGTACGCCACGGAAGAAGAGAAAGTGAATGCGATGGTGCAGGAGAACGTTATCGCCCAGCTGAACAATATCAAAACCCACCCGTCGGTGGCGGTTGGCCTGCGCGATAAGGCGATCCGCCTGCACGGCTGGGTCTATGATATCGAAACCGGCGTGATCCGCGCGCTGGAGAAAGACACCAAAGAGTTTGTCACGCTGTCTGAAAACCCGGGCGTATTCTTCGAATAAGCCCAACGGGCAGGGACGCCCGCAAATTTTGCATCCCCCTCCCTATTTTCCCGCGACAGCTCCCAGTGTTCAAATACCGGCCTGACCCCCTGCTCTTCATCGCGTTTTCCCAGCGCGCTGACAAATGTATCGTGCCGTTCGGCCGCCAGCTGTAAGCGCTGTTCAATATCGGTGTTCTGCGGGTGGATCTGCGCGCTAACCGTCCTGATGCAGCATCCGCATTACCCGCGGGTGATCGCTGGCCGGTAAGCGCTGAAAAGCAGGCAACAGTTGCTCTGCCGCCTCGGCCAGCGCGGCGATCAGACGGTCGGCCGCTGGCGACAGCTGGCGCCCCTGCGGGGTGATCACGCCAAAGAAATAGGGGATCTCTTCCTGCAATTCGCGAATGGCGACGCCCTGCAGCGGCATGCCCCACGCGGTTACCGGCTCGAGGATCGCCACCCCCAGCCCGGCGCGTACACAGGAGAGAATATTGGCCGAGGAGTTGGTTTCGATCGTTTCGTGCGCCGGAACCCTGAGTTTTTTCAGCACTTTCTCGAAACGTCCGCGCAGGCGCAACGGGTTCCACGGCGCAATCAACCGCCGGCCGGCAAGGCTGGCCAGCGCGATCCGGGGCTGTGCGGCCAGCTCGTCGTCTGCGGGCAGCGCCACCACGCAGCGCGCATGGCCGATCCAGTGCAGTTCCACCGCGTGATGCTCCAGCGGCAGGCTGCACAGGCCAACGTCTGCCTGCCCACTGATCACCGCGTGGGTGGTCTGCTCCGCGGCTTCGCTGATGATCTGCACTTTATTCTCCAGCCCCATTCGCGCCAGCGCCAACGGCAACAGGCCCGCCGCCAGCGCAGGGGTGGCGGCCACCGCCAGCGGCCTGACCATCTGGTGGCCAATCTCCTGCGCCCGCAGGCGGATCTGCTCCAGCGACTGCAGCGCCTTTTGCACGTACTGATGCAGCTGCAGCGCCTGTTCCGTCGGATGAATGCGCGGGCCGTTACGGATAAACAGCGGATAGCCGAGCACCGTTTCCAGTTCCTGGATCAGCCTTGATACGGCCGGCTGCGAACGATTTAACGCCCGCGCCGCCGCCGTGACGCTGCCGGTCTGGATCACCGTGGTGAACGCTTCCAGCTGCTTTAAATCAATATCGTTGAGGGCATTCATCGGTAATGTCAGATCTCTTACGGGCTGGGTAACCCAACCCTCAAAATTTGCAGGTCAGTTCTGGCACATAATAGTCAGCCTGGGCTGAATAAGCTATTGATTAGCCGCTTAATGGCATCATTGCGCGATTAGGTGACACCGTCACGTAAACATTCATTGCGCGGTGTTTAAAAGTACCTGCCATCCCCACGAGGCAGGGCAAATTAACTCGCCCTGCCCGGCGTTCTCATCGCATCAGTTAAAGGCTCTGCCAGCGGGCGCCGCGCACACTCAGAACAGCCCCTGTCCGACCAGAGCAGGAAGTAAGCGTTTGTCTTCCCCGGCGCAGAATCTATGCAGCAGGTAGCATCATTCGAATCTGGCGCCGTCGCGAAGCGAATATAAAAAAATACAATTATTTTTCATTACCTTCCGTTAACTTTTGCTATGAACATCTGTTTCATCCCTACTGCTGGCGCTAAATTTGCACCCGGGTGCTTTATGTTGATTTTTTGTGATCGCGCTACTGAAATCTGCATAAAGTCGATTGACGAAAATTGTGCCGTGTTGAAAAGTGCAGCTCATGACAGGCAGCGCCACAACGCTCAACCCGGTCTGAATTACGTCTTGTTGCCAACACTTTTGCACCCGGGTGCAAAGAATTAAGGAGTCACACATGCTTAACGGTGAAAGAAAAATCCCTCGCCCCCTGCGCTGGGCGATGATCGGTGGCGGTCGTCTGAGCCAGGTCGGCTATAAACATCGCAGCGGTGCCCTGCGCGATAACACCGCTTACCAGCTGGTCGCCTGCGCGTTCGATATTGACGCCGCTCGCGGCCGCGATTTTGGCGTTAATCTGGGCGTGGCGGCGGATCGCTGCTACGACACCTACCAGCAGCTGCTGGCGGAGGAAGCCAGACGGGAAGACGGCATTGAGGTGGTGACCATCGCCACGCCAAACGGCACCCACTATGAGATCGCTAAAGCCGCTCTGAACGCCGGCATTCACGTAATTTGTGAAAAGCCGCTGTTCTTCACCACCGCGGAAGCCAGGGAAATCAAAGCGCTGGCCGCGGAGAAAAATCTGATCGTTGGCGTCACCTACGGCTTCTCCGGGCATCCGCTGCTGATGCAGATGCGCGCGATGATTGCCAACGGTGAGATCGGTGAAGTGCGCATGGTCGAACTGCAGTACACCCACGGCTTCAGCGCCAACGACAGCGCCGATAAGTTCAGCGAAGCGCAGAAGTGGCGCGTTGACCCGAAAATCGCCGGGCCAACCTTTGTGCTGGGGGATATCTCTACCCACACCTTCTATATCTCGCAGCTGGTGCTGCCGGCCCTCAGGATTAAGTCGCTGCTGTGCGATCGCCAGAGCTTTATCCCTTCCCGCGCGCCGCTGGAAGACAACGCCATGGTGCTGATGCACTACGAGAACGGCGCCGTCGGCCGTATGTGGGCGTCCTCTATTAACGCCGGTTCTATGGACAGCCAGTTTATTCGCGTGATCGGCTCCCAGGCCAGCCTGGAGTGGAGCGACTACAACCCGGGCGAGCTGAAGTATGAGGTGCAGGGCCAGCCGAGCCAGATGATGCACCACGGTATGCCGTACCTGCACGAGAGCGCACTGGCCGACGAACGTTTAGGGGCGCTGCACACCGAAGGCCTTGCCGAATCCTGGGCGAATATCTACCTGAAATTTGCCATTGCCATCAGCGCCACCCAGCGCGGCGACCAGCAGACGCTGGATGGGCTGATCTACCCGGATATCGATGCCGGGCTGGAAGGAGTGCGCTGGATTGAAAACTGTGTACGTTCTGCCGACAACGGCGCCACCTGGGTTAACTACGAGTAAGGCCTGACCATGAAATTATCATTCTGTACCGACAGCCTGGGCCACCTGCCCTTTGAAGCGATGCTGGATAAACTGCTGGAGCTGGGCGTTAACGGCGTTGAAATGACCACCGGTGGCTGGTCTTCAGCACCGCACCTGCGCACCGACGAACTGCTGGCCAGCGCGCAAAAGCGCCAGCAGCTGCGGCAGGCGCTGGAGAGCCGCGGCATGGCCATCGCCGCGCTGAACGTCTCCGGTAACCCGCTTGACCCGGGTGAGCTGGGCCAGCGCCACAAAAACGACACCGAAAAAGCGCTGCAGCTGGCCGGTGAGCTGGGGGTGAAGAAGATCGTGATGATGAGCGGCCTGCCGCCGGCAAGCCCGCACGACACCATCCCGAACTGGATCACCTATACCGTCAGCTGGCCGCCAACGCTGAAAAACTGCCTGGACTATCAGTGGAACGAAGTGGCGATCCCTTACTGGCAGGGGCTGGTGCAGCGTGCGAAGGAGAACGGCGTGGAAAAATTCGCGCTTGAGAACTTCAGCTCGATGCTGGTGTGGAACCCGGAAACCCTGTTCCGTCTGCGCGACGCGGTGGGCCCGACCGTCGGCCTGAACCTCGATCCGAGCCACCTGCTGTGGATGGGCGCTGACCCGATCGCCGCCGCCCGCGCCCTTGGCCCGGCCATCCACCACGTGCACGGTAAAGACGTGCGCCTGGAGCGCGGCCTGGTCGGAATTAACGGCCTGCTGGAGACCAAACCGGTGGAAGACGTCGCCAACCGTGCCTGGAACTACGTCGCGGTCGGCTGCGGCCAGGATCTGCAGTGGTGGAAGGAGTTCTTCTCCGTGGTGCGCATGATGGGCTATAACGACTGGGTCTCGCTGGAGATGGAAGACCTGACCATGTCGGTTGAGGCCGGTGTTACCTCCTCTATCGCCGCCCTGCAACAGACCATCAGTCAGTAACTGCCAGAATGCCGCACCGGATTAACAGATGGTGCGGCGAGTAGTGCAACCATTAACTCAACATGGACATATTACGAAATAGGATGTAAAAAGGAGGCACTTTTTCTTTTAATTATAATGCCTGGTGAAAACCCGATCCGCTGCTTCGCCCGGCGGGGTTCACCGCCCTTTTCTGGAGTCATTCATGTCCGCGTTAAGAGTCGCCTTTATTAAAGCTAACTGGCACAGTGAAATTGTTTCTCAGGCGCTGGCTGGTTTTCAGCAGGAGCTGGATAGCAGCAACACCCCGTATGAACTGAAAACCTGGGATGTTCCGGGCGCGTTTGAGATGCCCCTGCTGGCACAGCGTCTGGCCCAGAGCGGCAACTTTGATGCGATCGTCTGCGCCGCGCTGGTGGTTGACGGCGGCATTTACCGCCATGATTTTGTTGCCCAGGCGGTAGTGACCGGTCTGATGCAGGCCCAGCTGGCGACTAACGTACCGGTTTTCTCCGTTTCACTGACCCCGCATAACTTCCAGCCGTCGGCTGAATTTATCGATTTCTATACCGAGCATTTTGTGAAAAAAGGCAAAGAAGCGGCGCGCGCCGTGGCTCAGATTCACGCCATTGCAATCTGATTCTCGCCCGTTGTTCTGGCACGCTGCGGCGTGCCTGAACCCTGACGCTGCCCCCGTTTTGCCCATAACCCGCTGAACGATTAGCCTTCCGTAAGCAGTACCGCTTTGCCACAGATGACAACAGGATGTCAGCAAATCCGATAGCGATCACAAAATACGATAAAGTTTACAAAAAGACCGTTACGGATCGGTCCTTTTAGTGAGACAAAAGTCTTATACAATCAAGTTGTTACCGATTACATTGCTTGATTGATAGCCCAGGGCTATGATTAGCCCAAAAACATCCAGGTAAATTGTTCGTTTGATTATAAGCGCCGTTGCTAAAATTATCGGGTAAGTCAGATGAACGTGTTGAAGCCATTGTGGAGGAGTTAATTTGTATTTTTCTGATGAAGAGACAGGTAACGTCGTCGTCGGCGAGGCCGCCATTCACCTCATCTTCAACTCGGAAGAAGTGACCCTTCGATCGCTTATCGACACCCTGCGGGAGATGGCGGAAAGTGAAGCCGACGATCTGCGCGTTATGCAGATTTATAAAGCCCGAAAATGGCTGATGGGCTTACGCGAGCCCGCCACCAGCCTGAGCCTGCCGCATGGCATGAAAACGCCGCGCAGCGCTTTACCTGCCGAGCCACCGCTGCCTGCCAGCGCCACTATGTTGAGTTTTGCTGGCGCGACCCGACGATAAAACGTCCGCTTCCCTGACCGGGTCGCATCTGATAAGCCGCCGGGTCACGGAAGACCGCACCCCCACTGTATAATGCGCACAGCGTTGCTGGCGCTCTCTCATTGTGCCGATTTAACTTATTGATTTTATGCAATAAGCACTTTTTGATCAATCGACCGCTCAGTAATCCCACAAAATCCTGTACCATTAAGACATTATTGTATAACTTTATCCCGACAGGCTGGGAAATCCCTTACGATTGAGGACGTAATGATGCGCCAGAGTGGCCATGAATCCGAAAATGCTGAAAACCACTCGCATTTTATCAGCTCCCCCTCACTACCTTCGCAACAGGAGACGATGGGGAAAATTGTGGTAGAAATTCTGCGTTCCGGTGAACCCCTGAACCGCAAATCCCTGTGCGCCCGGCTACTGGGGCATCTGGAAGCGGCGAGCAGTCAGGAACAGGAACGTCATTACCATCAACTGATTGAACTGCTTTTTGGTCGGACGTAAGGGACAGCACACAGAGACGTAGTGATACAGAGACGTAGTGATGAAGCACAGTGATGATGACAAAATGATCGATATCCTGATCGGTGAAGCGGTTCTCTCGTTGTTACATGAGAACGGCCCGATCAGCAGCGCGGCGCTGGTGGCGCGGCTGGAGCTGATGTCAGAGAATGAAGATGCCGCACAGGTTTCTTTGCTCCATCGGGCGATTGTTGAAGTGCGTGAAGGCATCTCCACCGCGCGCAACCGCAACCACGCCGAACCCAGCGCCAGTGATTCTCACCGGCACGTTTCCAGCATTAAAAACGTGCCGCAGGGCAGCAAAAAACATTAGTTGTACGCTTTATTCCGGCGACGGGCAGGATCGCCCCGCCGTACCGGTTTCGATCGCTAAACAGCACGCCTACCCATAAGAGAAGAAAATGCAGCAAGTCTACTCAGAACTCTCTGTTCTTAATTTCTTTCGTAACGCCGGTGAGTCGCTTGCTCAGGAAACCGCCCTGCTGGGTTTAGTCATCAAGAAAATCGTTGCTGCCAGCAGCGAGGTCAGTAACAAGACGGTGATTATTCAGCTGATCGCTGAACTGGATCAGAGTACCGATGAGGCTTACAACGAGGTGATCCGCAATACGCTGGAACTGGTGGTCAGCTATACCCCGGATGACCCCAGCGTTTAACCGGCGTCTGGCAAACGCCAGCTTGTCACTGAAATAGTAATCTGTCCATTTACACCTGCCCCGTGCCCGGTCGCTACATCGGGCCACTTTTCCCATTGCTCATCCTCCTATAGTGCCCTGCGGGCCACCGCCGTGGCCCGTACTCGCGGAAATGTTCCGTTCGATCCAGGAGAGAGCCATGTCAGTGAATGTGATCCCATCCGGCCTGTTTATCTATCGCTATCAGGATCGACAGATCGAGGTCAGCCCCGAACAGATGCACCACGCCAGTCCGGTTGTCTGCCCCGGTCAGTCCGCTGGCGCGGAGAACGAAACCTGGCTGTTTACCTTCTCTGCAGAGCTGGCCGACGGCAGCGAGGCCGTCTGGCAGGTTTACGTTGAGGTCGGCCCCGAGTATCCCTACGCCGTACGCTGCAGCGGCGCGCGGCTGGTGAACGGGGCCGTGGTGAAACTGGAGGATTTTAACTTTAGCTGCGGCCACGAATAGCACAATGGCCAGGTTCGCTCAACGAGCTCGCCAGGCCACTTTTTTCAGCATGATTGACGGCGTTCAGTGCCAACGCATTCCTCAGCGTTACAGAAGCTTACCTCGCCTGACTCAGCGTTACCGATCGCACTCGCCGGCCAGGGTTGCCAACGCTTTGCTGATAACCCGTTCGGTTCTGCTCCCGTTCGGTTCTGCTCCGCTGTATTCAGTCTAACGGTGTTTCTGCAGCGCAAAAGTCGGCTTGTTGCGGGTAACCGAATAGGTCACGCTCACCGGTTTGCCCGGCGTGGTGGTGACGTCCACCGAATCGATGGTTACACGACCATAGCCAAACAGCGTCTTAACGTAGCCACCCACTTTATGCTTGCCGGCGGCCATAAACAGCTGGCGTTTTTCACCTTTACCCAGGGTTCCGGCATCGGTCCCGTCGATGGTCAGCGTCAGCTTTGAGCCGTCATCGGCTTTGGTGACGACATGGGTAATACTGATCTGGGTCGGGCCGCTGCTGAACGGCGGCGCGTTCGGATCGGCTTCTGGCTTAACGTTTGCCGTACTGCTGGCCGGTGCCGAGGCGATATCGTTGCCGGCGATAACCTTCGGTGCCGAAGCGATCTCGCTGCCGGCAAGCACTTTTGCCGATGAATCCGCCGCCGGGGCTGCTGCTGCGTCAATGGCGGCAGATGGCGCGGTCACCGTACTGGCCTGGCTGGGCGTTGCCGCCGGGGCGGCAACGGTGTCAGTCCCGGACTGAGTGGCCGCCGTGGTAGCAGACGGCACCGTCTGCCCTGCGGCGTTAGCCGTTATGGCCGTTCCTGCTGAACCTGCTTCGTTAGCCGCTGTGGCCGCAGCTGTTGTCGCTGCGGGCTGGCTGGCGCTACTGGCAGCGGGTGCCGTCGTTCCAGCGGCAGGCGTGGCGGTCGCCGCTGCTGCGGTCTCACCGCCGGTCGCTGGCGTTACGGATTCGGTACCCGGTGCGGCGATCGGACGCGACATCGATCCGACGGCGGCCTGCCCGGCTGCTGCGCCGCTGCTGCCGCTGGCCTGAGTAGCGGTATCACCAGCCGCTGCCGTATCTGCCGGTGTTGCTGCCCCGGCGGCCTGCTCTGTGGCCACGCTGCTGCCGCTGGCCGCGTTAACGGCCTGTGTGCCGGAGGTTTCGTCCGGCTGGATGGCGACCCAGCCCGTCGACGGTTGCTGTGTACCGCCGGCGGATGAGGATGCCCCACCCTCCACCGGGGTTATGGTGGCGCTGGCGGAAGTGTCCACCGGCTGAGCACCGCTCACCGCAGCGGTTTGCGCTGCGGGCGTAGTGTTTTCAGCCGACGCCGGGCTGGAGGCCTGAACGGGGGCCGGTGCCTGCGACAGGGTAGTCAGGCTGCTGATGCTGGTGCAGCCGCTCAGCACGCAGGCGGCGGAAATAAGGGTCAGAGCAGAACGACAGGACATGATGACGCAACTTCCTTAGCTAAAAATTTAACAGCGCATGATAACGCGCCCGGGACAACGACAACAGCATGACAGCGTTCGGTTTACTCTGATTTACGCCGCTTTTAGCGCAGCGGACGCCTTTCAGCCGGGCTGTTCTGCTGGCAACCTAAAACAAAGTGCGTTAAAATATTTTTTCATTTTTTAAAAAAGTATTGATGCGTGTTATAAAAATGTCGAATTCTCCTAAATTTATTCCCCTGCTTTCTCTCTCAGCGCTGCTGGTCTGCTCCAGCCTGCATGCTGAAACGCCAGCCACCCCTAAGACCGACGTTCTGCTGATTGGCGGCGGTATCATGAGCGCCTCACTGGGCACCTGGTTACAGGAACTGCAGCCTGGCTGGAAACAGCTGATGGTTGAGAAGCTGGACGGCGTGGCGCTGGAATCCTCTAACGGCTGGAACAATGCCGGTACGGGCCACTCGGCCAATATGGAGCTGAACTACACGCCGCAGCGCGCCGATGGCAGCATCGACGTGACTAAAGCGCTGGAGATCAACGAACAGTTTATGATCTCCCGCCAGTTCTGGACCGCACAGGTCAAGCGCGGCATCCTTAACAACCCGCATTCGTTCATCAACTCCACGCCGCACATGAGCTTCGTCTGGGGCGACCAGAACGTCAGCTACCTGACCAAGCGCTACGAAGCGCTGCAGCAGACCACCCTGTTCCAGGGCATGAAGTTCTCTACCGATCAGAACCAGATCAAACAGTGGGCTCCGCTGGTGATTGAAGGTCGCGATCCGCAGCAGAAAGTGGCGGCCACCTGGACGCCGGCCGGTACCGACGTTAACTACGGCGAGATCACCCGCCAGCTGATCGGCAGCCTGAAGAAAGACACCAACTTCACGCTGGAAACCTCGGCCGAAGTGACCGACTTCAAGCGCAACGACGATAACTCCTGGCATGTGACCATCACCGACGTGAAAAGCGGTAAAGAGCACGCGGTGGACGCGAAATACGTGTTTATCGGTGCCGGCGGCGGCGCGCTGAAGCTGCTGCAGAAAACCGGTATTCCTGAAGGTGAAAACTACGCCGGTTTCCCGGTGGGTGGATCCTTCCTGGTGACCGAGAACCCGGAGCTGACCAGACAGCACCTGGAGAAAGTCTACGGTCAGGCGTCGGTTGGCGCACCGCCAATGTCAGTACCGCACCTCGATGCCCGATTCCTGGACGGTAAGCGCGTGGTGCTGTTTGGGCCATTCGCCACCTTCTCCACTAAGTTCCTGAAAAACGGTTCGCTGTTTGACCTGCTGAGCACCACTACCACCAGTAACGTTATGCCGATGACCCACGTGGGTATGGACAACTTCGATCTGGTGAAATACCTGATCGGCCAGGTGATGCTGAGCGATGACGACCGCTTTGAGGCGCTGAAGGAGTACTTCCCGAACGCGCGTAAAGAGGACTGGAAACTGATTCAGGCCGGTCAGCGCGTGCAGATCATCAAGAAGGACGCGGATAAAGGCGGCGTGCTGAAACTCGGTACCGAAATAGTTACCGACCAGCAGAAAACCGTAGCGGCCCTGTTGGGTGCCTCCCCGGGCGCATCCACCGCCGCACCTATTACCCTGAACGTGATGAAGAAGCTGTTCCCTGAGCAGTTCAACTCACCAGAGTGGCAGAGCAAGATCCGTGGCATCATCCCAAGCTACGGTCAGGAGCTGAACGGCAACGTTGGCCTGACCCAGCAGGTGTGGAACGACACGGCTGCGACCCTGCAGCTGGTCACCCCTCCGGTGATTGATATGAACCACGCGGCTCCGGCTGCTGATGCTGCCCCGCAGCAGAAGCGCGCCGACAGCCCGCAGCACGATATGGCACTGTAACAGCGTCAGGCGCCCCCGCGTTACGCGGGGGCGCTGAATTTCTCCTCGGCAATCTTATCAAATTCCACAGGCACGGGCCGACGTTTAAGCGTTTTTGGGTGGTTTTGAACTATCAATAGCCTCACAGTCTGCTAAAACCCGAAGCAACTGCGCAGTGTCCTCAAAAAAATCTGATTGTTTGATAATAATCGTGGGAGCGGTGGGTAGAAGCACTTCCAACTCTGACTCAACGTTATCCATAATGGGCTTTAGCACTTCCAAATCTCTGTCCATTAATTTTTTTGCTTCCTCAATGGAGTCAATACCATGATGAATTCTTTCAAGCAACCCTATTTTTGTAGCTAAGAAACTACCCTCTCCATAAATATCTGAATAATTACGATTGAGCACTTTACCTGCAGTATCTATAAGAAATCCTGAAACTTCTTTTAAGATTTCATCTTTTCTGTTTGCTTCACTGTTATCAACAACGGTGCGAATGTTAAAAAAACCCTGCAAAATGTCAGTATGTTTTGAGATACGACCCGACAGATCTGATCCACCTGAAAAACGGACGCTTATAGACCTTAATAACAGGTATAACTCATTTAGCGGCATCGCATCTCGAAACTTGTTAAACGTTTCGTAGTCTTCACTCATACCTATTGCATACTTTTCAATGTCGCCATTTTCAATATGAATTTCAATTTGATGATGAAATCCGTAAATTAAATTCAGAGCCTTTTCATTGCAGTCATTTGAGCAGTAGATGTGGTAGGTAAAATTTTTAGGGGTTGGGATAAGTGAAGGATCTAAAATTGAATGCAGTAGAAGTTTAATGAGTTCTTTTAATACCTGGGGGACTGAAAACTCGCATCCGTGGGTGTCGGCTTATAACCAACAGAACTCTCTTCTTGAAGCTGCTTAGCTGGAACTTCATAACGCAAACCTCACCTCCAGTGATTATTTTTGAATTAAAACTATCCTGCAAGCAGCTATTATAGCGCTTGGATTTGAAATGCACGCGGCACCTTATGCTCTTCCACTCTGGTCAGCGGCTGGCCGGTGGCACGGTCCAGCACAAACAGCTGGCCGGCCTTTTTCCGCTGAAGAAATAGCGCTGCCTGTTATTATTCTTTCCGCCATCTACTCCACGGGTCTTCAGCCGGAGGCTCGGGGCTTTTTTTCACCGCCGCCTCACTGGCGGGCGCGCGGGCACCTTGCTTAGCAGGATCGCCAGGCGGCGTGGCATGCTGTTGCACAGCAGAACCGGCTGGCGGGGTAACATCTGCGCGATCGGCACAGCTCGCTGGTTCAGCGCCGCGAGACGGACGGCCGGCAGGCGGCGAAGCCTGCTCTGCGGGATGAGCAACCGAAGGTCTGGCATGGCGCTGCAGTGCGTCCTGTAAGGCCAGGTATAACGCCTCAACTTCCGCGCGTGCCCACGGGGTACGCCGCAAAAACTTCAGGCTGGATTTGATGCTGGGGTCGCTTTTAAAGCAGTTGATGTTGACCCGCTGCGCCAGTTCAGCCCAGCCGTAACGCGCAACCAGCGCATTCAGCAGGGCCTCGAGCGTAATGCCATGCAGGGGATCTTTTGAGCCAGGATTCGTCATTTCATTCCGGTCAGTTAGCGTGTGGGACGCACACCATACTGAGCGCCTCTGGCTTATGCAACGACCTATGCCGCAAGTACTCGGCAGTTTCACCGCTTATTTACGCATTTGATTTAAGTCGCTCCGGCTAAAGTAGGCTGATTACACGTGGTTTTTTCTAACGAACTCTGACTATAAGGCCTTATTGCGTGGCAAAAATCTTCTTACGCAGCGGCAGCCTGGATGCGCTGCTGGCCCTCGGTGAAAATGGCCAGCCGCTGTGGCTTTCTGCCTTACAGCTGCGGGAAACGCTGCGCCTGCGCCAGCAGCCGCAGATTGCCGACTGTCTGGCGATCCCCCAGCCTAACGACGCCGGCGATCGCCTCGACTGGTATTCACCGGTCAGCGGCAAAGTCACCTCCTGGGCCGCCGCCAGCAACGGCGCGCGGGCGGCGGCGCTGACCCAGCTGCGCGCCTGCCAGCAGGTGATGCTCCAGCTCAGCGAACAGGCCTGTGCCTCGGCGAAACCCAGCCAGCGGCTGTTTGGCGCGCTGCTGAGTAAGGCGCTGCAGTTCCCCGATGAGTTTCACGTCTACCTGGTCGGCGGCAGGCCGGTGATCACCTTCTGGGGGTTTGTCAGCCTGGAAAAACGCGCGCACAAAGACGCGCTGGACTGCCTGCAGCTGGCGGAAGAGGACGAAATGCCAGCGCTGGGGCTGTCCCGCCTTGCGGCCCCTGCCGCGCTGGCCGCCTCGGCCGCGCCTGTCGCCCCTGCGGCGGCGGCCGCTGCGACGCCAGCAATCCCCCCAGCGCCCTCTGCCCCCCCGGCCAGCCTGTCTGAACCGCTGGTGATGCCCGCTATTCCACCGCTGCAGATCGTCGATGAGCCGGAAGAGGCGGTAAATACCGTTACAGAATCCGCACCGACGGCAGCGACCAGCCCGGCGGCGAGCCGCTCGCGCGGCGGTATGCGCTATATCTGGGCGCTGCCGGTGGTGGCGATGCTGGTCGCCATCGGTGTGCAGTGGCTGCCACCGATGGGCGACGCTGAGCCGCAGGCTTCGGCCCCGGCGGCGCAACCTGCCGCGATGCCGGCGGATTCGGCTTCGGCTTCGGCACAGCCTGCTGCTGCGTCTGTCCCTGTTTCAACCGTTGCTCAGACCACGACGCCAGCTGCAGCTGTTACAGCTTCTGCACCAGAGACTACCCCGTCCGCAGCCGCGACGGCGGCTAACGCCAGCCCCGCACCGGCCACCTCTGAGGTTCAGCTCGCAGCATCGGCATCCGTCGGTCAGCCGGCAGCGCCAGTGGCCGGACAGGCTTCTGCCGGCACGGTACAGAGCACCGCAACCGCCCTTTCTCCGGCCACAGCCGCAATGACTCAGGGCGCAACCGCCACAACCGGTGGCACGCTGCCGCTGGCCCCGGCCACCTACGCCGCACCGGCGATCGCGCCGGAACCAGAGCCGGAAGCCGATCTGCCGCCGCCGGATAAAGATGACCTGGTGCTGCCGGCGGAGGCGGTCAGACTCGGCTCGCCGAAGTTCCTTAACGGCAACTGGCGAGTGATCGTGCAGCAGGCTGCGCCGCTCACCGGCCGCCCGCCACAGCTGAAATACCAGCTGCGCAACGGCACGGGCACCGCGCGCATCACCCAGGGCGACGGCGTCACCTGCCGCGCCGACGTTGAGGCGGCGGTGATGCCGTCCGGCAATCTGGTGATTAAAAGCCGCAACACCGCCCGCTGCAGCGACGGTACGCGCTATCGCATGCCGGAACTGTTGTGCCGCCAGGGCCTGACCGGCGCCGCCCAGTGTAACGGCAGCTATAACGACAGTAACAATACGGTGCTGCCAATGACCATGAAACGTGAGACCCGATAATGCTGCTGGCAACCATTACTGATTTCAAACCCAATATGACGCTGGTGCAGAACAGCGGTATTCAGTTTCTTGATTTTGCGCTGACGCCGGTCTGCGACGCCGACTGGCCGGGCAAGTTTGTGCGCCAGACGGCCAACGGCCCGCTGCTGCGGCTGGATTATCATCCGCAGAGCGGCAAATACCTGCTGCCGCAGACCGCCGGCATGCCGCCGGAGCTGGTGAAGCCGGAGTTCAGCTTCCCGCTGGCCCAGTCGCTGGCGCTGCTGAACGGGCAGTGGCTGCCGCTGCCGTTCTTCCGCTTTAACCCACCGCGCAACTTCACCGGCGGCCCGGATAACTGGGCGCGGGTGCAGGTGGTGGCGCTGGACGCACCGGACGAGAAAGGCCGCACTCACCGCATCGTGCTGGCCTTTGACACCCGGCTGGCGACGGAGGGCGAAGATGCGCTGGCGCTGAACGAGAGCGACGTGCGCAACGGCGTCAGCTTTGCGCTGGCCCACCGCAGCGAAGAGCTGGGCGAGTTTCTCGATCAGACCTGGGTGGACGGCTGGCTGCGCGAGGCGTTCAGCGAAAGCGCCAGCGAGCGCGAACAGCGGCCACAGGTCAATATCAAAACCGCCCTGCGCGAATTTGAGTACCAGGCGCACTACCTGAATATCCTGCAGCTGCTCGGTGAACAGCTCAGCGTGCCGGAGCTGAAGATCAGCGCCGCCACGCTGCAGGAGCCGGCGATTAACGTCGACCTGATCCTCGACGTCGGCAACTCGCACACCTGCGGCATTATGGTGGAAGATCACCTCGACGATCATCAGGGCCTGAAGCACACCTACGAGATGCAGCTGCGCAACCTGAGCGAACCTCACCTGCGCTATAACGAGCTGTTTGAAAGCCGGGTGGAGTTCGCGCTGGCGCAGTTTGGCAAGCAGAACTACTCGCGCGAAAGCGGCCGGGAAGACGCCTTTATCTGGCCGTCGATCGTTCGCGTCGGACGCGAAGCGGTCAGGCTGGCCCAGCAGCGCCTCGGCACCGAAGGGGCCACCGGCCTCTCCAGCCCGCGCCGCTACCTGTGGGACGAAGAGAGTTACACGCCTGGCTGGCGCTTCAGCCGCACGCCGGGCAATCAGCAGCTGGAGCCGGCGGCCATCGCGCTGCCGCTCACCTGCCTGATCAACGACGACGGCGAGCCGCTCTACCGCCTGCCGCTGGAAGATCGGCTGCCGGTATTTGCCGCGCAGTACAGCCGCAGTTCGCTGATGAGCCTGATGCTCTCAGAGCTGCTGGCCCAGGCGCTGCTGCAGATGAACAGCCCGCAGCAGCGGCAAAAGATGCTGCACAGCAGCGCCCCGCGTCAGCTGCGTAACATTATCCTCACCCTGCCTTCCGCGATGCCGAAACCCGAGCGGGAGATCTTCCGCCGCCGCATGCAGGAGGCGATCGCGCTGGTGTGGAAAGCGCTCGGCTGGCACCCGGCGGATGAGGATTTCCGCAGCGAGAGCGACCGCGCCAGCAGCCTGCTGCCGGTGCCCGAGGTGCAAATGGAGTGGGACGAAGCCACCTGTGGCCAGATGGTCTATCTGTATAACGAAACCCAGGTCAACTTTGGCGGCCGTGCGGAGGCGTTCTTCGCCAGCATGGCGCGCCCGGACCGCGCCCGCGCCGCCGATGAACCGGCCGGAAAAACCCTGCGCATCGCCTCGATCGACATCGGCGGCGGCACCACCGACCTGGCGATCACCCAGTACCGGCTGGACGACGGCGCCGGCAACAACGTCAAAATCATGCCGCGCCTGCTGTTCCGCGAAGGCTTTAAGCTGGCCGGTGACGATATCCTGCTCGACGTGATCCAGCTCTACGTGCTGCCCGCGCTGCAGGCGTCCTTCCGCCAGGCCGGCATGGTCAACCCGGAAGCGGTGATGACCCGGCTGTTCGGTCACGAAGGCCGCCTTGACGGCCACTCCACCCTGCGCCAGCAGGTGACGCTGCAGCTGTTTATTCCGCTTGGCCAGGCGATCCTCGAAGCCTACGAGCGTTTCGACCCGCTGGATCTGGCGGCGGAGATCGACGCCCGCTTTGCTGAACTGCTCGAACACCGCCCGACCGACCCGCTGCTGGAGTACGTTAATCGTGAGATCCAGCGCGAACTGCCGGCGGAAGCCGCGCGGTTTGACGTCATGAACGTGCCGCTGGTGGTACGCCTGAGCAAGCTGCACGCCGAATTCCTCTCGCCGCGCATGAATATCACCCACAGCCTGCGCTCGATGTCGGAAGTGGTGGCGGTGTATGACTGCGACGTGCTGCTGCTGACCGGTCGCCCGTCGCGCTTCCCCGGCGTGCAGGCGCTGTTCCGCCACCTGCAGCCGCTGCCGGTCAGCCGCATCCTGTCGCTGGACGGCTACCACACCAACGACTGGTATCCGTTTAACAAGCAGGGGAAAATTGAGAACCCGAAATCGACCGCCGCGGTGGGTGCGATGCTGTGCCTGCTGTCGCTCGACCTGCGGCTGGCCAACTTCTGGTTTAAGGCCGGCGATTTTCAGCCCTATTCCACTATCCGCTACCTTGGCATGCTCGACGCTACCGGCGCGCTGAAGGCAGAGGACGTGTGGTACAGCGATATTGACCTTGACCAGCACAACTTCAACCTTGAAGTGCGCAACCGCTTCCAGGTGCGCGGCGCGCTGACGCTCGGCTTCCGCCAGCTGGATAACGACCGCTGGCCGGCCTCGCCGCTCTATACCCTGACGCTGGTCGATCCGCAGCTGGCGCGCAGCGTGGCCGGCGACCGGGTGCTGCGTGTCAAGCTGGCGGTCAGCCGACCGTTCGGCGAGTTTGGCCCCGAGCGTTTCACCCTGGCCGACGCCCAGCTCGATGACGGCAGCCAGGTGCCGCTGGAACACCTGCGGCTGAGCCTGAACACCCTGGCCAGCAACGGCTCCGGCATGGCACATTACTGGATCGACAGCGGGAGCGTGTACCGTAAATGAAATCAATTAATCAAATTCTCTCCGCCCAGGCCGTGAAAAAACGTGACGCCCTGACGCAGGGCATCGAACAGGCGCTGGCCTGGCTGGAACTCAACCGCCAGCAGTCACCGCGGCTGGATCTGGAAGCCGACTCGCTGAGCGTCAAGCTGCTGCGCCAGCATAATAAGGCCAGCGCGCTGGTCAGCGCGGTGCAGAAGCCTCCGGCCATCGGCCTGTTCGGCCTGGCGCAGCAGGGTAAGTCCTATCTGATCGCCCGGCTGGCGGCCAGCGATAAAGGGCGGCTGGAGTGCGCGCTGGGCAACAGCGTGCTGGACTACGCCAGCCAGCTCAACCCGCAGCAGCACACCGCCGCGCCGGTACTGCGCTTCAGCGCACAGCAGCACGCCAGCGACAGCAGCTGGCCGGTGCGGCTGGACCTGCTGAGCGAGACTGAACTGGTGGCGGTGCTGGCGCTGCAGTACCGCCAGTCGCAGACGGATCGCGCCGCCGCGCCCGATGAGTCGCAGCTGAACGAACGCCTGCAGAACGTGGCGCCCTACCGCCAGGCGGAGCCGGTGGCCGGCATTACCCCGCAGCAGGTGGTAGCGCTGTGGGATCAGGTAAATCAGCTGCAGCGCCGCCAGGACCCGGCGCTGGAGAGCCACTTCTGGCCGCAGGCGGTGGAGCTGGCGCCGCTGCTCGGCGTTGACGAGCGCGCGCGGCTGTTCTCGCTGCTGTGGGGCGAAGATCGCCAGCTGACCGCGCTCTATCGCCAGCTGGCGCACGCCCTGCACCATCTGGCCGGCGCCCGCCGGGTACTTGCCCCGATCGGCGTGCTGGATGAGCCGTCGTTCAGCCTGCTTAACGACAGCGGCGTCAGCCAGTTTAACGCCAGCAGCGACCTGATCGTGCAGGTCGCGCCGCTGCACCAGGGGCGCACCCTGCCGGCGGTGAATATCGCGCTGGCGGAGCTAACCCTGCTGTGCCGTGAGGTACTGCTGCCGCTTTACAGCACCCCGCGTGAAGCGCTGTTCAGCGAAGTCGACCTGCTTGACTATCCCGGCCTGGTGACGCCCTCGGTGCTGCCGGAGGACGAGCAGCACGCCCTGGCGCTGGGCTTCCTGCAGGCGCGCCGCCCGCTGCTGCTGCAGCGCGCGACCCGGCAGCAGACGCTGACCCACCTTCTGGTGTGCAGCGCCTCCGGCCATCGCCAGGAGACGCCGCTGGTCGGCCGCCTGCTCGACCAGTGGGTCAGACAGACCCAGGGCGAGAGCAGCCAGCAGCGCAGCGGCCGCAAGCCCGGCCTGATCTGGGCGATGACGCCGTTCGATCAGCGCCTGACCCACGGCCACAACCATGACGCCGCCGTGCAACGCTTCGTCGGTCAACCCGGCGATGCCTGGGGCGCGATGCTGGCGATGGATGAGAAAGGCGTGCAGCGCATGGCCGGCTACCTCTCCAACGAGGTGCTGCGCGAGGCAAAGCTGGCTCGGATTGAGGTGTTACGCAGTGAGGTGCAGCGCGAGCTGGCAGAAAACCTGCTCGGCCAGTGGGCGCAAAACGTGGAAGCCGACGACGCCGCGGCCCGCCTGCGCATCGCCGAATCCCTGCTGAAGGCCCTGCAGACCCGCACCGGCATGCACGGCGAGCTGCTGGAGCGGCTGGTGCCGGTGCGCGATACGCTACGCCACCTGTTTTTACAGCGTGAGCAGCGTAACGAACGTCTGACGGCGGATGAGTACAGCATCAGCGATGACGATCCGTTTGGCATCGGCGTGGCCATCGACCTGCTGAGCGAAACGCCGCTGACGGCGGTGCAGACCAGCTATCACAGCGTGCCGGAAGTCGACCACGATGCCGAATTTGCCCAGCAGGTGTACCGCTACTGGGTAAACCAGCTGCGCCAGCTGCCGGAAAACGGCCCGCTGCTGGAGCTGCTCGGCGTCAGCAAACCGACGCTGGAGATGCTGACCAGCGAGCTGATCACCGCCAGCGTGCGTCAGGGGGTGGAACCGGCGCTGGCGCGCATTCTGGCCAACGACGACGCGCAGGGCCTGCCGGCCGGACAGGTCGCCGACCGCCAGGTGTCGCGGGCGCTGAGCGTGATCGGCGACTTTATCGCCTGGCTCGGCTTCCAGCAGCTGCCGGAGGCCGAACGCCCGGAGAGCCGCATCAACCGCGGACAGAAGATCTTCGCCAAGCCGGAAGTGCAGACCGGCAGCCTCGGACCGGGCCAGCGCCTGACCCGGCTGGCGCTGAAGCCGAACAACCACGCGGCCTTCTACATCTACGACTGGCTGGTCGGGCTGAATACGCTGATCGTGCAAAACGCCGGCTGGTCCGCCGCACGTGAAGTCAGCCCGGAACAGCGCGAACAGCTGGCGCAGACGGTAGCGATGATTCGACGGTAAATGTGGGGGGCGTTCCGGGCTATGCGATTGTGCTGCGTAGCCCGGAAACGTCTGCTGACTTAGCGACAGAACCGTAAGCGCCACTCAAATGGTGACACTGTCACATGCTGTGGTTTAGCAGATGACGGTATTCCGATATCTGCTGACCGCTCCACACCAGGTGCGAGCAATTCAGCCCTCATCATCACAGATGGAAAAGTCTCCGTCGGTCTCCGCTTCTGCTTCCTGCATCACCTGCACTATCCTCGCCAGCGCCGGCCGCTGCGGGTGCTGCCGCAGATGGCACAGGGTAACCCGCAGCGGCAGATTAAGCTGACCGGTCAGCACATCCCACAGCGCATCAAGATTGTTACCGAAGTAATTCAGCTCAAAACGCGCGGCAAACTGGCGGTAGAAATCGGCGGCGTCCGCAACCTCGCTGAGATCAAAGCGTTCTTCGCGCATCTTATTTCACCTGTTCAAAGCGGCGATAGTGATCGCGGGTGACGAAGATCAGCCCGTCGCTGGAGTACAGCAGCCGGTCGGCGCCGCGCCGCCCGCACTGGTAGTTCACGTCGGCTTCATACCAGCTGCGGCCGCTTTTCTCCGGCAGCCCGCCCTCGCGGTTGCTGAAGCGATCGCCGCCGATCGCCCGCCCCGGCAGCACCTGACACAGGTTACCTTTTGCCGGGTCCCAGCCCTGTCTGCGCGCCGCCGACTTGCGGATATAGTAGTCCGGCAGCCGCTGATGCTGCTGAATATAGTTGGCCACCCGCGATTCAGCGGTGAGCCGATCGATAGTGGTGGCCGGACTGCCCGCTGCTGATCCACGCTCGCTTTCCCCGCCAGCGCCTCTGGCTACCGAGCCGTAACCAGCGGTTTCCGTTCTTTCCGCGCGGGAGGCCGAGCCCGAATGGGTTGACCTCGCCGCGGTATCCGCCATTGTTCCCGTGGCTGAATGAGAAGTCTGCCCGTCGGGCTGACGCAGCCCGGCGTAAGTGGCGATAAGTGCCACCACGCCGGCGATAATCAGTTTCTTACTCATGGTGTATTCCTGTGGTGCATCGCTGTGAAAAAAGGGGCCAGAGGCCCCTTTGCACTAGAACGATAACAACTTTTTTTCGCCATGATGACCGAAAATCACTTCTCTTCGTACTTTTTCATATTCTCTTTGGTGACCAGCTCAAACGGGATCCAGTGGTAGGAGTCGAGTTTCTCACCTTTAATCATCCGCTGGGCGACATCCACCGAGGCTTTGCCCTGCCCAACCGCATCCTGGAATACCGTGACCTGCATCTTGCCGGAGGCCAGCGCCTTCAGGCCGTCCGGGGTGGCATCAATGCCGCCGATCAGAATTTTGCTGTCTTTTTTACCGGCCTGCTGCAGCGCCATAATCGCGCCGATCGCCATCTCATCGTTGTTGGCCGCGACGATATCCACCTGCTCACCGTTGGTCAGCCAGTTGAGCATCAGATCCATGCCCTCGTTACGCGAGTAGTTAGCGGTTTGCTTCAGTACGACCTTCATTTTTGGATATTTGGCCACCACCAGTTCGACGTCTTTGGTGCGCTGCACCGCGCCGGCATCGCTCAGGTTGCCGATCATCACCGCCACATTACCCTGATAGTTGGCCTGGCGAGCCAGCTCCTCCATCTGCAGGGTACCGGACTGCTTCTCATCGGAGCCGACAAATACCACGCCCGGCGGCAGCTTCACGTCACCCGGCGTGCGGTTTACGTAGACCAGCGGGATCTTCGCCGCGCTCACCAGTTTGGTCATCGCCGGAGTGCCGGCGGAGTTGACCGGATCGACGATAATCGCGTCCACCCCGGCGCTGATAAAGCTTTGCACCTGGTCAGTCTGACGGCCCACATCACCACGTGCATCCTCAAACTGCACCTTGATGCCGCGCTCTTTGGCCTCTTTGTCGATCGCCTGACGGATGATGGTGAGGAAGTTCTGATCAAAGTAGGCCATAGATACGCCGATGGTTTCGGCCAGCGTTGACGCGGAAAAACCCAGGGCAGCTACCAGTACTAACTTTTTAAGATGTTTCATTATTCTTCTCCGCGGGCAAGAGGTTCGGATGAGCATAAAATGGAATGGTTAATCCACAGAAATAGAATAATGAAACATACGATTTATTCGCAACAGGATTAGTGCAATTTCTCAACTCAGCTCACGCTAAATAAAAAAACCGGCACGGTGGCCGGTTTCAGGAAAAGGATGGAACGTTGCAGAGTTACCGCGCGATTTGCTCAACCGCCGATCCTTCCAGCGCGGCTTTCACCACTTTGAACACGTCGGTGTTATCGATATACGCGCCGTTACTGAGGCCCACGTATCTGGCATAACCGGCATCCGTGCCCTGAACCCGGGCAGTGAAGGCGGCAGAACCCGCGCCTTTGGCCCACAGCGGTACCAGCGCGTTAGAGTGGTTGCCGGTCGGGCGGAAGGAAATGCCGGGCATCTGCCCTTTTCCTTTATTCGCCACCGCTTCGAAGGCGGTTTTCTGCGCGTCCGCCCCCATCGGCATTCCGTTGTCGTGATCGGTGGTAACGATCAGCAGCGTCTCTTCCCAGCTGCTGTTCTTCTCTACCCAGTCAACCACGGCGCTTACCGCGTTGTTGAAGTCGGCGGTCTCTTCGATCAGCCGGCCATACTCCACGCCGGTGCAGTTCGGGTTGTAGGAATTGCCCCAGTCGCCCTTGCCGGAACAGGCGTTACTGGTGTGCGCCGCCCAGTCGGTGGCTCCGCCTTCAACCATCACGAAGAAACCGTTGCCGTTTTTGCTCAGGTGCCGGATAGCACCCTCGGTCATGGTGGCCAGCGTAGGCACGCTGCGGATGTAAGCATCGCCAGACGGCGTGGTGCTGTCTTTGCCGGTGATGGTGGCCTGACGGCCCTGCTGTAAGGTGCCGTTAGGCGCAACCTCAGGCGAGCCGATCAGCGGGCCATCGTATTTCAGGGCACCGCTGGCCAGCTGGCTGAACTCTTCGCTGCTGCGCAACACTTTCCACGGGCTGGTGGCATTGGCCGGGGTGAGTTTGCCTGTCTGCAGGGCGTCCCACTCCTCTTTGGCCAGATAGCTGTTAGCGTCTTTGCCACAGCCAACCTCAGATTCGTCCTTCGCCAGTTTGTCACAGGCGGTGCCGTTAACGTTAAAGCCCGGCAGGCCGGTACCCATAATCAGATCCAGTTTGCCTTCGGTCAGCATCTGGCGGGCGATGGCATGGTAATCGTTACGCGAGGCGTTCTGAGCGCCAAACGCGGCGGGCGTGGCGTGGGAAAACGGCACGCTGGTGACCACGCCGGTGGCTTTACCCTGCGCTTTTGCGACAAGAGTAACGAAATCAACCGGCTTGCCGTTATTGTCGTAGTTGATGGCGTTGTTATAGGTTTTGATCCCTGAAGCCAGCGCGGTGCCGGCCGCGGCGCTGTCGGTGGGCTCAGTGGCGAGATATTCATAGCCTTTGAACGGCAGATCTTTATTCGCCGCGTCCGGGGTGATGTCCCAGGCTTTCTGCGGGTCGTAGTTAACCAGCGAGTCGGCGTTATGGGTGGCTTTTTTCGACGCGTTGAGTGGGAAAGTGGTCATGGCAAACTTCACCGGGAAACCGGCGTACGGCGTTTTATCACGTGCGCCATACTGCCAGTAAGCCGTGGCATCCCAGGTCCCCCAGCCCGCCCCGTCGTTAATCATCACGATCACGTTTTTCGCTTTGGTTTCAGCCGCCAGTGCCGGCTGTGCGACGCTCAGGCCAGTGACCGATAACATACACAAGGCAAGGTAACGTTTACGAAACAGACCGGTGGCACTGGCGGGGGTGTGTTGATTAACCATGAGACTCTCCGTGTAAAATTTCATCACAACAAATCATTGCAAAGATTGTTGATATGTTTAAGTTTGTTGCAGTTTTCGCAGCGCAGTATCGATGGCGTTTATGACATTTTCATGACCACTGACGACGTTGAAGGTTACCAGCTGACCACAGGCAATAAGATCGCGCTTCTCTAAGTGGCTGTTTTTAAATTGAGTTAAGTTACATTTTTCTGTCACTGATAAGATTAACCCGTAAAATGTAAACCACTGTAAAGACACCTACAGCGGCGCTTATCCCATCTCCGCATACGGCATACCGTTCAGATTTTGCTGTTACGCGATGACGTTATGCAGTTCTGTTGTGCATATGCCAGCCGGCAATGACATAACACGGCGGGCTGCCAGCGCTCAGCACACAGCGCTTTACGCTTCATACTCTGGATTGATTACCATCCCCTCTGTGAGTGAGTGAGACGTTCGCACCCTGCGACCATCATTACTGGTGGCTGGCAGCAGATGCAGTCGTTTAGGTTTACGCTTAATCCTGAATCGACCCGCCTTGCGCACGGTCGATAATGAGAAATCCTTCAGAGATATGAGGTAGTAATGAGTCAACTGTTCAGTCCGACACGCATTGGTAAGCTTGAACTTGAAAACCGCATCGTGATTGCGCCGATGTGTCAGTATTCCGCTGAGAACGGCCTTGCCACCTCATGGCACCGTATTCACCTTGGCCAGCTGGCGCTCTCCGGTGCCGGGCTGCTGATCATAGAGGCCAGCGCCGTCGAAGCGATCGGGCGTATCTCCTCCGGCGATCTCGGGCTGTGGGATGACGCCACTGAAGCCGCGCTGGGCGAGGTAATTGGCGATATTCGCCGCTGGTCGCCCATTCGCCTTGGCATTCAGCTAGGCCACGCCGGGCGCAAGGCCTCCAGCGAGGTGCCCTGGGAGGGCGGTCAGCAGCTGGCCAGCGATCGCGGTGGCTGGCAGACGGTGGCCCCATCGGCGCTGCCGTTTACCGATGGTGATGCACCGCCTGCAGAACTGAGCCTGGCCGGTCTGGCCGCGGTAAAACAGGCCTTCGTCGATAGCGCCCTGCGCGCGGTGCGGCTGGGCATTGAACTGATTGAGATCCACGCCGCGCACGGCTACCTGCTGCACCAGTTCCTGTCGCCGCTGAGCAATCAGCGCAGCGACGAGTACGGTGGTTCGCTGGAAAACCGCATGCGCTTCCCGCTGGAAGTGTTCCAGGCCGTGCGCGAAGCGGTCCCTTCAGCGGTCGCGGTTGGCGCACGCCTGTCGGCCACCGACTGGGTGGAGGGCGGCTGGGACGTGGAACAGTCGATCGTCTTCAGCCAGCGCCTGCAGGCGCTGAACTGTGATTACCTGCATATCTCCAGCGGCGGCCTCTCCCCCGCTCAGGCCATCAGCGTCGGGCCGGGCTATCAGCTGCCGTTCGCCCGCGCCATCCGTGAGCAGGTATCTATCCCGGTGATTGGCGTTGGGCTGATTACTGACCCGCATCAGGCTGAGGCGGTGCTGCAGGACGGCGACGCCGACCTGGTAGCGCTGGCGCGCGGCATCCTCTATAACCCACGCTGGCCATGGCACGCAGCGGCCGCGCTTAATGCACAGGTTCGCGTTGCTCCACAGTATCTGCGTTCGGAGCCGCATGAGGTTAAGGGGACTTTGCGGCGCTAAGGGATCGGTTCAGGCAGCTTCGGCCAGGCGACATTACGGCGCCTGCATGCTGAACGAACCTTGGCCGAGTAACACGCTCTGCTGGCGAATTCAGCTGAACTCAACGGTCAGAGGCTGACGATATAAACCAAGGCCAGCGAGGGCGCGGTTTTCCCTTTGCTGGCTAAACGGGCCATTAAAACCTGCTTAGCCAGAAATTAACACCGCCGCTGCCGAAGCACTCTCTTTATTGAGGATAATAGGTATGTTGTAACTAATAAGGGTTGCGTGATACACATCGTTGCCCCTCACCCGGCCGGTTTGCTCGGTAAATCCGCAACTGGCTGCCGTCAGGCAATGCAGGTAAACCTCTTTAACTACCCGCACGACAACACGCTCAGTTAAGGTCAGACTTTGCTTAATCAATAACTCTCCGATGGGGGCGCCAGCTCTTCAACCAGCACCAGCGGACACTTCTTCACCCTGCAGGCGTGGCTGTACGCCAGTTCGCAGACCGAGCAGACGTCCTTCTCTTCGCTCTCATAGTGGTAATCCATAAAATAGCGGAACGTGCCACCCCGCTTTGCGCAACGTACGATATGCTGTGGCGCAAAGATCTCATCCAGCTGCCTGAAGGTCAGGGCTGACGGGTTGTGGAACCCTACTCTTACGCGATAAGTTGTCATGCCGTAATTATGTGGCAGCGGGTTATGAAAGCCCAACAGGTTGTACGTGTTGCTCAGATTGGTGAAATTTATCGGTAAGGGGGAAATGGCGAAGGGCAGAAAAAAACCGCCCTGTGGCGGCTCCGGTCAGAAATGAGGAAAGGTCAGTTTTTCGCTAAGAAATTTAAACCCTTCTGCTTCAAATCGGGTCAGTGTCATAGGTACGGCATTAGCAGGTTTGAAGAATCCGCTTTGATGACGGTAAAACCAAACCTGAGGTTTAGATAACCCCGTTCCAATCCAGTAAAATCCGGTGTCCATAAAGCTGTTCCGGTCATGTATTGAACGCCCACTCTAACACGCTGAGATAAAAATTACCTGGAGGGATTTGTTGGGTTTTGTCATTCCCGTGGGTATCTGGCTGATTACTGGCTGTAAAGCGGTTAAAATTAAAGGCCGCCGGGCGACGTTATCAGAAGGCAGGAAGTTCAGACCTGGAGATGACAGCCAGCCAATTCTGCTGCATCAAACTGAAAACCCCGCGGATGCAGGGTTTTCAGCGGGATAACTAAGGCTGCGGGTAATACTTCTGCTTAATCTCCTGCGCCAGCGCTGCGGAGTTGTCCCTTTGCTGTTGCGTTAACGCGCCGCGAAAGATGGCGTCCTGAGAAAAAGCCTTTTTATTGTCGAACTGCTGAGCAAGCAGCAGATAAGCAAAAGCTCTGACCTCATCCTTTTCGACGCCCCAGCCGTTCTTAAAGAACACTGCCGCCGGTAACAGGGCCGGCTTGCCGCCGTTTTCGATCGATTTTTCAAACCAGGCTGCGGCCGCGTTGTTGTCTTTGGCTTCACCCGACTCAGCGGAAGAGTAGATAACGCCCAGCATATACTGCGCCTCGGCGTTGTTGCCCTGCGCGGCTTTGTTCAGCCACTTCATTGCCTCAGCGTGGTTAGAGCCTCCGCGCGCCTGCCCGGAGTGATACAGCCGGTAAAGTTCGACCTGCGCACTGCTGTCACCGGCCCTCGCCTTCTGCTCAATTTCGGCCTGAGACGAACCTGAATCGCAGGCAGAAATACCTAAACACGCGGCCAGCAGCCAGCCAATCTTTTTCATATCCCGCTTCCCGTCAGTAAAATTATCGGCGATCCTAACGGCGTGAGGCGGTAAAGGGAAGTCACAAGCGTGGTTGAATAGCAGTGTGAGGCGTAAAAAACGCCCGACTTTATGGGTTCAGTTCAATCTATGGGTGGGTAGTTCACAAAAAGCTCAGGGCAGGATTCAAACCTACGTTCAGGCAGTAACGACTACGCACACCACTGCCTGATATCGCTTATGTCACGCTTCGCCCCGTCAGGGCCTGCGCCCGCCTGTCTCTCACAGCTGACGTAAATTCATTCAGGCTTTACCAGGCTGTTCAGCGCAGTCTGTGCCGCTAAAACGCCGCAGTTACATCAACAACTTAGCGCTGATGGCGTCTCTCACCACGATCATGAAGAACGCTCATGTTGCTGTGAAATTTAATCACTTTTACTCAAGTCACAACTCTGGCATAAATAACATCATGTTATTAACAGTAGCCTACATCAAGACTACTGGGTGATAAAGACAAAATTTAAAAATCCTGAAAAGCAAGAAATTAATTCAGGTTTAATATCAGACTCAGGATACCGATTAATATGAATACAGAATTTGCCTTTACTGTTAAACGCATCAGCTTTGATGAAGATTATAACCCGTCCTCCAATACGCGCATCACCACCAATTTTGCCAATCTCGCCCGCGGTGAAAAACGCCAGGAGAACCTGCGTAACACGCTGGTGATGATTAACAACCGTTTTAACACCCTTGCGCACTGGGATAATCCAACATCAGATCGCTATTCTGTCGACATTGAGATCGTCTCCGTTGAGATCGATATCGAAGGAAATGGCAACAGCTTCCCGGCAATTGAAATTCTGAAAACACAGATCGTTGATAAAAAAACCAATCAACGCTTTGACGGTATTGTCGGCAACAACTTCTCTTCTTACGTCCGCGATTATGATTTCAGCGTACTGCTGTCTGAGCATAATAAGAGCAACAGCGGATTCAGCACGCCAGCCAACTTTGGCGACCTGCACGGCAACTTATTTAAGTGCTTCGTTAACTCAGACGACTATAAAGCGAACTTTACTAAGGCCCCGGTTATCTGCCTGAGCGTCTCCAGTAAAAACATCTACCAGCGCACTGACTTCGAGCACCCGGTACTGGGCTTCGAATACCAGCAGGATGCGCTTTCGCTGACCGATCACTACTTCAATAAAATGGGCCTGCAGGCGCGCTACTTTATGCCTAAAGGCAGCGCTGCGCCGTTAGCCTTCTATTTCAGCGGCGATCTGCTGAATGATTACACCGATCTTGAGCTGATTAGCACCATCAGCACCATGGAGACGTTCCAGAAGATCTACCGCCCGGAGATTTACAACGCCAACTCGGCGGCCGGAGAAGTCTATCAGCCAAGCCTGAATCACCTGGACCACTCCTTAACCCGCATTGTTTACGATCGCGTGGAGCGCAGCCAGCTAGCCGTTGAACAGGGTAAATTTACTGAAGAGAACTTCATTAAACCGTACCAACATATTCTTGAGCAGTGGTCTGCTAACTACGCTGCCTGATCTGCAAAATTATAAGGTCTTTATTATTATGAAAAAGTTATTACCTACCTCGACCGCCGGCAGCTTACCTAAGCCTTCATGGCTGGCAGAGCCTGAGCAACTCTGGTCGCCGTGGAAACTGCAGGGACAGGAACTGACTGACGGAAAGCTGGACGCCCTGCGTTTGTGTCTGGAAGATCAGCTGCGTTCCGGCATTGATATCGTCAGCGACGGGGAGCAAACGCGTCAGCACTTTGTCACCACCTTTATTGAGCACCTTGACGGCGTTGATTTTGAAAATCGTAAGACCGTTAAAATTCGCAACCGCTACGAAGCCAGCGTGCCGACGGTGGTGGGTGCCGTATCCCGTCAGAAGTCCGTGTTTGTTGAAGATGCGAAGTTCTTACGCCAGCAAACCACGCAGCCGATCAAGTGGGCCCTGCCCGGCCCGATGACGATGATCGACACGCTGTATGACCACCACTACCAGAGCCGTGAAAAACTGGCCTGGGAATTCGCCAAAATTCTGAATCAGGAAGCCAAAGAGTTAGAAGCGGCGGGCGTTGATATTATTCAGTTCGACGAGCCGGCGTTTAACGTCTTCTTTGACGAGGTTAACGACTGGGGCATCGCCGCGCTGGAAAGAGCCGTTGAAGGGCTTAAGTGCGAAACTGCCGTGCATATCTGCTACGGCTACGGCATCAAAGCCAACACCGACTGGAAAAAGACGCTGGGTTCAGAGTGGCGCCAGTACGAAGAGATCTTCCCGAAGCTGCAGAAATCGAGCATCGATATCGTCTCGCTGGAGTGCCAGAACTCCCACGTGCCGATGGATCTGATTGAGCTGATTCGCGGTAAAAAAGTGATGGTTGGCGCGATTGACGTGGCCACCAACATCATTGAAACGCCGGAAGAAGTGGCCGACACGCTGCGTAAGGCCCTGCAGTTTGTCGATGCCGACAAACTCTACCCGGCGACCAACTGTGGCATGATCCCATTATCCCGCCGTATCGCCAAAGGCAAAATGACGGCCCTGAGCGCCGGTGCTGATATTGTCCGCAGAGAGCTGCTGGGTAAATAACGTCGTCAGTGTTCGGATCGCTTAAACGGTTATAAGTTCGGGTTAAGCGATCCGATTAATCAGCAGAATTATAAACTTCTCCCCCTTCAACGGCTCTATCCGAACGTTATCGTTCATCAGGCTGGCTAACCATCACCAGCAGGTTGTGCAATATCAACCTCGATCGTTAGCGGATAAATGTACGCCCCCTGTCCGTCATTCATTCAGGTCCGGGGCTGCAGGTGTCCCGGAGGTGTTAATCATCTCAGCACAACAACGTTCGGAAATCAGCAGGTCAATCACCCTGTTAATCTGTCTCAGTTGTTTCTGTTGCTGTAGATTCACCAGATAAAGCCACAGAAACACAGGCGGTGAGAAAACGCCGGCCAGAAACAGGCCTAACTCAGCACAGCTGGTCACCGGTGTAAGACTGGAAAATGAAATTACCAGCGTCAATGCTATTACATAGACGGCGGTTAGCAGCAACCCTATCGCAGACAACATAGATATCCTTAAATGAAAAATACCGCTGTCTACTCTACCTCTTTGACCGGTTCGGTTTGGCATCGGTCGTGCGGAATGGGCAGAGTTATGCCTTGCAACAGCTCCATGCCCCTCTCAGCCATACACCCCATCCATCGTAAGTATCAGAACTGGCGTAGTTATTGCCGAAAAAACGGTGGTAATCAGCATACTCGCTGCGGCAGGCCCGGTAAGTGATTGAAACTGCTGCGACATAAGATACACATTCACCCCGACCGACATCGACGCCAGCAGCACCACCACTTTGCTCTCCAGCGGCGGCAGGCCGAGCAGCGCGGCCAGCGCCCACACCACCAGCGGCATCACGACAAGCTTAATCGCGCTGAGGGTGTAGCTGATGGCCAGCCCGTCGCGGATGCGGTACACCGCCAGGCTCATGCCAAGGGCGATCAGCGCCAGCGGTACGGCAATCTGACCGATCATCGTCAGCGGCCGGTCGATGATTGTCGGCAGGGTCAGGCCGCTGAAGCTGAAGGCGGTGCCGGAGAGGATGCTGATAATCAGCGGGTTGCGCAGCACGCTGACGGTGGTTTTGCCAATGCCCTTTACGGAGAGCGATCCGTGCCTGTACCACTCGACCGAGGCGGTGGCCAGCGTCCACAGCAGCAGGCCGTTAAATACCAGCACCAGCGCCACCGACGACATCGCCTGGTCGCCGATCATCACCTTCGCCACCGGAATACCCAGCAGCACGTTATTGGAAAAAATACCGCCGAGGGCAAATACCGAGCCGGCCACGCCGTCGAGCTTAAATACCCGGCTGGCGATCAGGCGACCGAAGATAAATACCAGCAGGCAGCCGCCAAAGAAAGCCAGCAGCAGGCGCACGTCCACCGCCGGGCCGGCGCTAAAGTCGCACATCAGGCGGAACAGCATCGCCGGCAGCGCCAGGCGGAACACCACCCGGTTAAGGGCGATGGTAATGGTCTCCGGCCAGTTGCGCCAGCGCACCAGCAGCCAGCCCAGCGCGATCAGCATAAATAACGGCATCGCCGCCAGAACCTGGTGTAAAAACGAGCTAAAAAGTGACAATGTAACCTAACCCCGAACTCTTCAGATTTGCGGACGTAATGTAAAAACCAGGATGAACTCTTTCGCGGCACCGTTAGCGCAATACAGCCTTAGGCGCCCCTGGCCTGCTACGGCCAGGCAGAACGCAGAGCAATACGCCTTATAACAGGCTGTCGCATCGCGAAGGGACGACTTCTTAATAAAAACAGTGGCATCATAAGGTCTGAACGATGGATGAGCGGGCAAAGTGCCCGCCCGGCGTCAGATCAGCTTCGCCTCGCGCAGTTCACTTTTCAAATAGGCGTAATAAACCGGGGCGGCCACCACCCCGGCCAGGCCAAAGGCCGATTCAAATACCAGCATCGCCAGCAGGATCTCCCAGGTTTTGGCGCTGATACGGGTGCCGAAGATACGCGCGTTAATAAAGTACTCCAGCTTGTGGATCAGGATCAGGTAGACCAGCGCGATCAGCGCGGCTTCCAGCGAGATCGACAGTCCGATCAGCACAATCACCGTATTGGAGATCAGGTTGCCGATAATCGGCAACAGCCCGGCAACAAAGGTCAGCACCACCACCGTTTTGGCGAACGGGAAGTGCAGGCCGAACAGCGGCAGTACGCCAAACAGGAAGCCACAGGTCAGCACCGTGTTCACCAGCGAGACTTTAATCTGGGCAAACACTACGTTATGGAACGCAGCGGCCAGGTTGGTCAGCCGGTCCAGCAGCGCCTCTTTCAGCGGCGCGTCGGAGCGGAATTTTGAGGCAGGCCGCAGCGAGACAATCGCCCCGAGCAGCATGCCGATCAGCATAGTGGCAAAGGTATGGGCGGCGTTGCGGCCAAAGGTCTGCACCACTACCAGGTGTTCGCGCAGCCAGGTCACCACCTGGTGCTGCAGCTCATCGATATCCGACGGCAGATAGCGGGTGATCACCGGCGAAAGCGTGTGCTGGGCGTCAACCAGCAGCTTGGTGGCGGTGGCGTGGAACTGCGCCGGGTTCTGGAAATCATGCAGCAGGAAGGTGATGATCTTCGTAATGCCGGTGACCAGCGCGAGGATAATCACCACGCTGAGGAACAGGATGCTGATCCAGCGGGCGATCGGCCCCTTTACCAGCCGCTCCACCAGCGGCGTCAGCGCCAGAATGATCTCATAGACGATAAATCCGGCGAGAAAACACGGCAACAGCCGCAGCGGGAAGATGGCAAACAGTGCGATTAAAATCAGGCCGTAGCTGGCGGCCTGACACCAGTGCGCCTGGCTGGCATTGCGTATTTCCATGACACGTCCTGTACTGTCTGATAGCAAAAGTGTAACCAATTCAGACAGTATACACCGCCAGCCGCGCTTTGGGCTGCTTTAACGGCGGTGCGCCAGCCGTCTTACCAGCCGGTCTCCGGTCATCTGCACGATTTGCACCAGCAGCACCAGCACCACCACCGTGCCGATCATCACCGGCTGATTAAATCGCTGGTAGCCGTAGCGGATCGCCAGGTCACCCAGCCCGCCGCCGCCGATCACCCCGGCCATGGAGGAGAAGCCAATCAGCATCACCAGCGTCAGCGTCACGCCGGCCAGCAGCGCGGGCAGTGCTTCCGGCAGCAGCACTTTGCTGATCACGTGCCATCCGCTGCCGCCCATCGACAGAATCGCTTCAATGCGCCCTTTCGCCACCTCATCCAGCGCGCTCTCAACAATGCGGGCAAAGAACGGCACCGCGCCGAGCGTAATCGGCACCACCGCCGCGCTGCTGCCGAGCGTCGTGCCGACCACCAGTCGGGTAAAGGGGATCAGCGCAATCAGCAGCACCACAAACGGCAGCGAGCGGCCGATATTGACCAGGGTGCCGATCAGCGCATTGACCCGTGGCAGCGGCAGGATGCCGCCACGGCGGCTGATAAACAGCAGCACGCCCAGCGGCAGCCCGAACAGCAGGGTAAATACCCCGGCCAGCGCCACCATATAGAGGGTTTCCAGCGTGGCCTGCGCCATCAGCTGCCACAGTTCGTTGAGATCGAGACTACCGCGCATAGTTCACTTCCTGAGTTAACGGCCAGCCTTCCGGCGCTTGAGCGTGGCCGGTCCGTTCAGCGCCGGTCGCCCGGGCGAAAGGCTCCGCGCCTGCGACAATGCCGTGCCGCTGCAGGAAGCGGCGTTCCGCCTGTTCATCGTGCAGCAGTGCGTTACGCAGCCGCGAGTCGGGCTGGAGCAGCAACGCGCTTAACGCGCCGCTCTCCACCACCCGCCCCTGCTCCAGCAGCGCGGCGTGATCGCAGATGGCTTTTACCACCTCCAGCTGATGGGTGATCATCACGATGGTCAGCCCGAACTGCTGGTTAATCTGCCGTAACAGCGCCAGCACCGAGGCGGTGGTTTCGCTGTCCAGCGCGCTGGTGGCCTCATCGCACAGCAGGTAGTCCGGCCTGGCGGCCAGCGCACGGGCAATGCCCACCCGCTGCTGCTGACCACCGGAAAGCTGTGAAGGAAAGGCCCGGGCTTTATCCGTCAGGCCGACCAGCGCCAGCAGCTCGCTGACCCGTGCCTCCCGCTCCGCGCGTTTCACCCCGGCGATCTCCAGCGGCACCGCCACGTTGGCGGCAACGCTGCGTGAATGCAGCAGGTTAAAGTGCTGAAAAATCATGCCGCTGCGCTGGCGCTGCTGGCGCAACGCTTTGTCATCCAGCTGCATGATGTCAGCCCCCTCCACCTGCACGCGCCCGCTGTCCGGGCGCTCCAGCAGATTAAGGCAGCGGATCAGGGTGCTTTTCCCCGCCCCGCTGCGGCCGAGAATGCCGTAAATGGCCCCGTCGGGGATACGCAGCGAGACGTTATCCAGCGCCGGCGGTTGCCCGGCAGCATAGCGTTTGGTGACCCCGTCGAGGACAATCATCCTATTTACCTGCTACCGGGATCACCGAACCGTTATAGTTCTGCTGAATAAACTCGGCCACCTGCTTTGACTCCAGGTCTTTCGCCAGCTGTTTAATGCGGGGATCGTTAGCCAGCTTCGGCGTGGTGACCAGAATATTGGCGTACGGGTTATTGACCGCGCTCTCCAGACCCAGCGCGTCTTTCGCCGGGGTCAGCCCCGCTTCCAGCGCGTAGTTGCCGTTGATCACCGCCAGCTGCACGTCATCAAGCGTGCGCGGGATCTGCGGCGATTCCACTTCCAGAATTTTGAGTTTTTTCGGGTTCTCAGCAATATCTTTCGGCGTGGCCTGATTTTTTGAAGGATCGTTGTAGCCCGCCTTAAGTTTGATCAGCCCCTCTTTCTGCAGCAGATAGAGCGAACGGCTGAGGTTGGTGACGTTGTTAGGCACCGCCACGGTAGCGCCATCCGGTACTTCCTGCAGGGTTTTTACCTTACGGGAGTAGATGCCCAGCGGTTCAATATGCACCGTGGCGGCGACGACAAATTTCTGCCCCAGCGCTTTTTCCTGCTCTTTCAGGTACGGCACATGCTGAAAGTAGTTAGCGTCGACGTCGCCATGCGCCAGCAGTTCGTTGGCGTTAATGCCGCTGGTCAGCTCGATGATTTTCAGATCCAGCTGCGGATCGCTCTTTTTTACAAAGTTAAGGATTTCAGCGTGCGGCACCGGGTCGGCGGCCACGCGCAGCGTCTCAGCCTGGGCGCTGAAGGCGAATGCAACAGATAACGCGATGCCGGCCAGCGGGAACGAAGTGAAGCCTGTAGTCATTGCGGTTCCTTAAGATTAAGCGGTGTGTTGGGGTTGTTGTTGTTGTAACTGGTCATACCAGCGTGCGGCAACGTCCGGGTGCGAACGCAGGCGGCCTTTCAGGTAGTTCCAGCCGACGTCGCGCAGCAGCGGGTTAAGCGGGTCGCTGGCCGGCCCCAGCGCCAGGCGGGCAATTTCCGGCGCCAGCTGATAAACCGGAATGGTTGCGTCCAGCTGTGCGCCGAGGAAGAAGGCGATCGACAGGCGATCTTTATCGGCCGGCGGTGCCACCACCCGGTGGACGGTCGCCCGCAGGTAGCCGTTACTCGCCAGCTCCAGCAGCTCGCCGATATTGACCACAAATGCCCCCTGCAGCGGCAGCGCATCCACCCAGCGGTCCGGTTCCACCTCGACCTGCAGGCCGCGCTGGTTGTCCTGCAGCAGGAAGCTGAGGAAGCCGGAATCTTTGTGTGCCCCGACGCCCTGGCTGGAGGTACCGGCGGTCTGGCCCGGGTAGCGGATCAGTTTGATATGTTCATTGGGCTTATCGCCGTACAGCGGGTCGAAGGCATCGGGCGCCAGATCCAGCGCGCGGGCAAAGGCGCGCAGCAGGCGCAGCGACATCTGTGTCATCGACTGCTGCCAGGCCAGCAGCACCGGTTTCAGCTCCGGCAGCGCCTGCGGCCACTGGTTTGGCCCCTGCAGCCGTTTCCAGCCGGCATCGCCGGCCTGCACCGGCAGCGGCTGGCGTTCGGCGCCGATGTCGAACTGCTCCCGCCAGTCCGGCTGGCTGCGGGTCAGCTCGGAACCGGCACGGTTATAACCGCGAAAATGCGGCGAGTGCAGCATGGCAACCTGCTGTTTTTCCTCATCCGGCAGCGCAAAAAACTGTCGCGACAGCTGCTGCACCTGCGCGGAGAGCGCCTCGTCCACCCCGTGGTTGATCAGGTAGAAAAAGCCCACCTCGCGCGCGGCGAAGCTCAGCTTGTCGTAGAACGCCTGCTGGCGGGTGGCATCGCCATCCAGTTCGGATAAATCAAGAATCGGCAGAGAGGTAATCTGGCTCATAACAGTTCCTTAAACATCATTTCACGAGGCGTTCTGGATCGCCGGGTTGTGTAACAGTGCGTTGACCTGCAGCTGACCAATGGTCAGGTTGTGGTTAAACAGGTCGGTGGAGAGGTAGCTGAGGCCGCTATCGGCCAGCAGGGTCACAATACGTTTGCCGTGGTTCTCCGGGCGCTGCGCCACTTCCCGCGCCGCCCACAGCACGCCGCCGGCGGATTCACCGATCAGGATGCCGTCGCTCTGCGCCACGGCGCGGGCGGCCTCGGTGGCCTGCCAGGACTCAACGGCAATCGCTTCATCAATAACCGACAGATTCAGGTTGGGGGGGATGCGCTCCGGCAGCACACCGCTGAAGGCGTGGACGCCGGTCAGTTCACGGATATCTTCCCGCCCTGCGGCCGGAACAGAGTGCGGCCCCGGTTCGACGGCGATAATTTTGATCGCCGGGTTCTGCTGCTTCAGATACTGACCGACGCCGGAGATGGTGCCGCCGGTGCCGACCGCTACGATGACGATATCCAGCTGCCCGGCGGTCTGCTGCCAGATCTCCGGGCCGGTGGTCAGCCGGTGCGCGCCCGGGTTAGCCGGGTTCTCCAGCTGCGCGGCGTGGAACACGTTAGGCTGGCGGGTAATCACGTTCTGCGCCAGCCAGCGCGCCGCCGCCACAAAATCACCGTCGCAGTTTTCGAGGATCTCGCGGAAGCCCTCGACCTGGCTGTACGGGATCACCTCCGCGCCCAGCGCGCGCAGGATCTGAAAGCGCTCCTCGCTCAGCCGGTCGTGCAGATAAACCCGGAACGGATAGCCTTTCGCCGCCGCGATCGCCGCCAGGCCGATGCCGGTATTACCGCTGGTGGTGTCGGCGATGGTGTCACCCGGTTTCAGTTTGCCGCTGCGTTCCGCCTCTTCGATCATCGCCAGCGCAATGCGGTCTTTTACGCTGTGGTTGGGGTTAAAGTACTCCAGCTTGGCAAGGATCTCCGCCGGCAGCGCGAACTGCGCGATAAAGCGGTTCAGGCGCAGCAGCGGCGTATTGCCCACCAGTTCGGCGATCGAATTATGAATAGTCATACTCAGGCTCCTCAGTGAGTTCAGCACCCAGCAGCGCCAGCGCACGGGCGCGCAGTTCCACCAGCCGCGGATCGTTGCGGCGACGCGGGTAAGGCAGGTCGACGGTAATCGTTTCGATCATGCGCGCCGGGCGCGGGCTGAAGATCACCACCCGGTTGGCCATCAGCAGCGCCTCTTCCACGTCGTGGGTGACCATCAGCGTGGTAAAGCGCTGCTCGCGCCACAGGGCCACCAGCTCCTGCTGCATGCGGATGCGGGTCAGCGAGTCGAGCTTGCCCAGCGGCTCGTCGAGGATCAGCAGGCGCGGATGGTTGACCAGCGCCCGCGCCAGCGCCGCACGCTGCGCCATGCCGCCGGAGAGCTGATGCGGCCAGGCGTTGGCAAACTGGCTGAGGCCGACTTTCTCCAGCGTGGCATCAATGCGTTCGCGCCCTGCCGGGGTCAGCGCACCGCGGGTCTGCAGGCCAAGCGCCACGTTGCGCCAGACGCGCCGCCACGGGTACAGCGTCGGGTCCTGAAACACCACCACCCGGCTGGGGTGCGGCGCGGTCAGCGGCCGGTTATCCTCGAAGATCTCCCCCTGAGAAGCGCGATCCAGCCCGGCCACCAGCCGCAGCAGCGTCGATTTACCGCAGCCGGAGGGGCCAAGCAGCGCGACAAACTCCCCCGGTGCCACCTGCAGCGAGACGTTATCCAGCACCGCCAGGCTTTCGCCCTGCAGATGGAACGCATGGCTGACCTGATTCACCCTCAGCGCCAGCCCGGTCGGGTTTTCTGTTTGCTCTGCGACTGCCATTGGTTCACCTCATTAACGGATACACGCTGACTATTCCGTTTTTTTGCTGCCGGGTGAAATACCAATAGTGGCAAAGGTTTACAGCGCGCCAGATAACGTGATTTTGCATTTCCACATGCGGGATTGTTATTTCAGACCGGCGGAAAATGTTGTCATAGTGCGGTGATAATTCAGCCAAAAGGGATAAACAGCATGACTCTTTCTCGCGGTGTTTCGCGTCGTAACTTTATTCAGACTCTGGGTGTGGCAGGAGCCGGACTGGTGCTGGCACCCTCGCTACCGGTATGGGCGGCGGGCAGTGACGAGAAGCTGACCACGGTGAAGCTGGCATGGGGCCAGACGGCGGTGTGTCAGTCGCCGATCTCGGTGGCGCTCAAGCAGGGTTTCTTTAAGAAGTACGGGCTGAACGTCGAGCCGGTGAACTTCAGCGGCCCGACCGACGCCCTGCTGCAGGCGATCGCCACCGGCAAGGCGGACGGCGGTATCGGCATGGCATTACGCTGGCTGAAGCCGCTGGAGCAGGGCTTTGACGTTGATCTTACCGTTGGTACCCACGGCGGCTGTATGCGCCTGCTGGCACCGAAAGACAGCGGCATCAACAGCGTGCGCGATCTGGTGGGCAAAAGCGTGGCGGTGACCGACCAGGCGAGCCCGATCCGTAACTTCTTTGCCATCCAGCTGGCGAAACTGGGTATCGACCCGGATACCCAGGTGAACTGGGTACAGTACCCGGCCGACCTGTTCGGCGAGGCGCTGCGCAAGGGGGAAGTACAGGCGCTGGCCACCGACGATCCGCAGGGCTGGCTGATTAAGAAACGCGACGGGCTGGTGGAGGTGGATAACAACCTCAACGGCGAGTACAGCAACCTGACCTGCTGCGTGCTGGGCCTGCGCGGTTCGCTGGTGCGCGATAACCTGAAGGTCGCGCAGGCGATCAGCCAGGCGATTATCGACGCCCAGCAGTGGACGGCCGATCACCCGGCGGAATCGGCGAAGATCTTCGCCCCGTTTGTGCCGGGCAACGTGTCAGCGGATGACATCGCCGCGATGCTCAGCGAGCACACACACGCCCACCACTCCAGCGGCGCGCAGCTGCGCAAAGAGGTGGCGATCTACGTCAATGAGCTGAAAACCATTAAGGTGATCCGCGACGATACCGACGCGCAGAAGTTTGCCGAGCACTACGTGCCGGACCTGCTGGGCGGCCAGGGCGAACACGCCCACCACAGCGCATAAGGAGTCGTGATGTCCAGTGAAACCCTTGCCTCCCCGCTGACGCGCCGCGACCCGCCGGTGCGCCTGTCGGCCACCCTGCTGCTGGCCGCGGCCGCCTGGTGGGGGCTGGCCGCGCTGATGATCCTCTGGCCGGATAAGCCGGTCGGCTTTGCCGCACCGCGTTTTGTCACCGAGACCCATCAGGTCTTTGTGGTGCTGGCCGCCGCCCTGAGCCTGACGGTACTGGCCGGGCGGCTGCTGGCGCTGCCGCGCCTGCTGGCACCGCTGCTGCGCGGCGCGCGCTGGCTGGTGGCGCTGGCGCTGCTGTTCGCCGTCTGGGAGATGGTGACCGCCAAGCTGGCGCTGCTGCCGGTGCCGTTTTTTGCGCCGCCGCGGGCGCTGGTCGAAGCGTACGCCACCGACTGGTACCGGCTGGGCGACAGCGTGCTGAACTCGATGCGGCTGCTGGCGCTGGGGTTTGTGTTTGGCAGCCTGAGCGGCTTTGTGACCGGGGTGGCGATCGGCTGGTCGCGCGGGCTGGGCTACTGGGTGCACCCGGTGCTGCGCTTCCTCGGCCCGGTACCCTCCACCGCGCTGCTGCCGCTGGCGCTCTACTTCTTCCCCTCCAGCTTCTCGGCGGCGGTGTTTCTGATCGCGCTGGCCACCTGGTTCCCGGTCACGGTGCTCACCTGGTCTGGCGTCGCCAGCGTCGATCAGCGCTACTACGACGTGGCGCGTACGCTGGGGGCCAGCACGCTGTTCCTGGTACTGCGCGTGGCGATCCCGGCCTCGTTACCGCAGGTGTTTGTCGGGCTGTTTATGGGGCTGGGGGCGTCGTTTTCCGTGCTGGTGGCGGCGGAGATGATGGGGGTGAAATCCGGGCTGGGGTGGTATCTGCAGTGGGCTCAGGGCTGGGCGGCCTACGCCAATATGTACGGCGCGCTGATCGTGATGGCACTGCTGTTCTCGTCGCTGATCACCCTGCTGTTTGCGGTACGCGATCGTTCGCTCGCCTGGCAGCGCGGCACGGTTAAGTGGTAACGATAAGCCAGAGTGAAGTAAGACGATGACGGGGCAGGTTCACCTGCCCCTGCGTCATCAGGCGTGCGCGGCAATCTGTACCTGACGGCGCCATGCGCCCGGCGACTGGCCAAACTGGCGCTTAAAGCTGCGGTTAAACGACTGCTGGGAATCAAAACCAAAGCTGATCGCCACATCCAGAATCGGCTCACCGCCCCGGGCGAGGCGTTCAGCGGATTTTTTCAGACGACGTTCGCGAATGTATTCACCCATTGCATAGCCAGTATGCTGTTTAAACATGCGCTGCAGGTGCCATTTGGAGTAACCGGCGCGGGCAGCCACGGTGTCTAAATCCATCTTGCCTTCAATGTGGCCGTCAATCCACTGCAGTAAATCCTGAATAAAGTCATCATGGCTCATTGGTCTTCCCCTAAAAAGTATCAATCAAAAATGCACTTTAATAAAAGTAAGTCAGCCGGGCCTATAATGCAAGTTTTATTGTTGCATTAAATTCTGACGGGCGGGTTGCGCCGAACGCGTTGCGATGGGTAGGGGAAAAAGGATCGACAAGGCAGTGAGAGTTAAAATTGGGTTGAGCGCCCCGCCGCCGTCGGCAGCGGGACGATTAAGGGAGTGCTATTCGGTGACAGCCACGCAGTCATCCTGCGTCTTTGGTGCACCGCGCTGCAGAATATCGCGCAATGCCTCGGCAACGGTTCGTTTCGCCAGCACCGCCAGCGAGGCCTGTTCCGCTTCCCATGCCAGCTCTTTGAAGTACCAGCAGGCGTTAGCGCTGACCGTGCAGCGCGCCGGCACTTCCGGCCGGCAGGCCATCAGCGGTTTATCTTCGATCACCGCGCTGTAAATATCACACAGGGTGATCTGGTCGGCTGGCCGCCCGAGGCGAATGGTGCCGCTGCGGCCGAGCGTAGAGACGATAATGCCGTCGCGGGTCAGCGGCACCATCATTTTGCGTACAAAGCTCGGGTTAGCCTCAAGGCCATCGGCGAGCATTTTACTGGTACAGCGTTTATCTTCGCCGTCCGCTTTAGCGATGCAGAGCACCATCTGTAAGGCGGTGGGAAAACGATTATCAAGCATGCGGTGATCCTTGCTTTTTGCCGTTCATCCACGGATGAAGCATTGAATTAAAAAGCATTTAAAATCAATAAAATAAAAAATAACTCAGAACGCTAATATATCAAAGCGCGGCGCGTTTTTGAAGATGGTGACTAAGCACTATGGGCTATTATCACCATCACCATGATTTAGCACAGTTTATTATTACCGGTCCTGACAGATTCAGGCGGTAATCTGCTGCAGCGCCGCCGCGCTCTGTTCATCATTGGGAATATAAACCAGCAGACGATCGCCGTTGCGCGGCGCGGACCACCAGTTATTCTGCCGCAGGGTCAGTACGCCCGCCTGCGGGTGGCGGAACTGCTTAATATGGTTATCAATCGCGCGAATTTCATAACGCTGCCACATCAGGCGAAACTCTGCCGACTCGCGCAGCAGGCGATCCAGCAACTCCTGCCAGCGCGGGTCGTCATGGTGTTCGCCCATTTGGGTGCGAAACAGTGCCACCATATGCGGCATCAGCTGCTCCTGGTCAACCACCGCCGCCCGCCAGTCAGGGTGGGTAAAGGCCAGCAGGATGCAGTTGCGGTCCTCCGGGGCGATGCTTTCCAGATCGACATTCATCAGCCGGCACCAGGCCTGGTTATAGCCCATGATATCAAAACGTTTGCTCTGAATAATCGCCGGCAGCGGGTGCAGAGAATCCAGCAGGATCTGGCCGTGGGCCGACACCACTTCACAGCTTTTTGCCAGCTCCCGCGCCGGTGACTCATGCCCGGCCAGCCGGAACAGGTGCTGGGTCTCGGCCTCGTTACACTGTAACGCCGCAGCGATCGCCGCCAGCGTTTTCGGTGAGGCTTTAATCTCGCGGCCCTGCTCCAGCCAGGTGTACCAGGTGACGCCCACGTCGGCCAGTTGCGCCACCTCTTCCCGCCGCAGGCCCGGCGTGCGTCGGCTGCGCTGGCGCGGCAGCCCCAGCCGCTGCGGGTCGAGGCTTTCGCGGCGGCTGCGCAGGAAGGTCGCCAGCAGCTGTCGGTTTTTTTCAGTGCCGCTGACCGGCAGGATCGCTTCGCTCATTCGGTGTTTTCCACGCAGGCGGGTAGTGTTTATACCATGATAAGCAAAAACTGGTACCCGTTTCAGAAAGCGTTATTCTCAGCCCGGTTACTGATTAACACAAGGGTTTACACCATGAAAAGCGGTTATGATTCCACCACTCTCGGCCGCAGCGGCCTGCTGGTGCTGTTAGCGGGTCAGCTGTTGCCGATGATCGATTTTTCGATAGTTAACGTGGCGCTGGACGCAATGTCCGCCTCGCTGCACGCCTCGCCGATCCAGCTGGAGCTGATGGTGGCGCTGTACGGTATCGCCTTTGCCATCAGCCTGGCGATGGGCGGCCGGCTGGGCGACAACCTCGGCCGCCGCCGGGTGTTTATCTGGGGGGTAGCGCTGTTTGGCCTCTCCTCGCTGCTGTGCGGGCTGGCACCCAACGTTACCACGCTGCTGCTGGCACGGGCGCTGCAGGGGGTGGGCGCGGCGCTGGTGGTGCCGCAGATTCTGGCGACGCTGCACGTGACGCTGCACGGCCGCGAACATTCGCGCGCGCTGGGCCTGTACGGCGGCATTGGCGGGCTGGCGTTTATCATTGGCCAGGTGCTGGGCGGCACGCTGATTGAGCTCAATCCCGGTGGCTTCGGCTGGCGCAGCGTGTTCCTGATTAATATCCCGTTCTGCGTGGCGATCCTGCTGCTGGCCACGCGTACCCTGCCGGAAACCCGTAACGATCGCCGGGTGGCGCTGGATCGGGCCGGCACCTTCTGGCTGGCCGCTGCCACCGGCAGCCTGCTGATTTCGCTGTCGCTCGGCCCGCTGCTGCACTGGTCATGGCCATGCCTCGCGCTGCTGGCGCTGTTCCCGCTGCTGCTCGGCCGCCTGTGGCAGGTTGAGTTACGGCTGGAGCGCAGGGGCGGTTCACCGCTGCTGCCGCCCGCTCTGCTGCGCCTGCCCGGCGTGCGTTTCGGCCTGACCATTGGCGTGCTGTTCTTCGCCTGCTGGAGCGGCTTTATGTTTGTGGTGGCGCTGACGCTGCAGTCCGGGCTGGGCATGACGCCGTTCCAGTCCGGTAACGCCTTTATCGCGCTGGGCAGCGCCTACTTTATCGGCGCGATGCTCTCCACCCGCATGGTGGCGCGCTGGGGTAAGGTTGCCACGCTGCTGGCCGGCTATGCCATTCAGATGAGCGGCCTGCTGGCGCTGATGCTGACGCTGGAACGCGGCTGGCCGCAGATAGGCATCCTCGCCCTCGCTCCGGCCACCGCGCTGATTGGCTTCGGTCAGTCGTTTATCGTCAGCTGCTTCTACCGCATCGGCCTCGCCGATGTACCGAAAACCCACGCCGGGGCCGGCAGCGCGGTGCTCTCCACCGTGCAGCAGACCGCGATGGGGCTCGGCCCGATGCTGCTCGGCGCGGTATTCAGCCACGTGCTGCAGCCGCACGGCGACTATCGCCAGGCAATCCTCATCACCCTCGGCGTCGAGTGGGGGTTAATGCTGGTACTGGTGGTGTTTGCCCTGCAGAAGCGCGGTATCAGGATAATGCAGCCTGAATAACGAGCTTCGTGATGCCGCAGAACTTACTGCGGTATCACAGCCACGTTAGCAGCTGGCTTACCTCGCCATCCCGTTTATTGTTGTAACGTTAGCTGAAAAGAAATCAATTTATTATGCATTGTCAGTATCAGCGAAGATTTTACCGGAAACCTCTGCCGACTGATTTGCCACCACTAAACCCTCTCAAAAGATCGAGCGGCCGATGCGGTCGGCCAGCAGCTCCAGCGCGGCGGTGCCGGCCAGCGAGTTTCCGGCGCTGTCCAGCTCCGGCGACCAGACGGCAATGGTCATCTCGCCGGGCACCACGGCAATGATGCCGCCGCCGACGCCGGATTTACCGGGCATGCCAACGCGCCAGGCAAATTCACCTGCGCCGTCGTACATGCCGCTGGTGACCATCAGCGCGTTGACCTGGCGGGTCTGCTTCGGCGTCAGCAGCGCCTCGCCCTGCGGGCCCAGCCCGCCGCTGGCCAGATAGAGAAAACAGCGCGCCAGCTCGACGCAGCTCAGCGTCATCGCGCAGTAGTGGAAATAGGTTTGCAGCACCGTCGGCACGTCGTTGGCAAAGTTGCCAAACGCCTTCATCAGCCAGGCGATCGCCGCGTTACGCGCCGAGTGGTCAAACTCCGATCGCGCCACGATGCGGTCGTAACTGACGTCAGCCTGCCCGGTCAGGCCACGCACCAGCTCCAGCATTCGCTGACGCGGCGCGGTCAGACGCGTTTCCAGCATATCGCACACCACCAGCGCACCGGCGTTAATGAACGGGTTGCGCGGAATACCCTGCTCCAGCTCCAGCTGCACCAGCGAGTTAAACGGCTGGCCGGAGGGCTCTTTGCCCACCCGCTGCGCAATCTCACGATCGCTGTAGCGGCTTAACGCCAGGGTTAAGGACAATACCTTAGAGATCGACTGGATCGAAAACCGCTCCAGCGCGTCGCCAGCCTGGTACACCGTGCCATCCAGCAGGCAAACCGCGATGCCCAGCCGGTCGGCGGGCACCTGCGCCAGCGCAGGTATATAGTCGGCGACCTTGCCCTGCCCGATCAGCGGCCTGACCTGCTGCAGGATCTCCTGCAACAGCGCGTTATCCAGTGCACTTGCCATTATTATTCCCCGATTGACCTGAACGGCCTGATTTTGCGCGCGATTCTGCCGACTGAAGGCGGCTTCGTCAAACGTTCTGCCTGAAAGGTTGCGCTGACTCACGCTCGCCATCGCCATCGCCATCGCCATCGCCATCGCCATCGCCATCGCCATCGCCATCGCCATCGCCATCGCCATCGCCATCGCCATCGCAGGTCAAAATAGCACCGCTATCGAATATTTATTCTTTTATTTGACGTTTTGATGCTGCTTTACAAAATTATTAAATTTTCGATGTCATCTGCCTGCTAAATAAAAGACAATACCCCCACATTTGCTGTGCACCCTTTATGACAGTTAACACTTTCTCAACACATCGCTAACTTCAAATGCCATCATCAACTGTTTCCCGGAAAGTCGCCTGGCTGCGCGTGGTCATGCTCGCTATTGCTGCGTTTATATTTAACACCACCGAATTTGTGCCGGTCGGCCTGCTCTCGGATATCGGCGCCAGCTTCGCCATGCCCACCGCCCAGGTCGGCCTGATGCTCACCATCTACGCCTGGATCGTCGCGCTAATGTCGCTGCCGATGATGCTGCTGACGCGTAACGTTGAGCGCCGCCTGCTGTTAATCATCATCTTCGTGCTGTTTATCGCCAGCCACGTACTGTCGTCAATGGCCTGGGACTTCACCACGCTGGTTGTCTCGCGCATCGGCATCGCCTTTTCCCACGCCATCTTCTGGTCGATCACCGCCTCGCTGGCGATCCGCGTCGCCCCGCCCGGCAAGAAAACCCAGGCGCTGAGCATGCTGGCCACCGGCACCGCGCTGGCGATGGTCCTCGGCCTGCCGATTGGCCGCATGATCGGCCAGCTGCTCGGCTGGCGCATAACCTTTGCAGCGATTGGCGTAGTGGCCCTGATAACCCTGGTACTGCTGGTAAAACTGCTGCCGCGCCTGCCCAGCGAACACACCGGTTCACTGAAGAGCGTACCGATGCTGTTCCGCCGCCCGGCGCTGGTTGCCCTCTATATTCTGATTGCCGTCACCGTCACCGCACATTATACCGCTTACAGCTATATCGAACCCTTTATGCAAAACGTCGCGGCAATCAGCGGCGGCTTCACCACCTTCCTGCTGTTAATTTTCGGCGCGGCCGGCATCGTCGGCAGCATATTGTTCAGCCTGTACGGCAATAAATATCCCGCTACCTTCCTGTCAGGCGCGATCGCCCTTATTACCGGCAGCATGTTCCTGCTCTGGCTGGCCGCCTCCAGCACCCTCTCCATCTCCCTGCTGTGCATTATCTGGGGCATGGCGATGATGATCATTGGCCTCGCCGTCCAGGTGCGCGTCCTGGCGCTGGCCCCCGACGCCACCGACGTCGCCATGTCGCTGCTCTCCGGCATCTACAACATCGGCATCGGCGGCGGCGCGCTGCTCGGCAACCAGGTCAGCCTGCATCTGAACATGGCCAGCATCGGCTACGTCGGCGGCGCCATCGGCCTCTGCTCCCTGCTCTGGTGCACCATCAGCCTCAAACGCTACCCCCAACTCCGCATCAACGGATAAAGGGCCAGCTCGATCAAACAGGCAACGAGCTCTAAAGATCACCAGACAAAGAGAATGCCCATCATCAGGGAGGGCAGYGGGATGAGCCCGGAGCGGGGTAACCCGCGCAGGGTCGCCCGCTGACAGGCCCGACTGTCTCGATCACACAGGCAACGMGCCCTTACCCCCTAGCCCCACAAATGCAAAAGGAGCCACAAAGGCTCCTTTAAATAAAAGTGACACCGTCACTCAAGATAAAACACCGACTTCAGCTCCGCACTCACCGGACTGTTATCCGCATTCGACGGCATCAACTCACGCATCGACCGCCACCAGCGCTGACACACCTCGGTCTGCGCCACCGCTGCCCAACGCTCTTCTGACTCAATCTCCACCACCGCAAACAACAAATCCCGCTCTGCATCCAGAAAAATACTGTAATGATGCGCCCCGTGATCCTTCAACACCTGCGCCAGCTCCGGCCAGATCGGATCGTGCCGCTGCTGATACTCCTGATGCTTATCAGCATGCACCTGCATCACAAAGGCTTTACGCAACATGCGGATGCGTCGCTTCCAGCGCCGCGCGCCAGGGTTTCACGCCAAAACGTTCGCCCAGCGCCACCAGCTCTTCCGTAGTGATGCTCTGCTTCATCCCGCCCATCGACAGCACCTTCACCACCACCTCCGACGACTTCTCAGCGGTATCGATCAGGCCAAAAGTCTCATCCAGCGTCGGCCCCGCGCCAAAAATACCGTGGAACGGCCACATCACCAGCGTATGCGACTTCATATTCTCGGCCGTCTGGGTACCGATACCGTCGGTGCCCGGCACCATCCACGGCACAATACCGACGCCGTCCGGGAACACCACCAGACACTCGGTGCTGCCTTCCCACAGCAGGCGGGTAAAGCTGGCCGGATTCAGATCCACCACGTAGCTCAGCGCCATAAAGTTGGTGGCATGGCAGTGCATAATCACCCGATCGGCACCGTTGGTCACCACCTTGCGCACGCTGTGCGACTGGAAGTGCGACGCCAGCTCGGAGGTCGGCACGCCGCCGTTGCTCAGCCCCCAGTAAATGGTAAAGGCGCGGCCGTCGCTGCTGACGCGCAGCAGCACCAGACAGTCGGCCGGATCTAACTGCACGTTGCGGAAAAACTTGCCGGAACCGGTCACCAGGAACCAGCAGTCGGCCAGCTCGGGCGCGGGCTGGCTCAGCTCCAGGGTGCGCGGCTCGGGATAAAAATCGGCGGCGAACGGCTGCACTTCCTCGTCCAGCAGGCGCAGCGACACGTTACCACCGTTACGCTCATCCCAGCCCTTCAGCCACATATCGGTGGTCGCTTTCACCATGCCCTGCACAAACCAGGATTTAAGAATCTGTTGCATTTTACTTCCTTAACTTAACGTTGGCTGAGAATCTGTTGTTCATACTGACGGACGTCGCCTAACCAGCTGGCACCGGCCGGCACGTCGTGACGCAGGCACCAGGCCTCCCACACCGCCTGCCACGGCAGCGACTTCTGCTCCTCCAGCAGCGCCAGCCGCGCGGTATAGTCGCCGCCGTTTTCCAGCGCCCTGAGCTGGTCGACCGGCTCCAGCAGCGCGCGCAGCAGCGCCTTCTTCGCGTTGCGGGTGCCGATTACCCATGCGGCGATGCGGTTAATTGACGCGTCGAAGAAGTCCAGCCCGATATGTACCTTATCGAACAGCTTCTGCCGCACAATCTCGCTGGCGATGGCCTGGGTCTCATCATCCAGCAGCACCACGTGATCGCTGTCCCAGCGCACCGGGCGGCTGACGTGCAGCAGCAGGCGCGGCACGTAAAGCATGGCGGTGGAGATCTTGTCGGAGATCACCTCGGTCGGGTGGAAGTGGCCGGCGTCCAGCGTCAGCGCGATCTGGCGGCTGGCGGCGTAGCCGAGGCAGAACTCGTTGGAACCGACGGTGTAACTCTCCGCGCCGATGCCGAACAGCTTGCTCTCCACCGCGTCGATATGCAGCGATTCGTCCAGCTTCTCGCTGATGATCTCATCCAGCGACTCCAGCAGCCGCTGACGCGGTGCCAGGCGATCGACGGTCAGATCCTTCATGCCGTCCGGCACCCAGATGTTCATCACCGACGGTGTGCCCAGCTGCTCGCCAAAGTACGCCGAAATTTTACGACTGGCCTTACAGTGGTCGATCCAGAACTGGCGGATCTCCGCGTTGCCGTGCGCGAGGGTAAAGCCGTCGGCGCTCAGCGCGTGGGAGAAACAGGTCGGGTTAAAGTCCAGCCCCAGCCGGTGCTGCTGCGCCCAGCTGACCCAGCCGGCAAAGTGCTCAGGCTTGATCTCGTGACGATCCACCGTCTGTTCGGTGTCCAGGTAGATGGCGTGCAGGTTAAGCCGCTTCGGCCCGGGGATCAGCTTCATCGCCTGCTCCAGATCGGCGCGCAGTTCGTCGACGCTGCGCGCGCGGCCCGGGTAGTTACCGGTGGCCTGAATGCCGCCGGTCAGTGCGCCCTGCGGGTTTTCGAAGCCGCGCACGTCGTCGCCCTGCCAGCAGTGCATCGATACCGGCAGCCGGTCGAGCTGGGTCATTGCCGCTTCCACATCCACGCCGATATCGGCGAAACGCTGTTTTGCCAGCGCGAAGGCCTGGTCAATTGCCTGGGTCATACACAAAGCTCCTTAGCTGATGGTGTCAGTGACTCAAATCGCGCCAGATGGGGGCGATACGCATCACTGCCGTGAGGTTCAAAACGAATAAGAGGAAAATGCTGGCGCAGCTGCTGGCGGAAGGCGCTGACGTCGGCGACCTGCTCCGCGGCGATCAGCTGACAGCCGATATTGCCGAGGGTCGAGGCCTCCACCGGCCCGGCCAGCACCGGGATGCCGCAGGCATCGGCGCACAGCTGGTTCAGCAGCGGGTTCTGGCAGCCGCCGCCGACGATATGCAGCTGGCTGAACCGCCCGCCGCGCAGCGTCTCCAGCTGCCGCAGCACCTGGCGGTAACAGAGCGCCAGGCTGTCAAAAATGCAGCGCGCCAGCTCGGCGGCGGTGGCGGGCACCGGCTGGCCCAGTTCGGCACAGGCGTCCTGAATTTCGCGCACCATATTGGCCGGGTTGATAAAGCGACGGTCGTTGGGATTAACCAGCCAGCGGCAGAGCGGCTGGCGTTCGGCGTCGGCGATCAGCGGAGCGAGCTCGCTGATTTCCAGCTCGCTGCACACCCGCTGCAGCAGCCACAGCCCCATAATGTTTTTCAGCACGCGGAAGCGTCCTTCCGCGCCGCCTTCGTTGGTGATATTGGCCTGCAGCGCCGCGCCGTCGGTAAACGGCTGGCGGCTTTCAAAGCCCATCAGCGACCAGGTGCCCGAGCTGAGATAAGCGGCGTCCGCATCGCTCAGCGGCGTGGCCAGCACCGCGCTGGCGGTGTCGTGGGTGGCTACTGCCACCAGCGGGATCGCGTGGCCACGCGGGCTGGTCCAGGCACCGATACGGCGGCCGGGGGCCGAAGGCGTGCCAAACCACGCCGGGTTCGCGCCGCACCAGCGCAGCAGTTCGCTGTCCCATTCGCCGCTGTGGATATTCAGCAGCTGGGTAGTGGTGGCGTTGGTGTACTCCCAGTTGAGCTCACCGCTCAGCCGGTAGTGCAGATAGTCGGGGATCAGCAGCGCATGTGCCACCTGCGGCAGGTCGGCCGCGTTATCACGGCACAGCGCGCGCAGCTGGTAGAGGGTGTTAAACGGCAGGAACTGGATGCCGGTGCGCTGATAGATGGTTTCGCTGCCCAGCTCGCGGCAGGCCTGGGCCATCAGGCCGTGGGTGCGGTCGTCGCGGTAGGCGACCGGCAGGCCAACCCGCTGGCCGTCGGCGTCCAGCAGCACGTAGTCCACCGCCCAGGTATCGATGCCGATACTCTCGGGCACGATGCCTTCGGCGTCGAGGCTGACCAGTGCGGCGACGATAAAGGCTTCCAGCGCGTCGAGATCCCAGCACTGGCGGCCGTCAACGTTGACCAGCTTATTGGTACAGCGGCTGATTTCCCGCAGGCTGACCGCGCCGCCCTGCGCGGCGTGGCTGGCCAGCATCACGCGGCCGCTGGAGGCGCCTAAATCGATAGCGACAAAATGACGAGTGCTCATAGTTACGTTCCCGATCAATCAATGTGACCAGTGTAAAAGAGCCGCGTTTTGCCACCTTCTTGCCACTGCCAGTCCGATCTGCTCACTGGCAAAACGGCAAAGATGAACGTGAACAGGCTCACACTTTTACCGCAGAGGGCCGGAAAATGCTTCTGTGACGCCCGCCTCATTTTCGCAACGCCGACGGCGGTTTCTTTAATAACTGACGGCGATCGCCGCTTCTGCTGTCGTAAATTCAAGGTGCCCGCGTCGGGCGCTGGGTAGACTCTGTGAACTGTTTGTTAAGGAGGGGCGATCATGACCGTATTGCACAGCGTTGACTTTTTTCCGGCCGGTCACTGTCCGGTGGCGATTGAACCGCGGGCCCCGCAGGGTAGCTTCCCCGAGCACTATCACGATGACTTCCATGAGATTGTGATCGTTGAACAGGGTTCGGGGATCCACGTGTTTAACGGCCAGTCGCAGCCGCTGTGCGGCGGCTGCGTCTGCTTTGTGCGCAATCACGATCGCCATCTGTATGAGCAGACCGACAACCTGTGCCTGACCAACGTGCTGTACCGCGGGCCGGAGGCGTTCCATTTCCTCTCCGGGCTGCAGCAGCTGTTGCCGGCCGAGCAGAACGGCCACTATCCGTCGCACTGGCGCATCAGCAGCAAGGTGCTGGCCCAGGCGCATCAGCTGACCGCGCAGATGGCCAGCCCGCTTGAAGAGGGTTTTGCCGCGCAGGCCACGCGTGAGATGCAGTTTATGCAGCTGCTGTTGCTGTTGCGTCAGGGAAGCAGCAGCGCGCAGGCGGACGATCACGAGGGGCGTTTGCGCGCGCTGCTGGACTGGCTGGCCGACCACTACAGCGAGGAGATCGACTGGGAGGCGCTGGCCGATCGTTTTGCGCTGTCGCTGCGTACCCTGCACCGGCAGTTGAAGCAGCAGACCGGCAGTACGCCGCAGCGTTATCTGAACCGTCTGCGCCTGCTGGAGGCGCGCCATCTGTTGCGCCACAGCGATATGCGCATTACCGATATCGCTTTTCAGTGTGGATTTGGTGACAGCAATCACTTTTCAACGCTGTTTAAGCGTGAGTTTGGCAGCGCACCGCGTACACTGCGTCAACATGACTGATGAGGTGACCCGTGACTGCTCCCCTGCGGCTGTTAAAAGCTGACTATCTGCCCTCTGAGCTGCTGCCGGTAGCGGTGGCCGAGCGCACCCCGCAGCCCTCTTTCCCTCCGCACGTCCATGAATTCAACGAGCTGGTGCTGGTCTGGCGCGGCAACGGTCTGCACGTGATGAACGATCGGCCGTGGCTGGTGACCTGCGGCGATATTTTTTATCTGCACGCCGATGATTGTCACAGTTTTGACGCAGTGCACGATCTGGTGCTGGACAATATTATCTACTGCCCGGAGCGTTTCCAGCTGGCGCTGGACTGGCAACAGCTGTTGCCGCCGCGTGACGCCGGGGCGTGGCGGTTGACGCTGCGTGGGATGGCGCTGGCGCGCGGGGTGGTGAAGCAGCTGGAGCAGGAGAGCCGCAAGACCGATCCGCTGTCGCGGCAGTTGAGCGAGGCGCTGTTTTTGCAGCTGGCGCTGATTTTGCAGCGGCACCGTTACGCGGCCGATTGTCCGTATCAGTTGCCGGAGGGGGAGCAGCTGGATTTGCTGATGGCGGCGATTCAGGGGCAGATGGCGCAGCCGTTCGATCTGGCGCGGTTTTGTCAGCATCACCAGCTGTCGGAGCGCGGGCTGAAGCAGCTGTTTCGTCAGCAGACCGGGATGACGATTGGTCATTATGTGCGGCAGCTGCAGTTGTGTCAGGCGAAGTATTTGCTGCGCGCCAGCGATTGTCTGATTGGTGAGGTGGCAGCGCGCTGTGGTTTTGATGACAGTAACTATTTTTCGGTGGTGTTTACCCGTGAGACGGGGATGACGCCGAGCGCATGGCGACAGCAGTTTTTACGGGGGGTGGTTGCGCTTTCTGTTTGATCGAGAATAAAAGCGCGTTGTCTGGTTGATCGAGACTATCGGGCCTGTCAGTGGGCGACCCTTCGCGGGTTACCCCGCTACGGGCTCATCCCACTGCCCTCCCTGATAATCTGACTCTTTGTTGTCTGCTGGTTTTTTTAAGGGCTCGTTGTTTTTGGGATCGAGAGTACAAGCTCGTTGTCTGGTTGATCGAGACTGGCGGGCCTGTCAGCGGGCGACCCTTCGCGGGTTACCCCGCTACGGGCTCATCCCACTGCCCTCCCTGATAATCTACTTCTTTGTGGTCTGCGGGTTTTATGACTGGCGGCGGTGTGCCGCCAGCCGGGGGATCAGGAGACCATGCCGAGGCCAACGATGTTGGCGGCGAGGATGATGACGAAGCAGCCGACGGTGAGGACGCGGACCGGGCTGCGGCCGACGTTGTTCCACTCTTTGAGCACCAGGCCGACCAGGCCGCCGCAGAGGACGTAGAAGCTCATGTGCAGCATCCAGCTGACGAAGTCATACTGCGCAGGGATGCGGGCGTGGCCCCAGGCGTAGAAGAAGAACTGCAGGTACCACATGGTGCCGCCAAGCAGTGAGAGCAGTACGTTGGCGATCAGGATGGATTTGGCAACCGAGAAGTCGGCTTTGACCGACAGGTTGGCTTTGGTGGCCAGGCGGATAAAGCAGAAGCCGAGGTTGATCAGTGCGCCACCGCCCATGATCACCACGTAGCTTGGCAGCGCGACGTAGAGCGGGTCGATACCGGCGGCGGCGGCGGCTTCGTGCATCGGTTTGGCGGCGTCCATGGCGAAGGACATGCCGGCGGAGAAGATGCCGCAGAGTACCGCGAGGATCAGCCCCTTTTTGAGGTTAAACTCTTCGGCGGTGATGCCCATCGCCCGCTCTTTGAGCAGCCCGGCACGGGAGACGATCGCCACGCCGATCAGCGCCACCAGCACGCCCACCAGCGTAAGGCGGCCGCCGGACGAGCTGAACAGTTCGACAAAACGCCCCTGCAGCAGCGGCGTCATCAGCGTGCCGACCACCAGCGTGATGCCGATAGCGATGCCGATGCCCATCGACATGCCGAGGTAGCGCATGGTCAGGCCATAGTTGATGTTACCGATGCCCCACATCGCGCCGAACAGAAACACCGGCAGCAGTTGCGACAGCGAGAACGAGCTGTAGTAGCCCCAGAAGTTGGGCAGCAGGATGGCGCTGACCGCCCACGGCAGGATCAGCCATGACATCACCCCACCGACCGACCACATGGTTTCCCATGACCAGTTACGTACCTTCTTGAATGGCGCATAGAAGCAGGCGGCGCTGGCCGCCCCCACCAGGTGCCACAGAATGCCAGAGATAATCGCTTCACTCATTGGTTGTTTTCCTTCGTTGTTGTTTGCCCTGTTGACGAAGGAGTCTACGGAGAAGCCCCTCCGGGCAACCTTTGGCTGGCTGCCCCGGATTGTACGGAAATGGCAAAATTCAGCGGCTTCTGCCGACCGCTGTCACAAATCCACCGAAATCACCGTTTTGCTACTGAAAAAGTCCGTTTTTAGCTAAGTCGCTCATATTCGGGATTTGCTGTCGGTTTTGCCAGCCCGGTCATGGCGTTCTTGTCAATTTTGCCAGCGGGCTCTCATTGCTGGCAGTCAGCTCAAGGAAGTGCCCGCCGGAATGCGTCAGTTTCTTACCCGTGTAACAGCGCGCTGCCTGTCTATTAACAACCGTATAAACACGTTTTGACGAGGATCCAACCAATGACCCCAGTTCAGCATCAGATGTATATCGACGGCCAGTTCGTGGAAAACCGCAGCGGCCGTTGGATCGAGGTGATTAACCCGGCGACCGAAGCCGTGCTGTCGCGTATTCCTGAAGGCAGCGCCGAAGACGCGCGACGGGCGATCGATGCCGCCGCCGCCGCACAGCCGGGCTGGGAAGCGCTGCCGGCCGTGAAGCGCGGCAACTGGCTGCAGAGGCTGGCCGCCGGCATCCGCCAGCGCGCCAGCGAACTGGCGGCCACCATCGTCGCCGAAGGCGGTAAAACTCAGGAGCTGGCGGAGACCGAAGTGTTCTTCACCGCCGACTACCTTGACTATATGGCCGGCTGGGCGCGTCGTTATGAGGGTGAGATCGTGCAGAGCGATCGCGCCCGCGAAAATATTCTGGTGTTTAAGAAGGCGATTGGCGTCACCACCGGCATTCTGCCGTGGAACTTCCCGTTCTTCCTGATCGCGCGCAAGGCCGCACCGGCGCTGCTGACCGGCAACACCATCGTAATTAAGCCGAGCGAGCTGACGCCCAATAACGCGATTATTTTTGCAGAGATCGTTGACAGCATTGGCCTGCCCGCCGGGGTGTTCAACCTGGTGACCGGCTACGGCCCGGAGCTGGGCCCGGAGCTGGCGGCCAACCCGAAGGTTGGGCTGGTCAGCCTGACCGGCAGCGTCGGCGCGGGTATTGCCACCATGCAGGCGGCGGCGAAAAACGTCACTAAGGTGTCACTGGAGCTGGGCGGTAAGGCCCCTGCTATCGTCATGAACGACGCCGACCTCGATCTGGCGGTCAGGGCGATCGTCGCCTCACGGATGATCAATACCGGGCAGGTGTGTAACTGCGCCGAGCGGCTTTACGTGCAGGAAGGCGTTTATGACCAGGTGGTTGAACGTCTGACCCATGCGTTCGGGCAGGTCACCTTTGGCGATCCGGCCACCCGGAAAGGGCTGGATATGGGCCCGCTGATCACCGCCGCTGCCCTGCAGCGCGTTGAGCAGAAGGTGGCCGACGCGCTGGCGGCCGGTGCCACGCTGGTCACCGGCGGTAAGCGCGCGGGTGACACAGGCTTCTTCTTCCAGCCGACGCTGCTGACCAACGTGCAGCAGGAGATGGCAATTATGCAGGAGGAGACCTTCGGCCCGGTGCTGCCGGTGATGAAGTTCAGCACGCTGGATGAAGCGATCGCGCTGGCCAACGACAGCGAGTACGGCCTGACTTCGTCAATCTTCACGCAGAACCTTAATACCGCGATGACCGCGCTTAAGGCGCTGAAGTTTGGTGAAACCTACGTTAACCGCGAAAACTTCGAGGCGATGCAGGGTTTCCACGCCGGCTGGCGTAAATCAGGCATCGGCGGTGCGGACGGCCGCCACGGCCTGGAAGAGTACCTGCAGACCCACGTCGCCTATTTACAGTATTAATCATGGCCGCCGCGCAAACATAGCGCGGCGCCAGTTTATCTCCAGCGCTCCCTATCTCAGCCCGCGCGGGATTAAGAGATATTCAGAAACCTGCTTACGCATAGTTAATTAATTTATCTGGTATTTAATCCATATTTTCAATGCGCACTGATTAAGTGATCATAATCACAATTTGTCGTGCTGTTATTGCGTAAATTGGCCTCCTCAACCAAGGAGGAATGTTATGAAACTCTTGAATAAAAAGCAGTTAAAATCCGTAAGCGGCGGCACCTATCCGGCGAAATGGCTTTGGGACCTGTGGAAAGGATCGAAGAAGCGGCCACCCTGTAACAACAGCTGATAAATGATTTCAGGGTCGCCGTTAACGAAACGAAAACGGCGACGTTGATACATCTTATCGTTATTCTTTACTGGCGCAATCACCCCTGAATATTTATCAGGGACCGGCTGGACAAATGGCCGCTGCGGCAGACGCTGACTCAGCGCCCTTTCTTTTTACGCCCTGGCTGGGCAAAACGCTTGCGGTTAGAGGGCGTCGTGGCTTTCTCAGCGGCTTTCGTCACGCCACCTTTGGTCGCGCCGCTGGCCGGTTTTTTTGCCTGTGACGGTTTCTGACGCGTTTTGTGACTGCTGTCTTCTGAAGAGGAGTCCTCAATCAGCTTAAACAGTGCGATCAGTTCGTCATCGGTCAGGTCACGCCACTCGCCGGGCGGAATGCCCTTCAGGTTGACGTTCATGATCCGCGTACGTTCCAGCTTCATTACCTCGTAGCCAAAATGTTCGCACATGCGGCGGATCTGACGGTTAAGCCCCTGCACGAGGGTGATACGAAACACCATCGGTGCCTCTTTTTTCACCTTGCACTTTTTGGTGACGGTGCCCAGCATCGGCACGCCGGCACCCATGCCGCGAATAAACTCCTCGGTGACCGGCTTGTTAACCGTGACCACGTACTCTTTCTCGTGATCGTTGCCGGCCCGCAGGATTTTGTTCACCAGGTCGCCGTGATTGGTCAGGAAGATCAGCCCCTGCGAATCTTTGTCCAGCCTGCCTATCGGGAACACACGTTTGCTGTGGTTAACGAAGTCGACGATGTTGTCGCGCTCGCCGTCTTCGGTGGTGCTGACGATGCCAACCGGCTTGTTGAGGGCAATCAGCACCAGATCCTCTTCGTTACGCGGTTCAATCAGCTGACCGTTCACCTTCACCACGTCGCCAGCCACCACCTGGTCACCGACGGCGGCGCGCTTGCCGTTGATAAACACATTTCCCTGTTCAATATAGCGGTCGGCCTCGCGACGCGAGCAGATACCGCTCTCGCTGATGTACTTGTTAAGACGTGTAGATGAGTTAGTCAGCATGGTTCCCCCGTAAAAAAGCGGACTATACCTCAGCCGGGGTAGCTTGCGAAGCGTCAGTAACGTCTTTTTCAGCGGCCGGCCGCCCGTACCGGCTGACCGTCGGTAAGTTTATGGTCACCGACGGGTGATGGTCGGCAAAGGATTTGTTGTTGTGATGACATAACGCGGCGTGGCAGGAGCAACGGGCAGGCGCGTGGCATGCCCGCTGCGGGATAACGAAGGAAGCCGGCCGAAAGCGTTACGGCTGCTGTAATGCAGGATCGGCAAGCAGTTTTTGCACCTGCTGCAGCCCCTGTTGCGTATTCCACTGGCCGTCAAACAGCGTCCAGGTGATCCAGCCGCGGCTGAGCCAGCCGCCGTCGGTATCGCTGTTATCCGTGCCCAGCAGTTGATCGTTCATCATCTGCTGCACCTTTCCGTCAGGCTGGATCTGATAGTAAAACTGCGGCGTTGGGCGAGGCTGGTTTTCAATCACTTTTACCCCGGCAATCTGCTTTTTATCCCGCGCCGGGTAGTTGATACTCACCCCGATACCGGCAGGCAGTAACGGCTGGCCCGCCAGGCGCTGCCGATCCAGTTTTTTCACCACCTGCACCACATAGTCGATCGCCTGTGGCCAGTATTTTTTGGTCGCAGGCCAGCCCTGGCTCATCTCCTCTGGCGTCAGAATGTAACCAATGCTGGCGGCTATCGCCGGGTAACCGAAGCGCACGGCGCGCGCCGCCGCCGAAACGGTGCCTGAGTTAAGCTGAGACGCACCGGTATTGGGCCCGTCATTGACCCCGGAGATCACCAGGTCCGGTGGGTTATCACGCAACACCCCGAACAGTCCAAAGTCGACCGAGTCGGCCGGGGTACCCGGGAAGCAGAACTGCCGATCGGCATTTTTCTGCACGCTGAACGTTTTGCCCATCCTCATAGTGATGGCAGAACCGATCCCGCTCTGATTTTCTGCCGGGGCGACCAGCCACACGTCATAGCCATTGTCCGCTAGCTGACGCTGTAGCTGGGTGATCCCCGGCGAGCGGCAGCCATCATCGTTAACCAGCAGTATGCGCAGCGGCGCAGCCTGTACGACAACACTTAAGCCGCTGGCGGCCAGTGCGAGGGTGACAAGACTCTTTTTCATTTTACTCTCCTTGTGGTGTTATCCAGCCAGGGGGTCAGAACAGCCCAAACTTGTATTCCAGGCTGAAAGAACCCCCAATACCGGAAGATCGCTGAAAATCGTCCCCGCTGGCGTTGAGCGCCGGCTTGCCGTGCGACAGTTTCCAGCTGTAGCTGGGGCCTAACCCCGCAAACAGCGTGAAACCGGGTAGCCGTTCCGGTGCCCACGAGATAAACCCGCCATATTCCCACTCGCGCATCGCCACGCCGCGATAGCGCATATGGTCACCGTAGTAGGCGTACAACCCGGCCAGCCATTCCGGCGAAATCTGATACTGGCCGTAGCCATACAGCATCTGTTCGCCATCGTTAACATAGTCGTTGCCCGGGGCGTCGGCTTTGCTATTGAAGGCACCGCGGGTATTTTTACCCAGATGCCAGTAGAAGCGGCCAAGATTGTTATCCAGCCTGGCGCGGGTTACTGACCAGCCGATTCCCGCCTCGGTGCGGGCGGTGGCAATGCCGACCAGGCCAAAAAGGTGCTGAGCCTGATGGCTGAAGCCACGCGCCCCCTCCCACTCGCGCAATCCCTGGTTGTAATAATAAACGCCGCGCAGCAGCAGGTTGAGGTCTTCAGCCAGCGGCTGCGACCAGGCCGACTCGACGCCCAGCCTGCGGATGTAGTCTTTACTTTCACCCCCTACCAGGGTGATGGCGCGCCCCTTCTGCGGCTGCCAGGTGAGATCGGCGGTGGCAATATAGTCGATGCGCTTATTACTGCTTAGCGTCATAAAATGGCGTTTTTCCGGCTCGTCACGCTCGGAAAATTTATTGACCAGCGCGGCACGGGCGTAAAGCTGTTCAAACCGGCCCTCCGCGCTCAGCCCCTGCCAGCTGCTGGGGGCGGCGCGGCTACGGGTAACGTTCAGCACGCCAAATTTGTACAGCTGCTGCCAGCCGGCCTTCGTCTGCAGAAACCGGGTGGCATCACCAACATAGCTACGCAGATAGAGCTGGCCGAGCTTGCTGAACCCCTCCGCGTGGCCGTGGTTATCGCGCACCAGATCGCGCCCGGCAAATGAGCGGTTGGCGTAGAGTTTGCCGACCCCGTACCAGGAGGCATCCAGCCCAAAACCGTGATACGCGCCGCTGCGGTAATCGACAAGCAACCCCTGCGCCCAGGCATTCTGCGGCCCGATCCCCTGCTCCTCAAGAGCATCGGTGGTATTGGTCATCCAGATATTTTTTAACGTAACGTCGAGGTGGCTATCCGTCAGCAACCCGTGCAGGCTGTCCCGCCCGGCCGCCGCCTGGCCCGCCCACAGCGCTGCTGCCAGCAGCAGCGCGCTTTTTTTCACCCTGATGGTAGTTTTCATTCTCTCCTCCCTGGTTCCCTGAACAGCTGACCGGATGTACCGCTCCCTCATCCGCGTTACCTCGTCACCCTTGCTGCCCGCACCGCGGCGCGGGCGGTGGCTGACGAGTGTTTTTTATTGTCTCCAGTAACAGACGTGATAAATCAACACTGAAACAGTAACATCAGTGACAATCAGGAAAATACAGGAAGCTTTGGTTGATTTAAAAAATTGTGAGGCAGACAACGGCAGAAGCAGATCTGGCGATTATTTAGGCACTAAATGCCAAAGTCAGGTTGAAAAAAAGGCCGGGATATCCCGGCCTTTGGCGAGCTGTGATGCGGTGAAGGGGTTAACGTCCGGTGCGTCGCTGGCTGTTGAACAACGCCACGGCGCTAATCAGCGCCAGCGCTACCAGATAGTAGCTCGGGGCCAGCGCGGTGCCGGTCAGGCTAATCAGCAGCGTACAGATCAGCGGCGCAAAGCCGCCAAAAATGGTCACCGCCAGGTTGTAGGCAATCGCCATGCCGCTGGCACGGGTCTGCACCGGGAACAGATCGGCCATCATCGACGGCACGGCGGCAAAGTAGGCGGACTTCAGCAGCGCCATCCAGCCAACCAGCAGCATCAGCGTGGTCGGTGAGGTGTGATTGACCACCAGCATAAACGCCGGCCAGATGGTCACGCCCAGCAGCCCCAGCGCCCACCACATGATGCGCACCCGGCCGACCTTCTCCGCCCACAGGCCCATCAGCGGCGTGACCACCGTCAGGATCACCCCGGCCAGCAGCGTGGCACCAAAGGCCACCGAGCCGGAGAGATGCAGGTTTTTGGTGGCGTAGGTCGGCACATAGTTGAGCATGTAATTGACCCCGGTGGAGATCACCATCAGCCCCATCGCCAGCAGCAGCAGGGTTTTCTGCTGGCCTCCCAGCATCTTCAGCGGCGACTCCACCTTCTTCTGCGCCACAAAGCTGGCCGGCTCATGCACGTGGCGGCGGATATAAAGACCCACCGGGCCAATCAGCAGGCCAAAGAAGAACGGAATGCGCCATCCCCAGTCCTGAATCTGTGTTTCGGTCAGCCATGTGGTCAGCCCGAGGCCAAACGCGGCGGCCATCAGCGTGCTGGCCCCCTGGGTGGCGAACTGCCAGCTGGCGATAAACGCCCGCCGCTGCGGGAAATGCTCGACAAGGAACGCGGTAGAACTGCCGAACTCACCGCCGGCCGAAAAGCCCTGAATCAGCCGCGCCAGCAGGATAAGAAGCGGTGCCGCCACGCCGAGGGTTTCATAGCCCGGCATCACGGCGATCATCAGCCCGCCGATCATCATCAGCGTAATCGACACCAGCAGCGCCTTTTTGCGCCCGTGGCGGTCGGCATAGGCGCCGAGCACCACCGCGCCCAGCGGACGGATCAGGAACGAGATGCCGAAGCTGCCGAAGGTCAGCAGCAGCGAGACCGACGGGTCAGCCGTTGGGAAGAAGACGTGGGCGATATAGCTGGCAAAGAAGGCGTATACCGCGATATCAAACCACTCCAGCGCGTTACCGACGCAGGTGGCAAACAGCGTTTTGTACAGATTAGGCTGTACGACGGATTGCGTTTCAACGTGAGTGCTCATGCCTGCTCCTCCTGCGCACGGTGCGCGCGATGGCGGGCCAGCAGCTCGCCACCCTGTTCACCCAGATCCCAGAACAGCCGGGTCATCATCTGCAGCCCTTCACGGGCAATCGACCTGAGCATGTGTTCATCCACCGCATGCTGGCCACAGGCCGGGTAAGAGTGCGGTACCCACAGCGTGGGCAGGCCGAGGATCTGCGCAAACACGTCATTCGGCAGCGAACCGCCTAGGTTCGGCAGCAGCGCCGGCTTCTTGCCGCTGGTCTCGGCCATCGCCGCCAGCGCCCAGCCAACCAGCGGGTCGGTCGGGTCAAGGCGGGTGGCCGGCGAGCCACGCAGCACCTCAACCGCCACCTGCGGGAAGCCGTGGGCGTCGAGGTGAGCGCGCAGATGGCTGCCGATATTCTGCCAGTCGGTGTCCACCACAAAGCGCAGCTGGCACACCGCGCTGGCCGAACCGGGAATGGCGTTCATCGGCCGCTGCGGGTTGCCGGCCACCATTGCCAGCACCTCCAGCGTATTCCAGCCGTACAGGCGTTCGGTCGGCGTCAGGCCGGCTTCGCCCCACTGCGGGTCGATCTCCGGGCCACCGGGTTCACCAACCTCAATGTCGCTGAGGATCGCCTTCACCGCCGCGCTGATGGCCGGCGGCTTCAGCGCGGCCACCTGCAGCTGGCCGTGCGGGTTGACCAGGCAGGCCAGCGCGTTCGCCAGCTGGGTGCCCGGGTTGGTCAGCAGGCCGCCCCAGTTGCCGGAGTGGTAGTCGCGGTCGCGGGCGTGGATCGACAGGCGGAAGTTGACCGCACCGCGCGAACCAAGGAACAGCGTCGGCCGCTGCGCATTGAGGCGCGGACCGTCGGAGGCGATAAAAATATCCGCCCGCAACTTCTCCGCCTCGCGGCGGCACAGGTCAGCCAGCCCCGGCGAGCTGACCTCTTCGCCCATCTCAATCAGGAATTTGCAGTTAAAGCCGAGCTTGCCGCCGCGCGCGGCCGCTACCTGCTCCAGCGCGGCGATATTCACCGAGTGCTGGCCCTTGTTATCGGCGCTGCCGCGCCCGTACCAGCGGTCGCCCTCTTCCACCAGCTGCCACGGCGTCAGGCCGTCCCGCCAGTGCTCATCGTCGCCAAATACCACGTCGCCGTGGCCGTAGCACAGCAGGGTCGGCAGCGCCGCATCTTCAATGCGGGTCGCCAGCAGGAACGGCCGCGCCGGAGCCTGAGGATTGTCGAGCTGTTCGGTGGTAAAGCCCAGCGCCTGAAACGCCGGGGCCATTTCATCATCCAGATAGGCCTGGATCAGCGCGTCGCAGTCGTCACGCTGGCTCTCGCTGCGCAGCGCCACCCGCCGCGCCAGCAGCGCTTTAAACGCGCCGCTGTCAAAATACGCCGTGGCCTGCGCCACCGCCTGTTCACCTGTCATAGTCGGTCCGTTTGTTTGAATGTTTATGATTATGTTTTTTGTGTTTGCCCTGTAGTTGTATGCCAGCGACATGGCTTGCCACAATTATCAAATTAACAACGACGCTTTGCTCTCAAAGCAATGCTAATATGCACGATCCTGGCCCATGCCCCTTCAGAGAGCACACCTTGCACAGTACCGAAATCCGCTATTTTTTAGCCGTCGCCAGCTGCGGTTCACTCAGCGCCGCCAGCCAGCAGCTGTTTGTGGCCGTTTCGGCGATCAGCCGCCAGATCCAGCGGCTGGAGACGCAGGTCGGCTGCCCGCTGTTTGAGCGCCACGCGCGCGGCATGGTGCTGAACGATGCCGGTAAAATTTTCGAGAACCACGTGCGCCGCAGCCTGCTGGATATGGAGCACGCGCTGGCGGAGATCAAAGGGCTGACCGCCGTGCGCCGCACCGCCCTGCGCGTGGCCTGTACCGACGGCGCGGCCTTCAGCCTGCTGCCGCTGCTGTGCAGCCGCTTCCGCCAGCAGCGTCCGGGCGTCAGCTTTCACCTGAACGTCGTCGACACCCAGCAGATTGCCGCCCTGCTCAGCCGCGGCGAGTGCGATGTCGCCCTGCAGTTCAGCCTGTTTGCCGAGCCGGCGGTGGACGTTGCCGGCTCCTGGCCCGCGCCGGTGCTGCTGGTGATGCAGCGGGACCACCCGCTGGCCTCACGGCAGATTCGCCTCAGTGACCTGCAGGCCTACCCGCTGGCGCTGCCGCACACCGGCACCACCGTGCGCCAGCTGTTCGACCTCGCCTGCCAGATGGGTGGCACTTTTCTGGAGCCGGTGCTCACCTGCAACAATTTCAGCACCCTCCACACCTTTCTGATGCAGACGCCGCTAGCGGTGACCATCTGCAGCCAGTTCAGCGTGATGTATCCACAGGTGGAGCAGGAGCTGATACTGAAATCACCCGGCATTGAGCAGATGAGTCAGCGTTCGCTGCAGGTGCAGACCGCCTCCGGCCGCAAGCCAACGCAGGCACAAACGCTGTTCGTGGAGTTTGCCTGCCGCGAGCTGCAGCGGCAGGATCGGCAGATCCGCGAGGCTTTTGCGCTGTAAACACGGTACGGGCCGGTGAAACCATACCGCCCGGCGCAACGCGGGAGCGGCCATCGCTCAGCGCAGGCAAGGGGGAGTGGCAGCGGCTTTGCGCGGGGCGCAACATCAGCGTTCCGCCAGCGCGCTGCGGCTGCACCACAGCGCAGCGGCGCTCAGCGGTGCCAGCATCAGCAGGTAGTAGGCGGGTGCCAGCAGCGAACCGGTCAGCGCAATCAGCAGGGTGCAGATCATCGGTGCAAAGCCGCCGAACAGGGTGACCGCCACGTTATAGCCAATCGACATGCCGCTGGTGCGGATCCGGATGGGAAACAGATCGGCCAGCGCCGACGGCACGCAGGCAAAGTAAAACGACTGGGTAACCGCCAGCCAGCACACGACCAGCAGCAGCGTGGCTGATGACGGCCGGTGGGTCAGCAGCCAGAACGCCGGCCAGAGGCTGATTAACAGCGCCAGCACCGCTGCGGCCATCAGCGGTACGCGCCCCACCCGCTCCGCCAGCATCCCGACCAGCGGGGTCAGCAGCGTCAGCACCACCCCGGCGCTCAGGGTGGCCGCAAAACTGACGGAACCCGGCAGGTGCAGATTTTCCATCGCGTAGGTCGGCACAAAGTTGATCATATAGTTGATCCCGGTTGGCAGCACGATCAGCCCGGTAGCCAGCAGCAGGCGCGCCTTATGCTGCAACATCAGCAGCTTCAGCGGCGAATGGCCGGCACCTGGCGTCACAAAACCGGGCGGCTCCTGGATGTTGCGCCGCATCCACAGCCCGACAGGCCCCAGCAGCAGGCCAAAGATAAAGGGCACCCGCCACCCCCACGCATACAGCTGAGGCTCGGTGAGCCAGGCGGTCATCAGCCAGCCTGCGCCGGCGGCCAGCACGGTACTCGCGCCCTGGGTAGCGATCTGCCAGCTGGCGATAAACACCCTGCGTGCGGGAAAATGCTCAACCAGAAACGTAGTGGAGCTGCCGAACTCACCGCCGGCGGAAAAGCCCTGAATCAGCCGCGCCAGCAGCACCAGCAGCGGTGCCAGTAGCCCGATCTGCTGATAGCCAGGCATCAGCAGGATCATCAGTGTACCCAGCATCATCAGGCCGATGGTCAGCAGCAGCGCCTTTTTACGTCCGTGCCGATCGGCATAAGCGCCGAGTACCACGGCACCGAGGGGACGAATCAGAAAGGAGGCACCAAAACTGCCGAAGGTGAGCAGCAGCGCCACCGTGGGGTCGGCTGCCGGGAAGAAGGTCTGGCTGATGTAGCGGGCAAAAAAGGCATAAATGACCAGGTCGTACCACTCCAGCGCGTTGCCGGCGCAGGTGGCAGCCAGCGTCGGCAGCAGTCCGGGGGGTGCAGAGGCGCGGTGTTGTTTTGTGCAGGTCATGTGCGGGATTTCCTTCCGTTGAGGTTCTCACGACATAACTAGCAAAATTACCCATGGATATTTATCGAAAATCAGAGAGTTGTGCGCGGGGATGGCGCGGGTTAAGCACAAAAAAACCGGATTACCCTGTCGTCAGCCTGCTCAAGGGGGATCCGGCTGCTTTTCGCTTGCACCTGGCGTGGCCGCAGAAGGCAGCAGATGCATTTCCGGCTCTGCGGTTATCCCGGTTAAACTCCCCGGCCGCTGGCCGGGGAACGGGTTACTTCAGATCCACCTGGTAGAAGATATGCTTGCCGAACGGATCAACCTCGTAGCCGCTGACCTCCTTGCGCACCGGTTCGAAGATGGTCGAGTGGGCAATCATCACCGCCGGCGACTGGTCATGCATAATCTGCTGCGCCTCTTTATACATCGCCACGCGTTTGTCATGATCCTGCTCGGCGCGCGCGTTGGTAATCAGCTGGTCAAACGGTTTGTAACACCACTTCGCCGAGTTGGAGCCGCCGCTGGCAGAGGTGCAGCTGAACAGCGGGCCGAAGAAGTTATCCGGATCGCCGGTGGCGGTGGTCCAGCCCATCAGCGCCGCCTGATGCTCGCCGTCTTTTACTCGTTTCAGGTATTCGCCCCACTCGTAGGTAACGATATTCGCCTTAATACCGACCTTTGCCCAGTCCGACTGGATCATCTCCGCCATACGGCGGGCATTAGGGTTGTACGGGCGCTGCACCGGCATTGCCCACAGGTCAATGGTGGTGCCCGGCGCAATCCCGGCCTGCTTCAGCAGCGCCTGCGCCCCCTGGGGATCGTAGTCGTAGTCCTTCAGGTCGGCGTCCGCACTCCAGACGCCCGGCGGCAGCAGGTTTTTCGCCGCCGTGCCGGTGCCGTGGAATACCGCTTCAACGATCGCCGGCTTGTTAATCGCCATGGTCAGCGCCTGGCGCACCTTCACGTTATCCAGCGGGGCTTTCTGCGTGTTAAAGGCGAGGAAACCGGTGTTCAGCCCGGCCTTCTGCATCAGGGTGATATTTTTATTCTCCCCCAGCCGTGCCAGGTCGGCCGGGTTAGGGAACGGCATCACCTGGCATTCATTTTTTTCCACCTTGGCGGCGCGCACCGAGGCGTCCGGGGTGATGCTGAACACCAGCCGGTCCAGCTTCGCCTTGCCCTGCCAGTAGTCCGGGAAGGCGCGGTAGAGGATGCGTGCGTCCTTCTGGTACTGCACCAGCTCAAACGGCCCGGTACCGATCGGCTCGCGGTCGACTTTTTCCGGCGTGCCGGCTTTCAGCATCGCGTCGGCATATTCTGCCGGCAGGATCGAGGCAAAGTACCAGGCGAGATCGGCGAGGAACGGCGCTTCGGCGTGGGCCAGGGTGAAGCGCACGGTGTGCTCGTCGACCTTGTCGATGCTCTTCAGCAGCGTGCCCAGCTCCAGGCTTTCAAAGTTGGCGTAGCTGCCCTTCGAGACCTTGTGATACGGGTTGGCCGGATCTTTCTGACGCATAAACGAGAAGATCACGTCGTCGGCGTTAAAATCGCGCGTGGGCTTAAAGTTTTTGTTGCTGTGAAACTTCACCCCCTTGCGCAGATGGAAGGTGTAGACCGTGCCATCCGGGCTGATCTCCCAGCTTTCTGCCAGGCTCGGGATCAGTTCGGTAGTGCCGGGAGTGAAGTCCACCAGCCGGTTGTAAATCGGTACCGCGCTGGCGTCCACGCTGGTACCGGAGGTGTAGAGCTGCGGATTAAAGTTCTCCGGTGAGCCCTCTGAGCAGTAGACCAGCGTTTTGGCGGCGACGGCGGAGCCGGCGGTCAGTGAGAGCGCGGCGATCAGGGCGCTAATCAGTCTCTTGTTCATCTCCATCCTCATTTTTATTTGACAGTGTCCGGGGGCAGTGCGTAAAACCAGAAGGTAGCTGATTAATAAACCACACTATTCGTCATATTACCTAATCCGGGTAATCGGCAATCGATAAGGAATTGTGATGACTGTCTCACTGGAACGCCAGCTAACCGACCGTTTCTTCCGCTATCTGGCCGTCAGCAGCCAGAGTGACGCCACCGCCAGCGTGCTGCCGAGCACGCCGGAGCAGCATGATATGGCGCAGCTGCTGGCCGATGAGCTGCGCGCGCTGGGCCTGCAGCAGGTGGTGATTGATGAGTTCGCCACCGTCACCGCCGTGAAGCCCGGCAACCGTCCGGGGGCACCGCGCATCGGCTTTATCACTCATATCGACACCGTTGACGTCGGGCTGTCGCCGCACATTAAGCCGCAAAAGCTGCGCTTTGAGGGGCAGGATCTCTGCCTGAACGCGGAACAGGATATCTGGCTGCGTACCGCGCAGCACCCGGAAATCGCCCGCTATCAGGGGCAGGAGATTATCTTCAGCGACGGCACCAGCGTGCTGGGGGCAGATAACAAGGCGGCGGTCACGGTGGTGATGACGCTGCTGGAGAACCTGCGCGCGGATCAGCCGCACGGCGATATCGTGGTGGCCTTTGTGCCGGACGAGGAGATCGGCCTGCGCGGGGCCAAGGCGCTGGATCTGACCTCGCGTTTTAACGTCGATTTCGCCTACACCATCGACTGCTGCGAACTGGGGGAAGTGGTGTTTGAGAACTTTAACGCCGCGGCCGCCGAGATCCGCTTTACCGGCGTGGCGGCGCACCCGATGTCCGGTAAAGGGGTGCTGGTTAACCCGCTGCTGATGGCGTGGGATTTTATCGGCCACTTTGACCGCCAGCAGACGCCGGAGCACACCGAAGGCCGTGAAGGCTACACCTGGTTCAACGATATGCAGGCCGGTGCCAGCAGCGCGGTGCTGAAGGCATCAATTCGCGATTTTGACCTTGTCAGCTTCGCCGCACGCAAGCAGCAGATTGAGGCGGTGGCAGACAAAATTCGCCTGGCCAATCCAACCGGCCGCGTGGAAGTGAGCATCAGCGACACCTACAGCAACATCAGCAACGCGATCGGCGACGACCGCCGGCCGATTGATCTGATCTTCGCCGCAATGGCCGAACTGGACATTGAGCCGAAGGTGATCCCGATGCGCGGCGGCACCGACGGTGCCGCCCTGTCCGCCAAAGGGCTGCTGACGCCGAACTTCTTTACCGGCGCGCACAACTTCCACTCGCGCTTCGAGTTCCTGCCGCTGCCGTCGTTTGTGAAGTCGTATCAGCTGGCCGAGAAGATCTGCCTGCTGGCGGCACAGGCGTAATCTCCGGCTACCCGGACCCGCTGCCGGCCGCGCCTTTATTCTTCGTACACGTAAACGCGCAGCCGGTGGCCGTCGTCGTCAGCGGCGGTGAAGGTGTAGCCGAAGTCCATGCTGACCGGCTGCTGCAGAATATTTATCCCCCACTGCTGCCACTGCTGATGGCAGCTATCCACCTCTTCGCGGCTGGCGGCGCTCAGCACCAGTTCCGACTGGCTGCTGCCCGGCGTGGCCGCCGGGCGCACGCCGTCCCGCCGCCACAGGCCCAGCCGCCCGCCGTCCGGCAGCACAAACATGGCGAAGGTGGCCGACTGCTCAACCGGCGGCAGGCCCAGCAGACGCTGATAGAACGCGGCGCTGGCCGCCGGATCGCTGACGTACAGGATGGTGAAGTTTAGTGCTTTCATGGTGCTCTCCCCGTTGGTTGATACGCAGAGAGTACGCGGCGCCAGTGACAGTTTCCGTCAGTAGCCGAAGCCCTGCGCTTTAATGCCCTGCTGGCTGCGCCAGGTTTTCAGCAACGCGCTGCGCGACTGGCGGTAGCGGCGCTGGGTGTAGGTAATCGCAGTGATGCGGTCGAGGCGGAAGTGGCGAAAATCCCCGCGCAGTTCGCACCAGGCGATCAGCAGCTGCACGCTGTCGAAGTAACCGATCGCCAGCGGCCACAGCATGCGCTGGCTGACCTCATCACGCAGATCCAGATAATCAATACGCACGATGCGCTGCTGTTCGATCGCCCGGCGCAGCTCCGGCGTTTCACCGCTGATCGGCACGCTGACGGCGGCCGGCCCGACCAGCAGCGGCGACAGCTCCAGCTGGCTTCTCAGCTCGTCCGGCAGCACCGCGGCAATCTTGCTCAGCGCCGAGTGGGCGGCACCGGCCAGCTCGTTGTCGGCGCGGCTGCCGACCCAGCGTGAGCCGAGCACCAGGGCGGCGATCTCCGCCTGGCTGAACATCAGCGGCGGCAGGGTAAAACCGGGGCGCAGCACGTAGCCCAGCCCGGCTTCGCCGACGATATCGGCCCCCTGCTGTTGCAGCGTGGCGATATCACGATACAGGGTGCGGGTGCTGATGCTGAGTTGTTCAGCCAGCTGATGCGCGGTCACCGGAAAGCGGTGGTTACGCAGAAGCTGCAGGATATCGAGCAGGCGCTGGGCGCGTGACATGATGGGGTGACCTTTAGAGAAAAATGGAAAGGGTGGCGATGGGCGGATAATAACGTAAAAAGGGGCCGACAGAGCGGCCCCGTGGGGTAAAAATGGTCTTCTCGGACGAATTATTTCACTGAAACGTCGATGCCCGGGAAGTACTTCGCGGCCAGTTTAGTGATGGTGCCGTCGTTCTGCACTTTGACGATCGCCTCATCCAGCGCGGCTTTCAGCTTAGTGTCGTCCTTACGCAGGCCGTAACCGATGCCGCTGCCGAGGATCTTGTCGTCATCGACCGCCTGGCCGATAAAGCCGAAGCCTTTACCCTGCGGTTTGTCGAGGAAGCCGGACTGACCGGCGGCCGACATCACCAGCGTGCCGTCAAGACGGCCGGCAACCATGTCGTTATACACCTGGTTCTGATCCTGATAGGAGGTCACGGTAACCCCTTTCGGCTCCCAGTGCTGCTTGGCGTAGGTTTCCTGAATAGACCCCTGCAGCACGCCGATGTTTTTACCCTGCAGCCCTTCAGCCGTCGCCTCTTTTACCGCGCCGGTTTTACCGATCAGCATGCTTGGAATGCGATAGATCGGTTTGGTAAAACCGATGCTTTTAGCCCGCGCTTCGGTGATATTCATCGCGGAGTTGATAGCGTCAAACTTCTTTGCCGACAGCGCCGGGATCAGCGCGTCAAAGCTGCTCTCCACCCAGCTGCAGGTAAAGTTGCCCACCTTACAGATGGCGTTACCCAGCTCGATATCAAAGCCTTCCAGCTCACCCTGCGCGTTGCGGCTTTCAAACGGCGGATACTGTGATTCCACGCCGTAACGCAGATTTTCTGCCATCACCGACATGGAGGCCAGCAGACCGGCCACGACGCACAACGCATTGATTTTCTTCATTCACTTCCCCTCATGATGTTTATTTTAGCGAGGCTTAACCTGACACAGCGCGCGTGCGCCGGCCTTCAGGGTGGCTTCGTCTTTTGCGAAAGAGAGACGGATTAACTTATTGTCGGTGCCGTCGGTGTAAAACGCCGACAGCGGAATGGTTGCTACGCCGTAATCGACAATCAGACGTTTTACCATTTCAGCGTCGGTTTCGTCACTGAAATCCTTAAAACTGGCGAGCATAAAGAAGGAACCCGCCGACGGCAGCAGGGTAAACGGCGAATCCTGCAGCAGGCTGGCCAGCAGATCGCGCTTGCGCTGATAGAACTCGCCCAGGCCGAGATAGTTTTCCGGCTGCTGCAGATAGTCGGCAAAGGCCACCTGCATCGGCGTATCGGCGGCGAACATCATAAACTGATGCACCTTAACCACCTCTTCCATCAGCGCCGCCGGGGCCAGCAGATAGCCGACGCGCCAGCCGGTGACGTGGAAGGTTTTACCGAACGAACTGACGATTACGCTGCGCGCCGCCAGCTCCGGGTGGGTGGCCATACCGTGATGACGGCGGCCGTCGAACAGGATATGTTCGTAAACCTCGTCGGAGAGCACGATGATATCCGTGTTGCGCAACATAAGCGCCAGCCGGTCCAGATCCGCAGCGCTCAGCACCTGCGAGCTGGGGTTGTGGGGCGTGTTAATAATGATCATCCGGGTGCGCGGCGTGATGGTGGCCGCCAGTTCGTCCCAGTTGATGCTGAAATCACCGGCCTGCAGCTTAAGGCCGATCGCCGTCGCCCCCTGCAGCCGCACCATCGGCGCATAGCTGTCAAACGCCGGTTCAAAGAAAATCACCTCGTCGCCGGGGTGCACCAGCCCGGCAATCGCCGCAAACAGCCCTTCGCTGGCGCTGGCGGTGACCAGCACTTCGCTGGCGGCGTCATAGCGCTGGCCGTAAAGGGTTTCCACCTTGTCTGCCAGCGCCGCGCGCAGCGGCGGGTAGCCGGTCATTGACGCATACTGGTTATGCCCCTGCTGCATCGCGCGGGTGACGCCGGCCACAAGCTGCGGGTCGCAGCTGAAGTCCGGCGCGCCCTGTGACAGGTTGATCGCGTTATGCTGCGCGGAGAGCTGACCAATCACCGAAAAAATGGTGGTGCCGACATCAGGTAATTTAGAGCGCGGCTGCAGCGCAGATTTGAGGGCCATGGGAACTCCGGTTCGGGTAATTTACTGTGTAAGGGGGGTCAGCGACCGCTGTCCTATTCAACGTGGCGCACCTTGAGTGAACAAGCGATTTGTTGTCATAATAGCTATGACTTTTTCACATAGCTCAGAGGCCCTGCATGACCCAGCGCACGCTGCCGTTAAACGCCATTCACGCTTTCATCGTTACCGCCCGTCACCTGAACCTGACCCGGGCGGCGGCTGAGCTGTGCATTACCCAGGGCGCGGTCAGTCGCAAAATCAGTGCGCTGGAGGGCTGGCTGGGCTTTGCGCTGTTCGATCGCCACGCGCGCGGCCTGCACCTGACGCCGCAGGGCAGCAGCCTGCTGCCCGCGCTGCAGGCGGGCTATCAGCAGATGCTGGATGCTGCGCTGCAGGCCAGCCGCCAGCATGCCACCATCCGGCTACGCGCCCCCACCTGCGCTATGCGCTGGCTGGTGCCGCGGCTGGTTGCGCTGGAGAAGGCGCATCCGGAGCTGCACGTGGCGCTGACCACCACCGTCGATCACCGGCCGAGGCTGGAGAACTTCGACGCCGCGATAGTCTATGGCCATGAACCGGTGGGGAGGCTGTTGTTTGAAGAGGCGCTAATCCCGGTGCTGGCACCCGGCCTGCTGCCTGCCGGGACGCAGGACGCTGCGGCGCTGACGGCGCTGACCTTTCTGCACCCCACCGCCGACCGCCGCGACTGGCAGCTGTGGCTGGCGGTGCAGGGGCAGCAGCTGGAGATGCGCCGCAGCCAGCACTTCGCTACCATGGATCTGGCGATCGCCGCGGCGATCCAGGGGTTTGGCGTCACGGTCGCCGACCAGACGCTGGTGGTGGATGACCTGGCGGCGCAGCGGCTGGTTGCCCCGCTGCCCCACCCGGTGAAGACCGGCGCGCTCTACAGCCTGATCCTGCGCCCGGAGGCTGGCGCGCCGCCGGGGCTGGATCGGCTGGTCAGCGGGCTGTCAGGCTGAGGCCGACAGGCGGAACCTGGCCACCGACTGCGACAGCGCTTCGGTCTGACGCGCCAGCGAGCTGGCCGCTGCTGAAACTTCCTGCACCAGCGTGGCGTTCTGCTGGGTGACGGTGTCCATCTCCGCCACGGCGGTGCCGACCTGCGAGATGCCTTTGCTTTGCTCCGCCGACGCACCGGCGATCTGCTGCATAATCGCCGTCACTTCGCCGACCGCGCGCAGGATCTCGTCCATGGTGTCGCCGGCCGCCGCCACCAGCGTTGAGCCGTTGTTGACCCGGCTGACCGAGTCGCCGATCAGCCCTTCAATCTCCTTCGCCGCGGCGGCGCTGCGCTGGGCGAGGTTACGCACCTCGCTGGCCACTACCGCAAAGCCGCGCCCCTGTTCGCCGGCGCGCGCCGCTTCTACCGCCGCGTTCAGCGCCAGAATATTGGTCTGGAAGGCGATGCTGTTAATCACCGACGTAATTTCAGCAATTTTCTTCGAGCTGCCGGCAATGCCCTGCATGGTGCTGACCACCTGACCGACCAGCACCCCGCCCTTGCCGGCGGTAGCGGACGCCGCTTCCGCCAGCTGGCTGGCCTGATGCGCGTTGTCGGCGTTGAATTTCACCGTTGCGGTCAGCTGCTCCATGCTGGCGGCGGTCTCTTCCAGCGCCGCCGCCTGCTGCTCGGTGCGTGAGGAGAGGTCGTTATTGCCGCTGGAGATCTCCTCAGCCCCGCGCCAGATGCCGTCGGTGCCGCTGCGAATGGCGCTAACCGCATCGCGCAGGCTGTCCTGCATCGCGCTCAGCAGCGGGACCAGCTGGCCGACGCAGTTGCGGCCCATATCCTCAACCGGCTGGCTGAGATCGCCGTCGGCAATCAGGCGGAACTGCTGGCGGATGCGGTCCAGCGGACGCACCAGCATGCTGACCAGATAGCGATCGGTAAACAGCAGGATCAGCAGCCCGGCGGCCAGCGCCAGCGCCAGCACCACTTTGGTCATCAGCGTCAGCCGGTCGACGGTCACCCGGGTCTGATCGAGCTTGGCGGTGGCGGCGGCGTTGAACTGTTCAACGTGGCTGCCAAATTCCCGACTCAGCGCCGGGGTGACGCTACTGGCGTGCCGGCGAAACGCCTCACTGTTGCCCTGCGCCGCCAGCTGCATCTGCGGGTTCACGCCGCGATCGAGCAGCTGCTGCCAGCTGTTGATCACCGGTGTCACCAGTTCATCGCCCAGCGGGCCGGGCGCCTGCTCTTTAAATCGGACCAGCAGGCCGTTCATGTTATCCAGCGCCTTCTGCGCCGAGGCCAGCTCCTCCGGCTTACCGGAGTCGAGCGCGCGGGTCAGGCGGGTAATAAAGCGGAAATAGCGGTCATTGCCCTGGCTTAGCGTGTTCATCTGGCTGACAAGCTCACGATCCAGCGCGTTGCCCTGCGCTAACTGATTAAGCGAATAGATGCTGTAGCCGCCCACCGCCCCCCACAGCAGGCAGAACAGTCCGAGCACCCACAGCATGACCGCACGGATGGTGTAGTTTTTTAAAAGTTGCATAGTGACTCCATAACCTGGTGAAACCGTTGAGATTTTAGTTTTTAGGGTATTCAACGTAGGTTATCGGCATATTTACGGCAAAGGTGAGCAGATAACACTATAGAAAGGATACTGAATCGCCCGATCGTACCAGGCGAAAGAACAGGATAAGCCGCTGTTGTGACAGAGTATTCTTCTTTAAACCCGCCAATAAATCAGCAGATAACGTTATCTGTGGCCGCAACAAAAGTATTTCTGATTGTTTCAGTACGGGCGTTTCTCCCCGCAGAGCGCCGTAGGTTGTTTAAAAAACCCTCCCCTTGGTGGTTTTGCAGATTATGCTGATAGCAGAGCCGTACCGCGGGCGGCAGGATCTCAGCGCCCGACGCGGCGCGTTTTACGCGCCCGCCCCCTTCTGCTATCTAAAAGGATGACCCGATGTTTACCTCAATCAATAACGGATTTTCCCGCTTCGCCGATGCACCCGATTTTGGCAAATTGCTGCTGCGCGTCTCGCTCGGGGCGCTGCTGCTGTTCCACGGCTTCTTTAAAATGCAGCACGGCGTCGGCTGGATCGCGCGCCTGCTGGAGGGGCACGGCCTGCCGGGCTTTATCGCTTACGGGGCCTATATCGGTGAGGTGCTGGCACCGGCGATGATCGTGCTCGGCCTGCTGACCCGCCCGGCGGCGCTGGTGATAGCAATCAATCTGGTGGTGGCGACGCTGCTGGCGAAGAGCGGCGTGTTCTGGGATCGCACCGCGGTCGGTGCCTGGGCGCTGGAAGTGGAAGCGCTGTACCTGTTCGGCGCGCTGGCGGTGATGTTCCTCGGCGCCGGACGCTATACGCTGGTGCGCGACGGTAGCCTGACCTGAGACGTGGCCTGCCCGCGCTCAGGCGGGCAGGCCCGCGTTACTGCGGGTGCCAGGCGAAACGGTATTTCGCCACCAGCATCAGGCTGGTCAGCACCGCCGGGATCGCCAGGAAAGAGAAGACGTCGGTAATATTCCAGCCCATTGACAGCATCTGCGCACCGGCAAAGGCGCTGAGAATGGCACCGATGCGACCAATGCCGTGCATCCAGCTGGAGCCGGTAGCGCGGGCGCGGGTCGGATAGTAGCTGGCCGAGAGCGCATTCATGCCGGTGTTGGCGCCGTTGAGGCAGAAACCGCTGCAGAAGGCGATGGCGCTCAGCAGCCAGGCATCCGCCGGTGCGAAACCGATGCCTACCGTGGCAATGGCGCCGCTAAAGTAGATGGCGGCCAGCGCCAGGTTCGCGTTAAAGCGATCCATCATCCAGCCGGCAAACAGCGAGCCGACCGTGCCGCCCGCCTGATACATGGCGGTCACCAGCGCCGCCTGGGTCACCGTCATGCCGACATCTTTTACCAGCGACGGCAGCCAGCTGCCGATCAGGTAAACCAGAAACAGCCCCATAAAGTAGCTGCCCCACAGCATCAGGCTGCCAAAGCGGTACTGGCGCGACAGTACCAGCCGCACCGCGGCCTCTTTTACCTGCGGTTCGTTAAGCTCAAAGCGGCTGTCTTCCCGGGTGCTGCCCGGCCGCATCCGCTCGACGATCTGCCGTACCTGCGCAGCGGGAGCGTTGCGCGTCAGCATAAAACGCACCGACTCCGGCAGCCCGCGCATCAGCAGCGGCAGCAGCAGCAGCGGCAACACGCCGCCCATCACCAGCACCGAATGCCAGCCGTAATGCGGGATCAGCCAGGAGGCGGCAAAGCCGCCGCTGGCCGCGCCAAAGGTGAAGCCGCAGAACACCACGGTGATCAGAAACGCCCGTTTACGCTCCGGCGAATACTCCGCCACCAGCGTGCCGACGTTGGGCATCGCTGCGCCCAGCCCCAGCCCGGTCAGGAAGCGGAACAGCATCAGCTGGTCAAGATTTTGCGAAAAGGCGGTGGCCAGCGTCCACAGGCCAAAGAAGAACACGCTGCTGAGGATCATCACCCGGCGGCCAAAGCGGTCGGCCAGCGGCCCGGCAAACATCGCCCCCAGCGCCAGCCCGATCAGCGCGGCGCTGATTACCAGCCCGAGCTGGTGGTTACTGACGCCCCAGGCGGTTTTCAACGCCGGAGCAATAAAGCCCATCAGCGCAATATCCATGCCGTCCATCGCCACAATGGCAAAGCTCAGGGCAATAATGCGTTTCTGATAACGGCTCAGGCCACCCTGGTTGATTAATCCACGGATATCGATCGCTGCGGTACGGTTCACTTCGCGCTCCCTGGCTGGTTGACTCCCTGCGGCAGAGCGCGGGACCGGTAAAAATTGCTGGCTATCATAACGGATAGTGATGACGTTGACTCGTAAAAATGGGCAGTTTTTCGATAATGATTATCATTTCGGAGCATTGCACCGCAGCCCTGACGGGCGAAGAACGATAAGCTATACGCATATCCCGGCCGCTAAGAGGGAATAAAAGTAATAGATACGCCGGTATTTCCACCAAATGTTAATTAATTTTTGCAATAAGGTTAACAAAACCCACAGGCAAGACTTGCCAGGGCCTCCTGCGGGTTACTACTCTGAGCTATGGACAAAAATTACGTTTTTAATCAGCGCATTCGCCTGCGCCACCTGCATACCTTCGTGGCCGTTGCCCAGCAAGGCACGCTGGGCCGTGCCGCCGAAACGCTGTCGCTCAGCCAGCCGGCGCTGTCAAAAACGCTTAACGAGCTGGAAGAGCTGACCGGCGTGCGGCTGTTCGAGCGCGGGCGGCTGGGTGCACAGCTGACCACCATGGGCGAACAGTTCCTTACTCACGCGGTGCGGGTACTGGACGCGCTGAACCATGCCGGGCAGAGTTTCCACCTGCCGCAGGCGCGCGATCCGGAGGTGCTGCGGGTCTGCGTGCTGACCACGGTGGCGCTGGGGATGCTGCCGTCGATCCTCGAACGGTTTCACCAGCAGCAGCCGCAGACCATCGTGCAGGTCGCGACCCTGCACAATAACGTGCTGCTGGCCGGGCTGAAGGCCGGTGAGTTTGACGTGGGTATTGGCCGCATGGCCGATCCCGGCCTGATGACCGGCCTGACCTATGAGCTGCTGTTTCTTGAGTCGATGCGGCTGGTGGTGCGCCCCGACCATCCGCTTCTAAGTGACAACGTCACGCTGTCGAAAGCGCTGTCATGGCCGGTGGTGATCTCCCCGGAAGGTACCGCCCCACGGCGCGTTGCCGAGGCGATGCTTAAAGACCAGGGCTGCCGCCTGCCCGCCACGCTGGTCGAGACCTCAGCCACTTCCCTGGCGCGCCAGCTGGCCTTACGCGCCAGCTACGTCTGGTTTGTGCCCTCCGGTGCGATCAAGGACGACCTGCTGCACAATGCGCTGGCGGCGCTGCCGATCTCCTCGCACGGGCCGGGCGAACCGGTGGGCATCGTCACCCGCTCCGGCAAGCCGCTGAGCCTGAGTGCCGAAGTGTTTTTATCCACGGTACGTAAATCCCACTCCGGCTGAACGGAGTGCCTTGCACGGCGGGGCATCCCTTACCTGCCAGCCTGTTATGGCGGCTAAGCTCCCGATGCGCATACTGCCGGGTCTCGCCTGCTGTCGAGCTCAATCACGGCCGTAATCCTGTACCGGCGCTAGCGGCTGCGTTTCGCATGGCGTTCGCGGTTCTCCTGGCGCGCCTGCTCGCTTTTACGCAGGCCGACGTAACAGGCACCGCTGCCGCCGTCTTGCGGCCGGGCGGCACAAAACGCCTGTACCGACTCAAACTGCGGCAGCCAGCGCATCAGATAGCTGCGCACGATATTGGCATGAGACCGATCGTGGCGGCCTTTACCGTGCACGATCAGCAGGTTGCGCCAGTTCTCCTGCTGCGCCTGGCCGATAAACAGATACAGCCGCTGGCGGCACTGTTCCACCGAAACCCCACGCAGATCGATACTGGCCTGCGGGGCATATTTCCCCAGCCAGAGTTTGTCAACCACGCCCTGCTGCATGCCGGCCGCCTGCCACGCGAGATCGGTGGTGCAGGGGACGATCTCCAGCAGTCCGCTGGTCAGCGGGTTATCGAGCTGCAGCTCCTGCTGGCGATCGCGGTCGGGCCTGGTCGCGGACACCGGCAGCCACAGCGTGCTGCCGCAGGTTTTCAGCGGGGTAACGTCACCCATCGCCTGTTGAAAAAGATCGTTGTCGTCATGATGGCAGGTCATCGCCTCTCCCCCGATGCTGTAGATTGCCACCTGCGTAATGCGGGGGCGGATAAATTTTAGCATACGTCGTTAAAGGAAGATCTGACCGTCATCAGACCGGGTCAGCAACCGTCGCGTCGTCACCGCGACTGATTAGCAGACTTAAACTAAATTTATTTAAGGCAACCGTTGAATCCATTAAAATTGATTTAGATCAAGTTTACAGTTATTAACGAAGCAGAACCTCTACCCGGCTAATGCACGGAGATAATTTTTAGCGTATAGAGCGGCAAGTACGATGAAGACTGGATTGTTACACGTGAATCACATAAAGAAACAATTTTCGCAACATACTTATATTTAATACCTTTTAACTGCTCAGATGAGTTTTCATCCGACCTGTAACAGGGTAAAATTGATTCCAGTCAATTATCATCGAGCGTAGATTATGATTCCCGAAAAGCGAATTATCAGCAGACGCGTACAATCCGGCGGTTGCGCCATTCACTGCCAGGATTGCAGTATCAGCCAGCTTTGCATCCCGTTCACACTTAACGAGCACGAGCTTGACCAGCTGGACAATATCATCGAGCGTAAAAAGCCGATCCAGAAGGGACAAACGCTGTTCAAGGCCGGTGACGAGCTGAAGTCGATCTACGCTATCCGTGCGGGCACCATTAAAAGCTACACCATCACCGAGCAGGGCGATGAACAGATTACCGGTTTCCATCTCGCCGGCGACCTGGTAGGCTTTGACGCCATCAGCGCTAACCAGCACCCGAGCTTTGCCCAGGCGCTGGAAACCGCGATGGTCTGCGAAATTCCCTTTGAAACGCTGGATGACCTGTCGGGAAAAATGCCCAACCTGCGCCAGCAGATCATGCGTCTGATGAGCGGCGAAATCAAAGGCGACCAGGAGATGATCCTGCTGCTGTCGAAAAAGAACGCCGAGGAGCGTCTGGCCGCCTTTATTTATGGCCTGTCACGCCGCTTCGGCCAGCGCGGTTTCTCGCAGCGCGAGTTCCGTCTGACCATGACCCGTGGTGATATCGGCAACTATCTTGGCCTGACGGTGGAAACCATCAGCCGCCTGCTCGGCCGCTTCCAGAAAAACGGTATGCTGGCGGTGAAAGGCAAATACATCACCATTGAAAATCATGAAATCCTCTCCCAGCTGGCCGGCCAGAGCCGCGCAATTGGCTGACCCTTTGCCGGGTTAATATTTGTTATTTTATTGATCCGGCAACAACTTTTCCGCTTTTTCCTTTGCCATGATTGGGCTATCTTTAAACGACATGCTCAGCGTAGGGGAACCCGTTATGGCTAACTATCAGAATATCCTTGTGGCGATCGACCCGCAGCAGGACGACCAGCCCGCATTGCGCCGTGCCGTCTATCTTAATCAACGGCTTGGCGGCAAAATCACCTGTTTTCTGCCGATTTACGACTTCTCCTATGAGATGACCACCCTGCTCTCCCCTGATGAACGCCAGACCATGCGCAAAGGGGTGATCGGTCAACGCACTGAGTGGATCCGCGAACAGGCGCAGGCTTATCTGGCCGCCGGGGTGCAGATCGACATTAAAGTGGTGTGGCACAACCGGCCGTTCGAAGCGATTATTCAGGAAGTGCTAAACCACCAGCATGACCTGGTGATTAAGATGGCCCACCAGCACGATCGCCTGCAGGCGGTGGTGTTCACACCGACCGACTGGCATCTGTTGCGCAAGTGCCCGTGCCCGGTATGGATGGTGAAAGACCAAACCTGGCCGGAAGGCGGCAAAGCCGTGGTGGCGGTTAATCTCGCGAGCGAAGAACCGCATCACGACCCGCTGAACGCCAAGCTGGTGCGCGAAACCCTCGACCTGGCGGAGCGGGTTAACCATACCGAAGTGCATCTGGTCGGGGCCTACCCGATTACGCCGATCAATATCGCCATTGAGCTTCCCGACTTCGACCCGAGCGTCTACAACGACGCCATCCGCGGCCAGCACCTGGTGGCGATGAAGGCGCTGCGGCAGTCGTACAGCATCGATGAGAAGTTTACCCACGTTGAAAAGGGTCTGCCGGAAGAGGTGATCCCGGCCGTCGCCGAGCATCTGGACGCCGGCGTGGTGGTGCTGGGCACCATCGGCCGCACCGGTTTTTCCGCTGCGTTTCTTGGCAATACCGCAGAGCAGGTGATCGATCACCTGCGCTGCGATCTGCTGGCGATTAAGCCCGATGGATTTATCTCGCCGGTGGCGCTGGATAACGATGAAGATGATTAAGCCCAGCGGCTTATTGTTGCCAGCCTGTTAAAATTAGCGCCGGATAAGCAGAATAAATCTGACTTCCGGCGCAATAATCACTTTTAATTAAATAAGGCTTTAAACTTCTGAAAGAAAATCGTTACACTTTAGCCCACCTGTAATACGCCATGATGGATCGCTGGTTTGTTGTTATCTTATCGTCTGACGCATAGCCGAATATCTGCCTTTATCGCCCTGCTGGCGATCGGGCTGCTGTTTATTGCGCCGGACATTTCCAAAATCCTCGAACAGCAAAGAATGTCCGCCTGGGGCGGAATGCGCATGGGGATGCATGAGATGACGATGCCGCAGGCTGGCATTAGCGCAACGGGCGAAAGCGAACTAGTATCGGGGCATAGCGCCATAACCGGCGAGCGCTCCAGCCATCACTCCACAGGCTCTGCAACGCCAGATAACGCAGCCGCAGCAGAAGGTCACCCTTCCGGGCACAGACATCATTCAGAGACGCCAGGCCAGCACGGCGCAGAGCCTGCGCACCAGGGGCACACAACATCTGCTACTGAGACACGGGCTGGTACCGGGGCCGATTCGACCCACCCTCACCCGCGTGGTATGGATGAGTTCAGCTGCGGCTACTGTGAGCTGCTGGCACACCTGCCGATACTGGTGTGGATCTTTATCCCGCTGCTGTGGCTGATCCTGCTGACCAGCCGCCTGCCGCCGCCACTCGCATTACCCCCTTACCCGCAATGCTGGTTCCCCGGCACTTCACAGCCGCGCGCGCCACCACACGCCTGATCGCTCCTCGTTTATCCTGCATTTGCCGCCTGACGCGGTAATAACATCGCGTCGCGAATAAATATGTGCACTGCACAGGGTAACTGACGCCTTAAATATACCGTTGTTTAATTTACCCGGTGCTGAATAACGTCAGTGCCGGTAATGAATCTATTTTTCTTCTCACTGTTGCGATCAATCGTTCGCAGGCCGCCCTGTGCCGCCATTAAAAGGAATTGATTATGCTACCTCGTTATTTTCCGCTGTCGCTACTGACGCTCTCTCTGTTTGCCGCTCAGGGCCAGGCCGCCGACCTGCAGTACGCCGAACCGGTGATGACCGTCACCGCCCCGGCGCAATCGCCGCTGACCATCGTCACCTCGCCGAAAATCCCGCGCCAGCCGGTACCGGCCAGTGACGGCTCTGACTACCTGAAAACCATTCCGGGCTTCGCCCAGGTGCGCAACGGCGGCACCAACGGTGACCCGGTGCTGCGCGGCATGTTCGGTTCACGCCTGCGCATACTGACCGACGGCAGCGACATGCCCGGAGCCTGCCCGGCGCGTATGGACGCCCCCAGCTCCTACATTTCACCGGAAAGCTTTGACCTGCTGAGCATCATTAAAGGACCCCAGACCGTGCTGTGGGGCCCGGGCAATTCAGCAGGAACAGTGCGCTTTGAGCGTGAACCGCCTCAGTTTGATGAAGCCGGCGTCAAGGGCGATGCCAGCCTGCTGACCGCCTCTAACCGCCGCAACGACGGCAATGCGGATATCAGCCTCGGCAACGAGCAGGGCTACCTGCGCGCTATCGGCAGTAAGTCACGCGCTAACGACTATAAAGACGGCAACGGCCAGCGCGTGCCGTCAAAGTGGGATAAGTGGAGCGCTGACGTGGCGCTGGGCTGGACGCCGGAAAAAGACACCCTGCTGGAACTGAGCGCCGGGCGCAGCAACGGCGAAGCCCGCTACGGCGGCCGCGCAATGGACGGATCGCAGTTCAAACGTGAAAGCCTCGGCCTGCGGCTGGAAAAAAACAACATCAGCGACACCTTCGACAGGTTCGAAGCGCAGATTAAGTATAACTACGCCAACCACATCATGGATAACATTACCCTGCGCGCCCCTTCAGGTATGATGAGCATGTCCGGAATGGCGAGCGCCGACATGGACATGAGTGACATGGACATGGGCGATACGGGCATGGACCACGGCATGTCGATGCAGGTGGATCGCCGCACCGTCAGCGGCCGGATGATGGGCACCTGGCTGTGGTCCGACTTCAAACTGGAGAGCGGTATGGATATGCAAACCAGCACCCACCGCAACCGTCAACAGGCAGGCGGTGCCTGGATCAGGGACGCCCGCTTCCACGACGTGGGTGCCTTTGGTGAACTCACCTGGAGCGCCGACGAACAGAACAAGGTTATCGGCGGTGCCCGTCTCGATCGCAGCTGGGTGGACAGCTTTGCCACTTCCGCAGACGCATCAAGAAGTGCTACCCTGCCCGCCGGTTTCCTGCGCCTGGAGCACAGCCTGCAGAAGTCGCTGATGGTCTATGCCGGTATCGGCTATACCGAACGCTTCCCGGACTACTGGGAACTGTTCTCGCCGACTTACGCCGCCGACGGCCATTCGAGGGCGTTCGATAAGGTGAAAACGGAAAAAACCACCCAGCTGGATTTCGGCGCGAAGTACAGCGGCCAGCGGCTGGACGGCTGGGTTTCAGCCTACGTGGGGCGGATCAACGACTTTATCCTGTTTAACTACGATCCAAACAATGCCTACATCAGCCGGGTCAGCAACGTTGACGCCACCATCATGGGCAGCGAAGCCGGCTTCAGCTATAAACTGAGTGACAGCCTGACCACCGACGCCAGCCTCGCCTGGGCCTGGGGGCAAAACAGCTCCACCCACCAGCCGCTGCCGCAAATGCCGCCGCTGGACGGCCGCCTCAGCCTCACCTGGCAACAGGGCGACTGGAGCACCACCGGCCTGCTGCGCATGGTCAGCAGCCAGAACCGCATCGCGCTCAACCAGGGCAACGTGGTCGGCAAAGACTTTGAACGCAGCAGCGGCTTCGCGGTACTCTCCGCCAACGCCGCTTATAAAGTGAATAAAAACGTCAGGCTCAGCACCGGCGTCGACAATATTCTCAACCAGGCCTACAGCGAACACCTGAACCTGGCCGGTAACAGCGCCTTCGGCTACTCGGCCAGCACCCCGGTCAATGAACCTGGCCGCACCTGGTGGGCCAAAGTTAACGTGAAATTTTAACTAACAAGGAGATCGTCATGTCCATGTTTCCCCCAGGCAAAAAACGCCGCAACTTCTTTATCGCCCAGGGCATCCTCTGGCTCTGCATCGCCGTCGTCATGGTCAAAGCGATCATCGGCGGCGCCATCAACGAATACAACATGCCGTTCAACACCTGGCCGGTAGAACTCTACGTCTCCGAATTCTTTATGATCATGATCTACACCAGCGTCTTCACCCTGCTGCTCTCGATCCCGCTCTGGTACTGGTTCCTCGGCGAACAGGACCCCAACTCCCGCGGCTAACCCCCCCACAGGCCACAGCTAACGCTGTGGCCCGCCAACGCCCCTCCAGCGCCCCCCACAATCCAACCCACAGTCCAATCCAAAGTCCATTTTTCGGGAGGGCAGCGGGATGAGSCCGGAGCGGGGTAACCCGCGGAGGGTCGCCCGCTGACAGGCCCGGCGTATCCCGATCMACCAGACAACACGCCCTTCCTCCCCATCAGGCCACACCCCCGCCCATTTTTCGGGAGGGCAGCGGGATGAGCCCGGAGCGGGGTAACCCGCGGRGGGTCGCCCGCTGACAGGCCCGGCGTATCTCGATCCACCAGACAACGAGCCCTTCAGCCCCTCAGCCCTTCAGCCCTTCAGCCCTGCAGGCAAAAAAAAGGCCCCCTAAGGGAGCCTCGTATCAGATCGCGAGAAAAATCACAGCGCCTTCAGAATCGCATCCACCGTCGCCTTAGCATCGCCAAACAACATCTGCGTATTCTCCTTAAAGAACAGCGGATTCTGCACCCCGGCATACCCGGTATTCATCGAACGCTTAAACACCACCACGTTCTGCGCCTTCCACACCTCCAGCACCGGCATCCCGGCAATCGGACTCCGTGGATCCTCCTGCGCCGCCGGATTCACCGTATCATTGGCACCAATCACCAACACGGTATCCGTCTCTGCGAAATCATCGTTAATCTCATCCATCTCCAGCACCACGTCATACGGCACCTTCGCCTCCGCCAGCAGCACGTTCATATGCCCCGGCAAACGCCCGGCCACCGGATGAATACCAAAACGGACCCTGATCCCGCGCTCGCGCAGCTTCGCCGTAATATCCGCCACCGGATACTGCGCCTGCGCCACCGCCATCCCGTAACCCGGGGTAATAATCACCGACGTTGAACTCTTCAACAGCTCGGCGGTGCCCGCCGCGTCGATCTCGCGGTACTCGCCCATCTCGGTTTCTTCACCGACAGAACTGCTGTCGGTACCAAACCCGCCGGCAATCACGCTGATAAACGAACGGTTCATCGCCTTACACATAATGTAAGAGAGGATCGCCCCGCTGGAACCCACCAGCGCACCGGTCACGATCAGCAGATCGTTGCTCAGCATAAAGCCCGCCGCCGCCGCCGCCCAGCCGGAGTAAGAGTTCAGCATCGACACCACCACCGGCATATCGGCACCGCCGATCGACGCCACCAGATGCCAGCCAAACGCCAGCGCAATCAGCGTCATCACCAGCAGCGCAAAACTCTGCAGACCCACGCTGTCGGTACGCACAAAGATAATCAGCAGCACGGCAGACACCACCAGCGCCAGCAGATTCAGCTTATGACGGTGCGGTAACGCCAGCGGGCGCGACGAAAACTTGCCGTTCAGCTTGCCCCAGGCAACGATGGAACCGCTAAAGGTTACCGCACCGATAAAGATGCCGATAAACACCTCGGTCAGATGGATATTCTCCATCACCGGCTCCAGCCCCGGACCATGGTCAAGATAGCTGTTAAAGCCCACCAGCACCGCCGCCAGGCCGACAAAGCTGTGCAGCATCGCCACCAGCTCCGGCATACCGGTCATCTCCACCTTATTCGCCATGCGCACGCCGATGCCGCCGCCGATCACCATCGCCAGCAGGATCCAGGCTACGTTGCCGGTCTCCGGGCCGAAAATGGTCACCAGCAACGCCAGCGCCATCCCGCTGATGCCAAAAATATTCCCCTGCTTCGAGGTTTCATGTTTAGACAGCCCGGCAAGGCTGCAAATAAACAGGATCGCAGCAACGATATACGCTGCAGTCACTAATCCGCCAGACATGGACTACCCCTTAGTTTTTACGGAACATTTTCAGCATGCGCTGGGTGACGGTAAAGCCACCAAAGATATTGATGCTGGCAATCAGCACCGCCACAAACGACAGCACGCTGACCCAGCCACCATGCCCAATCTGCAACACCGCGCCAACGACGATAATGCCGGAAATGGCGTTGGTCACCGACATCAGCGGCGTATGCAGCGCATGGCTGACGTTCCACACCACGTAATAGCCGACCACGCAGGAGAGCGCAAACACGGTAAAGTGCGACAGGAACTCGGCCGGCGCCACGCTGGCCAGCCAGCCAAACAGCACCACCGCCAGCGCTATCAGCGCATACTTACGCAGCGGTGAAGCGGGTTTAACCTCGGCCTTAGTGACCGGGGCTTCCACCTTCGCCGCTTTTGGCGCGGCGGATACCTGAATCGGCGGTGCCGGCCAGGTGATCTCACCGTCACGCACCACGGTCACGGTGCGCACCACCACGTCGTCAAAATCGATGGTGATTTCACCGTTCTTCTCTTTGCACAGCAGCTTAAGCAGGTTCACCAGGTTGGTGCCGTACAGCTGCGAAGACTGGCCCGGCAGGCGGCTGGGCAGATCGGTATAGCCAATGACCTTGACGCCGTTTTCGGTCAGGTGGATCTTGCCTGGTACGGTCAGCTCACAGTTGCCGCCGTTCTGCGCGGCCATATCGACGATCACGCTACCCGGCTTCATCAGCGCCACCGTCTCAGCGGTCAGCAGCTTCGGTGCCGGTTTGCCAGGGATCAGCGCCGTGGTGACGATAATGTCCACTTCTGCCGCCTGGGCGGCAAACAGCGCCATCTCGGCCTTAATAAAGGCCTCTGACATCACTTTTGCGTAGCCGTCGCCGCTGCCCGCCTCCTCTTCGAAGTCGAGTTCAAGGAACTCGGCGCCCATACTCTGCACCTGCTCCTTCACTTCAGGGCGGGTGTCGAAGGCACGCACGATAGCGCCGAGGCTGCGGCCTGCACCGATGGCGGCCAGGCCGGCGACACCGGCACCGATGATCATCACTTTGGCCGGCGGCACTTTACCGGCGGCGGTGATCTGCCCGGTAAAGAAACGGCCGAACTCGTGAGCGGCCTCAATAATCGCGCGGTAGCCGGCGATGTTGGCCATTGAGCTGAGGGCGTCCAGCGACTGGGCGCGGGAGATGCGCGGCACCGCATCCATCGACATCACGGTGACCCTGCGCGCCGCCAGTTTTTCCAGCAGTTCCGGGTTCTGCGCCGGCCAGATAAAACTGACCAGCGTGGAGCCTGCGCGGCTGAGGGCAATCTCTTCATCCGTTGGCGCATTGACCTTCAGCACAATATCCGACTGCCAGACGCCCGCGCTGTCGACGATCGTCGCACCGGCCGCCTCAAAAGCAGCGTCTTCAAAACTGGCCAGTTTCCCGGCATCGCGTTCAACGGCCACGCTAAAACCCAGCGAGCGCAGCTGCTCAACCGTTTTCGGCGTGGCGGCCACGCGGGCTTCGTCGGGTAACCGCTCTTTGGTGATACCAATAAGCATTTTATTCCCTTTCTTCAGAGAGTAAGACGGGTTGTTCTTCAGGCTGCGGTGAAAAATACCGCAGCATTTTTTGTAGCAAAGTCTTAATAACCTACTGAAAATATGCCTTTCGATCCAGCCAACGGCGGCCTTATGGCCACATTAACCATAAAAATTCAGGCTTACGCGATCAATACCCTATATTAGACCTGAATATGGCACCCTTTTAGCGATATTCTGCTGCGATTTTTTTTAACATCTGGCAACGTAATGCTCAAAAAAAACATTGATTAACAATGCATTAACGAGACAGGTGGTTACTATTATCGGAATAAGTGGTAGCAAGCCAGAATATGACACGATTCAGCCAACTTTCGCTGTTATTCTGAAATTCAGAATAGCCAGGCCGATAAAACCCCATAAAATGGCTGAGACAGCGCACCTGATTACATGTAATATTCGACAACTAATCTGTTACACATCAAGAGTCCGCACGTTTTTGAACTCATTTTTTGCGTAAGGCGAAGGATTATTTTATGAAGCTTAAGAACACCATTCTGGCATCAGCCCTGCTGTCAATGACCGCACTCTCCGCACACGCGGCGCAGGAACTGACGCCGGAAAAGGCCGCCGCGCTGAAGCCGTTCGATCGCATCACGATCAACGGACGTTTTAACGCGATCAATGAGGCCAGCAGTGCCATTTCGCGCCGTGCTGACGCACTGGGTGCGGCCTCCTATTACATTCAGGGCATCAACGATCTGAACGGCAACGGCGGCAACTGGACCGTGACGGCGGACCTCTACCGTGCAGACGCACCGGAAGCGGTAAAAAACAAAGACCGCGTGATCAACGGCGTGCGTGAACTGACCAAAGCGGAAGCCTTCAAGCTGGAGCCGTTTGATACCGTCTCCGCCAGCGGTTTCTTCCGCAGCCAGCCGGACGTCAACGATGCCATCACCCGCGCCGCGAAAGATAAGGGTGCCGCGTCATTCTTTATCGTGCGCCAGGTTGACATCAACAGCGGCGGCAACCAGATCGTTAACGCCTATATCTACAAGGCCGATGCTCCACAGCGTAAGGTGCAGTCGCCTAACCTGATCCCTGCCGATTCAGAAGCCGGTAAAGCGGCGCTGGCCGCCGGCGGCGAAGCAGCGAAAAAGGTTGAGATCCCGGGCGTGGCCTCGTCGGAAACCCCAAGCAACAAGGTTGGCCGTTTCTACGAAACCCAGAGCTCCAGCGGTCAGCGTTATACCGTGACCCTGCCGAACGGCAAGAGCGTGCAGGAAGTGAACGCCATTACCGCGGCGCAGATGCAGCCGTACGACAGCATCACCTTTACCGGCCACTTCAGCACCCCGACCGAAATCTCGGAAGAAGTGGGTAAACGCGCCATTGCCAAAGGCGCCAAGTACTATCACGTCACCCGTGAGTGGTCGAATCAGAGCGGCGGCAACCTGACCATCAGCGCCGACCTGTTTAAGTAATCGCGCTTCCCCTGACCCGGGGGATCGCCAGGGGCAGCCGCGTGCTGCCCTTTTTTTTGCATAGTTTCGTTCAGAAACTGCATAGCAAGTCATTGCATCCCGCCCCGTCCCTCCGTAAAATCGCCGCCCTTCACAGCGGTTTCGTTCACCTTAACGCGCCTGGGCCTGAACAGAACGCCACCATGGCGTCGTAATCTGGTTTTATATTCTGTTACTGGAGTTTTTATTGGACAAAAAATTAGGGCTCACGGCGTTAACGGCGCTGGTACTCAGCTCGATGCTCGGTGCCGGGGTGTTCAGCCTGCCGCAAAATATGGCGGCGGTGGCCGGCCCGGCGGCGCTGCTGATCGGCTGGGCGATCACCGGCTTCGGCATTCTGCTGCTGGCAACGGCGATGCTGCTGCTGACCCGGCTTAAGCCGGAACTGGATGGCGGCATCTTTACCTACGCGCAGGCGGGCTTTGGCGACCTGATCGGCTTCTGTTCGGCCTGGGGTTACTGGCTGTGTGCGGTGATCGCTAACGTCTCCTATCTGGTAATCGTCTTCTCGGCGATGAGCTTCTTTACCGACACGCCGCAGCGGGTGGTATTTGGCGACGGCAACACCTGGCAGGCAATGCTGGCGGCCTCGCTGCTGCTGTGGGCGGTACACGGGCTGGTGCTGCGCGGGGTGCAGACGGCGGCGGGCATTAATCTGCTGGCGACGCTGGGCAAGCTGCTGCCGCTGGGGCTGTTTGTCCTGCTGGCGCTGGCCGCGTTTAACCTCGACCGCTTTACGCTGGATTTCAGCGGAATGACGCTCGGTAAGCCGGTGTGGCAGCAGGTGAAAGACACCATGCTGATCACCCTGTGGGTGTTTATCGGCGTGGAGGGGGCGGTGGTGGTCTCCGCCCGCGCCCGCCACAAGCGCGACGTCGGCCGCGCCACGCTGCTGGCGGTAATGGCGGCGCTGGTGGTCTATCTGCTGGTGACGCTGCTGGCGCTCGGCGTGGTGCCACGCGCCGAACTGGCTCAGCTGCGTAACCCGTCGATGGCCGGGCTGATGACCGCGCTGGTCGGGCCGTGGGGCAATCTGATTATCGTCGCCGGGCTGATTGTTTCGGTGTGCGGGGCCTATCTGAGCTGGACGATTATGGCCGCCGAAGTGCCGATGATTGCCGCGAAACACGGGGCCTTCCCGCGCATTCTCAGCCGGCAGAACGCCCGTGGCGCGCCCGCCGCCTCGCTGTGGCTGACCAACGGCAGCGTACAGCTGTGCCTGATCCTGATCGGCGTCACCGGGGCCGACTACAATACCCTGCTGACCATCGCCTCGGAGATGATCCTGCTGCCCTATCTGCTGGTCGGTGCCTACCTGCTGCGGCTGGCGCGGGTGGAGCATAAGCCGGCGATAACGCTGGTGGCCGCCGGGGCCTGCGCCTACGGGCTGTGGCTGCTGTACGCGTCTGGTGTGATGCATCTGCTGCTGTCGGTGGTGCTGTATGCACCGGGGCTGCTGCTGTTTCTGTATGCGCGCCACCGTAACGCCGGGGTAAAGCCGCTGAGGATCTGGGAAAAAGGGCTGATGGTGCTGATTGGGGTGGCAGCGGTTCCGGCACTGTGGCAGCTGATGCACTGAGGTTTAGCACGCGCAACTCGCTGGCCCTCATCCCCTAAAAAACGCACCGCCAGTGATACATTTAAGCCGGTGCGAAGCGGCTAGCCATCCAGTGCGGAGCCACGGGATTGACCTGCCGGACGCCCGGGGAGGCCAACCCGTGGGGCGTAAACCCGCCCCTTCAGTGCGTCTGTGAGGCCAGCGTCACCTGCAGCCGATCGTCCAGCTGCTGTAACTCCAGCGGCCGCGCATACTCCTGGCGGACGGTGTCCAGCTGTGAAGCGGAGAGCGGGTAAGGTAACAGGATATCGAAGCGGGACAGCTGCTGCTGTTCGGCGAGGGCAATCAGCCGGGCAATATTGATCTCATCGCTGACCTGGGTGGAGAGGATCTGCAGCGCCAGCTCTTTAATCTCTTCCGGGCCGGCCGGCGCGACGGCGGCTGGCTTTTTGGTGACCATGCCGAAAATCGGCATCACGCCGTAGATGGCGTCGACAAAACTCCAGCGCTTACGACAGGAGGCGGAGAGAAAATCAATGTAGTTAAGACAGATACGGTCACCGTAGTCAGCGCCCGCCAGCTTCTTTTCCGCCACCCTGCTCTCCTTAATTGGTTGATATTACGCCAGCACTGACGAATATAATGACATATTCCACAGCCATTATACACTAGCCAGCAGAGTGACAATCCTGACCCTCGTCAAACTCCTGACGAAACGGCCGCGGCCCTCCGCGCAGGCATGAAGGCGTTATGAACAAAATTGTATTTGTAGAAGATGACAAAGACGTCGGTGAACTGATTGCCGCCTATCTCGGCCGCCACGACATCGAGGTGATCGTCGAGCCGCGCGGCGACCAGGCCGAGGCCACCATTGCCGCCCACGAGCCGGACCTGGTGATGCTGGATATTATGCTGCCGGGCAAAGACGGTATGACCCTGTGCCGCGACCTGCGCAACGGCAGCGGCTGGCGCGGGCCGATCGTACTGCTGACCTCGCTGGACAGCGATATGAACCATATTCTGTCGCTGGAGATGGGCGCTAACGACTATATCCTGAAAACCACCCCGCCCGCCGTGCTGCTGGCCCGCCTGCGCCTGCACCTGCGCCAGGCCGGCAACAGCACCCAGAGCGACGATATCGCACCCACGGTTTCCGCGCAGAAAATGCTGCGCTTTGGCACCCTGAGCATTGACCCGGTCAACCGCCAGGTAATCCTCTCCGGCGAGGTGATTGCGCTCTCCACCGCCGATTTCGACCTGCTGTGGGAGCTTGCGACCCACGCCGGCAGCACGCTTAACCGCGACGCGTTGCTCAAAACCCTGCGCGGTGTCAGCTACGACGGTATGGATCGCAGCATTGACGTGGCGATATCGCGCCTGCGCAAAAAGTTGCTCGACAGTGCCACCGAACCTTACCGCATCAAAACCATCCGCAACCGCGGCTATCTGTTTGCGCCGCATGCCTGGGACGCGCAGCCATGAGAAAGCTGTTTATACAGTTTTATCTGCTGCTGTTCGTCTGCTTTCTGGTGATGGCAATGCTGGTCGGGCTGGTATACAAGTTCACCGCCGAGCGCGCCGGCCGCCAGTCGATGGATGACCTGATGAAAAGCTCGCTGTACCTGATGCGCAGCGAGCTGCGCGAGATCCCGCCGCGCGACTGGAACAAAACCATCGAGAATCTCGATCTTAACCTGTCGTTTAAGCTGCATATCGAGCCGATGAACAAGTATCAGCTTGACCCGACCACCCTGAAGCGGCTGCGCGCCGGGGAGATCGTCGCGCTGGACGATGAGTACACCTTCCTGCAGCACATTCCGCGCAGCCACTACGTGCTGGCGGTCGGGCCAATCCCCTATCTGTTCTACCTGCACGAGATGCGGATGTTCGATATCGCCCTGCTGGCGCTGATCGGCATTTCGCTGGCCTTCCCGGTGTTTATCTGGATGCGCCCGCACTGGAAGGAGATGCTCAGGCTGGAAAACGCCGCACAGCGCTTCGGCCAGGGGCACCTTGACGAGCGCATTCATTTTGACAGCGCGTCGAGCCTGCTGCGGGTTGGCGTGGCCTTTAACCAGATGGCGGACAATATCAACGCGCTGGTCGCCAGCAAGAAACAGCTAATCGACGGCATCGCCCACGAGCTGCGCACCCCGCTGGTGCGGCTGCGCTACCGGCTGGAGATGAGCGACAATCTGAGCGCCGCAGAGTCCGCCGCGCTGAATCGTGATATCGGCCAGCTGGAGGGGCTGATCGAAGAGCTGCTGACCTACGCACGCCTCGACCGCCCGCGGGTGGAGCTGAATCTGCAGGCCTTCGATCTGGCCGACTGGCTGGAGGAGCGGCTGCTGGACTTCCGCCTGGTGCACCCGGAGTTCACCATCGAACTCGACACGCCGCAGCGCGAGAATCCCGGCGTGGCCGACGCGAGGCTGATGGAGCGGGTGCTGGATAACCTGGTCAACAACGCGCTGCGCTATGCAGAGGGGCGCCTGCGGGTGGGCCTGTGGTTTGACGGCCACCTCGCCTGCCTGCAGGTGGAAGATGACGGCCCCGGCATCCCTGCCGAAGAACGCGAGCGGGTATTTGAACCCTTTGTGCGCCTCGACCCGAGTCGCGACCGCGCCACCGGCGGCTGCGGGCTGGGCCTGGCGATCGTCCACTCGGTGGCGCAGGCCTTCGGCGGCACCGTCACCATCGACAGCAGCCCGCTGGGCGGTGCCAGCGTTCGCTTTTGCTGGCCGGTTGATCTACCCTTACGCAATGTCTGAACCTGTTCATTAATAAGGATAATTATGTCTTCAGCTTATGCCCGTTTAACCCATACCTTCCTGCGCCTGTCGCGCTTTGGCCATCTTTCCGCCATCGCCGGCTGGGATATGCAAACCATGATGCCCGCCGGCGGCAGCCGCGCGCGCGGTGAAGCGCTGGCCGAACTGAGCGTGCTGCGCCATGAGATCCTCACCGCGCCGCAGGTGGGCGAGTGGCTGCAGCAGGCGCAGCAGGAAGAGCTGGACGACGTGGAGCGCGCCGACCTGCACGAGATGCAGCGCAACTGGCAGCAGGCCTCGCTGCTGCCCGCCAGCCTGGTGGAGGCCAAAGCGCTGGCCGGTTCCCGCTGTGAACACGCCTGGCGGCAGCAGCGCCCGGCCAACGACTGGCAGGGCTTTGCCGCCAACCTGCAGGAGGTGGTTAAGCTCAGCCGCGAAGAAGCGGAGATCCGCGCCCAGGCCAACGGCTGCTCGCGCTACGATGCGCTGCTCGACCTGTATGAGCCGGGCATGACCAGCGCCATGCTGGACCGCACCTTCGGCGACCTGAAACAGTGGCTGCCGGACCTGCTGCAGCGGGTGGTGGATAAACAGGCTACTGAGCAGGTGCAGCGCCCGGATGGCCCCTTCCCGCAGGCCGCCCAGCAGCAGCTGGGGCTGGCGGTGATGAAGCTGCTGGGCTTTGATTTTAACGCCGGGCGGCTGGATATCAGCGCCCACCCGTTCTGCGGCGGCGTGCCGGAAGATGTGCGCATCACCACCCGTTATAACGAGGCGGAGTTTATCAGCGCGATGATGGGGGTGATCCATGAAACCGGCCACGCCCGCTACGAACAGAACCTGCCAAAACAGTGGGCCGGGCGTCCGGTGGCGCTGGCGCGCTCCACCGCCATCCACGAATCGCAGAGCCTGTTCTTTGAGAAACAGCTGGGGCGCAGCCCGGCGTTCCTCAGCCTGGTGCAGCCGCTGGCGGTACAGCTGCTGGGCGACCAGCCGGCGCTGGCGGCAGACAACTTTATTGCGCTGAACCAGCGGGTGAAACCGGGGCTGATCCGCGTGGATGCCGATGAGGTGAGCTACCCGGCCCATGTGATCCTGCGCTATGAGATCGAACGTGCGCTGGTAGCCGGTGAGATCGAGGTGGAGGATATTCCGGCGCTGTGGCAGGAGAAAATGCAGGCGCTGCTGGGGCTGGACACCCGCGGCGACTTCCGCAACGGCTGTATGCAGGATATTCACTGGACCGACGGTGCCTTTGGTTACTTCCCGACCTATACGCTGGGGGCGATGTACGCCGCGCAGCTGTTCCAGGCGCTGCAGCGTGCGCTGCCGCAGGTCAATGAGATGATCCGCCAGGGCGAACTGCAGCCGGTATTTGACTGGCTGCAGCAGAATATCTGGCAGCACGGCAGCCGCTTCAGCACCCGTCAGCTGATCGAGAACGCCACCGGCGAAGACCTTAACCCGGCGCACTTCCGTAAGCACCTTGAGCAGCGTTATCTGTAACTGAGCTGCAGGCAGGCAGCCTGTGCTGTCTGCCTCCTTACCCTTCACCGGCTGCTGCACCTCCGGGCTCCTCTCCGCTCTCCTGACCCGACTTACCGGTTGCTGTTTTCTGCCTGCCGCATCGTGCTGAGTGCATCCGTTCAGGCCACCAGCCCCGCTCAATTTTTCACTGTCCTGACATTCTCTTAACGCCCTTTGGCCACGTTGTACATTAGGTTACACGCCGATACCAATCACTCACGGAAAGCCAACACGCCATCCCTTATAGTCTTCTCACCGGCCCCGCAGTGGGCTGACATATGAACTAAACACTTGAGGGTTTTGCGATGAAAAAATTATTTGCTCTGGTTGTAGCCGCTGCAATGGGTATCTCTTCAGTTGCTTTCGCTGCTGAAACCACCGCCGCGCCGGCCACCACCACTCCGGCTGCTGCCACTACCGCTGCTCCGGCCGCTGCTCCAGCGAAAGCAGCCGTTAAGCACCATAAAGCCCACAAGAAAACCGCGGTACAGAAAGCCCAGGCCGCTAAAAAGCATCACAAAGCCAAGAAAGTCGCCGCACAGAAAGCGCAGGCTGCTAAGAAGCACCACAAAGCCGCGGCTAAACCAGCGCAGAAAGCGCAGGCTGCTAAAAAACACCACAAAGCGGTAAAACCTGCTCAGAAAGCGCAGGCGGCTAAGAAGCACCACAAAGCCGCGGCTAAGCCAGCACAGAAAGCCCAGGCCGCTAAAAAACACCACAAAGCAGTAAAACCTGCTCAGAAAGCGCAGGCGGCTAAGAAGCACCACAAAGCCGCGGCTAAACCAGCTCAGAAAGCCCAGGCTGCTAAAAAACACCACAAAGCGAAAAAATCTGCTCCAAAAGCGTAAGTCTGACTGAGGGGTGAATCGCTCACCCCGGCTGAATGTCTCACTCAAACACCCGGATTTTCCGGGTGTTTTTTTAAGGAGTTTCGAATGATGGGCCGACGCTACTTGTTCGAAATTATTCTGGGGTTGATGATCCTGTGCGGAATTATTGCTGCCAGCTTCTACCTGTAATCCCCGTAGCACGCTGATATATCAAAATAATCTCCCCTTTTTAACGCGTTGCGTCTATAGTTATTACACCCGCGTTATCACTTGTTGAATCCCTTCCAGCCTGAGAACAATATGCGCCTGACCGCTGTGCTATTAATGGGTTGCTTCGCTGTTTCATTTACCACCCATGCCGATGACGATGCCCGCAGTAACAATGAAACCAAAACGCTGTTTTTTGGCCATGACGATCGTCAGGAAGTGAGCAATCCGGGCGCTGCGCCCTGGGATGCGATTGGCCAGCTGGAGACCGAAAGCGGCAACCTGTGCAGCGCGACGCTGATCGCCCCGCACCTGGCGCTGACCGCCGGCCACTGTCTGCTGGCCCCGCCGGGCAAGCCCGATCCCGCCGTGGCGCTGCGCTTTATCACCGGCGGCAAGCGCGGCTGGCGCTATGAGATCCACGATATCGAAGGCCGCGTCGATCCGGCGCTGGGCAAAAAGCTGAAGGCCGACGGTGACGGGTGGATCGTGCCGGCCTCCGCCGCGCCCTACGATTTCGGCCTGATCGTGCTGCGCAATCCCCCTTCCGGCATTACGCCGGTGCCGCTGTTTAGCGGCACGCGCAGCGAGTTAACCGCCGCGCTTAAGGCCAGCAGCCGTAAAGTCACCCAGGCGGGCTACCCGGAAGATCATCTGGACAACCTCTATTCGCACAGCGACTGCCTGGTCACCGGCTGGGCGCAGAAAAACGTGCTGTCGCACCAGTGCGACACCCTGCCCGGCGACAGCGGATCGCCGCTGCTGTTAAAGGTTAACGGTGAATGGCAGCTGATCGCGGTACAGAGTTCGGCCCCGGCGGCGAAAGACCGCTACCTGGCGGATAACCGCGCGATTGCGGTGACGGCGTTTCGGGATAGTCTGGAGGCGCTGGCGCAGCAGTGAATTCTGCATGCCCGGCCCGACAGGGCCCTCTTCCAGCATGCATCCCGCCTGACATTATGTTGCACCCAGCCGTAAAAAACTTACCCGCAGGCCATAATAAAAAAGGCTCTCCGTTTTATCGGAGAGCCTTCAAAAAGCGCTTGTGGTGCCTGACTCCATCAGAGCCCTGAAAAGGCGGGTTTCCCCGCCTCCAGGTTGCTACTTACCGGATTTGCAGGCCATTGACGCTGCCACCTCCCTGATCCCGTCCTTGTAGCGTACCTCGCATAGCGATTTTCGCGTCAGACCGGTGAATATCAATAGTGTTACGCACACAATTAACAGGCACCAGATCAAGGTACTGCGTGGCAGTTTCATGGCCGTCTTCTCCTTGCCTTGCGGCTGGTAAGAGGCTATCCTGATGTTGTTCATGCATACAGGGGCCTCGGGGTTAATGAAAATTAACTTCGGGGCTTTTCTGCTTTCTGCCTCACAACAAATCAGCACTGCTACCAACGGCTATGAGGCAAAAGCCTCAAGCGCCGCAACTATTATACCTCGTTCAGTTCTGCGCTTAATGAAGTGGCGGTTAGTAAAAAATCCAAAAATCGAATGACATCATTTAGCCACCAGTCAGATTAATCAGCCTTTACTGCCCGGCAAAACCAGGTTGCCGGACGATATTTTTCGACGTATAAACTGGCTAAAAAATGGCCCAGCACAGATGCAGAGCCGATTCGGGGCCGTTGCGCGTTATGCTTCTACCTGCTCCATCGCCTGCAGAATACGCTTCTCCGAAATCGGGTACGGCGTGCCCAGCTGCTGGGCGAAGAAGCTGACGCGCAGCTCTTCAATCATCCAGCGGATCTCCTGCACGTCAGCATCGTCGCGGCGCTGCTGCGGCAGCTTGTTAAACCACTGGCTCCACGCTTTCTGTACAGAATCGACCTTGAGCATGCGCGCGCGGTCGCTGTGCGGGTCGACCGCCAGCTTCTCCATCCGGCGTTCAATGGCCTGCAGATAGCGCAGCGTATCCGGCAGGCGCTTCCAGCCGTTGCCGGTGACAAAACCGCGATAGACCAGCCCGGACATCTGCGCTTTGATGTCGGAGAGCGCCAGCGCCATCGACATATCCACCCGCCCCTTCAGCCGCTTGTTGATGTTGAACACCGCAGTGAGGATCTGCTCAACCAGTTTAGCGATGTCGACCACGGTGTCGTTCAGTTCGGCGCGCACCTTGTCGTGCAGCCGCGTGTGGCCCGCTTCCTGCCAGCTCGGGCCGCCGTTTTCAGCGATCAGCTTGTCGACGCCGCAGGCAATGCAGTCGTCGATCAGGTCCAGCACCTTGCCGTATGGGTTAAAGTAGAGGCCGAGCTTGGCCTTGTTCGGCAGTTTCTCGTGCAGATATTTGATCGGCGACGGGATGTTGAGCAGCAGCAGTCGCCGCTGGCCGCGCCACATTGCCTTCTGCTGTTCGTGCTGCGAGTCAAACAGGCGGATCGCCACGCTGTCATTTTCGTCCACCAGCGCCGGCCACGCCTTCACGCTGTAGCTGCCGCGCTTCTGCTCAAAGTGATCCGGCAGATTGCCAAAGCTCCAGATATGCAGCCCGCTCTGCTCCAGCCCGTCGTCGGCAACCTTCGACAGCGTCTCCTGTACTTTGCCCTTCAGGCTGGCCTTCAGCGCCGGCAGATCTTTGCCTTCCGCCAGCTTGCGGTTGTTTTCGTCCACCACGCGGAAGGTGATTTTCAGGTGATCGGGCACCTGATCCCACTGCCAGGCCTCGCGGTCGAGGGTGACGCCGGACATGCGGCGGAACTCGCGCTCCAGCGACTCCAGCAGCGGCAGCGCCAGCGGCGTGGCGCGGCCGAGGAAGGCGTCGGCGTAGTTAGGGGCCGGCACAAAGTTACGGCGTAACGGCTTCGGCAGCGATTTAATCAGCGCAATCACCAGCTCGCGGCGGATGCCGGGGATCTGCCACTCAAAGCCCTTTTCCTCCACCTGGTTGAGCAGCGGCAGCGGCACGTGCACGGTGACGCCGTCGGCGTCGGCCCCCGGTTCAAACTGGTAGCTGAGGCGCAGCTTAAGATTGCCCTGCTGCCAGAAGTTCGGGTAATCGAGCTTGCTGACGTTTTCCGCACCGTCGCGGATCAGCATCTCGCGGGCAAAGCTCAGCTGTTCCGGGTCCTCACGGCCGGCGATTTTCCACCACTGGTCAAAGTGGCGGGCGGAGACCACCTCATGGCCGATGCGCTGGTCGTAAAAGCCAAACAGCGTCTCATCGTCGACGAGGATATCGCGGCGGCGCGACTTGTGCTCCAGCTCTTCCACCTCCTCGCGCAGCTTAAGGTTGGCCTTAAAGAAGGCGTGGCGGGTCTGCCAGTCGCCCTCCACCAGCGCGTGGCGGATAAACAGCTCGCGTGACAACACCGGGTCAATCTGACCGTAGTTGACCTTACGCGCCGCGACGATCGGCAGGCCGTACAGCGTTACCTTCTCTGTCGCCATCACCGCGCCCTGCGCTTTTTCCCAGTGCGGTTCGCTGTAGCTGCGCTTGATCAGGTGCTGTGCCAGCGGCTCAATCCACTCCGGCTCGATGCGTGCGGCAATGCGCCCCCACAGGCGGCTGGTCTCCACCAGTTCGGCGACCATCGTCCACTTCGGCGGCTTTTTAAACAGGCCGGAGCCGGGGAACAGCGCAAAACGGGCGTTGCGCGCGCCGGTAAACTCCTGCTTCTCCGCGTCCTTCTGGCCGATATGCGACAGCAGGCCGGTCAGCAGCGCGCAGTGTACCTCGCGGAACGGCGCCGGTTCGCTGTTGACCGGCATCCCCAGCTCCCGCACCACCTGGCGCAGCTGGGTGTAGATATCCTGCCATTCGCGCACGCGCAGGTAGTTGAGGAAGTCCAGCTTGCACTGGCGGCGGAACTGGCTTGAAGAGAGTTCGGCCTGCTGCTCCTTAAGGTAGTTCCACAGGTTAACGTAAGCGGTAAAGTCCGAGTCTTTATCGGCAAAGCGGCGGTGCTTCTCGTCCGAGGCCTGCTGGCGGTCGGACGGGCGTTCGCGCGGGTCCTGAATTGACAGCGCGGCGGTAATAATCATCACCTCGCGCACGCAGCCAAAGCGCTGCGCTTCCAGCACCATTTTTGCCAGCCGCGGATCCACCGGCAGTTGCGCCAGCGAACGCCCGGAGGCGGTCAGCTTATAGTGACCGACGTCGTTGACGGTCAGCGCCCCCAGCTCTTCGAGCAGCCGCACGCCGTCCTGGATATTGCGTTTATCCGGCGCTTCGACAAACGGAAACGCGGCGATGTCACCGAGGCCAAGCGCGGTCATCTGCAGGATCACCGACGCAAGGTTGGTGCGCAGGATCTCCGGGTCGGTAAACGCCGGGCGGCTGAGGAAGTCGTCCTCGGCGTAGAGACGAATACAGATCCCTTCCGACACGCGGCCGCAGCGGCCCTTACGCTGGTTGGCCGAGGCCTGCGACACCGGCTCGATCGGCAGGCGCTGCACCTTGGTGCGGAAGCTGTAGCGGCTGATGCGCGCGGTGCCGGGGTCGATGACGTACTTAATGCCCGGCACGGTCAGCGAGGTTTCCGCCACGTTGGTCGCCAGCACGATGCGCCGCCCGCTGTGCGACTGGAACACGCGGTTCTGTTCGGCGTTAGAGAGGCGCGCGTAGAGCGGCAGGATCTCGGTATTGCGCAGGTTGCGTTTGGTCAGCGCGTCGGCGGTGTCGCGGATTTCCCGTTCGCCGCTCATAAAGATCAGAATATCGCCGGGGCTCTCGTCGCCCAGCTCATCCACCGCGTCGAAGATCGCCTGCAGCTGGTCGCGCTCGCTGTCGTCGGCGTCATCCACCACCGGGCGGTAGCGTACTTCCACCGGATAGGTGCGTCCGGAGACTTCAATCACCGGCGCGTTATTAAAGTGGCGCGAGAAGCGCTGCGGATCGATGGTCGCCGAGGTGATAATCACCTTCAGATCCGGACGGCGCGGCAGCAGTTCACGCAGGTAGCCGAGCAGGAAGTCGATGTTCAGGCTGCGTTCGTGCGCCTCATCGATAATGATGGTGTCGTACTGCATCAGCAGGCGATCCTGCTGGATCTCCGCCAGCAGGATGCCGTCGGTCATCAGCTTGACCTGGCTGGTCTCGCCGACCTGATCGTTAAAACGCACCTTATAGCCAACGCAGCCGCCGAGACTGGTTTCCAGCTCGCTGGCAATACGGTCGGCGACGGTGCGCGCCGCCAGCCGGCGCGGCTGGGTGTGACCGATCAGGCCGCGCAGGCCGCGGCCCAGTTCGAGGCAGATTTTCGGCAGCTGGGTGGTTTTACCCGAGCCGGTTTCACCGGCGACGATCACCACCTGGTGGTCGCGGATCGCTTCGGCAATCGCCTGCTTCTTCTGGCTGACCGGCAGGTTTTCGGGATAGCGGATGGTCGGGGTGGCGGCGCGGCGCGTGGCGATACGCTGCTCGGCGCTGGCGATCTCACCCTCCAGTTCGCCCAGCAGCGCCTGCAGCGCGGCCGGATTGCTGATTTTTTTCGCACCGTGCAGGCGCTTTTGCAGCCGCTGGCCGTCGCGCAGCATCAGCGCCGGCAGGCGGTCAAACAGCGGGGTCAGAACAGATTGTGGTTTCTCAGACATAGGGTTTCTAACTCACGCGGTGCCGCCGGGCGGCAGCCGGATTGATCCTGGCAATAAAAAATTTTTCGTATGGTAGCACAGACAACCACTTAGCGCAGAAGCGGCGCTGATACTCTTATTCAGATTTTTCGAATATAGACATCGAAAACTCGCACTTACACATTTCGCCAACAGGCAGTAAAGTGTCTGACATTCGGCGGCAGGCAGTCGCTTCTAATAACAGGAAAACAGTCCCATGAGCAAAGTACTCGTTCTGAAATCAAGCATCCTCGCCGGTTACTCTCAGTCTGGCCAGCTGGCCGACCATCTGGTTTCAGAGTGGCAGTCTGCTCATCCGGGCGACGACGTAACCGTGCGTGACCTGGCCGCGAACCCGATCCCGGTGCTGGACGGTGAACTGGTCGGCGCGCTGCGTCCGTCCGACGTGGCCCTGACCCCGCGTCAGCAGGAAGCGCTGGCGCTCTCTGACGCGCTGATCGAAGAGCTGCAGGCGCACGACACCATCGTGATCGCCGCGCCAATGTACAACTTCAACATCCCTACCCAGCTGAAAAACTATTTCGATCTGGTTGCCCGTGCGGGTGTCACCTTCCGTTACACCGAAAACGGTCCGGAAGGCCTGGTGAAAAATAAGAAAGTGGTGGTGCTGACCAGCCGTGGCGGTATTCATAAAGATACCCCTAACGACCTGCTGACCCCGTACCTGACCATCTTCCTCGGCTTCCTCGGCATGACCGACGTGCAGTTCGTGTTTGCTGAAGGCATCGGTTACGGCCCGGAAGTCGCTGCTAAAGCCGCCAGCGATGCGAAAGACGCGATCTCCCAGCTGGTGACCGCGTAACGACTCCCTCGCCTGACCTGCTCAGGCGAATCACGGCGGTGCTGACAAGTGCCGCCGTCTGCCTGTTCTGCCCGATCTCACTTTTGCAGCCACTGACCGTTAATTCCACGCACGTACTCACCGGCCTTAGCCCGTGATACCAGCTTCTGCCCGGCGATACTCGCCACGTCCCGCGTGGTCAGATTATTCTGCTCTGCCAGCCGCGCATACTCGCGCTGCCGTCCGTCGTTTATCCGCGCCACCAGCGCCTGGGTCTCCGCATCGTTTGCTATCGCCGCCAGATAGCCGCCCAGCGTTTCACCGACTAAACCCTGCGACCGCGCCTGGTCGAGGGTTAAGGCGGCCAGCGCCGGAGCCGCGGCCAGCAGCAGCGCCGCCAGCAGTACGCTTTTCACGCCACATCGCGCCGCCATCAGAACAGCCCGCTCTGATTTTTCAGCAGCGCCTCCACGTCTTTATCCACGCGAATGTGGATCTCATGTTCGATCTTCACGTTCATATTGATGGTGATCGGTTCTTTCGGCGCCGCCACCTCAATGCGCGGCACGCAGCCGCTTAGCAGCAGCCCGGCGCAGGCCAGCAGCAGGTTAGTTTGCATTGTCATTACGTTTTTCCTTCTGCGTCGGCAGCGTGGCGTTGTCTTCCACCCAGGACTGCAGATTATCGCCAAAGCGCAGACTGCGCCAGAGCTGGAACAGGTTTTCCTGCTGAGTGTAGTTCAGCGCAACCCGCTGATCTTTATCACTGAAGCGGCTGGTGCCATCAACCTTAGCGGTCAGCGTCATCAGGCCAAGGTTATCGATATCGAGCGTGGCCCACGAGCGGGTCACCTGCATATAGCGCAGCCAGTCAATCGCCGCCCCGGCGGCCATATTGTTGCTGCTGATGGCATCCGCGATCTGTTTATCCATGCGCACGGTGATTTCGCCGCTGTTGGCCACCCAGCCCTCCTTCACCAGCCACCGCGAGTTATTCAGCCACAGCGGCAGCGCGGCGTTGATCCGACCGGAAAGCGCAATCTGCTTCAGCTTAATGGCGCTGACCAGCTCGGAAAGGCTGAGCTGGCGCAGCCGGACCGTGGCGGCTTCGGTTTGCGGCAGTTGCAGCCTGGCGAGGCTGAGCTGGCCGCCGAGCAGATCGAGGCTGACGTTACTCAGGCGCAGCGGGCGCGCCGTGCTCCACGGATACCAGCCCTGCAGGTCGGCGGTGACGTTTTCCAGCATAAACTGGTTGGCAATCTGCTTAATGCGCAGCGCCACCGGGCCATGGGTGCCAAAGTACCAGCGGTGCGACGCCAGGCGGAACGGCAGCGAGAAATCGACGCCGTGAAATTCATTGTCCGGCAGGCGCAGTTCGCCGTTGCCCACCAGCAGATGACCACCGGCCTCCAGCCCCTGATCGGCGGCGGCCGAAAAGGCCACCTGCGCCTTGAGCGTGCCGCTCTGGATCGCCAGCTTGAGGTCCGGTGCCAGCAGCGGCTGGAACACCCGCAGCGACTGCTCCGGCCACCACATCTGGCCGCGCAGGCGCGCGCCGTCCCAGCGGCCACGTACCTGCAGTGGGCCGATCTGCTGTGCCTGCAGCGCTCCCTGATAAAGGAAATCAGCCGGATCGCGCCCCTTCACCGTCAGGGTTAACGTTGACGGCGGCAGGAAGCCGCCGGCGCTGAAGCGTGTCTCACCCGATTTGAGGCTCAGCGCGCCGCCAAACGCCGCGCGGTGTTCGTCGCGTTGCCAGAGGATCGGTTGCGTGAGGGTCAGGCGCGGCGCAGCCATGCTGACGCTGCCGTAGCTCAGCCGGTCAAAACCGGTGGAGAGCGAATCAAGCGCGATCAGGGTATCCTGCCAGCGCCCGCGTCCGCTGACGTCCCATTTCGCCGCCAGCGGCGTCAGCCGCCCTTCGCCCCAGTAGCCCCAGCCCCATTCGCCCTTATCCGGCCAGAAGTCTCGGGCGCGGCCGTCCAGATGCAGCCGGAAGCGCCCCAGCTCGCCGTTGTGCGCGCTGAGGATCGCCTGCAGGCGGCCGCTGATGCCGCTGGCGGCAAGGGTCACCCCGGCTAACGGCCAGCGCGCTTCGTCCACCTCCAGCGTATCCAGCAGCCGCCCTTTCATGCGCAGCAGCGCCCCCGGCTGCAGTTGCAGAACCGGATTGAGGAGCGGACCGCGCAGCTCGCCCGGCAGGCGGGCAAAGAACTGCAGCTGCGCCAGTTTACTGTCGCCGGTCAGCCGCAGCGGCAGCCGGCTGTCGGTGACGTCAAGACGGCCCGGGCCGACGTTGAGCACCACGTTGCCCTTACCGCCGCGCCCGGCGGTCAGCAGGTTGAGCCGCCCGGCAATCTGCGTGGCGGCCAGCCCCTGTTGCCAGCCGTCAGCGGTCAGCGTGATGCCGCCGGAGAGCGGCTGAGCGGCGTACGGCCACTGCCACTGCCCCTGCTTCAGCGTAAGGGTTTGCGGTGAAATCTGCCACGGCAGCGTCAGCAGCGGCGCAGGCTGATTTTCCGCCACCACCCGCAACGTGCCCTGCTGCTGCTGCCAGTTCAGCTCGAGCCGCAGCGGGTCGGGGATGGCGTCGAGCCGCAGCGCTCCGTGCAACGCGCCGGCCTGTGGCAGGTCGCCCGGCAGGCGCGGCAGCGTCAGCTCGCCGCTTACCGCCACCGGCCGGGCAACGCCGGGTGCCTGCAGGCTCAGGCTGCGCAGCGTCAGCTGCTGCTGGTTCAGCTCGGCCTCTAGCGCGATATTTTTTCCCTGGTAGTGCAGACGCTGGCGTTGCGGGTCGAGATCCAGCGCCAGCTCACCGGCCCAGTCGGCCCACGGCAGCAGGGTTAAGCGGCCAAGGGTGACGCGGGCGGCGGGCAGCATCTGCTGCCATTCGGCCAGCGTGCGCGGGGCATCTGACGCGGGGCCGGACTCAAGGCGCGAGGCGCAGGCGCTGTCAATCTGCAGCCGGTCCGCAGACGCCTGCCAGCGGCCCGCTGCGTAACGCAGGGCGACGTTGCTGACCACCGCCAGCTCACAGTCGCCGGCGTAATAGTGCACGCCGGGCAACACCAGCGCGCCGTGATGCAGGCGCGGGTTGCCGTCAAGGGCGATAGCGGTATCGGCGGGCAGCCAGACGCCGGCCAGCCGCGGCAGCCACTGGGTGACGCTGAGCAGCAGGCCGACGATCAGCAGAACGACGGCCATTAGCGCGGCCAGCGCTCTTTTCCATCGGCGGGTCATGGCAAAAAACATCCTGTTAATCCCTGAAATAATGCTAAATGATGGCACGGAAAAGCGCCCAGGGTGAAATTATTCCCGGCAGAAATGCCGCAGCAGATCCTTTTTACCGGCTCCGGCGTCACGCCGCTCTCGCTGTCAGCGCATTAATTGTTACACTGAAGCCATTCACTTCGCGCAGTCAGGGAAAGAAAAAATGAAACTTGCGGTATACAGCACCAAGCAATATGACCGGAAATACCTGGAGCAGGTCAACGCCGGTTACGGTTTTGAACTGGAGTTTTTCGACTTCCTGCTCAGCGAACGCACGGCGAAAAACGCCGCCGGCTGCACGGCGGTCTGTATTTTTGTTAACGACGACGGCAGCCGTAAGGTGCTGGAGGAGCTGGCCGCGCTGGGGGTGAAGTTTATCGCCCTGCGCTGCGCCGGTTTCAACAACGTCGACCTGGACGCCGCCCGCGAGCTCGGCCTGCAGGTGGTGCGCGTGCCGGCCTACTCGCCGGAGGCGGTGGCGGAACACGCGGTGGGGCTGATGATGACCCTGAACCGCCGCATTCATCGCGCCTACCAGCGCACCCGCGACGCCAACTTCTCGCTGGACGGGCTGATCGGCTTTAACATGCACGGCCGCACCGCCGGGGTGATCGGCACCGGCAAGATCGGCATTGCCACCCTGCGCATCCTGAAAGGTTTTGGCATGCGCCTGCTGGTCAGCGACCCGTATCCGAGCCCGCAGGCGCTGGACCTGGGCGCGGAGTACGTTGATATCAACACCCTGCTGACCGAGTCCGACGTGGTCAGCCTGCACTGCCCGCTGACGCCGGAAAACTACCACCTGCTCAACGCCGAAGCCTTCGCGCGGATGAAGGACGGCGTGATGGTGATCAACACCAGCCGCGGTGGCTTAATCGACTCGCAGGCGGCGATTGACGCGCTGAAACAGGGCAAGATTGGCGCGCTGGGGATGGACGTGTATGAGAATGAACGCGATCTGTTCTTTGAAGATAAGTCGAACGACGTGATTCAGGATGATATCTTCCGCCGCCTGTCCGCCTGCCACAACGTGCTGTTTACCGGCCATCAGGCGTTTCTTACCGCCGAAGCGCTGACCAGCATCTCACAGACCACGCTACAGAATCTGAGCCAGCTGGATCAAGGCGAGACCTGCGCCAATCAGCTCTGAAAGGGGGAACATCACTGACGGCTTAACGCCGTCTCTGAATCAACCTGCGCTCACTGCGACCTGCCGTACTTAAACGGTCCAGGTTCGCAGGTTGCGCCGGTCAACGTTGAATCAAAGAGAGCATCTGAGACGGCCCGCACGCGTCCGTGGAACTAAGCGTGCGCAGGAGCCGTCAGTGAAACTCAACGCACAGGTGCCGTGAGGGGAGCTTAGCGTGCGCAGGTGCCGTTAAGCAGCGCGCTTTCACCGCAGCGGCGGCCGTTGGTCAGCTGACACATGCCCACCGAACTGCCGTCGAGCTGGCGTGACAGCGCCAGGGTGCCGCCGGCGTTCTCGCAGTTACTGGCGGCCAGATCGGCCATCGCCACCCGAGCCGGAACGTGAGCTGCCGTGGCCTGCTGCGGCGGTTCGTTATCGCTGCTGCTGCAGGCGGACAACAGCAGGACGGCCGTTGTCAGAAGAAGTTTCGCGGCTTTCATGGTCGATCTCCGGTTCGGAAGGCGGTAAGGGCTCAACGAGAATAGGCTACCTTCCGCAGCAGGTCGATAGCTGTCACGTTTTTTTACAAAATCAAAAGTGGGCAATTGGCAATAGGCAGCGCTCTCAATTTCAGAGGCGTTGGACAACGACGTCAGCGGGTCGGATTAAAAACGGCAAATTTCGTAAAAATACGATAGCCTGAAATGCTTGTGGCGCTGCCAGGCTGCTGTGCCAGACTGGCTGGCGAAAAAACGCGGCGATGGTCAGCCCATCGCTTATCTGAAGAGAAAAGGAACCGTTATGACCGATAAGCAGGTATTAATTATTGCCACCCTGACTGCCAAAGCTGGTAAAGGTGACGAACTGGCGAAAGTGCTGCAGGCCTGCGTAGGGCCAAGCCACGCCGAGGCAGGCAACGTGCATTACGATCTCTACCGCAGCGAAGCCAACCCGGACGCGTTCCTGTTCCATGAGACCTGGAAGAGCGCGGCGGCCGTGGCCGAACACGAGCAGCAGCCGCACTACCTGGCGCTGCAGCAGGGCGCGGCACCGCTGCTGGCGGCAGCACCGGTGGTCAGCAAGATTTCTGTTTAAGCATCTGGTTGATCCCAATATTACCGCACGCTGTTAACGCGGGCGGTAATATTTCGGGTCAAATGGCGAACGCTGATGCCAGCGTCAGGCTCCCTGCCCGACCGCCGGCTTACTTCATCAGCATCGCGCGGCAGGATTTGCCTTTGATCTTCACCTGCTGCAGCTGTTTCATCACCTGGCGGGCCAGCGACTGGCGCACCGCCACATAGGCGTGATTCGGCGCAATCTCGATTTTACCCACCTGATCGCCCTTCAGCCCGCCGTCGCCGGTCAGCGCCCCGAGAATATCGCCAGGGCGGATCTTGGCCTTACGGCCGCCGTCGATGCACAGGGTAACCATTTCCGCCGGCAGCGCCACCGTCGCCACCGACTTCAGCTCGCTGACGCTGCGCCACTGCAGTTTTTGCTGCAGCAGATCTTCCAGCGCGTGGGCGCGGGCCATCTCGTCCGGCGCCACCAGGCTGGCGGCAAAGCCCTCCTGCCCGGCGCGGGCGGTACGGCCGATGCGGTGCACGTGAACTTCGGGATCGAAGGAGAGCTGGTAGTTAACCACCATCTCCAGCGATTTGATATCGAGGCCGCGCGCGGCGACGTCGGTAGCCACCAGCACCCGGCAGCTGGCATTGGAGAAGCGTACCAGCACGCGATCGCGGTCGCGCTGTTCGAGGTCGCCGTGCAGCGCCAGCGCGCTGATCTGCGCTTTTTCCAGCGCGGCGGCGATGTCGTCGCACTCGCGGCGGGTGTTACAGAACACCACGCAGGAGGCCGGCTTACGCTCGCTCAGCAGGCCGGTCAGCGCCTGCAGTTTCTCGCGCGAGCCGGCCTCATAGAATACCTGCTCGATGGCCGGCAGATCGGAGACGTCGCCGGTTTCCACGGTCAGCGGGTCGCGCTGGATGCGCTGGCTGATCTGCGCGATATCCTGCGGCCAGGTGGCGGAGAACAGCAGCGTCTGCCGCTGCGGCGGGCAGTAGCTGACGATCTCGTTGATATCGTCCCGGAAGCCCATCTCCAGCATGCGGTCGGCTTCATCCAGCACCAGCGTTTTGACGCCGTCGAGCCTGAGGGTTTCGCGCTTCAGGTGATCGAGGATGCGCCCCGGCGTGCCGACCACGATATGCGGCGCGTGCACCAGCGAGTCGCGCTGCGCGCTGACCGGCTGGCCGCCGCACAGCGTCAGGATCTTGATATTGGCGGTGAAACGCGCCAGCCGGCGCAGCTCTTTGCTGACCTGATCGGCCAGTTCACGCGTCGGGCACAGCACCAGCGCCTGGGTGACGTACTGGCTGGCGTCAATCACGTGCATCACGCCGAGGCCGAAGGCGGCGGTTTTGCCGCTGCCGGTTTTGGCCTGGGCACGCACGTCACGCCCGGCGAGGATCGCCGGCAGCGCTTCGGCCTGCACCGGGGTCATCACGGTGTAGCCCAGCTCGTTAAGGTTGTCGATCTGGCTGGCGGGCAGTTGGGTCAGGGTGGAAAAAGCAGTCACGGGATGATTCTCAAAACAGCAAAGGAAGATGGCGCGGATTGTAGCAGATAACCCGTCCGCAGGGCGACTTTCCGCGCGGTGGCCCCGCCCGGCTGCCCGCTGCGGGTGCGCATCCTGCCCGGCCGCCGCTCGGGTGCGGTTAATGCACCACAAATCGTGCTGGAATTCCCCCGCGGAATCCGTACCATACACGCCATCAGGGCTTACCCACCGTTACCGTGGAATAAACCCGCCACTAATTCCGAGTTGAGAACGTCAGAAAATGCTATCGAATCCAGAGACCGCCAAAAAAGATCAATACAATCTGAACAAGCTGCAGAAGCGCCTGCGCCGTAACGTCGGCCAGGCGATTGCCGACTTCAATATGATCGAAGAGGGTGACCGTATCATGGTCTGCCTGTCAGGCGGTAAAGACAGCTACACCATGCTGGAGATCCTGCGCAGCCTGCAGCAGAGCGCGCCGATTTCGTTCTCGCTGGTGGCGGTCAATCTCGATCAGAAGCAGCCGGGCTTCCCGGGCCATATTCTGCCGGAGTATCTGGAGCAGCAGGGCGTGGAGTATAAGATTGTTGAAGAGAACACCTACGCCATCGTGAAAGAGAAGATCCCGGAAGGCAAAACCACCTGTTCACTCTGCTCGCGCCTGCGCCGCGGCATTCTCTATCGCACCGCTACCGAGCTGGGCTGTACTAAGATCGCCCTTGGCCACCACCGCGACGATATCCTGCAGACGCTGTTCCTGAATATGTTCTACGGCGGCAAGATGAAAGGCATGCCGCCGAAGCTGATGAGCGACGACGGTAAGCATATCGTGATCCGCCCGCTGGCCTACTGCCGCGAGAAGGATATCGAACGCTTCGCCATCGCCCGCGAATACCCGATTATCCCGTGCAACCTTTGCGGTTCGCAGCCCAACCTGCAGCGTCAGGTGGTAGGCGAGATGCTGCGCGACTGGGATAAGCGCTATCCTGGGCGCATTGAAACCATGTTCAGCGCCATGCAGAACGTGGTGCCGTCCCACCTTGCCGACCACCAGCTGTTCGACTTCAAGGGCATTCAGCACGGCAGCGAGGTGGTTGACGGCGGCGATCTGGCCTTTGACCGCGAAACGCTGCCGGTGCAGCCTGCCGGCTGGCAGCCGGAAGAGCAGGATGACGCGCCGGTGCGTCTCGACGTGCTGGAAATTCGCTAAGCCAATCCTGCCCTGCCTGCACGCTGTCTTAACGGTGCGCCGGCGGGTCAATAATCGGGTGTGGATCGATCGGCGGCGGATCGGGCAGTGACGGGTCCGGCGGCGGCGTCGGCTGCGGTCCGGGGATCGGCAGCGGGTCGCTGAGCGGTTCTGAGCTGCGAATATGCGGGTGGATGGCTGAAAACATGGCGTCCTCCTCGGTAAGGTCGAACCTTAAGCGTAGAAGATCTGGCCCGGCTGGCAAACCGGCAAAAAAAAACCGGCCAGCGGCCGGCGTCGTGCGAATTAAATGCGCTGAGCATTAATTCTGAAAGGAAGTCAGACAATATGGAGCGTAACGCCCATCGCTTGACGTTACATTCACCTGCGAAATGAAGTTTGCCGCGAAGCCGTCGCGGCGTTATTGATTTCGATCAGGTTCCGCACGCTTTCCGCGATTTTATCTGCTGCCTTTGTTTTTTTTCACAGCCATTTACGTCGCCGTAACCACCATGCAACGCCCGAAACCAGCACCGCTAACAGCAGGCAGAACAGGCCAAAGCCAAAGCGCCACTCGCCCCCCGGAATGCCGCCGAGGTTAACGCCGAACAGGCCGGTGAGGAAGGTGGTCGGCAGGAAGATCATCGCCATCAGCGACATGGTGTAGGTCCGGCGGTTCATCGCCTCGGCCATTACCGTGCTGATCTCATCGGACAGCACGCCGGTCCGCGCCACGCTGGCGTCCAGGTCGTCCAGCCCGCGTCCCAGCCGGTCGGCGATATCCTGCATGCGGCGGCGGTCGTCGTCGCTCATCCACGGCAGGCGCTCGCTGGCCAGCCGCGAAAACACGTCGCGCTGCGGCGCCATATACCGGCGCATAATAATCAGCTGCTTGCGAATTAAAGCCAGCTCGCCGCGCGGCGGCACGCGCTGGTCGACCACCGCGTCCTCCAGCTCGATGATTTTGTCGTGCAGGTCCTCGATAAACTCGCTGGTGTGGTCGGTCAGCGCATCACAGACGTCCACCAGCCAGCTGCCGCCGTCGGTAGGTCCGTTGCCGTTGTTCAGGTCGGTCAGCACTTCATCAATAGCGAACACCTTGCGGCGGCGCGTCGAGACGATCAGCTTTTCGTTGATAAACACCCGGATCACCACCAGCTGGTCGGGGCGCGACTCGCTGTTGAGGTTCACGCTACGCAGGGTGATCATCGTGCCGTCGCCCAGCCGGCTGACCCGCGGCCGCATGCTGTCGCCGCCCAGCGCATCCCTGACCGCATCCGGCAGCAGCGGCGTCGACATCAGCCAGTCAGCGCTGGCGCGGTGGGTGTAGTTCAGATGCAGCCAGCACGGACGGTCGCAATGGACCACTTCGCTGTTCTCAATCGGGATCAGCCCGCCCTTCCCGTCCAGCTGGCAGGAGATAATGGCGTCTGATACCTGTAACGCATTGCCTGAAATTGACTCCATTGTGTCTCCGGATTCAGCATAATCAATGCGATACAGTTTAGCCTGTCCGCCCAGGCTTGCATAATCGCACGCGCGGCAACAGCGGTGAGAAAGCGTATCAAACTGCTACCAAAAGCGGATCGCGGTCACGAAAATCAGTTTTGATCTGCCACACCTCTTGCTAATTATCCGCCGCTGGGGAACTATCGCTGCACTAAAAACAGGATTGCTACTGAGCTTCAGGCAAAACCTAAATCGCTTTTCTTGCGCCCGTCGGGCCCTGCAGAGGCGATTTAGGTTTTTTTTTGGCCTGAATTCGGTAACGGCCGCATGACAAGATGTCTGAACCAGGAGCGTACAATGAAGTATCAGGGGTTATCAGAAGAGATTCTGCAGGGCGTTGGCGGGAAAGAGAACATCACCTCGGTGATGCACTGTGCCACCCGCCTGCGTTTCAAACTTAAAGACAGCAAAAAAGCCGACACCGCCGGGCTGAAAGACAACGCCGGGGTAATCATGGTGGTAGAGAGCGGCGGCCAGTATCAGGTGGTGATTGGCAACCACGTCAGTGACGTCTATCAGGCGCTGCTGAAGATCGCAGGCCTGGGAGACGGTGCCGACAGCAGCGACGACGGCCAGCAGAAAGGGTCGCTGTTTGCCCGCTTTATCGATATCGTCTCCGGCATCTTTACCCCGTTTGTCGGCGTAATGGCGGCGGCCGGTATTCTGAAAGGCCTGCTGGCGCTGGCGCTGGCCTTTAGCCTGACCACCGAAGCCTCCGGCACCTATATCACTCTGTTCGCCGCCAGCGACGCGGTGTTCTACTTCCTGCCGGTGATCCTCGGCTACAGCGCCGGTAAAAAGTTTGGCGGCAACCCGTTTATCACCATGATTATCGGCGCTGCGCTGATCCATCCGTCGATGATGGCCGCCTTTTCCGCCGCTCAGGCCGGCAGCGCCCCGCTGCACTTCTTCGGCGTGCCGATGATCCTGATTAACTACAGTTCGTCGGTGATCCCGATTATCTTCGCCGCGTGGTTCTCCTGCGTGATCGAGCGCCTGATCCATCAGCGCCTGCCGTCGGCGATCCGTAACTTTACCACCCCGCTGATCTGCCTGGCTGTCGTGGTGCCGGTGACCTTCCTGGTGATCGGCCCGGCCGCCACCTGGGTTAGCGAGCTGCTGGCGGCGGGCTATCTGCACGCCTACACCTTCAGCCCAACCTTTGCCGGCGCGTTTATGGGTGCCTTCTGGCAGGTGTGCGTGATCTTCGGTCTGCACTGGGGCCTGGTGCCGATTATGCTTAACAACCTGGCGGTACACGGTGCCGATACCCTGCTGCCGCTGCTGATGCCGGCGGTGCTCGGCCAGGCCGGTGCCACGCTGGGCGTACTGCTGCGTACCCGTGACCTGAAGCTGAAAGGGATTGCCGCCTCGGCGTTCAGCGCCAGCCTGTTCGGTATTACCGAACCGGCGGTGTACGGCGTCACTTTACCGAAGCGTCGTCCGTTTATCTTTGGCTGCATCGGCGGTGCGATGGGTGCCGCGGTGCTCGGCTTCTGGCACACCACCAGCTACTCCTTTGGCCTGCCGTCGGTGTTTACCTTCAGTCAGGTGGTGCCAAAAACCGGTTTTGACGCCAGCGTGATGGCGGCGATTGCCGGCGCGCTGATCGCCTTTGGCTTTGCCGCAGTAACCACCGCGCTGTTTGGTTTACCGAATGAGGCCGTTGCGGCTGCACAGACCGCGGCGCCTGCTGCTGCCGAATCCGCCCCGGTTAACCCGGATCTGCTGAATAAGGCGTCGCTGGCCAGCCCAATGACCGGCGCGGTGGTTGCTCTGGAACAGGTGGCCGACGAAACCTTTGCCAGCGGCCTGCTGGGCAAAGGCATCGCTATCAAACCCACCGAAGGCCGGGTTTATTCGCCGGTGAACGGCACGGTCGCTTCGCTGTTCCGCACCCGCCATGCGATTGGCCTGGAAGCGGAAAACGGCGCGGAGGTGCTGATCCACGTCGGCATCGATACGGTGAAGCTGGATGGTCAGCACTTTATTGCCCACGTTAAGCAGGACGACAGCGTGCGCGTCGGCGACCTGCTGATCGAATTCGATATCCCGGCGATTACCGCCGCAGGCTATGACCTGACCACCCCGGTGCTGGTCAGCAACAGCGATGACTATATTGACGTGCTGGCCGCCAGCCCGCAGCCCGACGTGGCCGCCGGTGAGCCGCTGCTGACGCTGATTAAATAAATTTTCATAAGGAGAATCATCATGACTCAACGTTTCCCACAACACTTCCTCTGGGGCGGTGCGGTTGCCGCTAACCAGGTTGAAGGCGCATGGCAGGCCGATGGCAAGGGCATCTCCACCTCCGATCTGCAGCCGCACGGCATTTTCGGTGAACGCGTGGAGCGTCAGGCTGGCGATTTCGGTATTAAAGACGAGGCGATCGACTTCTACCACCGCTACACGGAGGACATCAGGCTGTTCGCCGAGATGGGCTTCACCGTGCTGCGCACCTCCATCGCCTGGACGCGCATCTTCCCGGAAGGTGACGAAGCGCAGCCGAACGAGGCGGGCCTGGCCTTCTACGATCGCCTGTTCGATGAGATGGCGAAGTACAACATCAAGCCGCTGGTGACCCTCTCCCACTACGAGATGCCGTACGGGCTGATTAAAAAGTACGGCGGCTGGGGCAGCCGTACCACCATCGACTGTTTCGTGAATTATGCAGAGACCGTGTTTACGCGTTACAAAGACAAGGTGAAGCACTGGCTGACCTTTAACGAGATCAACATGTCGCTGCACGCGCCGTTCACCGGCGTCGGTCTGCCGGAAGAGAGCAATAAGCAGGCGGTGTATCAGGCGATTCACCACCAGCTGGTGGCCAGCGCCCGCGCGGTGAAAGCCTGTCATACCCTGATCCCGGACGCTAAAATCGGCAATATGCTGCTGGGTGCGATGCTCTATCCGCTGACCTGCAAACCGGCCGACGTGCTGGAAACGCTGGCGCAGAACCGCGACTGGCTGTTCTTCGGCGACGTGCAGACGCGCGGCTACTACCCGTCCTACATGAACCGCTACTTTAGAGAGCAGGGTATCACCCTGGAAATCAGCGAGCAGGACAAGGCCGACCTGCGCGAGCCGATCGATTTTATCTCTTTCAGCTACTATATGACCGGCTGCGTAACCACCGACGAAGAGCACAACCAGAAAGCGCGCGCCAATATCCTGAATATGGTGCCGAATCCGCACCTGGCCAGTTCAGAGTGGGGCTGGCAGATTGACCCGGAAGGGCTGCGCTATCTGATGAACGTGCTGTATGACCGCTACCAGAAGCCGCTGTTTATCGTCGAAAACGGCCTGGGCGCGCGCGATACGGTGGAACCCGACGGCTCGATCAACGATGACTACCGCATCGCTTACCTGAACGATCACTTGGTGCAGGTGCGTGAAGCGATTGAAGACGGTGTTGAAGTGCTGGGCTACACCTGCTGGGGGCCGATCGACCTGGTCAGCGCCTCGAAAGCGGAGTTCTCCAAGCGTTACGGCTTTATCTACGTCGATCGCGACGACCAGGGCAACGGCACCCTCGCCCGCAGCCGCAAGAAAAGCTTCTTCTGGTATCAGGACGTGATTAAAACCCACGGTGAATCACTGAAGTAAAAAACATAAGGGCAGCGATTCGCTGCCCTGTTTGTTTGCGTGCCCGGTTAATGACGTTGCCTGTACCAGCCCTCTGCGGCCTCCCTGCCGCCACCATCATGCGCTAGCGTTACGCTTCGTCCGCACTCTCATCCAGCGCCAGCGTCTCCTTACGCACCCGTTCAATATGGATGGTGAGGAACATGCGTTCTTCGCTGCCCAGCGCGTAGTCATAGTTTTTCATCACGTGGCGGTCGATCTTCTCCACGCACTTATAGGCGGCGGGATAACGCTCACGTACCACGTCGTGCAGTGAATCATCGTCGCTGTAGACGCCGCGTTTGCCAAGCATGCGCTGCGAAAAGAACTTCAGGTGGGTGACAAAGCGGTTATAGCTCAGCGAGTCGGTCTGATAGTCCAGCTGCAGCTGGTACTTTACGATATGCAGGATCTCCTGCATAAATCTGGTGATATGCATCACCGCCGGCATTTCGCTGCCCAGCTGGGCGTTAACCAGGTGCAGGGCAATAAAACCGGCTTCGTCGTCCGGCAGCCTGACCTTCAGCCGTTTTTCGATGATATCCAGCGCCGCCAGACCAATGCCATACTCTTTCGGATAGAGGCTGCGGATTTCCCACTGCAACACGTTGCGGATCGGCAGGTTTTGCTGGTGGCGCGTCAGGGCAAAGTTAACGTGATCGGTCAGCGCTATCGCCAGGCTGTCGTGCAGCGCGCCGCTGAGCTGCTCGCGCGCCAGCGCGATAATACATTCCGAGGCGATAACCACCTCCAGCGGGATCTCACAGAGCAGCTCGGTTAAGCGCCCGGTCAGTTCATGGCTTTTCAGGGCGAAGGTTTTTTCCACCAGCTGCGGGTCCAGCTCGTCGCCCGCGCGTTTTTTAAACGCCAGACCGCGCCCCATTACCACCTGTTCCTGGCCCTGCTGGTCATGCACGATGACCACATTATTATTAAGTACTTTCGCTATTATCATTTTTTTGGCCTGAAAACAAAAAAACCCGACCGCCGGTGGAGTCCGGAGATCAGGTTTTGCCTGCGTAAATGCAGTAACAATCCAGTAGTGGTAACACGATAATCCTTTATACGACCGTCTCAAGCGGTCAGAGGCTGAAATGTGATTCAGCTCGCGATCTGTTTTCAGCCAGGCTGCGTACACTTTGCCTGGGTTAACGCCTGCAGCTGTTTTTCCCGCTTATCGGCCTGGCTTTGCGCCCGCGCCTTAGCGATACCGTTACCCACCCCAAAGTCCAGCAGCACGCCGACCATCGTCAGACCGTCGAATTCGCCTTTCTTATCAATCTGCTGCTGGACCTGCTGCTGTTCAGCCGTCAGCTTCTGCGCGCCCTGGCAGTCCAGCTGGGTTTGCTGCACGTTGCTCAACGGCGGCGAGTCGGGATAGCTTTTCACTGCGCAGCCGCTGAGCAGCAGGCTGACGGTCAGCAGGCCGGTTATTGTTTTCATGATGAGACCCTGATGGTGTAAGAGTGGCTGATTATGGCAGCGCGGCCCGCGGGCAATAGGTCGAACAGCAGCGTTAAGGGGGGGTATTTCCTGGCGATAAAAAGATGAGTTTTCTTAGCAGTTGGTAAAAAACTTCGGATAAACCTGACCATTCATATCCTGCCAAATAAATAACAGCTAAAAACCATCGGGTTAATAAAAAAAGCGCTCTCCGCATCTGTGAAGAGCGCTTGATAAAAGCGCCTGGGTGCAAAACTCCATCAGTCCTGATAAGGCGGGCTTACCCCCGCCTTAAAACAGACTACTTACCGTCAGATCCGCAAGCCAGTCTGGCTGCCACCTCCCTTTCTCCATCCTTCAGCCTTAACTCACACAGCGAGCGCCGCGTCAGGAGCGTGAATATCAGTAATGTTATACACAGTATCAATACGCACCCGATCAGGGGGTTGTTCGGCAGTTTCATGACCGTCTTCTCCTTGCCTTGAGGCAGGTAAGAGGCTATCCTGATGTTGTGAAGCATAGGGTAGGCCTCGGGGTTAATGAAAATTAACTTCGGGGCTTTTCTACTTTATGCCACAGACAAATCAGCATTTCTGCACGTCGCCCGGGCAAAAAGCCGCAAGCGCCGCGGTTATTATATCGTCAGAGAGCAACATGTTTCCAGGAGCAGTAAGCGCGTAATTAAAAGGCCAGCAGTTTAATATGTCGCATTAATCGCCCGTATTTACCGAGGCAACTCAATAGCATTAACAACAGTTTAACGCCTTCACTCCGCCGCCCCGATCTGCCATTAAAAAAAGGCCAGCGGTTTCTCCGCTGGCCTTTACTTTAATTACCGCTAACCGTTAAATATCCCGTTATCAGTGCTGCACAATATACAGCTGACGGCTGTAAGCCACGTCTTCCGGGTTATTAATTGGATAACCTTTCACGTAAGGCTTAATTAACCGTCCGTTGGTGTACTGATAGATCGGTGCAATCGGCGCCTGGTCGGCAATTAACTGTTCGGCACGGTTGTAGGCGGCGTTGCGCGCCTGCGCATCGGTCAGCTGGCTGGCTTGGGCGAGAATAGCGTCGTACTCTTTGCTGTTAAAGCGCGAGATATTGCCGCTGTGGGTTGAACCCAGCAGGCTGAGGAAGGTGGACGGCTCGTTGTAATCACCGACCCAGGAGGCGCGGATCACGTCAAAGTTACCGCTGCTGCGGCTGTCGATGTAGGTTTTCCACTCCTGGTTCTGCAGCTTAACGTTAACCCCGAGGTTCTTCTTCCACATTGAGGCCACGGCGATGGCGATCTTCTGGTTATTCTCAGAGGAGTTATACAGCAGGGTCAGATCGAGCGGCTTCGACGGCCCGTAGCCCGCCGCCGCCAGCAGCGCCTTAGCCTGCAGATTCAGTTCCGCCTGGCTGTGCTGCTGAATAAAGCTGGCCTTCGGGCTGAAGCCGGCGGTAACGTCCGGGGTAAAGTGCCAGGCGGGCTTTTCACCGCTGCCGACCACTTTGCCGGCGATAATCTGCCGGTCGATGCTCCAGGAGAGCGCCTGGCGCACGCGGGCGTCGGCGGTGGGCCCTTTCCGGGTGTTAAACGCGTAGTAGTAGGTGCCCAGCTGGTCCGGGGTGTAGACCTGGCCCGGCAGCTGCTTTTTCAGCATGGCAAACTGCTCTTTCGGGAAGGATTCGGTGATGTCGATCTCGCCGGCCCGGTAGCGTTTCGCCGCACTGGACTCGGAGCTGAGCGGCAGGAAGGTCACTTTAGTCAGCACCGAGTGGGCGTCATCCCAGTAATGGCTATTGCGCACCAGCACCAGCTTCTCATTCACCACCCGGCTTTCCAGCTGATAGGCTCCGTTACCCACCAGGTTGCCCGGCCGCGTCCACTGCTCGCCGAACCCGGCAATCACCTTCTGCGGCACCGGGAACAGGCTGAAGTTGCTGGTCAGGCTGGCGAACCACGGCAGCGGCTTGTCCAGCGTCACCTTAAGGTGGGTGGCATCCACCGCGCTGACGCCGAGTTTATCCGCGCTCATTTCGCCTTTGACGATCGCCGCCGCATTTTCTATCCCCGCCAGCGCGGCGAACCACGCGAAGGTGGAGCTGGTTTTCGGGTCGACCAGCCGCTGCCAGCTGTAAACAAAGTCGGCAGCGGTGACAGGGTCACCGTTTGACCAGCGTGCGTCTTTGCGCAGGGTGAAAATCCAGGTTTTGTTATCGCTGGTCTGCCAGCTGGTCGCGACGCCGGGTACGGTTTTACCGCTGGCGTCCTGGCTGGTCAGCCCCTCAAACAGATCGCGGATCACCGGGATCTCCGGCAGACCGACCGCTTTGGCCGGATCGAGCGAGGCGGGCTCATCTTTAATATGACGGATAACCTCCTGACTGGCGGCCAGCGGGGTGCCCGCCGGCACCTCGGCGGCCAGCGAAGCAAAACTCAGGCACGCCGCCAGCGCGCCCAGCGTAAATCGGGTTTTCTGCATCCTGAACTTCTCCATGCCTGTGCCGGCGGCGGGCGCACTACCGTAGCCGCGCCGCGGGGTAACTGAGGAAAACGACTGCTGGCACTGTAGCGTAAAATGTTGTCAGACCGACAGACTTTTCAACGGGATGTGTTTCGCGCCGCAAATTTATGCCACAGTGAAGGGCCAACATTGAGGAGCCGACTATGTTAAACCACCAGCCGCGCCCGCTGCGCGGGCCACTCGACCTTGCGGTGCAGCAGTACGGTACCTCGGTGCTCGGCGCACCGTTACTGTGGTTTCCGGCGCTGCAGGCAGACGCCGACAGCGGGCTGATCCTTGCCGGCACCCACGGTGACGAAGCCGCCAGTATCGTCACCCTCTCCTGTGCCCTGCGCACGCTGCCGGAGGCGCTGCGCCGCCACCACGTGGTGCTGGCGGTGAACCCGGACGGCTGCCAGCTGGGGCTGCGCGCCAACGCGCGCGGGGTGGACCTGAACCGCAACTTTCCGGCGGCCAACTGGCAGCCGGGTGAGACGGTATATCGCTGGAACAGCGCGGCAGATGAACGTGACGTGCGGCTGTCCAGCGGCGGGCAGGCCGGTTCGGAGCCGGAGACCCAGGCGTTGTGCCAGCTGATCCATCAGCTGCAACCGCGCTGGGTGGTCACCTTCCACGAGCCGCTGGCCTGTATTGAAGATCCGCAGGCCAGCCCGCTCGGCCACTGGCTGGCAGAGCAGACCGCGCTGCCGCTGGTCAGCAGCGTCGGCTACGCCACACCCGGCTCGTTTGGCAGCTGGTGCGCCGACCTCAGCCTGCCGGTGATCACCGCCGAGCTGCCGGCCATCTCGACCGATGAGGCCAGCGAACGCTATCTGGCGGCGATGACCGCACTGCTGCGCTGGCAGGCTTAGAGCTGGATGCGCCCACCGTGAAAATCCAGCGCCGGATCGGCGTCTACCGCCAGCCAGGTGGGGCCGTCAAGATCGGCAAAGCGCACCCTTGGTGCCAGCGGCAGCGCGGCGCGGATCGCCCTTGAGGTGCAGAGCATGCACCCCAGCATCAGCGAAAATCCCTGCGCCTGCGCGGCATCGGCCAGCGCCAGCGCTTCGGTCAGCCCGCCGGTTTTGTCCAGCTTGATATTGACCATCTCATAGCGACCGCGCAGCGCCGGCAGGCTGTCACGGGTGTGGCAGCTCTCATCGGCGCAGATCGGCAGCGGGTGGATAAAGGTCTCTAAGGCAGCGTCTTCGCCGGCGGGCAGCGGCTGTTCGAGCATGGCGATACCGAGATCGGCCAGCAGCTGGCAGCGTTCAGCCAGTCCCTCGCCGTGCCAGGATTCGTTAGCATCAACGATCAGCGTCGCTTCCGGCACCGCCGCCCGGATCGCCACCAGCCGCTCGGCGATCAGGTGGTTGTCGAGCTTAATTTTCAGCAGGCGCGCGCCGTTCTCCCACAGCGCCAGCGCGCTGCTGGCCATCATCTGCGGCAGGTCGATGGTGACGGTTTGCGCGGTCTCCACCCGCGCCGGGGCGCTGGCTGCCGTCAGTTGCCACAGGCTGCGGCCGCTCAGTTGTGACTCCAGCTGCCACAGCGCACTGTCAATGGCGTTGCGGGCAGCCCCGGCCGGCAGCGCCTGTTGCAGTTCTGCGCGGCTCATACCCTGCTGCAGCGCGGCGATCAGCGGGGCAATCTGCGCCAGTACTGAACCTTCGGTTTCGCCGTAGCGCCCGTATGGCGTGGACTCGCCCTGCACCCTGATGCCCTGTTCTTCCAGCTCGACCACCACCACCGCTGCCTCGCTGCGGCTGCCGCGGGCAATGACAAATGGCGTGTGCAGGGGCCAGCTTTCCGGGTAAACCTTGACCGTTCTCATCGTCACCTTCCTGTTCAGGTTTGATACCCGTGATACTTCAGTCCATACACGCATAACGCCGGGCGAACCCTCACTGCTATGCGCCTGTTTTTTTACTGTTTCCCCGCCGCGGCATGACATACACTGGGGGCGCTTAAACACCATTAACATACAAAGGATAGTTTATGTCTCAGACCGTACATTTTCAGGGCAACCCGGTTGCCGTCGATGGCCTGCTGCCGGCCCCGGGCCAGGTCGCTAAACCTTTCACCCTGGTAGCCAAAGACCTTTCCGATGTGGCGCTGTCCAGCTTCGCCGGCAAGCGCAAGGTACTGAATATCTTCCCAAGCATTGATACCGGCGTGTGTGCCGCCTCGGTGCGTAAATTTAACCAGCTGGCCGGCGACGCGGAAAACACCGTGGTGCTGTGCATCTCCGCCGACCTGCCGTTTGCGCAGTCACGCTTCTGCGGCGCGGAAGGCCTGAACAACGTGGTAACCCTCTCCACCCTGCGCGGCGCGAGCTTCATCCAGGACTACGGCGTGGCGATCGCAGCTGGCCCGCTGAGCGGCCTGGCGGCACGTGCGGTAGTGGTGCTGGACGAGCAGGATAACGTGATTTACAGCGAGCTGGTGAATGAAATCACCACCGAGCCGGACTACGATGCGGCCCTGGCGGCGCTGAAGTAATCTCTGCGGGCCGCCCCTCCGGGCGGCCCGTTGTTTTCCCAGCCGGATCGCCGGTTTCCGCGTTACTCCCCGTCGCTTTTCTTCTGGCTCAGGCCATACTCACGCAGCTTATTGGCGATCGCCGTATGCGAGACGCCCAGCCGTTTGGCCAGTTTGCGGGTGCTCGGATAGGAGAGATAGAGCCGGGTCAGCACCGAACGTTCAAAGCGGCTGGTAATGTCATCCAGCGATCCTTCGATCGCCTCATCACCCAGCGGCATCTCCAGCGCATACTCAGGCAACACGATATCCTGCGGCCGCAGTTCGTAGCCTTCCAGCTGGGTGAGCGCCCGGTACAGCGTATTTTTCAGCTGGCGCACGTTGCCCGGCCAGGTGTAACGGGTCAGAAATGCGTTCAGCTGTGGCGACAGCTTTGGCCGCGCCATGCCCTGCTCATCGGCAAAGCGGGCGACGAACAGGTCGGTGAGCGGCAGAATATCCTGCGGACGATCGCGCAGCGGCGGCAGGTTCAGCGTCAGCACGTTCAGCCGATAGAACAGGTCTTCACGGAACTCGCCGCGCTGCACCAGCTCCAGCAGATTTTTCTGCGTGGCGCAGATCACCCGCACGTTGACGTGTACCTCGTGCTCTTCACCCACCCGGCGGAAGGTGCCGTCGTTGAGGAAGCGCAGCAGCTTGGTCTGCATGCGCGGGGACATCTCGCCGATCTCATCCAGCAGCACCGAACCGCCGCTGGCCTGCTCAAAGAAACCCTTTTTACCTTCCAGCGCGTTCGGGTAAGCCCCGGCGGCGTGACCAAACAGCTCGCTTTCTGCCACGTCGTCCGGCAGCGAGGCACAGTTAAGCGCCAGGAACGGGTTTTTACCGCGCGCGCTGCGCAGATGGCAGGCGCGCGCCAGCATATCCTTGCCGGTACCGGTGTCGCCGACGATCAGCAGCGGCGCGTCGAGCATCGCCAGCTTGCGCGCCTGATCGACCACCTGCCGCATCTTACCGCTGACGGCGACGATATGCTGGAATTCGCTGTCGTCGTTGACCGCCAGGTTCTGCAGCTGCTGCCCCATGCGCGCGGTGGACTTGAGCATCACCACCCCGCCGACCGGCATCACCGTTTGCTGCTCATCATCACGGCCGTAAATTGGGGTAATCTCCAGCAGGAAATCGCGCCCCTGCAGCACCACGTGATGCGCCTGAGCGGTAATCTGCTCGCTCTCCAGCCAGCGGGTGAAGTTGAACCCGCCGATCAGCGCGCCTGCGCTGTGGCTGCGGATTTTCTCTTCGTTGAGATCGAACAACGACTGCGCCGCCGGGTTAGCCAGCTCCACTTTGCCTTTCATATCGATAGAGAACACCGGCTCCGGCAGCGCCACCAGCAGCGCGCTCAGCGCCCGGTGCTCGCGCTCTGAGGGCAGAAACGCCACGGTGCGCACGTCGGTTACGCCGGGGATGCGGCGGATTTCCGCCATCAGCTGGCTGAACTGCTCGAAGCCGATGGTGGAGAAGTTGAGGTAGATGCGGCCGATGGCGGCAATTTCGATGCCGCGCAGGTCGATAGCGCGCTCCACCAGCAGGTCCAGCAGTTCGCGGGTCAGACCAATCCGGTCCTTACAAAAGACTTCAAGACGCATATGTTTTAACCTTCGTGAACGGCAGCAGGGTCATTAACGCCAATCATACGCTATCCCCTGTTTGTCCAGAAGTGGTGTGTCAGCATAAGTTGACACGCAACCCCTGCTTTTGTGTTACTTCGCGTTTTTATCGCGCGCCAGCGTCTCTTTTAACTGCCCCAGCAGCTCGCGCCGGAAATCGCCGAGGCGGGGTTTATCCTCCTCAAGCCACGGCAGCGGGCGGCACAGCTCCATCGCTTTAATGCCTAACCGGGCGGTCAGCAGGCCGGCACCAATGCCCTGCGCGGCGCGGGCGGAGAGGCGCGCCGCCAGATCCTGCGACATCCAGTCCATGCCCACTTCGCGCACCAGTTCAGAGGCGCCGGCAAAAGCGATATTGATTAATACCAGGCGAAACAGACGGATACGGCTGAAGTAGCCCAGCTCAATGCCGTACAACGCCGCAATCCGGTTCACCAGACGCAGGTTGCGCCAGGCGATAAACGCCATGTCTACCAGCGCCAGCGGGCTGACGGCGATCATCAGGGTCGACTCGGCGGCACAGCGGCTGATTTCGCGGCGCGCCTGGCGATCCAGCTGCGGCTGCACCAGCCGGGCATAGAGCATCACCACTTCACGATCGTTATGGGTTTCGTGCAGCGCAGCCTGCCAGCGCTGTAACGCCGGGTTGCCAGCGTCCAGCCCGGCCTGGCGCGCCAGCCGTTCACAGAACGCCCGCCCTTCACCGGGGGCCTGGCTGTTGAGCAGCCCGCGCGCCACGTCACGCTCCTCCGCCCGCTCGCGCAGGCGATACAGACGCCGCCACTCGGCGATCAGCGATCCGGCACCGGCGACGACGATCAGTCCCCCGGCCACGCCGCCGGCCAGCGCGATCCACTGCTGCTCAAGCCACGCCTGATGCAGCCACTGTCCGCCCTGCGCCAGAACGCTGACGCCAGACAGCGCCAGCCCGGCCAGCGCAATGCGGCGCCACAGGCTGCGCTTCGGACGCAGCGCCGCTTCAACCGCCTGCTCGCCCGCGCCTTCGGCGGCCAGCACCTCGTCATCCGGCTCAGCCGCTACGACAAAATCCGGCTCCCCGGCGTTAAACGCCTGCGACGGCCGCAGCTGCGGCTCGGGCTTATCCTGCAGCGGGCTGGCAAAATCAACCCGCGGTTTGATCGGTGTGCTCATCGCAGCTTATCTCCCAGTAAAAATTCCAGCGCGGCATCCATGCGGATATGCGGTAGCGGCCGGTCAATGTCCAGCGGCTGCGGCCGGAACTGTTCAAAATGAAACCCCTGCTGCTGCCAGAACGCCTGGCCGGGCAGGCGCGGCGGCACGTCGCCCGGGTAGACGGTCAGCGGCGCGTTATCGTCCAGCCGGTGGCCGCGCAGCGCCGGAACCCGCTCGCCGTTATGCTCAACGTGGCCGCTTTGCGTCGCCTGCACCGCGGCCAGGCCAAGGCACTCCATGCTGATGCCTTCGAACGCGGCATTCTGCCAGGCGTCCTGCACCAGCTGCTGTAGCAGCGACACCAGGTTGGCGTGTTGATCGACGGTAACGTGGTCAGATTTGGTGGCGGCGAACAGCAGCCGGTCGATAACCGGTGAGAACAGGCGGCGGAACAGCGTGCGCTGGCCGTAAGAGAAGCTTTGCATCAGCTGGGTCAGCGCCAGCCGCATATCGTTAAACGCCTGTGGCCCGCTGTTAAGCGGCTGCAGGCAGTCAACCAGCACCACCTGCCGGTCAAAGCGCAGGAAGTGATTTTTATAGAAGCCTTTCACCACGTGCTGACAGTAGTAGTGGTAACGGGCGCGCAGCATGCCGATATTGCTGCCGGCGTCGGCCTGCATCAGCTGGCTTTCGCTGCCCTCACCGATCTGCGGCCACGGGAAGAACTGCAGCGCTGGCGCACCGGCCATCTCCCCCGGCAGCACAAAGCGCCCCGGCTGGATAAAGTGCAGCCCTTCCCGCTTGCAGTGCTGCAGGTATTCGGTCCAGGCGGCGGCGATCTCCGCCAGGCGGTTTTCATCGGCGGGGGCGAATGGATCCAGCCCGGCCACCAGCTGCTGCCAGCGCTGCGCCCACGCCGCGCGGTCGCCGTGCAGCAGGCCGGTCATCTGCCGCGACCAGCTCAGGTAGTCCTGCGCCAGCATCGGCAGGTCGAGCAGCCACTCGCCGGGGTAGTCAACGATCTCAAGGTAGAGCGTCGAGGTATCTTTGAAATGGCGCAACAGCGAGTCACGCGAACGGAAGCGCAGCGCCAGCCGCGTTTCGCTGACGCCACGGGTTGGCACCGGCCAGGCGGGCGGATCGCCGTACAGCTGCGCCAGCCCCTCATCGTAGCTGAAACGGGGGATCCCGAGATCGCGCTGCGGCACGCGCTTAACCCCCAACAGCCGCCCTTCGCGCACGGCGCTGAACATCGGCAGCCGCGCGCCGTTGTTGACCTGCAAAAGTTGATTGACCAGTGAGGTAATAAAAGCGGTTTTGCCGCTGCGGCTTAAACCGGTAACGGCCAGCCGTAAATGGCGATCCACGCCGCGGTTGACCAGAGACAGTAGTTCAGTTTGCAGTCGTTTCATCTGTGCCCGGGCACCTCCGTTTAAATTTTCCTTATTTTAACACAGTGTCCGCCGGGGCGTTTTTTAGCCAGCGGCCGGCAATGCCGCGCATCGCCCGGCGCAGCAGCGGTTCCAGCGCCCAGGCAAGCAGGATCCTGAGCGGCCGGCGGGCCACCGACTTCACCGCCCAGCCGCTGATGCCGGCCGGGCCGGCAGTAATGGCGGTGAGCAGGATAAATTTTCCGGCCTTCTTCATTGCCGGCGCGGCCTGCTGCCGCGCAACCTGTTGCCACTGACGCATAGATTTCTCCCGTTGCTGGCGGAGCCGTGGCTCCGCGATGCGATTACAGCTGGCTGAACCGGCTGCGCACGCTGAAGGTCTCGGAGGTGACGTAGCGCTCAACGTCCCGCAGACGCTGCTCACCCCGCTGCAGCTCGTTGCCGAGCTGGTTTAACAGTTGCCCGGCGTTCAGCTGCGCCGCCTGCTGCTCCTGCGGCATCTCGTCCAGCACCCACGCCAGCACGAAGTAGGCGATCAGGGTGAACATAAACAGTCCGAAGATCATCGACAGCACCACGATCACCCGCACCAGCCGCACCGGAATATCCAGGTACTGCGCGATACCGGCGCAGACGCCTTTGATTTTACCCTGCGCCGGAATGCGCCAGAGCTTTTTCCCGTTGCTCATGGCTGCCTCCAGTTCGGGTGTTCGGCGTCAAGAATGGCTTCCAGCGCCTGGATGCGGTCGGTCATCTTTTTCGCCTCCAGGTTCAACTGCTGCAGACGCTGCAGATCGCCCTGCGACAGGGCGGCCCCGCTGCTCTGCCGGTTGCTGTAGTGCAGCCACAGCCAGATCGGCGCGACGAACAGTACAAATATCGTCAGGGGGATGGCTAAAAATAACGCGCTCATTCACTCTCCTTATGCACAGGGGTGCGGATTACTGGCCCGGGTTCATTCTGGCCTTCAGCGCGGCCAGCTGCTGGCTGATTTCATCGTCGGCCTGCAGATCGGCAAACTGCTGATCGAGACTTTTCTTTTTACCAAAGCTGTGGCTTTCCGCTTCGGCTTCCATATGGTCGATGCGGCGCTCAAAGGACTCGAAGCGGGCCATTGCCTGGTCCAGCTTACCGCTGTCCAGCTGACGACGCACGTCGCGGGATGACGAAGCCGCCTGGTGGCGCAGGGTCAGCGCCTGCTGGCGCGCGCGGGTCTCACCGAGTTTACTTTCCAGCTCGCCGATCTCGCCTTTCATCCGCGTCAGGCTCTCTTCCACCTGGTCGGCTTCCTGCTGCAGCAGCGCGATCAGCTCGGTCAGCTTCTGCTTTTCGATCAGCGCGGCGCGGGCCAGATCGTCTTTCTCTTTACGCAGCGCCAGTTCGGCTTTTTCCTGCCATTCGCTCTGCTGGAGTTCCGCCTGCTCAATGCGGCGCAGCAGCTGTTTCTTCTCGGCCAGCGCGCGGGCGGAGGTGGAGCGCACTTCCACCAGCGTGTCTTCCATTTCCTGAATCATCAGTCGCACCAGCTTCTGCGGATCTTCTGCTTTTTCCAGCAGCGAGTTGATGTTGGCGTTAACGATGTCAGCAAAGCGTGAAAAAATTCCCATAAGTCAGTTCCTCTTTAACAACGGTATCAGGCAGAATGCCGTCCGGTCTGCATAACACCATTCAAAATCCGTGCCAGTTTTTATGTTATTGATTTTAAATAAACATTACGCTTTACAGATTTCCACCGCCCGACTAGATTAGTGATTATCACTAACAGATGGCGAAATTCATCATGTCTGAACGCGCAGAGACCCTGCTGGGTGAGTCGAATAACTTTCTTGAGGTGCTGGAGCAGGTTTCCCGGCTGGCTCCGCTGAATAAACCGGTGCTGGTGGTCGGTGAGCGCGGTACCGGCAAGGAGCTGATTGCCAGCCGCCTGCACTACCTCTCCGACCGCTGGCAGGGGCCGTTTGTCTCGCTCAACTGCGCGGCGCTGAACGAAAACCTGCTCGACTCCGAGCTGTTTGGCCATGAGGCCGGGGCGTTTACCGGCGCGCAAAAGCGCCATCTGGGCCGTTTTGAGCGCGCAGACGGCGGCACCCTGTTCCTGGATGAGCTGGCTACCGCGCCGATGCTGGTGCAGGAAAAACTGCTGCGGGTGATCGAGTACGGTCACCTGGAGCGGGTTGGTGGCAGCCAGCCGCTACAGGTCAGCGTGCGGCTGGTGTGCGCCACCAATGACGATCTGCCGCTGCTGGCCAGCCAGGGAAAGTTCCGCGCCGACCTGCTCGACCGGCTGGCCTTTGACGTGGTGCAGCTGCCGCCGCTGCGCCAGCGGCGTGGCGATATTCTGGTGATGGCGCAGCACTTTGCAATACAGATGTGCCGCGAACTCGGGCTGCCGCTGTTTGCCGGTTTTACCCCGGCGGCGGAGCAGACGCTGCTGGCGTATCGCTGGCCGGGCAACGTGCGCGAGCTGAAAAACGTTGTGGAACGCTCGGTGTACCGCCACGCCAGCGCCGAGCAGCCGCTCGACCATATTATTCTCAATCCGTTTGCCGCCAACAGTTCCGTAGCGGCGCAGGATCGGGCCGCGCAGACAGAGCCGGCGGCAGACCTTGCAGCCGGGGCTACAGCGGCAGGGTTACCCCAGCTGCCGCTGGATCTGCGCCAGTGGCAGCATCAGCAGGAGCAGGCGCTGGTGACCGCCAGTCTGCAACAGTCTCGCTTTAACCAGAAGCGCGCCGCGGAGCTGCTTGGCGTAACCTATCATCAGTTCCGCGCGATGCTGAAAAAACACGATATTCAGGTGACTGAAGAGTAACAGGCGAAAAAAAACCCGCACAAGGCGGGCTGAAAAAATACTGGAAGCAATGTGAGCAATGTCGTGCCCCTCCCCGGTAGAGCCACCGGTGAAGCGCAGATGAATAATAATCATTCTCACTCCGATCTGTAAAGCCATTTATTGAGAATCTTTCTCATCTCCACAGCAATTATGGGCGTATTTCATCCAGCACGTCGCGTAACCGGAGAGTATTCTGACGGCTTGCGGTGGATTTTAACGCAGTTACCCCGGTGGGCTTTGGGTACGCACGCAGAGTGCTGTACACTGTGTTTATTGTCTGAAATATCAGAAGAGTTATGCGCCCACTATTCATCACCCTGCTTCTCTGCCTGAGCGTGCTTAGCGCCCCGGCACGATCCGCAACGCCCGGCGATATTCGTCAGAGCGGCTTTGTCTATTGCGTTAACGGCATGATAAATACCTTTAACCCGCAGATGGCCAACAGTGGCCTGGTGGTGGATACGCTCGCCGCGCAGCTTTACGACCGCCTGCTGGACGTTGACCCCTATACCTACCGGCTGGTGCCGGAACTGGCGGCAAGCTGGGAAGTGCTGGACAACGGTGCCACCTACCGTTTTCACCTGCGGCAGAACGTGCCCTTCCAGAAAACCCGCTGGTTCACCCCCAGCCGGAAGATGAACGCCGACGACGTGGTGTTCAGCTTTGGGCGCATGTTTAACCGCCAGCACCCGTGGCATAACGTCAACGGCGGCAGCTACCCCTATTTCGACAGCCTGCAGTTCGCCGACGCGGTGCAGAGTGTGAAAAAAATCGATAAGTATACGGTTGAGTTTCGCCTGAACAGCCCGGATGCCTCGTTCCTCTGGCACCTTGCGACCCACTATGCGCCGGTGCTGTCGGCTGAGTACGCCGCGCGTCTGGACCAGACCGACCGCCAGGAGACGCTGGACCGCCAGCCGGTGGGCACCGGGCCGTTTATGCTTGAGGAGTATCGCGCCGGGCAGTATATCCGCCTGCAGCGTAATCCGGCTTACTGGAAAGGCGTGCCGCGTATGCAGCAGGTGGTGGTCGACCTCGGTGCCGGCGGCACCGGGCGCCTGTCCAAACTGCTGACCGGCGAGTGTGACGTGCTGGCCTATCCGGCGGCCAGCCAGCTGTCGATCCTGCGCGACGATCCGCGCCTGCGGCTGACGCTGCGCCCGGGTATGAGCATCGCTTATCTGGCGTTTAACACCCGTAAAGCTCCGCTGGACCGGCCGGAGGTGCGCCAGGCGCTGGCGCTGGCGATCAATAATGAACGGTTGATGGAGTCAATTTATTACGGCACCGCCGAGACCGCCGCGACGATCCTGCCGCGCGCCTCCTGGGCCTACGATAACGACGCCCGCGTCACGCCGTATAATCCACAGGCCTCGCGCGAGGCGCTGAAGTCACTGGGGGTGGAGGATCTGCACCTGACGCTGTGGGTCCCTTCCGCTTCGCAGGCGTGGAACCCCAGCCCGATGAAAACCGCCGAACTGCTGCAGGCCGATCTGGCGCAGGTGGGCGTTAAGGTCACCATCGTACAGGTCGAGGGGCGTTTTCAGGAAGCCCGGCTGATGGAGATGAATCACGACCTGACGCTGACCGGCTGGGCCACCGACAGTAACGACCCGGACAGCTTCTTCCGCCCGCTGCTCAGCTGCGCGGCGATCGCCTCGCAGACCAACTACGCCCACTGGTGCAACTCCGGCTTCGACGAGCTGCTGCACAAGGCGCTGCTCTCACAACAGCTGGCGAACCGCATTGAATATTACGACCAGGCGCAGACGCTGCTCTCCCGCGAGCTGCCGGTGCTGCCGCTGGCCTACTCGCTGCGCCTGCAGGCCTATCGCTACGATATCAAAGGACTGGTACTGAGCCCGTTCGGCAACGCCTCGTTTGCCGGCGTGTACCGTGAAGCCGACGGCGCAGAGGAGCACCCACGATGATTATCTACACCCTGCGCCGGCTGGTGCTGTTCATGGTCACGCTGTTTATGCTGACGCTGGTCGGCTTCAGCCTCAGCTATTTTACCCCGCACGCCCCACTGCAGGGCGCGTCGCTGTTTGACGCCTGGCTGTTCTGGTTTAAAGGCATCGTGCAGCTCGATTTTGGCGTCTCCAGCATTAACGGCCAGTCAATCAACCAGCAGCTGCGTGAGGTGTTTCCGGCCACCCTGGAGCTGTGCTTTATGGCCTTTGCGCTGGCGATGCTGGTCGGCATCCCGCTGGGGATGGTCGCCGGGGTGATGCGCAACAAGTGGCAGGATAAGGCGATCAGCGCCGTGGCGCTGCTCGGTTTCTCGGTGCCGGTGTTCTGGCTGGCGCTGCTGCTGACGCTGTTCTTCTCACTGAACCTGGGCTGGCTGCCGGTCTCCGGCCGTTTCGATCTGCTCTACCCGGTGCAGAACGTCACCGGCTTTGCGCTGATTGACGCCTGGCTGAGTGATTCGCCGTGGCGGCATGAGATGATCCTCAGCGCGCTGACCCATATGGTGCTGCCGGTCACCGCGCTGGCGGTGGCCCCGACCACCGAAGTGATCCGCCTGCTGCGCATCAGCACCCGGGAAGTGATGGAGAAGAACTATGTCAAAGCCGCCGCCACTCGCGGTTTGTCCCTGTTCACCATTATCCGCCGCCACGTGCTGCATAACGCGGTGCCACCGGTGATCCCGCGCCTCGGGCTGCAGTTCTCCACCATGCTGACGCTGGCGATGATCACCGAGATGGTGTTCAGCTGGCCCGGCCTTGGCCGCTGGCTGATCGGCGCCATCCGTCAGCAGGATTACGCCGCCATCTCCGCCGGCGTGATGGTGGTCGGTGCGCTGGTGATCGCGGTCAACGTGCTGGCCGATATTCTCGGTGCCATGCTGACGCCATTGAAGCATAAGGAGTGGTATGCCCAGCGATAACGTCTACTCTGAACAGCGTCAGCCCAGCCCGCTTCGTTACACCTGGGGGCTGTTCTACCGCGATACCACGGCGATGGTGGGCTTTTATGCCTTTATCGCGCTGCTGCTGCTGTGCCTGGCCGGCGGCCTGCTGGCCCCTTATGATATAGACCAGCAGTTTTTAGGCTTCCAGCTGCTGCCGCCGTCGTGGTCACACTACGGCGACGTGTCGTTTTTCCTCGGCACCGACGATCTCGGCCGCGACCTGCTGAGCCGGCTGTTAAGCGGCGCGGCACCCACCGTCGGTTCGGCGATACTGGTGACGCTGGCGGCGGCGTTCTGTGCCATGCTGCTGGGGGTGCTGGCCGGGCTGACCCGAGGTTTACGCTCGGCGGTGCTCAACCATATCCTCGATACGCTGCTGTCGATCCCGTCGCTGCTGCTGGCAATTATCGTGGTGGCGTTTCTGGGTCCGCGTCTGGAGCATGCGCTGCTGGCGGTGTTCCTCGCGCTGCTGCCTCGGCTGGTGCGCGCCATTTACAGTGCGGTACACGACGAGCTGGAGAAAGAGTACGTGGTGGCGGCCCGGCTGGACGGTGCCAGCAGCCTCGATATACTCTGGCACGCTATCCTGCCGAATATTCTGGCACTGTTGATCACCGAATTTACCCGCGCGCTGTCGATGGCAATCCTCGACATTGCGGCCCTGGGCTTCCTCGATCTCGGCGCGCAGCTGCCCTCGCCGGAGTGGGGAGCAATGCTCGGCGATTCGCTGGAGCTGATCTACGTGGCCCCGTGGACGGTGATGCTGCCGGGCGCGGCGATTATGCTGAGCGTGCTGATCGTTAATCTGCTGGGTGACGGCATCCGCCGCGCCATCGTTGCGGGGGTGGAGTAATGCCGCTACTGGACATTCGTAATCTGACCATTGAGTTTATGACCGCTGACGGCCCGGTGAAGGCGGTGGACCGCGTCAGCATCACCCTGACGGAAGGCGAGATCCGCGGCCTGGTCGGCGAGTCAGGTTCAGGGAAAAGCCTGATTGCCAAGGCGATCTGCGGCGTGACCAAAGACAACTGGCGGGTAACGGCGGACCGCATGCGCTTTGACGATATCGACCTGCTGCACCTGTCGCCGCGCGAGCGGCGTAAGATCATTGGTCACAATATTTCGATGATTTTTCAGGAACCACAGTCGTGCCTCGATCCGTCAGAACGCGTCGGCACCCAGATTAAGCAGGCCATTCCCGGCTGGACCTGGAAAGGCCGCTGGTATCAGCGCTTCCGCTGGCGTCACCGCCGCGCCATCGAGCTGCTGCACCGGGTGGGCATTAAAGATCATAAAGACATCATGCGCAGCTACCCTTATGAGATCACCGAGGGGGAGTGCCAGAAGGTGATGATCGCCATTGCGCTGGCCAACCAGCCGCGCCTGCTGATCGCCGACGAGCCCACTAACGCCATGGAGCCGACCACTCAGGCGCAGATTTTCCGCCTGCTGACGCGGCTTAATCAGAATAACAACACCACCATTTTGCTGATCAGCCACGACCTGCAGATGCTCAGCCAGTGGGCCGACCGCATCAACGTGATGTACTGCGGGCAGACGGTGGAGTCGGCGGCCAGCGACGCGCTGATCGCCGCGCCGCATCACCCTTATACCCAGGCGCTGATCCGTGCCATGCCTGACTTTGGCCGCGCGCTGCCGCACAAAAGCCGCCTGAATACCCTGCCGGGCGCGATCCCGTCGCTGGAACACCTGCCGATCGGCTGCCGGCTGGGGCCGCGCTGCCCCTATGCGCAGAAAACCTGCATCGCCACGCCGCGGCTCAGCGGGCCGAAGGCCCACCTGTTTGCCTGCCACTTCCCGCTGAATATGGAGAGCCAGCCATGAGTGAAACGCTGCTGGAAGTGCGCGGGCTGAGTAAAACCTGGCGCTACCGCACCGGCCTGTTCCATCGTCAGCACGTTGAGGCGGTGAAGGCGGTCAGCTTTACGCTGCGCGAGCGGCAAACGCTGGCGATTATCGGCGAAAACGGCTCCGGTAAGTCGACGCTGGCGAAGATGCTCAGCGGCATGGTCGCCCCGAGCACCGGACAGATCCTGATCGACGGGCACCCGCTGGAGTTCGGCGACTATGGCTATCGCAGCCAGCGCATCCGCATGATTTTTCAGGACCCGTCCACCTCGCTGAACCCGCGTCAGCGCATCAGTCAGATCCTTGACTTACCCCTGCGGCTGAACACCGAGCTGGACGCCGACGCGCGGGAGAAACGCATTATCGCCACCCTGCGCCAGGTCGGGCTGCTGCGCGACCACGCCGCCTATTATCCGCATATGCTGGCACCGGGTCAGCAGCAACGCGTTGGCCTGGCGCGTGCGCTGATCCTGCAGCCGCAGGTGATCGTGGCCGATGAGGCGCTGGCGTCGCTGGATATGTCGATGCGCTCACAGCTGATTAACCTGATGCTTGAGCTGCAGCAGAAACACGGCATCGCCTATATCTACGTTACCCAGCATCTGGGGATGATGAAGCATATCAGCGACCAGCTGCTGGTGATGCATCAGGGGGAGGTGGTGGAGCGCGGCAGCACCGCCGATGTGCTGGCCTGCCCGATGCACGAACAAACCAAACGCCTGATCTCCAGCCACTTTGGTGAAGCGTTAACCGCTGACGCCTGGCGTAAAGACCGCTGATCTGACGGGCGGTCGCCGCTGGCTGCCCGACTTACTGTACCGCCTGTGCCTCGCCTTCCCCACTTTCCGTCCTTCTGTCTGCCTGCATGCGTCTGCCTTATAGCTATCCGCTATTTGTTAGCACCGATCATTATTTCGTTCGCCAGCCGGCTTAGGTCAGGATACTGAAGCCATTCAGACCCGCCGCCGCGTCGTGCCCTTCACCACCACGGCAGCGGGTCAGTTAACTCAACAAGGACTGATCATGGAACAACGCCGCCTTCCCGGCAACAGCCAGTGGTATCATGAAACCCAGACCAGCCTGCCCACACAGCGCGCGCCGCTGGTGCCTGAAGCTGCCAACGTTGAAGACCGTTTTCTGCTTGGTCTTGGGCAGCAGGCGAACGGCGAACTGCATACCCTTCTGCAACGGGCAGAACCGGTGATGCACGCCTCACGGGATCTTTACCCGCTGCTGTTCCCCGACCAGCTGAACACCAGCCTGACCCATACGCTCACCCTCTATGACCGGTTATGTACCGCGCTGACCGTGGCGCAGGTTGCCGGTGTGCAGCGTTTGTGCAACCACTATGCGGCGCGGCTGAACCCACTGCCGGGCCCGGACTCCTCACGCGAAAGCAACCGCCGTCTGACACAGATCACCGAGTATGCCCGCCAGCTGGCCGGGCAGCCGACGCTGATCGATGTCGCCGCGCTGCAGCGGCTGGACGACGCGGGGCTGACCGCGCCGGATATCGTTACCTTCAACCAGATTATCGGCTTTGTCTGCTGGCAGGCGCGGGTGGTGGCTGGCATTCATGCATTCATGGCGCTGCCGGTGCGCTGGATCCCGGGCGTTGCCGTGCCGCCAGATGCCGATGCGTCCTGCCTGCAACCCGGCGACTGGCAGCCTGCCCTGCCGCCGCTGGAGCCACGCTATGCGGCGGCGGATCAGCTGGTGGCCATTAACAGCAGCGTGCCGCTGGGGCTGCCGGAGGCCGCCTGCTGGCTGTTTGCACATGACGGCAGGGTGCTTTCCGGCTGGAGCGCGCTGCTGGCGGCGCTGGCGGCGTCACAGCAAACGGCAGAAACACGGTTGGCGGCAGCCGTGGCCTCACGCATCAACGGCAGCGCCGGCTGCTTTTACCGCTACCCTGAAGGCGCGTTGCGCGATGCGCTGGCCGAAGGCGTGGATCGGGCGCTGCACTTAGCCACACCGGTTGAACAGGCGGTGATTAACCTGGCCGCCCAGCTAACACGTTCCCCGGAGCGCTTCAGCGCTGCACATTTGCAGCCGCTGCGCGACGCCGGATTAAGCGATGATCTGGTGTTAGCGGCGGTATTAAGCGCGGCGGCAGCCAGCTGGGGCAACCGGCTGATGCAGGGGTTAGGGGCGCTGACTTCGCATTAACAACTTTCAGCGGGTCGGAGAATAAGCCGCCCGCACCACCAGCACCAGCACCAGCACCAGCACCAGCACCAGCACCAGCACCAGAGGTTCCTGCCTGCTGAGGGCTGCGCGCCAGCCCTTACCGCGGTGTATCAACAGATTCGTTCAATTCATTCCCTTCGAACGCCACAGATCTTACGGCCAGCGCGCGTAGCGCAGGAAGATCGGCCTCTTCAGGCGTGATATTTTCAGATCAAAGACAGCACCCATCTCTCCGGGATTTTATATAATATCGCAAATAATAAATCTGCGAGTTTTAATTTCAAAATGAAGATACTTTATTCATTTAACATCGCAAAAAACACAAATAAAACAGTTAACTTCAAAAACCGTTCATCTATTCCGTCCCTGTCAGACTTTCGTTAAAATACGCTATCCCAGTACGATATGTTCAGATGGTCAAAAAAACAAAGCTGAAGCCCCTTTAACGACTGAAAAGTGGAAAATCCCAATGCATTACCGAGCATACAAAAAATCTAAATTTCTTTTTAGTGTTTTTATACTGGGCATGCTGTTAGCCAGCTATACTGCTAACAGCACAGATTTGACATCAGAATACAATGTAAGTTTACAAATAACAGCGAACAGTGACGACACCTACAACATAAAAATAACTTCCGCTACAAATCCCAGGCAAATGCCCATAAGGAACTGTTACGGTGGCTGTTACATCAACCTCCGGGAGGACACTTTAGGCGTTATTGGTAAAGAGAAGATAAAGGGTACATTCCTGAATTCGTTATTCCCCTACGAAATAGCTAAAAAATAACCGGAAAAACGTTTAGTAAAATAAACTTCAAAGGCGAATCCAGATATAATCTTCACGTCGAGTTCTTATCAGACGAAGATACTGACATCCTGAAAAACGCCACGGGCCTTCTTCCTCCCCTGACCGCCAGATGCACACTGGATCAAGGCAGCTATCTGCTTCAGCATAATCAACTGGTCGCCAATGCGCTCAATGGCAACGTCAGTTCACTGCCGGTTAACATCAGCTGTAACCGGCCTTCAACGGTTAAGGTGACCGCCCTTAATGGCCTGGGTACCAGCAGTGATATTTCACTCGACCAGGGATTGATATCCTCACTTAAGATTGATGGCAGCGATGGTAAAACGGGTGTCACCATAAATAATCAAAAGAAAATAAGTTTCAACCTCTCCTCCACTTTGAAAAGTCAGGGTCTGGTTAAAACAGGAGACTATCAGGGTTCCGGTATTCTGAAAATAGATTTTCAGTAAAGCGTTATTGATACCAGGGGTATCCCGATTGCGGACTGCCGCGATATCGGCGACACGATGAGTATTAAATCGGATTAAGCTGCCACCCGCACCGCATCAAAAAAGTGCTGCGCCAGCGGCGTAGCGCGTCCGGGTTCAGCAATAACAATGGCGGCCTGCCGTGACATCGGCGGTACGTTTATAACCCGGCGCTGCAGTTCTCCGGTCATACCTGGCAGCAATTGCCCCACCGGAGAGAGCAGGCAGCCCAACCCGACCTGGGTTGCCTGCAACAGCTGAAACACCGAGGTGGTTTCCAGTACCACCCTTGGCGTTACACCGGCCTCGCGGAAGTGTCCATCAAGATAGCGGCGGAAATAGCGCGTAGGTTCGGCCAGGCACAGCGGTACACCAGCCAGTTCACCCAGCGTCAGCGGCTCGTTCCCCATCAGCTGTGGAAACTGCTGTGGGTGGTACAGCAACTCTACGCCCTTATCCGCCACCCGCTCCGCCTGAAAATGCAGTTCACGTAACGTCGCCAGCTCGAAGAAACCGATGCCTGCATCTACGGTGTGGCTGTTCAGCGCCTCAAGCAGCTGATCGGCGCTGAGCACCGCCACGCGATAATCCAGCTGCGGGTAGCGGCCGCTGACCGCCTTCAGCAGTTCCGGCAGCGAAATGCTGCACTGCGGCACCACGCCAATGCGCAGCGTGCCGCTGACGCCGTGCTTCAGTGATTCCACCTCCAGCTTCAGCCCCTGATAGACGGAAACCATCTCACGCGCCCAGGCCAGCACCCGCTCCCCCTCCGGCGTAAATCCGTCAAAGTTGTTGCTGCGGTTAATCAGCGACAGCCCCAGCTCGCGCTCCAGATTTTTCAGGCGCATGGAGAGCGTAGGCTGGCTGACAAAGCTGGCCTCGGCGGCGCGGCCAAAGTGGCGCTCGCGCTCAAGATTGACAAGGTAGGTTAATTGCTTGATGTCCAATGCGTCGGGCTTCCTGAATAATTCATCGGGCTTACGGACTTTAAAGGCTGGTGGGCGAAGTTATCGCCAGCTGACGACAATTTTGCGGGACGGATAAATACGTTGCTATAGTTAACCAACATTTTATCGGTTTTTTAAGGAGAGAGACATGTTTAAAGCGGGTGATTTCGTTCAAGGCAAAACCGGCGGCCCGAAAATGGTGGTGCTGGCCGTTCACGGCGACACGCTTAGCTGCGCGCGCGCCGGCGACGCAGAAAAAAAACCGTTCGATGTCGCGGTGGATAGCGTTAATCTTTACCACGAAGACGGCGATTTCGGCGTTTGCTGATCGCCAGACCAGTCGGCGCAGGCCCCACAGACCGGCGCACTCAGTGAACTGTCTGTGAGTCGCGTTCGATAACCGTCGATAGCCGATAGCGTAAAGACCTCTACCGACAGGCGGTGTAATGGATCAGCCGATCCCCAGCGCCGCCTTCACCTCCGCCGCAATTTTCTCCACCTGTGGGCCATAAATCACCTGCACATCGTGCTCACTGACATGCCTGACGCCGTTGGCCCCGGTTGTCATCAGCGTTTCATCAGCCACCTGCTGCATATCGTTTACCCTAACCCGTAGCCGGGTGAAGCAGCAGTCCACGTCACTAATGTTCTCCGCACCGCCCAGCCCGCTGATAATGGTTTTAATCCGCTCGTCGGCTGACACCGTTGCCGCCGGCTCCTGATCCGCTGACTCTCGCCCCGGTGTCTCTACCCGCATACGCCTGATGATAAAGGTAAAGCTGTAGTAATAGACCGGCAGGTAGACCAGCCCCAGAACAATGCTCCACCACCAGGCGGTCTTACTGCCACCGAGAATACCGAACACCACCAGGTCGATCGCCCCGCCCTGTATGTTGCCGATCATCAGGTGCATCAGCGACATCAGCATAAACGACAGGCCACTCAGCACGGCATGCAGGATGTAGAGCACCGGCGAAACGAAGATAAAACAGAACTCCAGCGGTTCGGTAATGCCGGTGGTGAAAGAGGTCAGCGCCCCGGCCAGCATGAGTGCCTTGACCCGCTGCTTTTCTGCAGGACGTGCGCAGCGGTAAATCGCCAGTGCGGCGGCGGGCAGGCCAAACATCATCACCGGAATTTTTCCCTGCGCCAGAAAACGTGTGGCCTCACGCACCGTGTCATCCGGCACGCTGCCCGGGTGGGTCAGCGAGGCATTGAAGATATTCAGTGCGCCGACCAGCGTTTGTCCGTCTACCGTGGCCACACCACCAATAGGGGTAAAGCGCACGGTTTCATTGAGGATATGATGCAGGCCGGTGGGGATCAGCAGCCGCTCGCTGCTGCCATAAAGAAAGGCACCATACTGGCCGCTTTTGCCAATCAGTTCGCCGACCCAGGCAATGCCGTTGCCGATGGTCGGCCAGATCAGCGCCAGCAGAACGCCGGCCAGCGGCAGCACCAGCACGGTAACGATCGGTACAAAGCGACGCCCGCCGAAGAAGGCGATCGCCGTTGGCAACTGCACGGTGTAGCAATGGTTGTGAATGGCCACGGTCAGCAAGCCAGCTATCACCCCACCCAGCACACTCATGTTATAGGTAAAGATACCAAGCATCTGGATATATTCCGCCGCCTGCATCATTGCGGCAGTTTGCTCCATCCCCTGCTGCTGCTGCAGCGCCGCCGGGGTGGTGGTGGCTGCGGTCAGCCCCTGTGCTGCCAGAGTGGCGCTTACGCCGACGTGCATAACGATAAAACCAATCGCCGCAGCAAAAGCGGCGGTGGGCTTTTCCGCCTTTGCCAGACCAATGGCACTGGCCACGGCGAAGAACAGTGGCAGATTGGCAAACAGTGCGCCAGCCACCTTGCGAATAAAGCCAATAATCAGCTGCGGCAGCGGCAGGCCAGCAAAGGCTTCGCCGGTAATGGCCGGGTTTTGTAGCGCGGCGGCCACACCAAGAAAGATACCGGCGGCGGCGATCACCGAAATCGGCATCATAAGTGCTTTTCCAAAGGCATGAACGTTACTGGCGAACTGTTTCATCTGGCCCCCTGCGCTGACGTTGAGCGTTAAGTATTAGCCCGGGTGGCGCTTCTGGCGCGTTTCCGGCGGCTAAACGGCAGCCATTTTTTGAGGAGCATCACATTTTTAGCCTATGACGATAAACATCAGCTATCGCTTCATCGCCCTAATCAATTAGACAAGCCGGTTACCGGCTCGCAAAATTCATGCAAACAAACCATAACTTCATAACAACTATTCAACAAAAGCCTGCCATCATGAAATTTAAAGAAGCGATTAAACCCTATCAGGCCGCAGCCGGCGGCTGGGGTTCACTGGAAGCCACCACCCGTTTTGTCTTTGACAGTAAGCAGGTGATCAAGAACATGCGTAACCTGATGCGCATGAACAAAGCCAAAGGTTTTGACTGCCCGGGCTGTGCCTGGGGCGATGACAATAAAAGCACCTTCAGCTTCTGCGAAAACGGCGCCAAGGCGGTGACCTGGGAAGCAACCCGCCGCCATATCGGTGCAGAGTTCTTCGCCCGTTACAGCGTCAGCCAGCTCTCTCAGCAGAGTGACTATTTTCTTGAGTACCAGGGGCGTCTGACCGAACCGCTGCGCTACAACCGTGAAACCGACCATTACGAGCCCATCAGTTGGGATAACGCCTTCGCGCTGATCGCCCGCCATGTCCACGCGATGGATAATCCCCATCAGATGGAGCTGTACACTTCCGGCCGCGCCAGTAACGAAGCCTCCTGGCTCTATCAGCTGTTTGGTCGCCTGAACGGCAGCAATAACTTCCCCGACTGTTCGAACATGTGCCATGAGGCCAGCGGCACCGGTCTGAAGCGCAGCATCGGCGTCGGTAAGGGCACCATTCGTCTGGATGATTTTGACCACGCCAGTGCGATCTTCGTTTTCGGACAGAACCCGGGCACCAACCACCCGCGTATGCTGCACAGCCTGCGCCACGCCGCCGACAACGGCGCGAGCATCGTCACCTTCAATACCCTGCGCGAACGCGGCCTTGAGCGCTTTGCCGACCCGCAGAAGCCGCTGGAAGTGGTCACCAGCATGGCCGGCCAGATCAGCTCCAGCTACTATCAGCCCAACCTCGGCGGTGATATGGCCGCGGTGCGCGGCATGGTCAAGGTGCTGGCAGAGACCCATCGCGCCCGCCTCGCCGCAGGGGAAAGCGGCCTGTTTGACCAGGCCTTTATCAGCGCCAATACCGAGGGCGTGGAGGCATACCTGGCCACCGTTGATGCCACTCCGTGGTCGCATATTGTGAGCCAGTCCGGCCTGAGCGAGCAGCAGATCCGCGAAGCGGCCACCCTCTACCAGAACGCCGAACGGGTGATCTGTACCTGGGCGATGGGCATCACCCAGCATAAGCATTCGGTAGATACGGTCCGCGAAATCGTTAACCTGCAGCTGCTGTTTGGTCAGCTGGGCAAAAAAGGTGCCGGCCTGTGCCCGGTGCGCGGCCACAGCAACGTGCAGGGCAACCGTACCATGGGCATCGATGAGAAGCCCTCAAAGGCATTCCTTGACAGCCTCGGCAGCCATTTTGACTTTGAGCCGCCGCGCGAACCCGGCCACAACACCGTTGAAGCGCTGGAAGCGATGCTGCGCGATGAGATTAAGGTGCTGATCGCCCTCGGCGGCAATCTGGCGGCAGCCGCGCCGGACAGTCCGCGTACCGAGCAGGCGCTGAAGCGCTGCGGTTTAACGGTGCAGATCAGTACCAAGCTGAACCGCAGCCACCTGTGCCCCGGCGCGGTGGACGCGCTGATCCTGCCGACCCTTGGCCGTACCGAGCAGGATCTGCAGGCCAGCGGCCCGCAGTTTATTACCGTCGAGGACTCGTTCAGCATGGTGCACGCCTCGGAAGGGGTGGGTAAACCGATCGCCGACACCCAGCGCTCGGAAACCTGGATCGTCGCTGGTATCGCCAACGCGGTGCTGGGCAGTGCGAAGGTCGACTGGCAGGGGCTGGCCGATGATTATGGCAGGATCCGTGAACATATTGCGGCGACCATTCCCGGCTTCAGCGACTTTAACGCCAAATGCGATCTGAAGGGCGGCTTCTACCTTGGCAACGCCGCCGCCGAACTGCGCTTTAATACCCTGCATGAGAAGGCGCAGTTTAGCGCCGCCGCCCTGCCCGACTCGCTGTTCCCGCCGCTGGCCGAGGCGGTGCCTTATACGCTGCAGACGTTACGCTCCCACGATCAGTACAATACCACTATCTATGGACTTGATGACCGTTACCGCGGCGTGTATGGCCAGCGCGAGGTGCTGTTTATCAACGCGGAAGATATGCAGCGCCAGGGGCTGGCCGCAGGCGACCTGGTGGATATTGAAACGCTGTGGAATGACGGCATTACCCGTAAAGTCAGCGGCTTTAAGCTGGTGCCTTACGCCATCCCGCGCGGCAACCTCGCCGCCTATTATCCGGAAACCAATCCGCTGGTGCCGCTCTCAAGCTTTGGCGACGGTAGCGGTACGCCAACCTCTAAGTCGGTGCCGGTGAAAATCAGCTTGTCGCCGCAGGTGCCGGGGCTGCGCATCGCCTGACGTAAAGCCGGGATTTCCCGGCTTTTTACTTGCCGCTGCGCGGTTAATCGCGTAAAACTGTCTGCCGCACTTAGGCCACGAAAACTGTTGAGATTATGTTCCAGGATAACCCGCTGCTCGCGCAGCTCAAAGAGAAACTCCACTCCCAGACGCCGCGTGTTGAGGGTGTGGTAAAAGGCACTGAGAAAGGCTTTGGCTTCCTGGAAGTCGACGCACAGAAAAGCTACTTTATTCCGCCGCCGTTTATGAAAAAAGTCATGCACGGTGACCGCGTCTCCGCGGTGCTGCAGACCGATAAGGATCGTGAAGTTGCCGATCCGGAAACGCTGATTGAGCCGTTCCTGACGCGCTTTGTTGGCCGGGTGCAGAAGAAAGATGACCGCCTGTCGATCGTTCCCGATCATCCGCTGCTGAAAGATGCCATCCAGTGCCGCGCCGAGCGTGACGTGAAGCATGACTTCCAGACCGGTGACTGGGCGGTGGCCGAGATGCGCCGCCATCCGCTGAAGGGCGACCGCACCTTCTACGCTGAACTGACCGAATTTATCACCACCGGTGACGATCACCTGGCACCGTGGTGGGTGACACTGTCACGCCATACGCTGGAGCGTGAAGCTCCGGACGTCGCTACCCCGGAAGAGATGCTTGACGAGGGCCTGCCGCGCGAAGACCTTACCGGCCTGGACTTCGTAACCATCGACAGCGCCAGCACCGAAGATATGGACGATGCGCTGTATGTGGAAGAAACGGCAGAAGGCAACCTGCTGCTGACCATCGCCATTGCCGACCCGACCGCCTATGTGCCGGTGGGCAGCAAGCTGGATGCGATCGCCGCCGGACGCGCCTTTACCAACTATCTGCCGGGCTTCAATATCCCGATGCTGCCGCGCCAGCTGTCTGACGACATCTGCTCGCTGCGCCCGAACGTGCGCCGCCCGGTGCTGGCCTGCCGCGTGACGCTGGCCGCCGACGGTACGCCGCAGGGTGAACCACACTTCTTCGCCGCCTGGATCGAATCGAAAGCCAAACTGGCCTATGACAACGTCTCAGACTGGCTGGAGAACAGCGGCGACTGGCAGCCGGAATCAGAAGCCATCGCGCAGCAGATCCGCCTGCTGCATAAGGTGTGCCTGGCACGCTGCGAATGGCGCCAGACCCACGCGCTGGTGTTCAAGGACCGCCCTGACTTCCGCTTCCTGCTGGGCGAAAAAGGCGAAGTGCTGGACATCATTGCCGAGCACCGCCGCATCGCCAACCGCATCGTGGAAGAGTCGATGATCCTTGCCAACGTCTGCGCCGCCAGCGTGCTGCGCGACAAGCTGGGCTTCGGCATCTACAACGTTCACCTCGGCTTTGACGCGCTGAACGCCGAACAGGCCGCCGCCGTGCTGGCCAACCACGGCGTCACCGCTGACCCGCAGGCGATCGCCACGCTGGAAGGCTTCCGCGTACTGCGCCGCGAGCTGGACACCCATCCGACCCAGTTCCTCGACAGCCGCATCCGTCGTTTCCAGTCGTTTGCCGAAGTCAGCACCACGCCGGGTCCGCACTTTGGCCTTGGTCTGGACGCGTACGCCACCTGGACCTCACCGATCCGTAAGTATGGCGATATGGTCAACCATCGTCTGTTGAAAGCCATAATCAAAGGCGAGCCGGCGGAAAAACCTGCCGACGAGCTGACGGTGAAGATGGCTGAGCGCCGCCGCCAGAACCGCATGGCCGAGCGTGACGTGGGCGACTGGCTCTACTCGCGCTTCCTGCAGAATGCGGCCGGCAGCGACCAGCGTTTCAGCGCCGAAGTGATCGACGTTTCACGCGGTGGCATGCGCGTGCGCCTGCAGGATAACGGCGCGGTGGCCTTTATCCCGGCGCCGTTCATTCACGCGGTGCGTGATGAGCTGGTGTGCAGCAACGAAAACGGTACGGTGATGGTGAAAGGTGAAGTCGCCTACCGCGTTACCGACCTGATTGAGGTCACCATCGCCGAAGTGCGTATGGAGACCCGCAGCATCGTGGCCCGCCCGGCTGCCTGATGACGTTTAGCAGCGGGCCGGCTCTGGCTGGCCCGCTGCCTTTCATGCCGTGATGTTGTCATCCACTTCTGCTGCCGTGTCATCCTGCTCTGCTCTCCCGGATTCATTCCCTCCTTCTTAGTACGCGGCCCGAACCTGCGACCCTGACCGATGCACCTTTAGCCATTGTCGGTTGCGCGCAGCGCGAGAAAAATTGCAGATAACTGTCATAAACTATTAAGCTATTCCGATGTTAACAGTGCTGTTATCGGACCAGCACCACGCTGGCCGCTGGCGTCCGGCCACCCCGACATAAAATAATTGCTGTTCCCTGCCCCCTCGACAGAAAGCCTGGAGTGAATAAGGCTAATAGGTTCTGATGAGTCGGGCCAGCGGCATGCTGATGAAATATTCTTGTTAACCTATTGAATAAAAAGAACACTAACGGTATTTTCAGTTAACTGAATTCAGACACACCCCGTGGCGACCTTCCTTAATGATTGATCCGGTGCCTTATCCGCGCGATCTCCCTCCCGATCGTTGTCGCGATCGGAAAGTTTTATTTCAGTATAAAATTGAGTATGGCGGCAACGGACGCAGCCGCTTTCGGCAGAATAATGTCGTTAAACCAGTATGATATCCGTTGCTACCTAGCACGAAGGAGAATCTGAATGACCGATGAACAGGGGCAGTCGCTGATGTATGCCTGGTTTGGCACCCACAGCCCTCATTGGCGTTTAACTTCTGACAGCGATGCCCTGCAGTTTGCCAAAGATGAAGGCGGCGTCACCAGTATCGCCGTGGCGCTGAGCCCCGGTCAGGCCAGCATGCTGCGCGCGATGACGGTGATCACCTCCAGCGTTAACCTCAGCCTGGCGATCTACGGCAACGACCTGTCGCTGCACCTGGTTGGCCGCAAGGTCAGCCAGTCGGCGTGGGCCGGTTCGGCGTCTGCCTGGGGCGATACCTCATCGGTCGCGCGTGACCTGGTGCACGGCCTCTCCTTTGCCGAGCAGGTGGTATCCGAAGCCAACTCGGTGATCGTCATCCTCGATCAGCACGGGCATATCCAGCGTTTTAACCGTCTGAGCGAAGAGTACACCGGTCTGAAGGAGCAGGAGGTGATCGGGCGCAACGTGTTCAAACTGTTTATGACCCGCGAAGAAGCGATCGCCTCGCGCCGCAACGTGGCGCACTTTTTTCGTGAAGGCAGCTCGTATGAGGTAGAGCGCTGGGTCAAAACCAAAAAAGGCCAGCGCCTGTTCCTGTTCCGCAATAAATTTGTCCACAGCGGCAGCGGCAAAAACGAAATCTTCCTGATCTGCTCCGGCACCGATATTACCGAAGAGCGCCGTGCTCAGGAACGGCTGCGGGTGATGGCCAATACGGACACGGTGACCGGCCTGCCGAACCGCAACTCGATCAACCAGGATATCAGCGCCGCGCTGGAAAAACGTGTTAATGGCCAGGTCGGGGTGGTGTATCTCGATCTCGACAACTTCAAGAAGGTGAACGACGCCTACGGCCATATGTTTGGCGACCGGCTGCTGCAGGCGGTGTCGCTGGCGATCCTTAGTTGTCTTGAAGAACAGCAGACCCTCGCCCGCCTCGGCGGCGATGAGTTTATTATCCTGGCGGAGCAGACCAGCCAGCTGGCGCTGGAGGCGCTGGCGTCACGCATTCTCGACCGCCTGAAGCAGCCGTTCCGCATTGGCCTGATCGAGGTCTACTCCGGCTGCTCGATCGGCATCGCCTTCGCCCCGCAGCACGGTGAGGATCGCGACAGCCTGATCCGCAATGCCGATACCGCGATGTATACCGCCAAAGAGGGCGGACGCGGCCGCTTCAGCATGTTCTGCTCCGAGATGAACCAGCGGGTGTTTGAGTATATCTGGCTGGACACCAACCTGCGCAAAGCGCTGGAGCTGAGCCAGCTGGTGATCCACTATCAGCCGAAGCTCAACGCCGACAACAGCGTGACCAGCGTTGAGGCGCTGGTGCGCTGGATGTCGCCGGAACGTGGACTGGTGCGACCGGACAGCTTTATCTCCTACGCCGAGGAGTCCGGGCTGATCGTGCCGCTTGGCCGCTGGGTAATGCTGTCGGTGCTGGAGCAGATTAAACGCTGGCGTGCGATGGGGATTGACCTACGGGTGGCGGTGAACGTGTCGCCGCGTCAGCTGATCGACCAGAGCATCTATTCCGATTTGAAGCATGCGCTCAACGAGGCGGGGATTGTCGGCTGCCCGATTGATATCGAGCTGACCGAGAGCTGCCTGATTGAGAATGAGCAACAGGCGCTGGACCTGATGCAGCAGTTCCAGAAACTGGGGGCGGCGGTGCATCTGGATGATTTTGGCACCGGCTATTCGTCGCTGTCGCAGCTGGCACGGGTGCCGATTGACGCGATTAAGCTCGACCAGAGCTTTATCCGCGGGGTGGATTCGCAAAAAGTCTCGCAGTCGCTGGTGCGGGCGATTGTAGCGGTGGCGCGCGCGCTGGATCTGCAGGTGATTGCCGAAGGGGTGGAAACCCCGGAGGAGGAGGCGTTTGCCATCGCCAGCGGCGTTGACCTGCGCCAGGGGTATCTGTATGCAAAGCCAATGCCCGCCGGGGAGCTCGAGCACTGGCTTAAACAACGTGCCGCTAAGGATTAACTAGCGCACGGCGACTCAGCCAGCGTGGCGTAACGCCTGCTGGCTGTGTCGATTCTGCAACGTCACCAGCCGTTCCATATAGGCGATATCCTTCGGCTCCAGCTGAAATGCCGCATCCACCCAGTCTTCCGTAATATCCATCAGCTCACCCCGGCTCAGCTGTAGCACCCGCTGACGCGCGCGCAGCATGGCGCGCACGCCGTTCAGCTTCGGCCGCAGCGTATCGATAAAGGTGCGCGTGCAGCGATAGCCGTCACCCGGCTGGAACAGACGATCCACCAGCCCGCGGGTTTCAAACCACTCCGCGGTGTGCGACTCCCCTTCACAGATCAGCTCTTCGGCCAGCTTCATGCCGGAACGCCGTGCCACCAGTGAATAGCCGCCCATGCCCGGGAACAGGTTAAAGGCGATCTCCGGGAAGCCCATGCGGGCGGTGTTCTGCGCGAGGATAAAGTGGTGCGCCAGCGCGGCTTCAAAGCCGCCGCCCAGCGCGCTGCCCTCAATCATCGCAATGCTCACCGCCCCGCAGTCGAAACCGCGCGCAGCGGCGTGGATGCAGTCCACACAGGCGCGGGCATAGGCACGCAGGGCTTCCCGCCGGCCATTTTTGATCGACTCGACAAAGAAGCGCAGGTCGCCGCCCGCGTTAAACATGGTCGGTACCAGCGAGCCGGTAACCCAGAAATCAATCTCCAGCCCGCTGCGCTGGGCGGCATAGCTGAGGTTCATGATCTCTTCAATCAGCTGATGATTGAAGCTCGGGCGCGGCTGGGCACGCAATAACATCCACAGGGTGCGCCGCTCTTCTTCATAGTAAGCCGACAGCTGGGTGGTAGAGCCGACTTCATTGAACAGACGGCAGGTAGCCTGATTAATAACGGTCATAGTTTCATCCTCTGTTAGTTGGCGCGATAATCGCTTAACCAGCCTAATAGAGAGTGAGTAAAGCCAGAACAGGTGCCTGATATAACGGATAAAAATTTTTATCGTCAGACTATTTTTGCCCGTAATATGCCTGGGCGCCGTGCTTACGCAACCAGTGTTTGTCCAGCAGCGCCTGATCCAGCGGCGGCAGCTCCGGGGTTAGCTGACGGCTGAAAATGCCCATATAGGCTACCTCTTCCAGCACGACGGCGCTGTGCACTGCTTCTTCCGCGCTGCGCCCCCAGGCGAACGGCCCGTGCGAATTGACCAGTACCGCCGGTACCGCCAGCGGATCGATCTCGCGCTGCTGCAGCGTTTCAATAATCACCTGGCCGGTGTGCCATTCGTAGCGGTCGCTAATTTCGTCGGCGTGCATCGCGCGCGTGCAGGGGATCGCGCCGTAAAAGTCATCGGCGTGGGTGGTGCCCCAGGCGGGGAGATCGCAGCCGGCCTGGGCCCAGATGGTGGCATGGCGTGAGTGGGTGTGGACAATTCCCCCTATCTGCGGCCAGGCAAGATAGAGCGCGCGATGGGTGTCGGTGTCGGACGACGGCCGTTTGCTGCCTTCGACCACCTCGCCACTGCTGAGGCTGACCACCACCATATCGTCGGCCTGCATCTCTTCGTAGCTTACCCCGGACGGTTTAATCACCACCAGCCCCTGCTCACGATCGATGGCGCTGACGTTGCCCCAGGTAAAGGTCACCAGGCCATAGCGCGGCAGCGCCAGGTTGGCCGCCAGTACCTGCTGTTTCAGTTGTTCCAGCATAATCTCGTCTCCCGATGCATGTCGGAATATTGTCATGCCAGCACGGCCGCGACGGTATGGAAGCATTGGCTGAATAGCGGGCAGTTTCTGACTGAGGCAGGAGAAGTGTGTACAGAGATGTCTAAAAATTAGGAATTTTCACCTGAGCGTATAATCAGTAAACCCTTCTATACTTAGAGGGTATCCAGACAATTAACGCTATCTGGTCGACGAAAATCAGGAGAATAATGATGTCAACTACTGCAAAACGCGTTACCGCCGCCGTATTGGCTGCAACTTTAGTTCTTTCACTCAGCGCCTGTTCAAACATGTCGAAACGCGATCGTAACACCGCCATTGGTGCCGGCGCCGGTGCTATCGGCGGCTCAATTCTGACCAACGGCAGCGGCCTTGGCACCCTCGGCGGCGCGGCCGTCGGCGGTATAATCGGCCACCAGGTCGATTAAGCTGACGACGGTATAGCCCGGCAGGCTGCCTGCAGCAGCGCTTAGCAAAAAGGCCACGATCGCTCGTGGCCTTTCCCTTATCCGCCGGCCAGTTTGACCCTGTGCCCTTTGGCCTCCAGCAGCGTTTTCAGCAGGTCGCGCTGGTCGCCCTGAATCTCAATCACGCCATCCTTGAGCGCGCCACCGCAGCCGCACTTCTTTTTCAGCTCGGCGGTCAGCTTGCTCAGCTCGGCGTCGTCCGCGTCGATACCGCTAATCAGGCACACGCCCTTGCCCTTTCGCCCGCTGGTCTGGCGCGCAATACGTACAATACCATCGCCCTTCGGGCGCACCGCTACCGCTTTCGGCTCGTCAATGCGTCCGCCGGCCGTCGAGTAGACCAGGCGGCTGTTGTTATCGGCCATTACGCCTCCTGCAGTGAGCTGAGGATTGCGGCAAGCGTAGCGGCCGGATCGGCAGACTGGGTAATCGGACGCCCGATCACCATATAGTCAACGCCGGCCTGCTGCGCCTGCTCAGGCGTCATGATGCGGCGCTGATCGCCGGCATCGCTGCCCGCCGGGCGGATACCCGGCGTTACCAGCCTGAAGTCCTGGCCAATGTGCTGTTTAAAACGCACCGCTTCGTGTGCGGAACAGACCACACCGTCGAGGCCACACTGGCGGGTCAGCCGCGCCAGCCGTTCCGCCTGCTCTGCCGGGGTCAGGGTAATGCCCAGCCCGCGCAGGTCTTCAGCGTCCATGCTGGTGAGTACCGTCACGGCGATCAGCAACGGCGCATCGTTGCCAAACGGCACCAGCGCTTCGCGCGCCGCGCTCATCATCCGCGCCCCACCGCTGGCGTGAACGTTGACCATCCATACGCCGAGATCGGCCGCTGCCGCCACCGCGTGGGCGGTGGTGTTGGGAATATCGTGGAATTTCAGATCGAGAAACACCTCGAAGCCGCGCTGCTGCAGGTCACGGACGATCTGCGGCCCGAACAGCGTGAACATCTCTTTGCCCACCTTCAGACGGCAGCTGCCGGGTTCAATCTGGTCGACAAACGCCAGCGCGCGATCGCGATCGGCGTAATCTAAAGCGACCACAATCGGTGAACCGCTAACCTGAGTGTCATGCATGGAAGTCTCCTCGTGGGTGGCAAACGGCTGGCATTCTACCTGTGTCGGGAGGAAATTCACAGGCAAGGTATTGAGAAAATGGCCCGGGCTGTAAAAAACTCCCTCGCCCTGCATGACCGCCCTGCACCGGCGTTACTGCAACCATGTTGGGAGAGGGATAAAAAGTATGTTGTAACTAATTGACGATACCGGTTTAATCGCCCCCGGTTACTGACCGTCGAGGCCACGGATCGGTTTAACCGAAGACCAGGTGCGGCATGACGGGCAGTGCCAGTAGAGCGCATGGGCGGTGAAACCACACTTGTGGCAGCGGTAACGCGGCTTGGTGCGGATCTGCTCGCCAACCATATCGCGCAGCACCATCAGGCTCTCTTTCGCGCGGCCCGCTTCGGCCTCCTGCAGGTTAAAGTCCATCAGGCGATGGAACACGCGCATGGTAGGATGACGCTGCAGCTGGCGGGTAATATAGGTTTGCGCCACCTCAGCCCCTTCATCGCGATCGAGGATCGCCGCCAGGTGCAGCTCCGCCGCCGCGCCGGTGTTCTCTTCCACGCAGCGCTGCAGATAGTCGCGCCACGCCTGCGGCTGGTTGAGGTGCTGATAGCAGGTTTCCAGCATATCGAGTGTTTCACTGACCAGCTCGTGATCCTGTTCGATCACCCGCTGCAGATGGCTGACCGCGCGGGCATACTCCCCTTTCGCCAGCTGAATGCGCCCCATCATAATCGATACGCGGGCGCTGTTGCGGTCCGCGGACTCACCCCGTTTCAGCAGGCTCATTGCCCGGTCGAGATCGTCGCTGCCCATCGCCTGCAGCGCCAGCTCGCAGTAGAAGTGGGCGATCTCCATCTTCTGCCGCTCTTTGCCCAGCTTAACCAGCCGCTCCGCCACCTCAATGGCGTTGGTCCAGTCGCTGGTCGCCTGGTGGATCAGCAGCAGCTGCTGCAGCGCGCTGACGCGGAAGTCGGTTTCATCCACCAGCTGACCAAACATCTGCTCGGCGCGATCGTAGAAGCCGGCGGCCATATAGTCGCGCCCCAGCTGCTGGATCGCCAGCAGGCGCTGGTCGTAGGTCAGCGACGCGCTCTCCATCAGCGCCTGGTGAATGCGGATCGCGCGGTCGACTTCGCCGCGCGAACGGAACAGGTTGCCCAGCGTCAGGTGCGCTTCCACGGCCCCGCTGTCCTCTTTCAGCATCTCAAGGAACAGGTCAACCGCTTTGTCCTGTTGATTGGAAAGCAGGAAGTTAACCCCGGCCACGTAATCCCGTGACAGGCGGCTGGCCTCCTGTTGCTTATCCTGTTGCGCGCTGCGCCGGCCCATATACCAACCGTAGGCGGCAGCGACGGGCAGCAACAGAAACAGCAGTTCCAACATAAAGTATTATTCCCTGACTGCCGCAGGCTGGGCGCTGGCCGCAGTGGTATCGCTCTGCCCCAGCTGCTGCTGCAGACGTTTCAGCTTACGCTGGCTGTTGGCCAGCGACAGGCGCAGCCGTAGCCAGAACAGCCCGCAGATAGCCCAGCCAAGTATAAATCCGCTGGCGAACAGGGTTGCCAGCAGCGTTGAAATGCGGAACTCGCCCTGCGCCAGCAGGTAGTTAAAGGTCACCACCTGGTCGTTGTGCGCGCCGAGGGTGACAGAAACGACGAATATCGCCAGCACAACCAAAAAAATCAGCAAATATTTCACAGTGCATCCCGTTATCTGGAGTTAACCAGATGAATTATGCCAAAAAAATCGCCCCGATGCTTGCTTAGATGCAGCGAACGCGGCCGCCCCGGCCGCTGCAGGCGGTACCCTTGCGAAGGAGCCGCGCGTCCCGCATCCGCTAAGAAATGGGGGCGGCTCGTCAGTTTACAATCATTAAGGCTCATTTTCCCGTTCGGCTATCTCCTGCTGCTCCTGCAGCGGCACGCCGAGCGGGCCGCAGAAGCGCACCGCCAGCCAGGTGGCCAGGGTAACGAACAGCCAGCTGAACAGGGTGGCAACGATCAAATCGCGCGGCCAGTGCATGCCGAGCGCCAGCCGGCTGCCCATCACCAGCGACGCCCACACCAGCAGCACGATGATGGTCACGTAGCGCCGGCGCGGCCACAGCAGACCAACGCCGAGCAGCGCCCAGCTGGCCGCAAACATTGTATGTCCTGACGGGAAGGCAAAACCGGTTTCAAACGCCCAGTGGCGCTTCAGCCAGCCGGGGAGCTGCTTATCTTCCGCTACCGCCTCGCTGACCAGCTGGCTGCGCTGCTTACGGTGCTGCTGATAAAAGGTCTCCGGGTTAACGCCGCGCTGCTGCTCCAGCCACAGCACGTAGGGGCGCGGTTCTCTCACCTGCTCTTTAATCACCCCTTTGGTGTACTGCCCAAGCAGGATCGCCCCAACGATAATCGCCAGCAGAAACACCGCCGGTTTCAGGCGAAATCGCAGGCACCAGAGAAACCACCCGCAGAGGATAGCGCTGGTCAGCGTACCCCACGGCCGGGTCACCGTTTCGGTAAACCAGAACAGAATCTGATGCCCCAGCCCCATCTCCACCGGCTGCCAGCGCCAGCCCGATACCATTACCGCCAACGGCAACAGCAGCAACAGCAGCGCCCCCAGCGTGGTACGTTTCAGAATATCCTTCATCTACTCTCCCTGGTCCGTTCAAATCACGTCAGTCACTAACAATAGGATAAAAAATAATAACCTGGAGCCTGGCGATGCGCTTATTGTACGGTATCGCAGCAATCGCTCTAAGCTGTTAACCCTCGCGAGACGGGTTGTGGCAAAATAGCGGGTATTGTACCGGTCAGCAAGCTGACCCTGCCGCTTTCGCCGCGCGAAAGCGGCAGTATCTGACGTTTACGGAGAACGCATGCAGCTTAAACGAGTGGCGGAAGCCAATCTGCCCACCCCCTGGGGTGATTTCCTGATGGTGGGGTTTGAAGAGGTGGCCACCGGGCACGACCACGTGGCGCTGGTGTATGGCGACGTCTCGGACCATGAGCCGGTCCTGTCCCGCATCCACTCTGAGTGCCTGACCGGCGACGCGCTGTTCAGCCTGCGCTGCGACTGCGGCTTTCAGCTGGAAGCGGCGCTGAGCCAGATCGCGGAACAGGGGCGCGGGATTTTGCTCTATCACCGCCAGGAGGGGCGTAATATTGGCCTGCTGAATAAAATCCGCGCCTATGCGCTGCAGGATCAGGGCTACGACACCGTAGAAGCCAACCACCAGCTGGGTTTTGCCGCCGACGAACGTGATTTTACGCTGTGCGCCGATATGTATAAGCTGCTGGGCGTCAACGAAGTTCGCCTGCTGACCAATAATCCGCGTAAGGTCGAAATCCTCAGCGAGGCCGGCATCAATATCGTTGAACGGGTACCGCTGATCGTCGGCCGCAACCCGAGCAATACCCATTACCTGGATACTAAAGCCGCCAAAATGGGCCACCTGTTGTCTAAAGGCTAACCGCCGCAGCGGGCAAGGGATCTCCCTTGCCCGATCCCTGCTCTGCCCCTCAGTCGTTCAGCATATTGCGGATCACGTAGTGCAGAATGCCGTCATTCTGGTAGTAGGTCAGTTCGTTGCCGGTATCGATGCGGCAGCGGGTCTCCAGCACCTGCTTACTGCCATCGTTGCGCGTTAACGTCACCCTCACCGTTCCCCCCGGCCGCAGCTGGTCCAGGTTGCTGATGTCGATCTGCTCGTCACCGGTCAGTCCCAGGGTTTTGCGCGTTTCACCCTGCGGGAACTCCAGCGGCAGAATGCCCATACCGATCAGGTTTGAACGGTGGATGCGTTCGAAGGACTCGGCAATCACCACCCTTACCCCCTGCAGACGTGGCCCTTTTGCCGCCCAGTCGCGGCTGGAGCCGGAGCCGTACTCTTTACCGGCAATCACCGCCAGCGGCACCCCTGCCTGCTGGTAGCGCATCGCCGCGTCATAAATCGCCATCTGCTCATTGCCCGGTACGTAACGGGTGATGCCACCCTCTACCCCCGGCACCATTTCGTTGCGGATGCGGATGTTGGCGAAGGTGCCGCGCATCATCACCTCGTGGTTGCCGCGACGCGAGCCGTAGGAGTTAAAGTCGGTTCGCTCCACGCCGCGCTCCAGCAGATAGCGCCCGGCCGGGCTGTCGGCCTTGATACTGCCGGCGGGCGAAATATGGTCAGTGGTGACCGAGTCGCCAAGCATCGCCAGAATGCGCGCGCCGTGGATATCGCTGACCGGTTCCGGTTCGCGCTGCATGGTGTCGAAGAAAGGCGACAGGCGGATGTAGGTGGAGTCCTGATCCCAGCCGTAGGTGGCAGCCTCGCTGACGTCAATCTGCTGCCACTCCGGCGTGCCGGCAAACACCGCCGCATACTCTTTGTGGAACATATCGGTGGAGACCTGCTGCACCGCTGCGGCGATCTCCTCCGGCGACGGCCAGATATCACGCAGATATACCGGCCCGCTGGCGTTAAAGCCGAGCGGTTCGGTCTGCAGGTTAAGCGTCATGTTGCCGGCCAGCGCATAGGCCACCACCAGCGGCGGCGAGGCCAGCCAGTTAGTTTTGATTAACGGATGGATGCGCCCCTCAAAGTTACGATTGCCGGAGAGCACCGCGCCGACGGTCAGGTCGCCCTGCTTAATCGCCGTTTCAATGGCGTCCGGCAGCGGCCCGGAGTTGCCGATGCAGGTGGTACAGCCGTAACCCACCAGGTTAAAGCCCAGCGCGTCAAGGCTGGCGGTCAGCCCGGCTTTATCCAGATAGTCAGAGACCACTTTGGAACCCGGCGCCAGCGACGCTTTCACCCAGGGTTTCGGCCGCAGGCCGGCCGCTACGGCTTTTTGCGCCAGCAGGCCGGCGGCCATCAGCACGCTGGGGTTAGAGGTATTGGTACAGGAGGTGATCGCCGCGATGACCACCGCGCCGTCATCAAGCGCGGTCTGCTGACCGCTCTTCTCGTCCAGGTAGCTGACCGCCCGCCCGTCTTTCTGCGCGTGGTTGACCTCCAGCTCGTGACTGGCCTTAAACGCCGCCGGTACGTCGCCCAGCGCCACGCGATCCTGCGGGCGTTTCGGCCCGGCGAGGCTTGATTCCACCTCCGACATGTCCAGCGCCAGGGTGCTGGTGAACACCGGCTCATCGCCGGGTTCGCGCCACAGGCCCTGAGCCTTAGCGTAGGCTTCCACCAGCGCCACCTGCTGCGCGCTGCGCCCGGTAAGGGTCATATAGCCCAGCATCACCGCATCAATCGGGAAGAATCCGCAGGTGGCGCCATATTCCGGGGCCATATTGGCGATGGTGGCGCGGTCAGCCAACGGCAGGTCGTTGAGGCCGTCGCCGTAGAACTCAACAAATTTGCCGACCACGCCGTGCTTACGCAGCATCTGGGTGACGGTCAGCACCAGGTCGGTGGCGGTGATTCCCGGTTTCAGCTTGCCGCTGAGCTTAAAGCCGACGACGTCGGGGATCAGCATCGATACCGGCTGTCCAAGCATCGCCGCTTCCGCCTCAATCCCGCCCACGCCCCAGCCGAGCACCCCCAGCGCGTTGATCATGGTGGTGTGGGAGTCGGTGCCAACCAGCGTATCGGGGTATGCCACCTCTTCGCCCTGCTGCTCTTCGTGCCACACCGCCTGCCCGAGGTACTCCAGGTTCACCTGATGGCAGATGCCGGTGCCGGGCGGCACCACGCTGAACCGGTTAAAAGCCTTCTGCCCCCAGCGCAGGAAGACATAGCGCTCATGGTTGCGCTCCATCTCCAGCCGTACGTTCTCATCAAAAGCCGCGTCGCTGCCGAAGCGGTCTACCGTTACCGAATGGTCGATCACCAGATCGACCGGCGACAGCGGGTTAACCTTCGCCACGTCGCCGCCGAGGCGTTTCACCGCCTCACGCATTGCGGCCAGGTCGACCACCGCCGGCACGCCGGTAAAGTCCTGCATAAGCACCCGCGCCGGGCGGTAAGCGATTTCACGATCGGCGTGGGCCGTCTGCAGCCAGCCGGCCAGCGCGCGGATATCTTCATCGGTGACCGAGTCGTCATCCTGCCAGCGCAGCAGGTTTTCCAGCAGCACCTTCATCGATTTCGGCAGGCGGGAAATATCCCCCAGTTCAGCCGCCACACGGGCCAGGCTGAAAAAACGATAGTGCTGTTGCTGTACTGCCAGCGTGTCCTGGCTTATTTCTCGTAGGGTTTGCGACATGGCTCCTCCGTTTTGACGCATGCAGTTCATACCCTGACAAACTACAGGGCTGATATAAACATAGTACAGAATGGAGGTAAGATTTTGATAACATGAGGTGTGAGCACAGGCGGATACAAAAACGCCCCGTCGGCTGTCGACAGGGCGTGATGAGAATAAGGTAAGAAAAAATAGATTATGGTGTGTTTACAGTGACATACCCAGCCACACCACGCCGCTCCAGAACAAAGTGCAGAAGGTCAGCACCCCTAACCACGTCAATTGCGTAATATTCACAGAAACCCTCGCTAACAAAACAGGTATTAATCGCAGCTGCCCTTGTAAAGCATTCTGACCGCTGCGCGATTATCGGGTTTCAGACACACTGATTGAGATCAGTCCCGGTATAAATATCAGTAACGAAAAATAAGGCTTTTTTTATAATAATAACCGTTGTGGCGTTATTAATCTGACCCGCCTGCCCGGCTCAATCCATTTCCAGCATTGACTCAATAAAACGATGCTGAGACTCGTTAAACATCCAACCTTCCAGTATCGCCTGCTCAGTCTTGGTATCGGCAGCCATTGTCGATTCTTTAACCTTTTTTTCCGTTTCTTTTCGCAGCTGACCGGCAAGCTCTGGTGTGCAACGGTTCAACTCATCAACCGCCATACCACCAGCGCAACCATCAGCCAGAACAGCGATGAACCGGCAAACACCGCCAGCCAGGCCTTACGTTTAAGATCGCTCGATCCTTCGGCGTCAGCGGCATCCTCTGCAAACTCTGCATGTACAGACAGTCTTGTAGCCATAATGCGACTCCTGGTTTGATTGGTGCTGGTGATGTTATCCACCACTATTAGGATTAATCCTAAGGCATTCCGGGGGATAAAATCCAGCAATATTTATGCGAGAAAACGATTAATTCATTTTATCAACTAAGCCAAATTAATATTTAGATAGTCATCTTGTTTGCATCAACAAATTAATCGCCAGAGGAAACAGTTGCTAGCGATTGTCGGCTGCCGGTTCGAGGTTGCACAGGCGCTGCCGCCGCCCTTTACTGTCTAAACTTTCCACTAATTATGGAAATCTTCATATTGGTGATCAAAGTTATCGGCGTAAAAGTGTGTTCAGATTCTCATTTAATAAATGAATTAGCTTTAAGCTGTGACGCAGGTGTCATTTAATGAAATTTATTTCAGGCAGGGGGCTATTGCAGAAACAGGCGGTGCCGATAATGCAGATTCAGGGCAGGCGGTGCTGCCCTGAGGCGTTCAGTCTGCGTATTGGTTAGCGGGCGGGCAGTTTGATGTCTTTAAACATCGCTTCAATATCGTCGTTCGAGCGCAGGCCAACGGCGGTGTCTACCACGTCGCGCGTCAGGTGTGGCGCGAAACGCTGAATGAAATCATACATATAACTGCGCAGGAAGGTGCTGCGGCGGAAACCGATCTTGGTGGTGCTGTAGGTAAACACGTCCGTCGCTTCAATTCTCACCAGGTCCGGGTCAGAAACCGGGTCCACCGCCATGCTGGCAATCACCCCGACGCCGAGCCCCAGACGCACGTAGGTTTTTATCACGTCGGCATCGGTGGCGGTAAAAACGATGCGCGGGGTCAGACCGGCGCGGTTGAAGGCGGTGTCCAGCTCAGAGCGTCCGGTAAAGCCGAAGGTGTAGGTGACCAGCGGGTACTCCGCCAGTTCCTCAATCGATACCTTGCTTTTGCCGGCCAGCGGGTGATCCGGGGTTACCACAATCGCCCGGTTCCAGTGGTAGCAAGGCAGCATGATCAGATCGTCATACAGGTGCAGCGCTTCGGTAGCGATAGCAAAGTCGGCATTGCCCTTCGACACCGCTTCGGCGATCTGCGTCGGCGATCCCTGGTGCATGTGGAGCGACACGCGCGGATAACGTTCAATAAAACCTTTGATCACCCCCGGCAACGCGTAGCGCGCCTGGGTATGGGTGGTGGCCACGAACAGGGAGCCTTTATCCGGCCAGGTGTGCTCACCGGCCACCGACTTAATCGCGTCAACCTTGGACAGCACCTCGCGGGCGATGCGGATAATCTCCTGCCCGGCGGGGGTGACCTGAGTCAGATGTTTGCCGCTGCGGGCAAAAATCTGGATGCCCAGCTCATCTTCCAGCATGCGCACCTGCTTACTGATGCCGGGCTGAGAGGTGTAGAGCCCTTCGGCCGTAGAGGAGACGTTAAGATTGTGGTTTACCACTTCCACGATGTAGCGCAGCTGCTGCAATTTCATTTTTCATTCCATCCTGGGTTTGAAGCACGACGCCAGAGACCAGACTAAGACGTCCGCCAGGAAAATGACCGGATGCAGACTGCGGGTCTAATGCGATTTGATAATAAGAGAAGCCATTTCTATAACAACTATATCAAAAATGTGGGATATGTATAGCATCGGTTTGGGAACAATCTTAGGGGTTTCTGGCGGGATCGGGCAACAGCGGGGGCTCAAAAAAAGCGGGGAGATCGGGCGATCTCCCCCTCATGGGCAGTTACTTCTTGGTCACCTGCCACTCGCCGTCAACGAAGAAGGCTGTCCAGCCGGTGGCTTTACCCTCTTTGTCGGTGCTGACGTACTGCTGTTTGGTTTTACGGCTGAAGCGAACCACCGCCTTGTTGCCTTCGTCATCCGCCGCTGGCGCATCGGCCAGGTAGCGCAGTTTCTCCGGCAGACGGTCGCGGAAACGCTGCAGCTCCTCCACCTGCGGCGCGCGGGTTTCGCGCGATTTCGGGAAGGTGTTGGCGGCGAGGAACACGCCGGCCGCACCGTCACGCAGCACGAAGTAGGCGTCTGACTTCTCGCACGGCAGTTCCGGCAGCGGCACCGGATCTTCCTTCGGCGGCGCGACTTCACCGTTACGCAGGATCTTTCGGGTGTTCTTGCAGTCGTCGTTAGTGCAGGACATGTACTTACCGAAACGGCCCATTTTCAGGTGCATCTCAGAACCACACTTCTCACACTCAACGATCGGGCCGTCATAACCCTTGATGCGGAACTCACCCTGTTCGATTTCGTAGCCGTCACACTCCGGGTTGTTACCGCAGACGTGCAGCTTGCGCTGGTTGTCGATCAGGTAGCTGTCCATCGCCGTGCCGCACTTCTGGCAGCGGCGACGGGCGCGCAGGGCGTTGGTTTCCGCATCATCCCCTTCCAGAACGTTCAGCACTTCATTTTCCGGAATCAGGTTGATGGTCTGCTTACAGCGCTCTTTCGGCGGCAGCGCATAGCCGGAACAGCCGAGGAACACCCCGGTGCTGGCGGTGCGGATGCCCATCTGGCGGTTACAGGTCGGGCAGTCAATCGAGGTAATCACCATCTGATTGGGCTGCATACCGCCCTCTTCCGGATCTTTCTCGGCCTGCTGCAGCTGCTGGGTGAAATCACCGAAGAAGGCATCCAGCACCCCTTTCCACTGCGCCTGGTTGTTGGCTACCTTGTCGAGGTTGTCTTCCATATGCGCGGTGAAGTCATAGTTCATCAGCTCGCGGAAGTTCTGCTCCAGACGATCGGTGACGATTTCACCCATCTTCTCGGCGTAGAAACGGCGGCTCTCGACCTTAACGTAGCCGCGATCCTGAATGGTCGAAATGATCGATGCATAGGTGGACGGGCGGCCGATGCCGCGTTTTTCCAGCTCGCGCACCAGCGAGGCTTCGCTGAAGCGCGCCGGCGGCTTGGTGAAGTGCTGGCTCGGCAGCAGTTCCTGCAGCGACAGTTCGCTGCCGACGTCCACCGGCGGCAGGGTACGATCTTCATCGCCCTTGCGCAACGCGGGCATCACCCGCGTCCAGCCGTCAAAGCGCAGCGTACGCCCTTTGGCTTTCAGCTTAAAGCCGGCCGCTTCGACGGTCAGCGTGGTTGAGTCATACTGCGCCGGCATCATCTGGCAGGCCACGAACTGACGCCAGATCAGCTGATAGAGCTTCTGCGCGTCGTTTTCCATATCCTTCAGCTGCTCAGACTGGATCTTCACGTCGGAAGGACGGATCGCCTCGTGCGCTTCCTGCGAGTTTTCTTTGCTGCTGTAGGTGTTGGCATCCTTCGGCAGATACTTTTTACCGAATTCATCTTCGATGTAGCCGCGCACCATGCTCACCGCATCCTGACTCAGGTTGGTGGAGTCAGTACGCATATAGGTGATATGACCCGCTTCGTACAGCCGCTGCGCCATCATCATGGTTTTCTTGACGCCAAACCCAAGCCGGGTGCTGGCCGCCTGCTGCAGCGTGGAGGTAATAAAAGGTGCACCCGGCTTGCTGCTGGTCGGTTTATCTTCCCGCTCAGAGACGAGATAGCGCGCCTTTTCCAGCAGGCTGACGGCCGCCTCGGTCTGCTCACGGTTAACCGGACGGAACGGCTTATCGCCCTGATGGGTGACCTGCACCGGCAGCGCAACCCCTTTTGGCGTCTGCAGATCGGCCGCCAGCTCCCAGTACTCTTCCGGGACGAAGGCTTTGATCTCGCGCTCACGCTCCACCACCAGCCGCACGGCAACCGACTGTACGCGCCCTGCGGAGAGGCCACGGGCCACTTTCTTCCACAGCAGCGGCGACACCATATAGCCCACCACGCGGTCCATAAAGCGGCGCGCCTGCTGGGCGTTAACGCGGTCGATATTCAGTTCGCCCGGCTTGTCAAACGCCTGACGAATCGCATTCTTAGTAATTTCGTTAAACACCACGCGGCTGTAGCGTGACTCATCGCCACCGATCACTTCCCGCAGGTGCCAGGCAATGGCTTCCCCTTCGCGGTCAAGGTCGGTTGCGAGATAGATATGGTCAGCTTTTTCTGCCAGCGCCTTCAGCTCCGCCACCACTTTCTCTTTACCGGGCAGGATCTGATAGTTCGCCTCCCAGTCGTGGTACGGGTCGATGCCCATGCGGCTGACCAGCGCCGCTTTCTCATCTTTCTTAACTTTTTTGGTTGTTTTACTGGTTGTAGAGTCAGCGCTCTTTTTAACCGTTGATCCGCTGGTCGGCAAATCGCGGATATGGCCCACGCTGGATTTCACCACGTAGTCATTGCCGAGATATTTATTGATCGTTTTGGCTTTTGCCGGGGATTCAACTATTACGAGAGCTTTTCCCATAGTTACCTTTACCTGATTAAAACATCCGAGAGTAAGTCGTTCCGTTAGGCGATCGCTGCGAGTGACGCCGATGGCTCTACCGACGTGGGGAATGCTGGAGCAAACACACCGTACAACATCCCTAATGCAGCTGATAACACCCTGATTAACGGGACTTTTTACCACCTGTTAAACGCATCGCTAACAAAGCGTAAAGTCTGTTTTACGCCCGGAACCCGAAACGCCCACACTGTACCTGATAAAATTCGTTACGCAACTTAATTAGCATTTAGCAAGACATTTCGCCAGAAAAGGCAGCAAAAAGAGGCTGTTTTTTCAATCGCCTGGCCAGTGCGTCACCTCAACGCAGCACTGCCGGGGGCAAAAAAGGACCACCGACATAAAAACAGACGCCCGCAAGCGGCGGGCGTCATCAGAGCAGAACGGCAGCGGCACCGGAGACGTTGCCCCGGTAAGGCCGAGGATTACACCAGTGGTTTAGTCCCGCGCTGCCACAGGCGCAGCAGCACGCCCTCCGCGCTGCGCGCGGCGCTGTGGGTAAAGCGGTCCATCAGGCGTTTGCGTCGCGCGTAGCGCACGCCGATCACCTGATGATTTTTCAACTGACCGATAATCAGATCGTCGCTGGTACTGATAGCGTCGATCAAACCTTTCTCCTGTGCCTGACTGCCGTACCAGTACTCACCGGTCGCCACGCTGTCGATGTCCAGCGCGGGACGCATCTGATGCACGTACTGTTTGAACAGCAGGTGGGTCTCATTAAGGTGTTCACGGAACTTCTCCCGCCCCTGCTCGGTGTTCTCGCCAAACAGGGTCAGGGTCCGCTTGTACTCGCCGGCGGTGTGCAACTCCACGTCAATCTCATTGCGCTTCAGCAGGCGGTTGAAATTAGGGATCTGCGCGACCACGCCAATCGAACCGATAATGGCAAACGGCGCGGCGACGATGCGGTCCGCCACGCAGGCCATCATATAGCCGCCGCTGGCGGCGACTTTATCCACCGCCACGGTCAGCGGAATGCCGCCGTCGCGCAGGCGCTGCAGTTGCGAAGAGGCCAGGCCGTAACCGTGAACCACCCCGCCCGGGCTCTCCAGACGCAGCAGCACTTCATCGCCAGGCGTCGCCACCGCCAGCACGGCGGAGACCTCTTCGCGCAGCGAACTGACCTCACCCGCGTCCATGCTGCCTTTAAAGTCGAGCACGTAGAGGGTGCTCTGCGCTGCCGGCTGCGGCAGACCGCTTTTCGCCTGCTGTTTCGCCTGCTTCGCTTCCAGCTTGCTCTTCTTCTTATGCTCCTTCTGCCACAGCTTCTGCTGCAGCGGCTTCAGCTTCGCCAGCCGCATCTGATCCTGCAGCTCGGTATAGCGTTCACCCAGGTCACTGAGCTTCAGTTCACCGCCGGCCGCACGCTTGCGCAGGGCCAGCGCGGTGATGGCGACGGCAATCGCCACGATCGCTACCACGACGGTAACGGTTTTAGCCAGGAAAAGTCCGTAATATGTCAGGAAATCCACTCATTCCGCCTTATTTAACATTATGTTAGAGATAAACCTAGTGTAGCCGACTCGCGCCGTCCCGTCGCCTGAAAGCGGGTAACATAAGATGAATTGCTGCAGGCCGGGATTGAACTGTGGGCGGTTTTCAGGCATAAACCCTTTTATTCAATCCAGGCAAAGGGTTAGCCACGACTGCCTGACCGGAAGCCGCCATCGCCCTGCTGCACTGAGGAAGTTCGTATGCATTATCAACCGAAAAGTGACCTGCTGGTCAACCGCATTATCGCCGTCACCGGTGCCAGCGACGGCATTGGCCGTGAAGCCGCCCTGACCTACGCCCGCTATGGTGCGCGGGTGGTGTTGCTCGGGCGCAATGCCGAAAAACTGCAGCAGGTGTGTGACCAGATCAACCTGACCAGCCGTGCCCCGGCGCAGTGGCTGCTGATTGACCTTGAAACCGCAACACCGGAGAGCTGTCAGCAGCTGGCCAGCACGCTGGCAGAACAGGTGCCGCACCTTGACGGGCTGCTGCACAACGCCGGGCTGCTCGGCGAAGTGCTGCCGATGGCCGAGCAGTCGCCCGCCGTCTGGCAGCAGGTGATGCGGGTGAATATCGATGGCACCTTCCTGCTGACCCAGGCGCTGCTGCCGCTGCTGCTGCGGGCCGGCGCTGCCTCGCTGGTGTTCACCTCCTCCAGCGTTGGCCGCCAGGGCCGCGCCGGCTGGGGGGCTTACTCGGTCTCCAAGTTCGCCACCGAAGGCATGATGCAGGTACTGGCCGACGAGTACGACAGCCGCCAGCTGCGGGTCAACTGCATTAACCCCGGCGGCACCCGTACCGCGATGCGCGCCAGCGCCTTCCCCCAGGAGGATGCCGCTAAGCTGAAAACCCCCGCCGATATCATGCCGCTCTACCTGTGGCTGATGGGCGATGACAGCCAGCGTAAATCCGGCCAGACCTTTGACGCGCAGCCGGGGCGCAAACCGGGAGCCGCTGAATAATGGCCGATAACGAACGTCATCAGCAGCGCCAGCAGCGGCTGAAGGAGCAGGTCGATGCGCGCGTCGCCGCGGCCACTGAGGTGCGCGGCATTCTGATGGTCTTTACCGGCAACGGTAAGGGCAAAACCACCGCCGCCTTCGGCACCGCCACCCGTGCGGTGGGCCACGGCAGGCGCGTCGGGGTGATCCAGTTTATCAAGGGCGAGTGGCCCAACGGCGAGCGCAACCTGCTGGAGCCGCACGGTGTGGAATTTCAGGTGATGGCCACCGGTTTTACCTGGGACACGCAGAACCGTGACACCGATACCGCCGCCTGCCTCGGCGTCTGGCAGCATGCCCGGCGCATGCTGCAGGATCCGGCGCTGGACCTGGTGGTGCTGGATGAGCTGACCTACATGGTCAGCCTGGGCTATCTGCCGCTGGAAGAGGTGCTGCAGGCGCTGCGGCAGCGGCCTGCGCAGCAGAGCGTGATTATCACCGGGCGCGGCTGCCACCGTGAGTTGCTGGAGCTGGCCGATACGGTCAGTGAGATGCGGCCGGTTAAGCACGCCTTTGACGCCGGCATTCAGGCGCAGCAGGGCATTGACTGGTAGACCGTTAACATAATAAAGAGGCCACACGGGTCCCTGTTATGGCTCATCCGCTTTAATACCATGGGTTGTCCTGCAGGATCCGGCGGATTTTACGTGCCAGTAAAAAGGGGCGACGATAGCCCCTGTTACGGGTCATCCGCTTTACAAAGATGGGTTGTTCTGCAGGTTCCGGCGGATATTACGTACTAATAAAAAAGGGGACCCTATGGCCCCCTCTTAATACTCAACGCTTGCAGGATTTGCAGCGGCGTCAGATAACGCCCGCCCGCCGTAGCATATTACCCCTGCTGGCGGCGCGATGAGCGACGGTTGCCGCCCGGCCTGGCCGTTTTGCTGGTGGTGGTGTGGCGCTTAACGGCACGACGGATCTGGCTGGCCTTGGTGCGACGGCGATCCTTCTCTACCGCCACCTTGCTGACGGTTTCCGGCTGCAGGCCCACCAGCTCACGCAGGTAGTTGGTGGGTGCCAGTTCCAGCTCGGTCCAGCCGCCGCGCGGCAGGCCTTTCGGCAGGTCGATATCACCGTAACGCACGCGGATCAGGCGGCTCACCTGCACGCCCACCGCTTCCCACAGGCGACGCACTTCGCGGTTGCGCCCTTCGGTCAGGGTGACGTTGTACCACTGGTTGATGCCTTCACCGCCGGAGAACTTCAGCGTTTTAAAAGCGGCCGGGCCGTCTTCCAGCTGCACGCCACGGCTCAGCTGTTTGATCTTCTCATCATCGACCTGACCAAACACGCGCACGGCGTATTCGCGCTCAACTTCACGGCTCGGGTGCATCAGGCGGTTGGCCAGCTCACCGTCGGTAGTGAACAGCATCAGCCCGCAGGTGTTGACGTCAAGACGGCCAACGGCGATCCAGCGCGCGCCGCGCAGTTTAGGTAAACGGTCAAACACCGTTGGACGCCCTTCCGGGTCGTTACGGGTACACAGCTCGCCTTCCGGCTTGTAATAGGCCAGAACGCGGCACACTTCGGTAATGGATTCGCTGACCGGCACCACGTGACCGTCGATACGGATCTTCAGTGATGCGCTGGGCACCACGCGATCGCCCAGCGTCGCCAGCTTGCCGTCAACGCTGACGCGCCCGGCAGAGATCATGGTTTCGATTTCACGACGGGAACCGTGCCCGGCGCGTGCTAAAACTTTTTGTAACTTCTCGCTCATGGAGCACCCTCTTTGTCGCCTTCCCAGGCGTCATGAAGAAAATAAAAAATTCTTTTATTTTCAATAACTTAAATAGAAACTCGCGGGCTATTATACAGGGTTTTACCGGTGCTGTAACCCGTTTTATAGCGCGTATAAGCATAGTTCAGATTGAGTCAGGCTGGCAGCCCCTGTTTGCTCCTCTGTGCCAGCGTGACGCCTCCCCGTTGATCTTAACCGCACTCCCCCATCACAGCCCTTTGGCAAATGATTTATCTGACTGAGGGTCGCTGACTTAGCGGACTGCCTCAACCAATCATCAACGGGTCCTGAACAGGCTCCGGAGCCGGGAACTTATCACTTTTCATACGAACAATTTTTATTATCATCCTGGGACGCATTATTATTTACAGTGAATAAGAGGAAAATCTCATGGAAATTAGTAAATTATCCATTTTATGTAGCCCGGCACTGACCGGTGTGCTGTGCATTTCCGCCCCCGTGCAGGCCGCCGACGATACGCTGGTGGTCTCCGCCAGCGGCTATGAGCAGAAGCTGACCGACGCCCCGGCGTCCGTTTCGGTAATCAGCCAGCAGAAGCTGCAGGAGACGAATTACCAGGATCTCGGCGAGGCGCTCAGCGGCATTGAAGGCGTCAACGTGCGCGGCGGCACCGGCAAAACCGGCGGGCTGGATATCAGCATCCGCGGCATGGCCAGCAGCTATACGCTGATTCTGGTCGACGGCGTGCGCCAGTCGGCCAGCGCGGACCTGACCCCCAACGGCTTCGGCACGCTGAACACCGCGGTGCTGCCGCCGATGTCCGCCATCGACCATATCGAGGTGATCCGCGGACCGATGTCGACGCTGTACGGCTCCGACGCGATGGGCGGGGTGATCAATATCATCACCAAAAAAGAGGGCAAGGCGTGGCACGGCGCGCTGGATATCGGCCACGGCTTTCAGCAACACAGCAAGTGGGGCGACAGCAGCAAGTATGACCTGTACGCCAGTGGCCCGCTCGGCGGCGGCGTCGACCTGACGCTGCGCGGCAGCTTCCTGCACCGCCAGGGCTCCGCCATCACCTCGCTCAGCCCGACCGGCGACAGCCGCGTGCCCTTCCCGACCGCAAGCGATAACTACGACCTCGGCAGCAAAATCAGCTGGGCGACCAGCGATAAGAATACCTTGTGGATCGATGGCGAAGCGTCGCGCCAGTGGTACAACAACAGCGATGGCCAGCTCGGCCCGGTTGGCGTAGCCGGCGGTGGCTACCGCGACTCGCTAGGCTTTGAAAAGAATAAGGTGATGGCCGGCCATAATACCGACCTGAGCTTCGGCCGCTGGAGCTCGACGCTGACCTTCGACAGCACCGAAAACAGAGGCCGCGTGCTGACCGCCAAAACCCTCAGCCCCGCCAACGCTGGCCGCGTCGGCGACGATCGCCAGCTGAAGAACACCAACGCCATTTTTGACACCTCGCTGGTGGCGCCGATCGGCGACGACCACCTGCTGACCGTCGGCGGCCAGTACTGGCAGGCGAAGCTGAAGGACGGCATCGTGCTGGCCAACAGCGGCGACACTTTTGAACAGAAAACCTGGTCACTGTACAGCGAAGACGACTGGCAGATCATCGATCCGCTGAGCCTCACCTGGGGGGCGCGCTACGAAAAGCACGACAGCTTCGGCGGCCACGTCAGCCCGCGCGCCTACCTGGTGTGGAACGCGCTGGATAACTGGACGGTTAAAGGCGGCGTCAGCACCGGTTACAAAGCGCCGTCGCTGGCACAGCTGCATAACGGCGTCAGCGGCGTGGGGGGCAACGGCACCACCAGCACCCTCGGCAACCCGAACCTGAAGCCGGAGACCAGCACCAATATCGAAACCGGCGTCTACTACGATAACGGCGACGGTACGAACTTTAACGTCACCGGCTTTATTAACCATTTCCGCAATGCGATTCAGTCGGTGGATCTGACCAGCACTACCTCCAGCTACGTTAACGTCGGTAAAGCCCGCACCCAGGGCGTCGAAATCGCCGGCGGCGTGCCGCTGGGCCTGCCGGAGCTGACCCTCAACGCCAACTATACCTATACCGATACCGCGCAGATCGGCGGCAAAAATCCGGGCGCACCGCTGACCAGTACGCCGCACCAGGCCGCTAACGCGCGCCTGAACTGGCGTGCTACCCCGGCGCTGAATACCTGGCTGGCGGTGGAGTATCACGGCAGGACGCCGCGCTTTACCAACAACTATGCCAACCTTACCCCGGTGCAAAAAACGCTCTATAACGATAAAGGTGGTGATCTGAAGGCCTGGACGGTGGTCAACCTGGGAGCCACCTACCAGCTGACCAAAGCGCTGAAGGTGAACGGATCGGTGAATAACCTGCTGGATAAGGATTTCTCCGAGGTGAACACCTATAAGGTGGGCAAAAGCTCGCTGTACGGCGGTGATTACTTTAATACCTCCGCTTCCACCAGCGGCTACGTGATGCCAGGCCGTAACTACTGGGTGTCGCTGAACTACAGCTTCTGACGGCCAGACCTGCCCGGCTGAGCTGCGCATCCTGCTACAGTCGCACCAGCGGGCCGGTCAGCCCCTCACTGTTCTTCTGATGGCATTCGTACGGTATGGATTAGCCGAAAGAGGAATACCGTGGGAGAACAGCGTGGAGAAAAAACAGCATATCCGGCCCGGTAAATAACCGTTAACCCAAATTAACATCCGCAGTGTGACCTTCGCGTTTAACAGGAAGGGTTACTTACTGAGTTTATTATTATAAATCGCGCCGTACGGATTATTTCCCTCGTGAACCTGGAGAGGTAAGCATTAGTTGTATTGATACTATTGCTGTTTTAGTGTTCATCATTAGCAGGTGACGCCAGCTTTGCAGGTCAGCTCAGCGGTTAACGCCAGCCCGAAACCTTATCGCAGCACCAATATCCAACTTAAATCAAATTCATCATCATAAAGTTAATGCAATATCAAATGACCAGGCTATTCGGACAGTGGTTTGCTTAGTGGCAGATTATTAACGCTTTTTCTCTGTTCGGGCCAATAAGCTGTTTTAACCACCGTTAAGGTTGTGTAAACTTCGCACGGCGTACAGATAACGATCGACGCACTGTTAAATATAAATAATAAGTCGCATCCCGACGACTACAAATAATTTACAACATTGTTTCTTTAAATAAACAGAGGTCACGGGGAGGAAGTGTGTCTCCCGAACAAGCGCTGAGTGACTCTCAGCACCCATTTTGCACGCAGAACTCCTCACCAGGGAAACTTCATTGCGTGACAGGACAAAACGAAAATGATGAAATTTAACGCGATTGCGGCACTGGCCGCGCTGACGCTGACCGGCTGTTCCGTCGGCAAATATAATTACAGCAGCACAGCGATGGAACGCGTCGATATGAGTTTTACCGGCATCCCGACGGTGCTCGGCATCGGCTCATTAGGTACCAGCATTCCCCTTACCCCCGAGTACAGTCTGACCGCCGCCCACGTGGCGCGTTTTGCGGTGCAGCGCGTCAAGGCGTACCACCCTTATTGCGACCTGGCGATCATCTACCACAAAAATGACCTGAAGACCCTGCCAAAATTCCGCAGCAGTGAGGTTGGCGAACCGGTGAAGATGTACGGTTACAGCTTTGTCTCAGCGATGCCGGTGGAGTCGTCAGGCGTCAACCTGGCGCTGACCGGCATCCGCAACGGTTTTAACAAAAAACCCTGCGTGGCGATGGCTTCTAACGCCGGCGTGGTGCAGGGGATGTCCGGCGGCGCGGTGTATAACGCGGATGATACCATCAGCGGGGTGATCGTCGGCTATACCAGCAAGGTACGCCAGAGGCTGAAGCCCAACGAGCCGCTGAAGGACGTCTCGCTGTATATCCCTTATCAGGGCTTTAAAGAGTGGCTGGSGGCGTCAACCTCCTGACGCCTGAATAAGAGACGGGCCGCATCACGCGGCCCGTTTGCGTTGGACAGATCAACGAGCTCAGCGCGCCGCATCAGGCCACTGAACGGGATCAGAGGAACGGCGCGGTGTCACCCACCCCTTCACGTACCACCTGCGGGCTGTCATCGGTCAGATCGATTACCGTGGTCGGCTGCTGGCCGAGATAGCCACCGTGGATAATCAGATCCACCAGCTTGCCGATCTCATCCTGGATCGCTTCCGGATCGGATTCGGTAAAATCGTTGCCCGGCAGCATCAGTGAGGTGGACATCATCGGCTCATCCAGCGCTTCCAGCAGCGCCAGCGCGATCGGGTTTGACGGCACGCGCAGGCCGATGGTTTTACGCTTGTCGTTCATCAGCCGGCGCGGTACTTCTTTGGTGGCCTTCAGAATAAAGGTGTAGTTGCCCGGCGTGTTATTTTTGATTAAGCGGAACGCGCTGTTGCCAACCTGCGCATAGGTCGACAGCTCCGACAAATCGCGGCACATCAGCGTAAAGTTGTGGTTGCCGTCAAGCTGGCGGATGCGGCAGATGCGCTCCATCGCGCCTTTATCTTCCAGCTTACAGCCCAGCGCATAGCCGGAATCGGTCGGATAGACCACCACGCTGCCCTTGTTCAGCAGCTCAATCGCCTGCTTAATGAGCCGCGGCTGCGGATTCTCGGGGTGAATATAGAAAAACTGACTCATAAAAACCTCTCGTTTACCCGGTGCGGGTGAACTTATTGCAGGATGTCAGGAAAACGTTGCCACACGGCCTCAACGCCGCCGGGCAGCCATAATTTTTTGCCCAGTTCGATCCACGGGCAGGGCTGATGAAAATCAGATCCCTGGGAGGCGGCCAGCCCGTAGTCACGGGCGTACTGCGCCAGCTGTGTGCGCTCGTTCGGTGCCTGCTGGCACTGCGCCACCTCCATAGCTTCGCCGCCCTGTTCGGCAAAATGGGCCAGCAGCCGCTTCAGCCACTTGGCCGACAGCCCGTAGCGGGCCGGGTGCGCCAGCACCGCACGGCCGCCGGATTGCTGAATCACATCAACGGCTTGTTTAATTGTACACCACTGTGGCGGCGCGTAGCCGGTTTTGCCCCGCGCCAGGTAATTTTTGAACACCTGTTGCATGTTGCTGGCCTTGCCCTGGGCGATCAGGAAACGGGCAAAATGGCCGCGCCCAACCGCACCGCCGGCGGCCAGCGCCAGCGCGCCCTCCAGCGCACCGGGGATCAGCGCCTTCTCCAGCCGCTCCGCCATCAGCCGCGCCCGCGCCAGCCGCCGTTCCGCCTGCTCAGCCAGAAACGCGGTCAGCGCCGGATGGTCAATATCCACGCCGAGGCCGACGATATGGATCTCATGATTTTCCCACAGCGAGGAGATCTCCACCCCGGCAATCAGCTGCAGCGGCAGCTGGTGCCGGGCGATCGCCTCACGCGCCGGGCGTACGCCGTCGGTGCTGTCGTGATCGGTGATGGCCAGCACGGTAACGCGCTGCTCCACCGCGCGCAGCACCAGGGCTTCCGGGCTGAGCAGGCCGTCGGAGGCCTGGCTGTGGCTGTGCAGGTCAAACAGGGAATAGACTGAGGTTGAAGGGCTGTCTGCGGTCAAAACGACTCCGGCGCTACATTAAAATTGGCTGCATAATACCGCCATTCCGTGCTAAGAGAAAAAGAGTATTGACTTTTTTCCTGCGAACCAGTTAACTAGTACACAAGTTCACAAACACAGGGGTCACGATCATGTTCAACCTTATTCGCGTTAATACCGGTTGGTGGCACACTTCTCCCTGAACGGGCGGAGTTGTTCTGCACAGATGAGTCGTGCAAACCCCAGGCCCGCTGAATGCGGGCTTTTTTTTGAGCAAAATATCGGGAACCTCTTATGCAAAACGCCAGACCTGGAGTGAAGTTAATCACCGGCAGCGCCCCTTACCGTGAAGATCCGGCGGCGGTGTTTCATCAGCTGTGCGGCGCTCGCAGCGAAACGCTGCTGCTGGAGTCGGCAGACGTCGACAGCAAGCGCAACCTGAAGAGCCTGCTGATCGTCGACAGCGCGCTGCGCATTACCGCGCTGGATAAGACGGTGACCATTCAGGCGCTGTCGGAAAACGGCCGTGCGCTGCTGCCGCTGCTGGACGCCGCCCTGCCCGCTTCGGTGCAGAACAGCGTGCGCCCGGACGGCCGTGAGCTGCTGTTCCCGGTCAATACGGCGGTGCAGGATGAGGACGCTAATCTGAAGGCGCTGTCGGTGTTTGACGCGCTGCGCCTGCTGCCAACCCTGGTCAGCGCCCCGGAGGAAGAGCGCGAAGCGATGCTGCTCGGCGGCCTGTTTGCCTACGACCTGGTGGCCGGCTTTGAGACGCTGCCCGAGCTGCACAACCAGCAGCGCTGCCCCGATTACTGCTTCTACCTGGCCGAAACGCTGCTGGTGATTGACCATCAGACCCGCAGCGCCCGCCTGCAGGCCAGCCTGTTTACCCACTCGCCGGCCGAGTTCCTGCGTCTGCAGAGCCGCATTGAGCAGCTGCACAGCCAGATGATGCAGCCGGCACCTGCGCTGCCGGTGCAGCCGGTGGCGCAGATGACGCTGACGGTCAGCCAGAGCGATGAGGATTACTGCCGGGTGGTGCGCGAGATGCAGCAGGCGATCCGCGTCGGCGAAATTTTCCAGGTGGTGCCGTCGCGCCGCTTCTCGCTGCCGTGCCCGTCACCGCTGGCCGCCTATGAGACGCTGAAAAACAGCAATCCCAGCCCGTATATGTTCTTTATGCAGGATCGCGATTTCAGCCTGTTTGGTGCCTCGCCGGAGAGCTCGCTGAAGTATGACGCCAGCAGCCGCCAGATTGAGATCTACCCGATTGCCGGCACCCGCCCGCGCGGCCGCCACGCCGACGGTTCGCTGGATCGCGACCTCGACAGCCGCATTGAGCTGGAGATGCGCACCGACCATAAAGAGCTGGCCGAGCACCTGATGCTGGTCGACCTGGCGCGCAACGACCTGGCGCGCATCTGCGAGGCGGGCAGCCGCTACGTCGCCGACCTGACCAAAGTCGACCGTTACACCTTTGTGATGCACCTGGTTTCCCGCGTGGTCGGCCAGCTGCGCGGCGATATCGACGTGCTGCACGCCTACCGCGCCTGCATGAATATGGGCACCCTGAGCGGCGCGCCGAAGGTACGGGCGATGCAGCTGATCGCCCGCGCAGAGGGCACCCGCCGCGGCAGCTACGGCGGCGCGGTGGGCTACTTCACCGCCAGCGGCGACCTCGATACCTGCATAGTCATCCGCTCGGCTTACGTGGAAGACGGCGTGGCCACCGTACAGGCCGGTGCCGGCGTGGTGCTTGACTCTGACCCGCAGGCCGAAGCCGACGAAAGCCGTAATAAAGCGCGCGCCGTGCTGCGCGCCATCGCCACCGCCCACCACTGCCAGGAGATTTTCTGATGGCCGATATTCTGCTGCTCGATAACGTCGACTCCTTTACCTATAACCTCGTCGACCAGTTACGCACCTTTGGCCATAACGTGGTGATTTACCGTAACAGCGTCCCGGCGGACACCCTGATCGCCCGCCTGCAGGAGATGGAAAACCCGGTGCTGATGCTCTCCCCCGGCCCCGGCGCACCCTCTGAGGCGGGCTGCATGCCGGAGCTGCTGCAGCGCCTGCGCGGCCAGCTGCCGATTATCGGCATCTGCCTCGGCCATCAGGCGATCGTCGAGGCCTGGGGCGGCCACGTCGGCCAGGCGGGCGAGATCCTGCACGGCAAAGCTTCGGCGATTCAGCACGACGGCGAAGGCATGTTTGCCGGCCTGAGCAACCCGCTGCCGGTAGCCCGCTACCACTCGCTGGTCGGCAGCAACCTGCCGGAAGGCCTGACGGTCAACGCCACCTATAACGGCATGGTGATGGCGGTGCGCGACGACGCACGCCGGGTGTGCGGCTTCCAGTTCCACCCCGAATCCATTCTCACCTCCCAGGGGGCACGTCTGCTGGAACAAACTCTCGCCTGGGCGCTGGCGTAATTATGGAGATATCAATGAATAGCATTCTTGAACGACTTTACCAGGGTGAGACACTGACGCAGGCCGATAGCCACCAGCTGTTTGCCGCAATTATCACCGGCCAGCTGGAACCCACCCAGCTGGCGGGCGCACTCATTGCCATGAAGCTGCGCGGTGAGAAGCCGGCGGAGATTGCGGGTGCGGCTAGCGCGCTGCTGGCGGATGCCAAACCTTTCCCGCGCCCGGACTACGCGTTTGCCGATATCGTTGGCACCGGCGGCGACGGTAGCAACAGCATTAATATCTCCACCGCCAGTGCCTTTGTGGCGGCGGCCTGCGGGCTGAAGGTGGCCAAACACGGCAACCGCAGCGTCTCCAGCAAGTCCGGCTCGTCCGATCTGCTGGCGGCCTTCGGCATCAGCCTTGACCTGCCCGCCGACCAGGCGCGCCAGGCGCTGGACGATCTGAACGTCTGCTTCCTGTTTGCGCCGCAGTACCACAGCGGTTTCCGCCACGCGATGCCGGTGCGCCAGCAGCTGAAAACCCGCACCATCTTTAACGTGCTCGGGCCGCTGATTAACCCGGCGCGGCCGCCGCTCGCGGTAATCGGCGTCTACAGCGCGGATCTGGTGCAGCCGATTGCCGAAACGCTGAGGGTGCTGGGCTACAAGCGCGCGGCGGTGGTGCACGGCGGCGGCATGGACGAAGTGGCGCTGCACAGCGTCACCCATGTGGCCGAGTTGCGCGAAGGCGAGATCACCCGCTACCAGCTGACGCCGGACGATTTTGGCCTGAACAGCCACCCGCAGGAGGCGCTGGCCGGCGGCACGCCGGAAGAAAACCGTGACATTCTGACGCGTTTACTCCAGGGTAATGGCGAGCTGGCGCACGAAGAAGCCGTAGCGGCTAACGTCGCGCTGTTACTGAAGATTTTTGGCCACGAAGATCTGCGGCAGAACGCGCAGCAGGCGCTGGAAGTGATCCGCAGCGGCCGCGCTTATCAACACGTGACCGCACTGGCGGCGAGAGGATAATGATGCAGCAGGAAACCGTACTGAATAATATCGTCCGCGATAAAGCTGACTGGCTGGCAGAGCGCCAGCAGCAGCAGCCGCTGGCGTCATTTAAGGATCAGATCGTCCCCGCCACGCGCAGTTTTTACGACGCGCTGCAGGGTGCCCGCACGGTGTTTATCCTCGAGTGCAAGAAAGCTTCGCCCTCGAAAGGATTAATCCGCAACGACTTCGACCCGGTGGCGATCGCCGGCGTCTATAAACATTACGCCTCGGCGATTTCGGTACTGACCGACGAAAAATATTTCCAGGGGAGCTTTGATTTTCTGCCGCTGGTCAGCGCCGCGGTCACCCAGCCGGTGCTGTGCAAAGACTTTATTATCGATCCCTATCAGATCTACCTGGCACGCCACTACCAGGCGGACGCCATCCTGCTGATGCTGTCGGTGCTGAACGATGAGCAGTACCGCCAGCTGGCCGAGGTGGCGCACGGCCTGAATATGGGCGTGCTGACCGAAGTGATCAGCGATGACGAGCTGGAGCGCGCCACCGCGCTGGGCGCGAAGGTGGTCGGCATCAACAACCGCGACCTGCGTGACCTGTCGATCGACCTCGACCGCACCCGCCGCCTGGCACCGAAAGTGGCGCACGGCGTGACGGTGATCAGCGAGTCCGGCATCAGCAGCTATGCGCAGGTGCGCCAGCTCAGCCACTACGCCAACGGTTTCCTGATCGGCTCCGCACTGATGGGCGAGGACGATCTCAACGCCGCCGTGCGCCGGGTGATCCTCGGGGCCAATAAGGTCTGCGGCCTGACCCGGGCGGAAGACGCCCGCAGCGCGCGGGAGAGCGGCGCAATTTATGGCGGGCTGATCTTCGCTGACGGCTCACCGCGCAAGGTGGACGTGGCGCAGGCGCAGCAGGTGATGGCCGGTGCAGCGTTGAAATACGTTGGCGTATTCCGCAACAACCCATTAAGTGACGTTGTCACTACCGCGCGGCAGCTAAGCCTGGCAGCGGTACAGCTGCACGGCGATGAAGACCGCGAATTTGTCAGCCAGCTGCGTGCCCAGCTGCCTGAAGAGGTGCAAATCTGGAAGGCGTTCAGCATCAGCGATCGCCTTCCCGCCCGCGACTGGCCGTTTGTCGATCGCTACGTGTTTGATAACGGTAACGGCGGCAGCGGCAAGACCTTTGACTGGTCGCTGCTGCAGGGGCAGAACCTCGACAACGTGCTGCTGGCCGGTGGCCTGAGTGCGGACAACTGTGTTGAGGCCGCCCGCCTCGCCAGCAGCGGCCTCGACTTCAACTCCGGCGTGGAAAGCGCCCCGGGCATTAAAGACCCGGCAAAAGTCGCCGCCGTATTTGCCACGCTGAAAGCTTACTGATTGCAGGCCGGGTGCTGCACCCGGCCCACCTATTGAAGAGAGACGGTCATGACTAAGTTAAATCCCTATTTTGGTGAGTTCGGCGGCATGTACGTGCCGCAGATCCTGATGCCCGCGCTGCTGCAGCTGGAAGAGGCGTTTATCAGCGCCCAGAGCGACCCGGCCTTCCAGGCAGAGTTTACCGACCTGCTGAAAAACTACGCCGGCCGCCCGACCGCGCTGACCCTGTGTAACAACCTGACCCGCGGTACCAAAACCCGCCTGTACCTGAAGCGTGAAGACCTGCTGCACGGCGGCGCACACAAAACCAACCAGGTGCTGGGCCAGGCGCTGCTGGCGAAGCGGATGGGTAAAAAAGAGATTATTGCCGAGACCGGTGCCGGTCAGCACGGCGTGGCGTCGGCGCTGGCCAGCGCCCTGCTCGGCCTCAAGTGCCGCATCTATATGGGTGCCAAGGATATTGAACGCCAGTCGCCGAACGTGTTCCGCATGAAGCTGATGGGCGCCGAGGTGATCCCGGTGCACAGCGGTTCGTCGACGCTGAAAGACGCCTGTAACGAGGCGCTGCGCGACTGGTCCGGCAGCTACGACACCGCGCACTATATGCTTGGCACCGCCGCCGGCCCGCACCCGTTCCCGACCATCGTGCGCGAGTTCCAGCGGATGATCGGCGAAGAGACCAAAGCGCAGATCCTCGAAAAAGAGGGCCGACTGCCGGATGCGGTGATCGCCTGCGTCGGCGGCGGTTCGAACGCCATCGGCATGTTTGCCGACTTTATTGATAACGAAAGCGTCGGGCTGATCGGCGTCGAGCCGGCCGGCCACGGCATCGAGTCCGGCGAGCACGGCGCGCCGCTGAAGCACGGCCGCGTCGGCATCTACTTCGGCATGAAAGCGCCGATGATGCAGACCGAAGACGGCCAGATCGAAGAGTCTTACTCGATCTCTGCCGGGCTGGACTTCCCGTCGGTCGGGCCGCAGCACGCCCACCTGAACAGCATCGGCCGCGCCGAGTATGTGTCGATTACCGATGACGAGGCGCTGGAGGCGTTTAAAACCCTGTGCCGCAGCGAGGGGATTATCCCGGCGCTGGAGTCCTCCCACGCGCTGGCCCACGCGCTGAAAATGGCGCGTGAGAACCCGGAAAAAGAGCAGCTGCTGGTGGTCAACCTCTCCGGCCGCGGCGATAAAGATATTTTCACCGTGCACGACATTTTCACCGCAAAGGGAGAGCTGTGATGGAACGTTACGAACGCTGTTTTAAACGTCTGGCAGACCGCAACGAAGGTGCCTTTGTGCCCTTCGTCACCCTCGGCGACCCGACGCCCGAGCTGTCGCTGAAAATTATCGACGCGCTGGTGGCCGGCGGCGCCGACGCGCTGGAGCTGGGCATCCCCTTCTCCGATCCGCTGGCCGACGGCCCGACCATCCAGAACGCCGCGCTGCGCGCCTTCGCCGCAGGCACCACCCCGGCGGTCTGCTTTGAGATGCTGTCGGCCATCCGTCAGAAGTATCCGGAGATGCCGATCGGCCTGCTGATGTACGCCAACCTGGTGTTCTCCAACGGCATCGACAACTTTTACGCCCGCTGCCAGCAGGCCGGCGTGGATTCGGTGCTGATCGCCGACGTGCCGGTGGAAGAGTCGGCCCCGTTCCGCCAGGCGGCGCTGCGCCACAACGTGGCACCGATCTTTATCTGCCCGCCGAACGCCGATGACGATCTGCTGCGCGAGATCGCCTCACACGGGCGCGGGTACACTTATCTGCTCTCCCGCGCCGGGGTAACCGGTTCAGAGACCCGCGCCAGCCTGCCGCTGAAGCACCTGGTGGATAAGCTGGCCGAGTATCACGCCGCGCCGCCGCTGCAGGGCTTTGGTATCTCGGAAGCGTCGCAGGTGGCGGAAGCCATCGCCGCCGGCGCGGCCGGGGCGATCTCCGGTTCGGCGATTGTGAAAATCATCGAGCAGCATCACCAGACGCCGGACGTGATGCTCAGCGAGCTGACGGCGTTTGTCAGTAAACTGAAGGCCGGCACCCGCCATTAACCGTGGGCCGGGCGCGAAAACAGAAAGAGGACGCTGGTGACAGCGTCCTCTTTTTTTATCTGCTTAACTGATGCGTTTCGTGCCACAAAGCCAGGGTGAACCTTGCTCGCGGGGACGCACTGGCAGGTACACCGCGGCAGGTCAGGCTGGTCGGTCAGGCCGGACTGCGCATGCCGCTCACTTTCATTTGGCTTAACCGGCTAAATCCAGTCTGGCCATCTGCGCCGGGGTGGCGTCCAGCGGCGGCAAAATCTGCTCACAGTAGCCGCGCAGGTGCCCGAACAGCACCGGCCAGGTCGGTTTATCGATATTGTCGGCCATAAAGCCGGCGTCCAGGCGCGCCGCTTCAAACATGCCGTCCTGCAGGGCCTTGAGGGTGGTGTGCCCTGCCCCGAGGTTGCCCAGCCACAGCTTGCAGTAGCCGGAGAGATCGCGCAGCAGCGGGTTATCGAGACCGTCGTGCAGGTTGGGGAAATCTTCGGAGATCACCAGACGCATAAAGTCCGGTAACGGCTTTCCATTGCTGACAATTTGCACCGCATCGCGGTAAGTAACAGGAAAAGTACTAAGCATATCCACGGGTTCCATGCTGTCATTCATTATGGTTATTGTTTTTATGCGGGGTCTTTATCGCCCCTGGCGAACAGATTTGTGATCAACTTAACGCACAGACGATTTTGCCGGGTTACCCGGCAGTTATCTTTAGATTTTGCCTATTGAAATTTTGCGATCAATCGTTGAAAACTGGAAAAAATCCACGTTAAAATTAAGCCTTATATTACAGTCAATTATCTGTAGTGACGTCGCGCAATGTTTAACACCAGCCGGTGGTTTTTGCATACACCGGTACTGCGATACCGCGCGTTGATCTCAGCCGAGATGCTCCACGTTGCTCTGCTGTAGCGGGCATAAGGAACTATTTCACCGGTCTTCTGATCTCTGACGGTGAAGCGCTCTTCGAATCCTGTTGGTAGCTTTAGCGGAGGTATTCGCAGATCCGCTTTGCCCATCTTCTGCCAGTTCGCTGACTTGAACAGGATGTTCTGCGGATCGGCAATTTAATATTCCCGCCGCTCAGTTTGATGTAGCCACCGCATCCGTGGGGTTCCATTATTTCTTTCTATCATTCGCATTCCCTGCCTTATGCCACTGGATTTTCCTGCCGCATGCCCGCTGTCAGGTAAATCTACACGTCGCCCAGATAGCGCCAGTCGACGTGCTGTTCCTGCTGATAGTGTTTGTCGCGGAACGGCCAGGGACGCGGGCGATAAAATTCCACGACGTCGGCGGGCATAATGTCACCCTGTTTGAGCGTCAGAATCGCATTCTGACTAATGCCTTCTCGCGGCAGCCAGGCAATCTGCCAGTAGCCACTTTTCGGGCAGGGCTCTCCGGTTTTACACAGCAGAACCCTGGCACTTTTATCAAAGTCCGGTGACGCTGGCAGCGGCCTGCCGGTCTCCGGGTTGAGCCGTTTGTCTTTTGCCAGTTTTTCAATCAGCGCTTCGCTGGGTTTGGCCGGCTGCACATTCGCTTCGCGGGCTTCCAGCCATTTAAGTTTACCGTCCCAGGCTGGCAGCGGCGCAGGGGGTAGCGGGACGATATCGTTGATTTCGGGGACGGTAGGATGCGCGTAAGAATAATTACTCAATACTTTAGCAATTATTTTATAACGACTGGCTCGCTCGGCGTCTTTCTGTTGTCCCAGATAGTAGAGTTGATCTGTGGGAGCAGGACCATTAAATCCATTTGCTAAAAATCTTGCTGAACTTGAGTCTCCAGCAGCTACCCCCATCTGGAATGCTTCTGCCGCTCTTTGGTATTGTTTTTTAACAGCAAGTGTGTTTCCCAAAGCGTTAGCTGCTTCAGCACTCCCCTGCTCGGCAGCACAACGAAACATCTGCACAGCAACCTCGGGAGCCATGTTTACCGGTGAGAGTTTATCGGCAATATAATTTTGAGCTAAAGAATTGCCTTCATCAGCGGCTTTACGGTAATAACGCAATGCCAGCTCCTGGTCTTCTTTTACGCCGGCAACTCCATGCTGAAGGTAGATGGCGGTTAAGTAATAGCCAGTTGCAATTTTTGCATCAATTAGCTGCTGGCTAAAACGCAGACGTTCATTTGCGGTGAGGGAGTATTGCCCACGCATTGAGCCATTTTGCAAGTTAATATTTGCTTTATAATGATTGTTCTCAGCGGCAATACGATACAAACGCTCAATTTCCGAATCAATGGTTTTATCTTGTTTCAAGATGTTATTTTTTTGCAACCAGCGAGCATATTTAAACAGCACATCCACCTCTGAAAAAGACTCAGGAATAATTTCATATTTACAAGTAAAATCTAGTTTTATTTTGATATTGGCAAGCAGATCCATAGAGATACCCTTATTTTCTAAAAGAGGAGGACTTTTCTGATCACAGGCAACCAGTAGAAAAAAAATAAAAATAATCAGGTTGCGCATCAGTCTTGGTCCTTCAGAGTTGGCTGGTCATAAAGAAATGCAATTAGTGAGGCAATTGGCTTATCCTTTCCCGTATTCTGCCGTTTATTATTCCTGCTGAGAACATCCTCCCAGGCATCAAACGCCTCCCCAGGGTCATCCTGATCCCCCTGCCCATTTGTATGCAACTTCCATAAACGCTGACGCATCGCCTTCGTCACGCTCGCCCATTCGTGGGCGATATTCATTTCGCTGTCGGCTTCCATACGCCAGCATCTTCTGCCGGGCTGGCGATATCGATACCGATAGCCATCGGAGCTGATGCAACAATCCCGGCCACATTTGATTTTTCCAGCGACTCGTTTAAGACTTTTTGGCTGTCAATATCCCCCGACGTTGCTTTTGCATTCTGCGTCGCTTTTTCCAGGCTTCTCGCCAGCGTTAGCGCCTGCTCCTACCCGGAGATGGCTCCGTCCATTTCGAGCGTTTTACCGAACTCATACGCGCTATGCTTGTCAGAAAAATTCACCAATTCTGTTTGCGTATGTGGCTGCAGCGTGAAGAAATTAAATTTACAACATCTACTTTCATTTCCCAGCCAGCTGTTTTTTCTCTAACGCTGATTTAATCTCTTTTGCTCGCGCTATTGGATAGAAGGTTGCACCTTCTACAAAAAGATTTTTATTATAGGTAAATGCCACGGCGACATTTTGCTGAGGGGGGAGCAAAGTATAAAACTCTGTTATTCCAACATAAATAGTCATAACTGTTTTAGCATCGACGTAAATCATTGGCAACCCAAAATGTTCACGAACAAACTTCTGAGTCATTACTGGCTCTAAACCAAACGGCATTTCATGAGGAAACAGCCAGTCGGTTTTCCCTTCATCTTCTAACTTAATAGTTATTTCTTTAAGTTTTTTATCCAGATCATTCGTAAAAACCAAAAATACCCCATCGCGTTTCATATCCAGTACACATTCATCATCATCTATAGCGCCATAGGGTTCTTTTTTATATGGGATTACTCCATCATTATAAATCCCCTGATAATTGCAACCTAGGTGTTTCACTAGTTCTTCAATATCAACTTTCATTTCAGTATAACTCCAACTGTCGATTTAATTCATGTAATTTAGCTCTAACTTCTTCGAGCCTTTGATCACTTACACCATACTCATTCTTCAGGCATTCAGCATTCGCATCCCAGTTAGCATTAACTGCAGCTTCCAGGTCATGGGCATCAAACTCTTTTTGTCTGATGCTATCTCCGCCCTCAGTTTCCAACTGACGATTATTCCGTCCGCCATAGGTTTCACTGCATTTATTATGAACATCTTTCGGAATTGCAACAGAGGCAACTCTATCAACCATCTTATCTAAATGTTCACGCCTCAAATCAGGGTATTTACTCTTTAAATACAGCCTGACGGCTGCCTTTGACGGAATATGATCCACCTCATACTCCCCTTGCCTTGATCGCCCTTTGAAATTGTCATAATAGTCAACCTCAAGGTTCTCTACAGGGGCTTTTTGAAAAAAAACATAAATGGCCGGAACATTGCCGATAGGGTCAACGATGATAAAGTCATCAAAATTCCGATCCTCAATCGGCAGCGTTTCTATGTAAGGGCGCTGTTGATCGGGTATGGGCGTTCCCGCTATCGGTGGCAGGGGTTCGGGAGCAGGATTGGGTAAGCCCCAGACACCTGCAGGCTCCGGTATCGGCGTTGGCGGCGAGGTATAGCCACCCGATATGCCTTCGTGAACCGTTGTTTCGTTCGTGGCTGACGGATTCATCCTAACGGGCAGGGTGTTCCCGTCCTTTACAAATCTGCCCTGCCCGGTCTCCGTTGACCAGATTAATTTACCTTTAAAGGAGGGGTCTTCAAAGCTCCAGGTTTTATCATCAATCCGTTTTGCAAACCGGACCCGGACACGATCCAGCCCGCTCCCCTCACCCACCTGATAGCTTCTGGTGATCTTTTCACCCGTCTGAGCATCCAGCTCAACACGTAAACGAACCCGAGTCCGCACTGACCCCTTTTGCCCGGCAATCTGTCTGAGTTCTTCTTCGGGCACGTAGTCATGTTGTGCTACCGTCTCCGTTCCCCGGGTGAATGCCCCGACCATGATCTGGCCATTGATCAGGTTTTGATACAGCTGGTCGGGAGGCAGATCGGAGTTTCCCAGGCTGGGCGTATAAAATAATCCCATGATCAAGACAGTGAAGGGATTAAGTGTTAATCCTTCACCCATGGTCGCCGCCGCCGTGCTGGCACGCGCGGCGATGGCACTACCCAACGCGGTATCTGCCGCCCCCATGGCAACAGCACCCGCCACAGAAGTGGACAATGACGCAGAGGCAAAGAATACTTTTGCCGGCAAACGTTCAACGATCGGCTCTTTTGGCACCGCTGATGTGCGAGCCGACGACGTTCCCAATATTTGAGACATTACAGCGTTCTCCTGTCCATGAGTTACAGCAGCTCGACTTTTATTGATTCAGGTGTTCCGGTATAAACGCTGACTGTTTTTCCTTTGGCATCAGCTCTTCCTTCAAATACCTCACCCTTTTCTGTCGTTATCCGGTAGCGGGCATAAGGAACTATTTCACCGGTCTTCTGATCTCTGACGGTGAAGCGCTCTTCGAATCCTGTTGGTAGCTTCAGCGGAGGTATTCGCAGATCCGCTTTGCCCATCTTCTGCCAGTTCGCTGACTTAAACAGGATGTTCTGCGGATCGGCGATTTCGATGTTTCCGCCGCTCAGTTTGATGTAACCGCCGCCGCAGGCCAGTATCAGCTCGTTTGCCGCCGTTATGGTGACGGTTGTCTCTGTGCTGGTGATTTCAATGTCGTTTTTCGCCAGCATCGACAGCTCACCGCCCTGCGCCTGGATATCGACCTTACCTTTGCCCGCGTACAGTTTCATACCCTGCGACTGAGCAAACAGGCTTACCGCCTCTCCCGCCGCCGCCGTGACGTTTTCCCCGGCGCTGATATCGGTATTGCCCCCCGACATCAGGCCCACGCTTTCGCTTCCCGATGCCACGCGGACCGCCGCCGGGCTGACGATGCCGATACCCGCCGGCGCGCTGGCGATCATCCCGGCCCTCTTAAGGTACTTCAGCGACCGGTTTAAGGCTTTCTGGCTGTCGGTATCCCCCGGGGTTGCTTTTGCATTCTGCGCCGCTTTTGCCAGGCTTCTCGCCAGCGTTAGCGCCTGCTCCAGCTCGGCGATGGCCTCGTCCATTTCGAGCATTTTACCGCCGACGTCAGGCTGAGCATCCGCGGTCAGCAAAATTCCTTTACCGCCGCGAATGCTCACCCAGTCATCCGTTCGCAGTTCTGCACCTTCCCCCCGTTGCAGCCTGTCATTGTCAACGTTGTGCCCCAGATTAAGCTGGGTCTTACCCCCGTACTCGGTACTCAGCTTGATATGCTCTTCCCCGCGCCGGTCTTCCATGCGCAGCTTGTTCAGTCCGGCGGTGCGGATCACGTTGCGGGTGCCGTTCTTTTCCGTCACGTGGTCAGTGTGGCGGGAGTCGTGCAGCGCATGGGCGATATACGGGCGATCGGGGTCGCCTTCGTGGAAGGCAATCGCCACTTCCGTGCCCTGAATCAGCGGGAAGTGGATGCCG